>CAZQFA010000046.1:0-20505 GCA_964592245.1 uncultured Pseudohongiella sp. | reverse complement strand
TGGAAGGATCTGTATGTGCGTTACACCGGGCTGCGCAATACCCTGATCACAGTGGGTAATTTCAAGCAGTTTTCCGGCCTGGAATATACTAACAGCTCCAACAACATGACATTTACCGAGCGTGCCATGGTGATAGGCCTGGTGACGGATCGCCGCATGGGCGTCGGCTATCAGCACTGGAGCGATCGCTACACGCTGGGTCTTTCTGCCTACACCCATGAAGTCAATAATTCAGCCCGCGGCAATGGCGCCGGTGCGCACTATGTGTACCGGCCGCAGCTTGGTGGTGAGGGAACGTTGCATCTTGGTGTCACCCTGTCGCGGGAAACCGACGATGACGATGTCGTTCGTTTCCGCGCCAGGCCCGATACGCATCAGGACGCTCACCGTATAGTCGATTCCGGCGCCATTACAGACGTTGATGTGATGGACCGCTACGGTCTTGAAACCGCGTATTTGCTGAATCGCCTTTCAGTTCAGGCCGAGTACATCAATCAGAATGTGAAGCGCAATGTACTGCCTGATGTCTCTTTCGATGGCTACTATCTTTCAGTGGCCTACTTTCTGACCAATGATTCCAGGACTTACAGTAATTCAGCCGGTGCTTTCGGCGCAGTGGCTCCTTCCTCATCACGGGGTGCCTGGGAGATCGCGGCGCGTTATGACACACTGGACCTGACTGATCAGGATATTGCCGGTGGCTCAGTTGATGCCGTCACCCTTGGCGTGAACTATTACCTCAATCGCGATGTGCGTTTCACCGCTAACTACGTCTTCGCCGATTCCGATGAAGTGGCAGGGAATGATGATCCGAGCGCACTGCATCTGCGCATGCGCATTACTTTCTAATCAGGAAAGATCAATCTGGCAGTGTGCCAGTGGAGGAAAGCGGGATCAGGGATCAGGCGTTAGCGCCGCCTGATCCCGTTTTTCATTGCCGGGTGGAATGTCATTGCTGGCTTCTGCAGCCGGTTTGCTCACCCGCGACAACGGGAATTCGCAACGGAAGCGGCTGCCCTTGCCGTAGGTGCTTTCGATTACCAGCTCGGCATCGTGACGCGCCAGAATATGCTTCACAATGGCCAATCCCAGACCCGTACCACCGCTGTCGGATGAACGACTGACATCAACGCGGTAAAACCGTTCGGTCAGGCGCGGGATGTGATGGGATTCAATGCCGATGCCATTGTCACTGACCTCGATAGAGAATTTGTCTTCAGTGAAAAAAGTCTTCATGCGAATCTGACCATTGGCGGGCGTATATTTCGCGGCATTCACCACCAGATTGGATACTGCACTGTAGAGTTCATTGCGTTTGCCGGAAATAAGGGCGTCGGTGTCACACTCAATAGTGAAGCTGTGGGATTTGTCCGTGAACATCTGGCGCGTGTCATTTTCGATTTCCCTGACCAGCGACCTGACATTGATTTCTTCACGGTTGCGCGGCAAGGTTTTTGTTTCCAGCGAAGAGAGCATAAGCAGATCGCGAACAATGTTTTCCATGCGCATTGATTGCTGGCGCATCTGTTGCATCGGTTTGTGCCAGCGCGGATCGAGACTGTCCTGATTATCCAATATGGCTTCCAGATAACCCTTGATTACAGTGATCGGTGTGCCCAGTTCGTGTGACACGTTGGCAACAAAATCCTTGCGCATTCTGGCCAGTCGCTGTAACTGCGTGATGTCACGCACAATCATCAGGCGCTCGTGCTCGCCGAACAACGCGATCTGAAATTCCAGCACTTTTTTGGCATCGCCGGGCGCTTCCATGGTCAGCGCCTCGGCATAGTTCTCCTTATAAAAGTAATCATGAAAGCGCGGGTTGCGGATCAGGTTATTGATGGACTGGTTCTTGTCCTGCGGGTATTTGAAGCCAAGCAGTTTTTCCGCCGCCTTGTTCCACCAGTCCAGATTGTCGTGCTGGTTAATCATCACGACGGCCATTTCCAGCGCCGCGGATGACTCCTGTGCCTTGTTGATAATATTTTCCAGATGCGCGCTGGAGCTGCGTTCCTGCTTTTGCAAGCGATAGATGCCGTCATAGATATCACCCCAGATGCCATAGCTCTCTGGCGGGTCAGAGGGGTGGCTGGTCTGGTCGCTGTTAAGCCAGATGGCGAGGCGGTTTAGCTGGTAGTAATTGCGGGCCGTATAGATGACGGACAGAATGAGCAAGACCCAGAGCAGGTAGCCGCTGAGCAAGCCAACGAGAGCGGCTGCGGTCCAGATGAGAATGTGGTGCTTGATGTGTTCGTGCCAGTTACGCAAGAGTCATTCCTGTCGATAAGTTGGCAGCAGCCGGGCTGCTATCTCGAGTGTACGGAAAATCCTACAGCGTCCATGCCGCAAGTGCTAGCGGTAAAGGCGTCGCCGATACCGGTTCAGGCGGGGGCAATTTTCGCACGCTTATTCCGCACAAGCCACATTATCGCGCGCCACTTTAACTGTTATAATGCGCCTCACATTTCCGGCTCAGGGCAATGACTGCCTGACGGTCAGGGAAGCCCGCACATCCACAGTCGAAAATATGACGTAGTGGCAATATCAGCAATTTGGAGGCGAGAGATAACAGGATGCGAAAATTATCGTTAGTTATATTAGTTGTCAGCAGTTTGGGTTCATACAATTCGGCAATGGCTGCAGAGGGCGACGTCTACGTGGCGCCGGGCCTGCAGTGGATGGACTTTGATTCCAACCGCGGTCTGGACGACGAGATCGGCCCCGCATTCGGTATTGGTTATGATTTCACCGACCGCACCAGCTTCGAGATCAGTACATTTGATCTGGATCCGAGTCTGGATACCGGTGGTGACATCGATCTGGACCACTACAAACTGGATTTGTTCTATGACCTGAACAGCGAGCCAGCCCGTCTGGAACCGTTCGTGGTAGGCGGCTTGGGCAACACCGATTTTGATGGGGAAAATTCTACGCTGATCGATCTTGGCGCCGGTGTGAAGTACCAGCTCACTGACCGGGTGGTGTGGCGAACTGCAGCACGTGCCTACAGTTATCTGGGTGGTGACAATGATCTGGACTTCGGCATCGACAGCAGTCTGATTTTCTATCTGGGTGGTCGCGCTTCACGCTCCGCACCGACACCGGCACCAGCAGCGGCACCTGCTCCAGCTCCTGCACCGGCAGCTGCGCCTGATGCGGATCGTGATGGTGTTCCGGATTCCCGCGACGAATGTCCCGATACGCCGATGAACTACGCCGTAGACGAAGTCGGTTGCCCGATTCCGGTGGAAGAGGTTGCGCGGGTTGAACTGGACGTACTCTTCGAGTTCGATCGTGACGTGGTGCGTCCGCAGTACTTCCCGGAAATCGAGGAAGTCGCTGATTTCATGGAGCAATACCCGGATGTCATCGTTGAACTGGAAGGTCATACTGACAGCGTCGGTACCAACGAGTACAACATGAATCTGTCTCAGCGCCGCGCTGACGCAGTGCGCCAGGTGCTCATTGATGAATTCGATGTGCAAGGCAGCCGCATCACGGCGACTGGCTATGGCGAAGAACGTCCCGTCGCCACCAACGATACAGCAGCCGGTCGTGAGCAGAATCGTCGTGTGATCACCGTGATCATCAAGACACTGCAGCGATACCAGCCGCGTTAATTGTCCAAGCCGGCGGCCCTCGCCGCCGGCTTTTCCTTCCCGCATGACAAGCCCACCATCTGTACCCGTACTTTCCATTCAGGATAGCGACCTGTGCTGGAAGCCCATTGCTGATTACGGTGATGAACCCGGTGCGCAGTGGCTACCCTGGCTGCGGGATCCCGGTTCCCTTACCAGGATTCTCAAAGCCCGCAGTGGCGGCGAGTTTGCCGTGCAGGTGCTCAATGAAGCCTGGGTAACCATTGCCGATGGCGGATTACGGCAACAGTTTGGGCCGGTCGCAGCGGAACATCCGTTCTGGTCGCGCCAGGTGATATTGCAGGGGCGTCATGAGCCCTGGGTAATGGCACATACACTGATTCCCCAGCACAGCTTGCAAGGCAAGCTGGAGCAGCTTCTGGCGTTGTCCAATCAACCGCTGGGGGAATTTCTCTTCAGTCAGCCGGGGCTCAGCCGTGCAGGTCTTGAGGTCACACCTGGCGGCGAGGGCAGTTGGGGGCGGCGCAGTCTGTTTCAATTGCACAGTAAACCGATCATGGTGGCAGAGTTCTTCCTGCCCGCTCTGCTGGCTTCAGCAGATGCCAGCGCCACTGCCATCCAGCTCTAGGTGATTCGGCGTTAATCCTTCCAGCGCAAAACTTTCTGTCTGGGATCGTCCCGTCTCTGATTTTCCCGTCTCAGATAGTTTCGTCGTTGAGTTTTCCCTATCACATCCTTCCATCCCTCATTTTGCACCGCGTGTCTTGTCAGGGTCGAATGCGGGGTAGAGCATTAGAATTTTTTGCCACAGTGACTATACTGAAAGCGAGTGTGGCGATTACCTGCGACTGAGGCACTGTGAGCTTTTTCTGCACACAAAGTTCATCTCGGCGTCGGCAAGCCAGAATTAGCAAAACCAATACAACCGTTTGAGTTCAACCACAGTGGACAGGGAGGTTCACGATGTTGCACGTCGAGTCGGATGCGGAAATATTCTCTACCCCCTTGGTAGAAAAGGCGGACACCAGTCCCCACCCTCGTGATACTACCCAGCGCTACCTCTACGAAATCGGCCGCACGTCATTACTGACACCGGAAGAAGAAGTCAGTGTGGCCCGTGGCGTGCAGGCCGGCGATCCTGCCAGTCGTCAGCACATGATTGAAAGCAACCTGCGCCTCGTAGTAAGGATCGCCAAACGCTACCTGAATCGCGGACTCTCCCTGTCCGACCTGATTGAGGAAGGCAATCTGGGGTTGATTCATGCCGTGGAAAAATTCGATCCCGAAAAGGGCTTCCGCTTTTCCACCTATGCCACCTGGTGGATTCGCCAGAGTATCGAGCGCGGGCTGATGAACCAGACGCGCACGATTCGCATGCCGGTGCATGTGGTCAAGGAGCTGAACCAGGTGCTGAAACACCATTATGCTCTAAGTAACCAGCGACGGCAGGCGGCGCTGTCTGACGTGGCACAGGCGGCGAGCAAACCCGTCAGTCGCGTCGAGCAACTGCTGGCGATGAATGAGCCGGTGGTATCCAGCGACACACCAGTGAGCAGCGAATCCGGACGGACACTGCTGGAATCGCTGCCGGGTGCCGAGCAAGAGGCGCCGGCGCAGCATTGTCAACGCCATGAACTGGGCGAACGCATGCAGGATTGGCTGGCGGAACTGAGCAAGAAACAGCGTGCGGTCATTGTCCGGCGCTTTGGCTTCGATGGTCACGACAGCGATACGCTGGAGAACGTCGGCAGGGAAGTCGGGTTGACCCGCGAGCGTGTTCGTCAGATTCAAATCGAAGCGCTGCAAACCCTGCAGGCCATCATCAAGCGCGACGGGCAGGGGAGCGAGATCATTCCGTTCTAGTGCTGGCGGCAAGCTCTGGCCGGGCCGCCAACTTGAATGCCACTGATGCCTGCATTATGCTCTGCCTCCCTGCAGCGATCCGACGAATCTGATTACCGGACGTAATCAGCGCCATTCCGCTGCGCAATCAGCACAGTGAGTTATCAGGTGAAACCCCAGAATACATCCGGCGCCCTGGCGGGCAAATTGGTCATCGATTTGTCGAGAGTGCTCGGCGGACCGTATTGTTCGCAAATATTGGGCGATCACGGCGCCGAGATTATAAAAATCGAACCGCCGCGCGGTGATGAAACCCGTGACTGGGGGCCGCCTTTCCACGAAGACGACTCGGCTTACTTCATTGGCGTGAATCGCAACAAGCGCTCTATGGGGCTGGATCTGACGCAGCCCAAGGGCAGGGATGTCTTGCTGCGACTGCTGGCCGACGCCGACATCCTGCTGGAGAACTACAAGCCGGGCACCATGGAAAAGTGGGGTCTTGGCTATGAGGAAGTGCTGAAAGAGAAATTCCCCAGGCTTATCCATTGTCGCATCAGTGGTTTTGGCAGCGATGGCCCGTGGGGCGGCTTCCCGGGCTACGATGCCATCATTCAGGCCATGGCAGGCTGGTTCAGCATCAATGGTGAGGAAGGCAGCAAGCCGGTGCGACTCGGCCTGGCCGGTGTGGATATGGGCACTGGCCTGTATTCGGCGATTGCCATTTTGATGGCGCTGGCCGAGCGGGAGAAGTCAGGTCTGGGACAATACCTGGACATGACGCTCTATGATTGCGCTGTTTCGCTCATGCACCCGCATATCCCCAATTACAACCTGTCCGGCAAGATTCCCGGCCCTACCGGCAATGCGCATCCCAATATCAGTCCCTACGATACGTTCCGTACCAAAACTGTCGATATTTTCATTGGCGCCGGCAACAACCGGGCTTTCGCCAAGCTCTGCAAGGAACTGGAGCGCGAAGACCTGATCACCGATGAGCGCTTCATCAACAATATAGACCGGGTGAACAACCGGGACGAATTGAAGGTGGAGATTGAATCCAGCCTGATGCGGGTTGATGGCGAAGAAATCTGCAATGTGTTGGCTGCGGCCGGGCTGGCTGCCGGACCCATTCACAATACCCAACAAGTCGTCGACCACCCGCACACCCACCATCGGCAAATGACCGTGCAGCAGGACTGGTACAAGATGACAGGGACGCCGATCAAGCTGTCCCGTACACCCGGATCGATCCGGCATTTGCCGCCGAAATACGGCGCCAATACCCACGAAATATTGACGGAATTCGGCTTTAACGAGGCCGAGATCACCAGTTTGCTGGCCGATCAGGTGATTCTGGAGCGTCGGCAGCGCTAATCCGCACCCGTCAGTGATGACGCCAACTCACTGATAAATAAATAGATTCACATCTTGATTTCTAGTAGTCCCGGGCAGGAAAAATTTTTTCTGTGCCGGGCTTGTTTTTTGGTGCTTTGGTGTTATAGTTAACTATAACACTAGATCAGTAGTACACTATCGTGCAAATTAGCTGGAACAACAAAGAACCGATATATCTGCAGCTCCGCGACCGGCTCGTGGAGCTGATTATGGATGGTGATCTGACCGAGGGCGATGCCTTGCCCTCGGTACGGCAAATTTCCAGCGAACAGCGCATTAATCCCATTACGGTGTCGAAAGCACTTCAGTTACTGGTGGACGAAGAGTTAGTAGAGAAAAGACGGGGGCTTGGAATGTATGTGGTTAGCGGAGCAAAAGAAAGACTGGCAAGACTCGAGCGCGAAAAATTCCTGCGCGATGAATGGCCTCAAATTGCAGAGCGCATTGAAAGGCTCGGCCTGGCAATTGATGACCTCATTGGCAGCAGCAAGACTTGATCGTGCCCGGATACTGGGGCAAATCTCTGATAGGAAAGTTTGATGAACGCAATTGTTGAAGCCAAATCGCTACGCAAGAGCTATGGCGACCTTCAGGTCCTCAAGAATGTGGACCTCAATGTGCCGCTGGGGGCCATCACAGGTCTCATCGGTCCCAACGGCGCAGGCAAGACCACCACGCTAAAAGCACTGATTGGTTTGTGTGACGTTGAGGGTGATTTGCTGGTGGCCGGGCGCGATCCGCGAGTGGCGCGTCACAAATTGATGGAAGAAGTCTGCTTTATTGCCGACGTTGGTATCTTGCCGAAGTGGCTGCGGGTGAACCAGATCATCGATTATGTCGAGGCGGTGCATCCGCGCTTCAACAAAGAAAAAGCCATGAGTTTTCTGGCGACGACTGACATTCCGCCGCGCAAGCGCATTAAGGAATTATCCAAAGGCATGGTGACGCAGCTGCATCTGGCGCTGGTAATGGCCATTGATGTCAAGCTGCTGGTGCTGGATGAGCCAACGCTGGGTCTTGATATTATTTATCGCAAGGAATTCTACGATCGCCTGCTCAATGACTATTTTGATGGTGAGCGCACAATCATTATCAGTACGCATCAGGTGGAAGAAATAGAAACTCTGTTATCGCATTTGCTGTTTATCAATCGCGGTGAAATCGTCCTGGATAGCATGATGTCAGATCTGGCAGATCGCTATGCTGAAGTCGTCGTCGATCCGGATAAACTGGCGATGGCTGATTCCCTGCAACCGATTTACAAGCGTAAGTTGCTCGGCAAATACGCCTATACCTTTGAAGACGTTAGCAAAGACCAATTGCAGCAGCTGGGCGAAGTGCTGGTGCCCAGTGTCGCTGATTTGTTTGTCGCCAAACTGAAAGAGGGACGTAATGAATAATATCGTTTTGCGACGTTTCCAGGCGCTGATTCGACGCGAACTGCTGGAACACCCGACGCTCTTTATCGGTGCCCCGGTACTGGAAGGTTTTCTTATACTGGTGCTGGTGGCGTGGCTGCAAACTATCATCCCGGCCGCGGAAAAACAGATGGCGATCGAATATCTGGCGATCATGTTTGATGGTCTCTCGCCAACGGAAATGGCGCCCATGTTCATGGTGCTCTCGGCACCCTTCGTTGTCGCCTTCGCAATCGCTGCGGTAGTTTACCTGCAGAACGCACTGTTCCAGGATCGACGCGATTCCAGTGTGCTGTTCTGGCAGTCTATGCCGGTGTCGAATTTGCAAACGGTGCTATCCAAACTGGTAACAATCGGTGCCGTGGCGCCTTTGTTCTCCATGGCAACTCTGCTACTGATGTATTGCATCGGTGCCGTCTGGCTGTCGATTCTTGGCGTCAACTACGGTGTGGAAATCGCCGGCCTTGGCTATATGTTTATGGCTGCTGCAGCGAGTCTGATATTCGTCTATCTGTCCATGGTAATGGCCACCTTGTGGTTACTGCCTTCGATCGGCTGGTTATTGTTGTTCTCGGCATTCGCCAAGCGCACGCCTATTCTCTGGGCTATCGGTGCCTTCCTGTTGCTGGGCTTTTTGGAGGACTTCATTTTCAATACCCAGTTCCTGGCCAACTGGGTCGAAAGCCGATCGAATCCGGTGGCCTATCTGATCATGGACTTTGGCTCCCTGTTTGATCGCCTGTTTGATTACGACATGTTATTCGGTATTGCCGTTGGCGCCATCCTGATCACCGGTGCCGTCTACATGCGGCGCTTTATCGACTAGAGCTTGAGCGTCTGACAGTTAACTTGACTATGACAAGAATTGAATGAGTGAAAGGTAAGTATTCATGAACAAGCTGCGTAATCTCATCCTGACAAATCGTTATTCGCTACTCCTGACGACTCTGGCGGCCTATATGTTGGTGCTGGTCATCGAGGGGTCGATCACCGGCCGCGAGGCGCGTGTGATCGATTTTGAAAACCCGTTCTTCGATTTTGATGTGCGCGACTTCGACGAGTTCCGTGAGGCGCGCCAGGATGGGGAAGATAGAGAGGATAGAGAGGATAGAGAGCCTGGAGAAGAAGCCAGGGATGCGCGCGATACTCCAATCGATTGAGCGGCCAAAACAGATACCCGCAGGGAAAATGCCCGGGGCAATTGCATTAAAAAGTTGACAAGACAAACAACGCTGTCCTAAAGTTCGCGGCTTGCGAACAAAAGCAGCGGACGACCGGTTCGCCGCAGTAAGCAAACCAGTAAGCAAACAAGACAGTATTTAGCGGCTTAAATCTCAGCACAAGACTATGCAAAACGCAGTATTCACAAGTCTTTCCAATACAGCAGTCGCCCTGGCGGCAGCGGCTCGTCGTGCTGCGCGTGCGCGTAATCAAGCACCCGGAGAGCTGTGGTCGTAACTGTCTAAACTCAACAGATACTGAAAAACCTCTAAGCGTCTCCGACCTTAGAGGTTTTTTTTTGCCTAAATTTCAGGAATCAGTCATGGACATTCATGCTATCGAATCGGCGGCACAAGTCGCCTGGCCCGCACTGTTGGAACAATCCGCCCAGACCGGGGTGTTGCGTTTTGCCGGTGGTGTCAGTCGTCGTTCCAATTCCATGAATCCCTATCTCGATCGGGTGCATGACTGGCAGCAACTGTGTGCTGAAACAGAGCAATTTTTCTCCACCCACGGTTTGCCGGCCACGGTGAAAGTGCTGGCCGGACGCCCGGAAGTGGGCTGTGATTTTGCGGCGCTGGATCGGCACTTACAGATTTCCGGCTACCGCAAGGAAGGTGACACGCTGGTGCTGGGCAAATCTCTGAATGCTGACGAGACACCTGCAAAGAGTGATGTGCAGTACGACGCTCTCGGCCTGTCGATGCGGCTGTGTCGCGAGTCGGCACAGGAATGGTCGGTGGCCTGGCATCAGGTGCGCGGCCTGGAAATCGCCGATGTCCCTGCGCATGCAAAGATTATCGCCAGTCTCAATACCGCCCACTATTTATTGTGTTTGCGCGATAGCAGCGGTGCGGCACTGGCGACCGGTCTGGCGGTATGCCATGGCGCGACGCTGGGAATCTTTGGCGTCGGCACGATAGCGAACTGGCAGCGACAAGGACTATCCAGGGTAGTCATGCAGCACTTGTTGCGCTGGGGATATGGTCAGGGCGCCACGTTTACTTATTTGCAAGTTGAACAAGATAACACCGCGGCTCGTTGCCTCTATGAATCGCTCGGCTATCACGAGTTGTATTCCTATTGGTATCGCGTCAAATCACTCCACTGTAGCAAAGGGCTATGACGATGAATGTGCAGGAAGTAGAAACAGAGCTGGGTATAGGGTTTTGCAAGAAGCAATCTCTGGTGGCCGAACGTGGAGCGGGGAGCTATGTCTGGGATGCGGCGGGCAGGCAGTATCTGGACATGACGTCCGGTTGGGGTGTGACCTGTCTGGGGCATGCGCATCCGGTCATGCAGAAGGCGCTGATCTCCCAGGCGGGCAAGCTCTGGCAGAACCCGAATTCGGGGTTTTCCTATTCGCCAGTGCGGGCACGTCTACTCAATGAATTACAGCACTGGCTACCGGCACCAGGAATGCGCACATTCTTCGTTAACAGCGGTGCCGAGGCGAACGACGCAGCGATCAAACTGGCGCGCAAGATTACTGGCCGTACAGGTATCGTCGCGACCAGCGGCGGATTTCATGGCAGAACATTCAACACATTGACGGTGTCTGTAGGTCAGGCAAATGCCACCGGTTTCCTGCCTGTGTTACCACATACGCGGTTCGTTCCTTTTGGTGATCTTGGCGCCCTGCGGGCGAGTCTCAATGGCGAGATTGCTGCTGTCATCGTTGAACCGATTCAGGGAGAGGGCGGTGTGCAGATACCGCATGATGACTACCTGAGTCAGGTCAAGGCGCTGTGTCAGGCTAATGGCACGCTATTGATCGTCGATGAGATTCAGACCGGCTTTTGCCGTACCGGCAAACCGTTTGCACTCCAGCATGACAGCGGGCAGGTTGTCCCGGATTTCCTGACTATGGCCAAGGGGATTGCCGGTGGCTTTCCGTTTGCGGCGTTGGCGGTATCAGCAGAGTTGGGGGAGAAGATTAAAGTCGGTGATCATGGCGGAACTTACTGTGGTAATCCGTTGGGTTGCGCCGTGGCGCTGGCCGTGCTCAGGTTCCTGCGGGAAAATCGAATCGCTGAATCCGTGGCTGCCAAAGGCCATTGGTTGGCAACCGCGCTTACGGCGCTGCAACAGCAGTACCCACAGCTAATCTCGCAGGTGCGCGGACGCGGGCTGATCTGGGCCTTGCAATTTACCAGTGACGAACAGGTACAGGCGGTAACTGAAGCCTGTCTTGAGGCAGGTTTGCTGGTGACCCCAACGCGCAATGGCATCGTTCGTCTGCTGCCATCGCTATTGATCAGCGAGGAGGAACTCCAGTCCGGGCTGGGCTTGTTGCAAGAGGCAATCGTGGCAACTGTGCGCTCTGACAATAATACGTTAGACTCGGGAGCACTTAGATCAATAACTAACTGACAGGAATGCCCATGATCAAAAATACGCGTGTGATATTTGCCCAGCGTCCGGTGGGGGAACCGGGAGATGAGTGCTTTCGCCTGGAAGAATCCGATGTGCCGGAACTGGCCGATAACGAGATTCTCATCAAGGTGTGTTGGCTCTCTCTGGACCCTTACATGCGCGGACGTATGAATGACGTGAAGTCCTATGCAGCGCCGATGGAAGTCGGTGATGTGATGATTGGTGAAAGTGCCGGCATCGTCTTGAAGTCACGCTCTGACAAATATCAGGTGGGTGATCGGGTCACTGCCCATCGTGGATGGCAAAGCTACGTCATTTCCCGGGACGATGACCCGCGTTTGATGAAAGTGGATCCGGAAAACGGCAGCCTGTCTGCGCATCTGGGGGTAGTTGGTATGCCAGGTCGCACCGCCTATTTTGGATTGACTGAAGTGGGCAAACCGCAAGAGGGTGAGACACTGGTCGTTGCCGCTGCCTCCGGTGCTGTGGGCTCGGTCGTCGGACAGATTGCCAAGTTGAAAGGGCTGCGCGTAGTAGGTATCGCCGGTGGGCAAAAGAAATGCCGCTACGTCAAGGAAGAGCTGCACTTTGATGCCTGCATTGATTACAAGGCCGGTAATCTGGCGGCGGAGCTAGCCGCTGCTTGCCCCAACGGCATCGATGTTTACTTCGAAAACGTCGGCGGTGAAGTCACGCGCGCGGTTGCGCCACTGCTCAATCCGGGCGCGCGGGTGCCGATCTGCGGCTATGTCTCACAGTACAATGCTGAAGACATCAGCAAGGCCGAAACGCCATTTGATATTTTACAAAAGCTCGATCCAGTCCCGGAGCACCGATTCTTTGTGGTCACTGAATGGATGGATCGCTGGGTAGAAGCTACTCGCCTGCTTGGACGCTGGGTAAGTGAAGGCCGCATCCACTACCGCGAGAGCATAGGTGAAGGCCTGGAGAATGCGCCGGAGTTATTCCGCGGTATGCTCAAGGGCAAGAATTTCGGCAAGCAGCTGGTCAAGGTGGCAGACGAAGAATTGTGAGCGAGCAAGACCAAGCAGATTATTCTCTCGGGCGGCTCTTTTCTCTGGAGGGCAAGACCGCACTGATCACGGGCGGTTCCAGCGGTATCGGGCTGATGTTGGCGCGGGGCTTGTTGCAGAACGGCGTCAAGGTCGTTATCGCTTCGCGTAAACAAGAAAAGTGCGACATGGCGCTTAGGGAATTGCAGCCACTGGGTGACTGCACAGCCATTGTTGCCGATGTCACTGTTGCTGACGACAGGCAACGTTTGTTGGAGCAAACGGCTGCTACTCTGGGCACGCTAAGCATTCTGGTCAATAACGCCGGTGCCAACTGGGGTGCACCACTGCACGAATACCCCGATGCCGGTTTCGCCAAGGTGATTGATACCAACCTCAATGCGGTTTTTTCCCTGACCCGTGACGCCGTGCCATTACTGGAAATGGCGGCGACAGTAACGGACCCTGCGCGCATCATCAATATTGGTTCCATGGACGGGCTGCACGTACCCATTGTGCAGCGTGTGCCAACGTTCGCCTATACTGCCAGCAAGGCGGCCCTGCATCATTTAACCCGTTGTCTGGCCGTTGAGCTGGCACCGCGGCATATCACCGTCAATGCGGTGGCGCCGGGTTTCTTCGAATCGAAAATGACAGATTATGTGCTGGCTGAATTCCGCGCTGACATCGAAGATGATTGCCCGCTGGGGCGGGTCGGCGAGCCGGAGGAAATGATCGGTATAGTCGCCTATCTCGCCTCACGGGCAGGAGCCTACACCACGGGTACGGTGATTCCGGTTGATGGCGGCACCAATATTGCCAAAGGCAAACGCGACTGGATGACAAGCGACAGCGACTGACTTGTTATCGCCCTTGCTGCTTGCTAGTGTACCTGTCCCACAGCACAGTGCATGTCATTACGCCGACGGATGGGGCGATGACATTGACAATAAAATGGAGAAACCATGAGTCTATTCAGCCTTGAGGGGAAGGTGGCGCTGATAACCGGGTCGACCAAAGGCATTGGTCGCGCGATTGCCGAGCGCATGGCGGAGCAGGGCGCTCGCGTTGTGATATCAAGTCGCAATCAGGATGCCTGTGATGAAGTCGCTGCCGAACTCAATAGCCGCGGCCTGCAAGCGACGGCCATTGCCTGCAACATTAACTACCCGGAACAGTTAAAACAGCTGGTGGACAAGACACTGGCGGCGTACGGCCAAATCGATACGCTGGTGTGTAACGCCGCTTTAAATCCTTATTTCGGCCCTTCACAAGACATTCCTGACGAAGCCTTCGACAAAGTCATGCATGCCAATATCGGTAGCGTGCATCGCCTGTGTCAGCTGGCAATTCCCGGCATGGCAGAGCGCGGCGATGGCGCCGTGATTATTGTCTCTTCTATCGGCGGCCTGAAGGGCACCGATGCGTTGGGAGCCTACGCCATTTCCAAGGCGGCAGATATGCAGATCGCCCGCAATCTGGCGGTTGAGTGGGGGCCAAAGAATATCCGCGTCAATTGCATTGCACCGGGACTGATTCGCACCGACTTCGCCAAGGCCCTTTGGGAGAATCCGGAGATCTATAAGGCTACGGTGGCGAAATACCCGTTGCGCCGGATCGGTGAGCCGGACGAGATCGCCGGTGCTGCAGTGTATCTGGCGTCAGCAGCCGGTACGTTTATCACAGGTCAAACATTGGTCATCGATGGCGGTGGTACAATCGCCAGCTAGAACAATACTGCCCATTGCCATGCAGGACTTTGCAGGAGAGACAATCAAATTATGAATCTGGGACTTTCAGACGAAATGATCGCCGTGCGCGAAAAATTACGCGCATTTGTCAAAGACAAGGTTGAGCCGCTGGAGCCGGAGTATCACGCCGAAGTGTCGGTAGGTGATCGCTGGTCACACACGCCGCGTCAGGATGAAATTCTCAATGGCCTGAAGGCAGAAGCACGCTCACAGGGCCTGTGGAATTTCTTTTTACCGGAGAGTCAGGGCGGCGCCGGGATCAGTAATCTCGAGTATGCACACCTGGCTGAAATAATGGGCCGTAGCCGACTGGCATCCGAGTCAATGAACTGCAGTGCTCCCGATACCGGCAACATGGAAGTCCTGGAACGCTACGGTTCGGATGAACAAAAGAAGCAATGGCTGGAGCCATTGCTGGCTGGTGAGATTCGTTCGGCGTTCGCGATGACGGAACCGGGTGTCGCCTCATCAGACGCCACCAACATTGCCACGAGCGCGGTGCTGGATGGCGATGAATGGGTAATCAATGGCGAAAAGTTCTATATCTCGGGTGCCGGTGACGCCCGCTGCAAGATCATGATCGTCATGGTGGTCACTGATCCGGATGCCCCCAAGCACAATCGCCAGTCGCAGATTCTGGTGCCAATGGATACCGAAGGTGTTGAAGTCGTGCGGCCGATGGAAGTGTTTGGGCGCGACGATGCACCGCACGGGCATATGCATATCAAGTTCCATAATGTGCGCGTCCCCCAGAGCAATATCATTCTTGGTCGCGGCCGCGGCTTTGAAATTTCCCAGGGTCGTCTTGGGCCGGGGCGTATTCATCACTGCATGCGCTCTATTGGCGCCGCCGAGAAAGCGCTGGAATTGATGTGCGAGCGGGCGCTGGAGCGGCAGGCATTTGGCAAGCCGCTGGCAGAGCTGGGTGGCAACTATGATGTCATTGCCGACAGTCGCATAGAAATTGAAATGTGCCGACTACTGACCTATCGTGCGGCTTATTTGATGGACACGTTGGGCAACAAGGCGGCGCGTGATGCCATCTCCCAGATCAAGGTCGCAGTGCCTAACATGTCTTTGCGGGTTATTGATCGGGCGATACAGATGCATGGCGCTGCTGGCGTCAGTCAGGACTTTCCATTAGCGGCGCTGTGGACTGGCCAGCGCACGCTGCGACTCGCCGATGGTCCGGATGAGGTGCATCGCCGTGTAGTCGCCCGCAAAGAGTTGGCTAAATATCAATCATAAGAAGCAACAGTAAGAATTACCAACAATAGTGGGTTTGCGGGCGCAGCATAAGGCGCTCAGCATCCCGCAGGAATTACAGTCATGGTCGTGTCTGATCCGCGATTGGTTGTGGTAACCGGTGCCTCATCCGGTATAGGCCTGGCGTTGGTGCGGCAACTGCTGGCAGCAAACTATCGCGTTCTGGGCCTGTGTCGGCACTTTGACCACGCCATAGGCGAGCACGAAAATTTTCGCTTCGAGTCGGTGGATTTTTCCGATACCACAGCGTTGACTGCCACACTGACCGATATGGTGGATGTACTGGACGAGCCGGTACTGGCGCTTGTTAACAACGTCGGTATTGGCAAAATGGGATACCTGGATCAGCTATCCTATGACGACATTCGTGTGACCATGGATGTGAATTTTGTCAGTCACTGCATTGTTACCAAGGCCTTTCTGCCGCATTTCAAGAAGCAGCGTTCCGGTTCTATTGTCTTTACCGGCTCGGAAGCGGCCTTGCATGGCAGCCGCCAGGGCAGTCTGTATTGCGCTTCCAAGTTCGCCCTGCGCGGGTTTGCCCAGGCGTTGCGAGCCGAATGTGCCAAATCGGGTGTGCGCGTGAGTATCGTCAACCCCGGAGCCACGCGCACGGCATTTTACGATGAGTTACATTACCAACCCGGGCCTGCGACTGAACATGCCTTGCAACCGGAGGAAGTGGCGACAGCAATCATGAGCATTATCGAGGCGCGGCCGGAGGCGGTGATCGACGAAATCAATCTGTCGCCCCTGAACCACGTGTTCGAGCGCAAATCCTGAGCTGCTGGCCTCTTTGCAGCCTGCACTGTCAGGGTTGTCAGGGTAATCAGGGTTGTCAGGGTAATCAGGGTTATAATAGGTGTCAGGGCTGTCAGAAATAAAAAGTCTGCAAGGCGTGTGCTGCGACAATATGACGCATGTTCCGGCCAGACTTCCATGACGGTATGGACACGGGTTTGAGCTACTATAGCGCCAGTCTGAATTGGCAGCAGAAACAGCGCCAGCATTGCTGTCATCAAGTACCTGTATCAGGATTGCATTCAGCCAGCAGACAGCCTGGCAATGGTAGAGTGGCGGTATAAAATCAGGCGCCACCAGGCAGTCTGAATTGCTAACGGGAGAGAACGTATGAAAAAACTATCACTGTCAAAAGCGCTTGCAACATTGCTGCTGGTCTTCGCCAGCGTCGCCGTGCAAGCACATACTGCATTAAAAGAATCGACACCAGCCAATGGTGCCACTGTGGCTGCGATTCCCGCGTCAATCGAGTTGGAATTTACTGCCTCAGTGCGTCTGGTGAAATTGGAGTTGACCATGTCCGGTCACGCCATGCCAACCGGTTTTCGCCCGAGTAGCGAAGCGATGACAAGCTTTAGCATTCCCACACCCGGTATGCACCCCGGCAACTTTACTGTCAATTGGGCCGTCATCGGTGCCGACGGACATACTGTGACCGATTCTTTCAGCTTCAAGGTTGATCCGTCCGCCACTGCGGCAGACTGATAAGTCAGGTTGTCGGTGCTGTATTGCGCTGACCAAGGCGAACCGGGGTGGCAGTCAGTGCAGACTGCTGCGACCACCGGGCGCTCCAGGCTAGCGGCGTTGACTGTCGCTCCCTGTCACTGAGTAAACTACCCACGCATGACTTTCACCCCCTGGGAACTGGCCGAACTGGTCTGCAAAGTGTTGTTGTACGCAGGATTGGCCGGTGCGGCGGGTACTGGTTTGATGCTGGTATTTCACTATGACGGCAGTCGGCGCCTGCTGCGTTTTCTGTTGCTCTACGGCTTGATTACTGCAGTGTTGGGCTTCCACGGCGTGGTCGGCAATTTTCTCGTGCAAGTCGGCCTGATCAACGGCAGTGGCCTCGCCGGCATGTTCGACTGGACTATGGCCAGTATCCTGCTCGATACAGAGCAGGGCGACAGCACCTTGCTGCGATTGGCCGGCTTCGCTCTTATCATTATCACGCTGCTCATCGCTCTGGCGCGCAGCCAGGCACTACAGCAGGCACCGGGCTTGCGTTACCGACTGTGGACGGCGCGGCCGCTGTTCATTGCCATGCTGCTCATCGCTATCAGTTTCCGCATGATCGGTCATGTCTCGGTGCACGGGGTGCTGGCACAACTGGCCATTACGCTGCATGTACTGGCAATGACCTTGTGGGTGGGCGCTTTGCTGCCGCTGTGGTTGTTGTGTCGCTGGCAAGCAGGCAATGATCTGGCGCTGGTGATGCGGCGCTTCGGTGATCAGGCACTGGTGATCGTGGCGGTACTGGTGGTGGCAGGAGTGGGCTTGCTGTTTGCCCTGTTGGCCTCGCCGCTGGAACTGCTGACCACACGTTATGGTCAGGCACTGTTGTTGAAGTTGGTGTTGGTGATGGCGCTGCTGGGATTGGCTGCCTTGAATCGTTTCCGGTTGGTGCCGCAATTGCTGACAGGCAGCGCTGGTAGCGTAGCAGCGCTGCAACGCTCCATTCGCCTGGAGATCGTTGCAGCCAGTTTGATCCTGTTGCTGACAGCCTTCCTGTCTACCCTGGTAGGCCCGATGGACGCGGCGATGGCGTGAAAGCGGCGGGTTGATACCACGTCAGGTTAACGGCCGGTTTACTGTCAGCGTCATTGCTCGGTAATTGCTCGATCAGCTGATTCACTTCCATGGTTTCCAGATTCAGGCTGAGCAGTTCGGCAGCCGCTGCGGTGCTGCCGTTATACATCGCTGCCGGTGTCATACTGGGGTGGCTGGCAAACAGCAGGCTGTTTCCCAGTGGTGACCAGGTCAAATTGGTCAGGTAGCGCTGGCAATTAAAAACTGCCACTGGCTCGGCTTCTGCACCTGTTTTGCCAACATAGACAGTGGATCCCGTCATGTCGCGCTTGATGTAGGCAAAGCGTTCCTTGTCCGCCGACAGCACCGGTGATTCGATACCGGCAAACCTGGCGCTGTCTGGCTCACTGGCACTGAGGGCGATCTCGCCACCAAGCGGCCAGTTGCGGCTGGGAACCACTTGATCGGCCAGCGGTGCTGCTGGTACCTCTGCCTGCAGGGCGGCCAGCGCTGCTGGCTGTTCTGAATTCTGGCCAGACCAGAGGCTGAGAATGGCGGCCATCGAGGCTGCCAACATACCCGCCGGTAAACGCCAATTGCGCTGGGCGCTGGCCACGAGGCCGCTGTTCGCCACAGTTAACGTATTTGAGTGCGGAATAGCAGCCGCAGCAGGGCGCTCACTGGCGTGCTGAGCTGCAGCAACTGGCAGCGCACGTACCGCCTGTTGCAATTGATAGCCACGCTTGGGAATGGTCTTGATAAAATCAGAACCGCTCAGGTCGTCACTTTGCAAATGCTTGCGCAGTTCCGACACTGCCCGGGTCAGGGAGTTTTCGTTAACAATGACCCGTGGCCAGAGTTCCTGCACCAGTTCATCGCGATTCAGTACCGCCTCCTGATTGGCGGCGAGAAAGCACAGCAGGCGCATCAGGCGTGGTTCGAGATGGCGTTTGTCGCCGCTGCCGGTGTCCAGCAATGTATTCAGCTCCGGCTCCACCTGCCAGTTTGCCAGCGCAAACGCATCCTGCAACGCAGGATTACGATGTTTGACGCTAGTGTCCGTGTGACTGGTCAATGGTTCCATATTGCCCCCAAATTTGACGATAATTTTGGTGTTGTTGCATGTTTACATGGGCGTTGTTGCATGCCCCGACGGCCAATCATTCACTGGCCTCCAATACTATTTAAACTATCAGTATTAGCAGCTAATCCCTTGAATTTTGGTTCAACGGACCACGATTTCAAGTGCCATTCAGCGCGTCTCATCCGTTAGACGACGAAGCCGCGAAATGGTTGCATTGAACCTGCCCGGCTCGCCAAATCTTTTCCTGATGTGGCGAAATTTTACCTGTCTAGTGTACTGATTACGCCAGGCTGGCAAAGGCTATTTTCCAATCTGCAGGATTTCTGGACATAAAGTTCACCGTATTTTCAGGTATTTACGCCGCCTGGACCCTACTTTACCTGCTAACACAGCAAGCGGATGGCCGCTGGGCGGCCATGATTCAATCATGCTTTTGCAGGAGGTAGTAATGAAGACTCTTCTCAACATCAAACCGGTAATGGCAGCCTTGTTGCTGGCCGTTACCATGCCAGCGCTGGGTATCAGCGAGGCGGCCAAGCAGCAAGGGCTGCCGACGCTGGCGCCGATGCTGGAGCGGGTTACTCCCGCTGTAGTCAGTATCCGCGTGACCAAATCAATACCAACGGCGTCACCATTTTCTTTCGGCGGGCAGATTCCCGACGAGTTGCGGCGCTTCCTGCCCGAGACGCCGGAACAGCCCAATCAGGGGCGACAGCCCTTCGCCACTGGCGCCGGCTCCGGTGTCATCATTGATGCTGCCAACGGCTACGTGGTCACCAATCATCATGTGATTGCGGACGCGCAGAACATCAGTGTGCAGCTGAACGATGGCCGGACGCTGGAAGGCGAGTTGCTGGGCAGTGATCCCAACACAGATATCGCTCTGGTACAGGTCCCGGCAGAGGATCTGCAGGAGTTGGCCTTCGCCGCCATCGATACCGTCGATATTGGCGACTACGTAGTCGCCATCGGCAACCCCTTTGGTATCGG
>CAZQFA010000045.1:5688-20853 GCA_964592245.1 uncultured Pseudohongiella sp. | reverse complement strand
TGGACAAACAAGAACATCCAACCCTGCAAAGTCGTACAACTGGGCGACGAAGTGGAAGTGATGATTCTGGATATCGACGAAGAGCGTCGTCGTATTTCTCTGGGTATCAAGCAGTGCTTCCAGAATCCCTGGGACGGCTTCGCCGAGAATTTCAAGAAAGGTGATCGCATCACTGGCAGCATCAAGTCCATTACAGACTTCGGTATCTTTATCGGTCTGGAAGGCAATATTGATGGTCTGGTGCATCTGTCTGACATCTCCTGGGATGAGTCTGGCGAAGAAGCAGTACGCAACTACAAGAAAGGCGATGAGATCGAAACTGTTATTCTGTCCATCGACCCTGAGCGTGAGCGTATTTCTCTCGGCATCAAGCAACTGGAAGACGACCCGTTCATGAACTACGTGTCTGAATACGACAAGGGCAGTATCGTTAAGGGTACTGTTGCCGAAGTCGACGCCAAGTCTGCCACGATTGCCTTGCAGGATGGCGTAGAAGGCGTGTTGCGAGCTTCAGAAATCAGCCGTGACAAAGTCGAAGACGCACGTAATGTATTGAAAGAAGGCGACCAGGTGGAAGCCAAAGTCGTTAGCGTTGACCGCAAGAGCCGCGTTCTGAGTCTTTCTATCAAAGCGATTGAAATCGACGACGAAAAAGCAGCGATTGAGCAACATAAAAACAAGGAAGCCGCCGACACTTCACCAGGCACTATCGGTGATTTGATCAAAGCGGAGATGGATAAGGAATAAAGAAACTGGTAAAAATTGGTTTCTGATTTTCTGAAAGTAAAGTTAGCCCGGCCAAAATGGCCGGGCTAATTACTCGGGTGTAGTAGGGAGATGTGCGCAGGGGAGGATTATGACCAAGTCTGAATTGATAGATCGCATCGCAGGCAAGCAAACCCAGCTGTCTTCCAAGGATGTGGAACTCGCTGTTAAAGCGATCATCGAATACATGTCACAAGTGTTGTCCGAGGGCGGTCGCATTGAGATTCGCGGCTTCGGCAGCTTCTCACTACATTACCGTGTCCCGCGTATCGGGCGTAATCCGAAGACTGGCACACCTGTCGCTCTAAGCGGCAAATATGTTCCGCACTTCAAGCCAGGTAAAGAATTACGGGATCGCGTCAATAGCAGCATGCTGACTGAACAGCAGCTTTAATTAAAGCGCGACGCTCAAACTTTCGAAAACGGCATGACCTTTCGGGTGGTGCCGTTTTTTCTTATACGGCACAATTGAATTTCAATTCTGGTAACAAGCGTCACTTCTAGTGCGAACCATGCGTAAGCTCAATCGTTGGCTATCAGGAATAGTGCTGGTGCTGGTGTTCATCGCCGGCATTATCTTTTCCTATTACAACACTGAACAGATCGCCATTGCCTTCGGTAATTGGCAATCTTCGGTGCGACCAGTGTCTGTGTGGATTATAGGCGCATTCGTCAGCGGCGGAATTCTGGGACTCATGGTTGGTCTGGGAGTCTTCAGGCATCTGCGTTCACGTGCCGAGATACGACGACTGAATAAGGAACTCGAACTCGCACGCCGGGAAGTCCGGCAACTGCGAGCCATGTCACTGAAGGATCTCGATTGATGTTAACTGACGCTGGAATTTATCTGGTGTTGGTGCTTGCCGTCATCGCCGGTTGGTTGCTCGGCAAATTCGGCCCGGGAAAGCAGAAAGGGGCGGGCGAACTCACTCGCGAAATCTTTGACGAATACTTCGTTGGTCTGAACTACCTGCTGAATGATGAGCCTGATGAGGCCATCGATACCTTTATCAAAGCACTGGAAGTCAATTCAGAAACCGTAGAGACGCATCTCGCGCTCGGTGCGCTGCTACGTCGTCGCGGCAAGGTAGACAAAGCCATCAAGGTGCACCAGACCCTGCTGGCACGGCCTGGCCTGAATCAGCAGTTTACCGACTCCACTCGCTTGCAGTTGGCAATCGACTACATTGCCGCCGGCTTGCTGGATCGCGCCGAAAGACTGCTGAATGAAATCCTCGAAGAAGATGCCCCGGCCAAATGGGAAGCTTTGCAGCATCTCATGACGATCTATCAGACGGAAAAAGAGTGGCCCAATGCCATAGATTGCGCGCGGCAGTTGCTCACCAATCCAGCCATGCGGCGTGACCAGACCCTGCGTAATTCGGCGGCTAATTACTGCTGCGAGGTAGCCGAAGCAACGCTACAGGCAGGGCATGCGATCGAAGCACGCCGGCAGGCCAAACAGGCGTTCGAATTTGATCGTCGCGCAGTGCGCCCGTCCTTGCTGCTGGCGCGCATTGAGCAGCGGCTCGGCAATCCGGAAGCGGTGCTTCGGGAGCTGCAACGCGTGCGTCAGCTGAGTCCTGAATTTACCGATGAGCTGCTGCCGAAACTGGCTGATTGCTACAGTCAGTTGGGCAAGTTGAATGACTATGAAACAATGCTGCGTGAGACATTGAAGGAGAGGCCGTCTGCCGGCATCGTTGTTGCTCTGGCAAAGCTTATCCGTGAGCGCAGTGGTGATGATGCCGCCATTGAATTCGTCAGCACACTCATGGAGTCGCAACCCTCATTGCCCGGGCTGTCTGAATTGTTAGCCATGCAAATACCGCGCGCCAGCGCCGACGTCTCAACCAGCATGCGCCTGTTACAGTCAGCCATTGACCGCCTTGGCCGGAAACAGCCGTCCTATCGCTGCAATCATTGTGGCTTTGAAGCGAAAAGCCTCTACTGGTTATGCCCGAGCTGTCAGAAATGGGACCAGATTCGCCCTCTGGTCACGAATAAAGAAATAAAATAATACCGGCGCTCTCGCAGTCGTCGTCAGATTGCTCAGGACAATTGATGGACTGCGTAGCCTGCGCATGGCGCCACAAATAGCTTAAAATACCTGCACAAGTCACCGAGTCTGGCAGCTCATCGTCACCCGACTAATAAGGATGCATCTGCGCATGAACAAAGCAATCATCGTCGCCCTCGACTTCAATTCCGCTGAGCAGGCGTTGGCGCTGCTAAAGCAACTGAGCCCGGAGCAATGCCGCGTGAAGATTGGCAAGGAATTGTTCACGATCGCCGGTCCCGACCTGGTAAGGCAGGCTGTCGATCAGGGCTTTGATGTGTTTCTGGATTTGAAGTACCACGACATCCCCAACACTGTCGCCAAGGCAGTGACAGCGGCGGCACAGCTCGGTGTCTGGATGGTCAATGTGCACGCTTCCGGCGGCGCTGTGATGATGGAGGCAGCCCGGGAAGCGCTGGAAGTTGGCTCCACAAACAAGCCGCTGCTGATTGCAGTGACCGTCCTCACCAGTCTCGCCAAAGAGGATCTGTTACAGGTCGGCATCAACGCCAATCCTGAAGAACAGGTGAGCAAACTGGCGTTCCTGGCGCAGAAGGCGGGCCTCGATGGTGTTGTTTGTTCTGCTGCCGAGACCAAACTGCTGCGTTCGCAATTGCCGGACGATTTCTGTCTGGTGACCCCGGGGATTCGCCGCCCTGAAGATGCAGCGAACGACCAGAAGCGTATCGTCGGTCCGGTACAGGCGATTGAAAACGGCAGTAACTATCTGGTCGTCGGCCGGCCTATCACACAGGCAGATTCACCGGCAGAAGCGCTCCGGGCGTTTAATTCGGCGCTGGCTGGCCTCTAGCGCCAACTCAACTACACTTGAGCACGTAGCCGTCGTCTCCCTATGTGGAGATGGCTGTTTCTTTTCATTGGCTAGAGATAAGGAAATCACTATGTGCAAAATGCGAAACTTGCAGGTTCTGTTGTTGCTTCTGGCATCACTGATGGCGCCGCTGAGCCTGGCAGCGCCGGCTCCCCAGGAGACTACTCAGCAGGTCAATCAACTCGATATTAACCACGCCGATGCTGCGGCCATTGCCGCTGCCCTGGATGGCGTTGGCATGGTGAAGGCAGAGGAGATCGTGGCCTATCGCCAGATGTTTGGCGCTTTCACGACGGTGGATGAACTGCTCGAGGTGAGTGGGATCGGTACGGCGACGCTGGAGCGTAATCGTGCTCGCATCATCATTGTCAGTGACTGACGGCTGGTGTGATCAAGAGATGTGATAAAGATCAGGCGCTTTCTCACGAAAGCGTCTGATTTTATTAATGAAACTTACGCATCGAGGGCTATAATTGCGGCTGAATTTCTGATCTTCAGGCGATCCTCTTGATGGCGCAGACATTGGCGCAAATGCCGCAATGGGCATTCTTTACAGCCATTTTTCTGGCGACGGCCCTGGGCACCGGGCTTTACTGGAAGCTGGCATTACAGGCGCGGCTGCTCGATTTCCCGGTGAGCCGCAGTGCGCACAAGCAGCCTGTTCCCGTAGGCGGGGGCATAGCCATGGTCGTGGTGTTCGCTGCCGCCGCTGGCTATTTCTTCAGCACAGGCTTGTTGTCATTCGCACAGCTGATGATTGCGTTTGCTGCGGTTGCTATCGGGCTGATCGGACTGATCGATGACTTTCGCCATCTGCACGTGGGAGTGCGCATGCCGCTGCAACTGTTGGCGGCCGTCTGGGTCGTGCTCTGGCTGGGACCGGTAGCGCCCATCGATTTTGGTGGTGTGGTGCTGGCAAACCCTTTGCTGCTGGGTATTTTGGCCGTACTGGCGCTGCTGTGGCTGCTCAATCTCTATAATTTCATGGACGGCATAGACGGGTTGGCAGGCGCGGAGTTGCTGTTCGTCACATTTCTGTCATTTCTGCTGGTTATAAAGAGTGGCGATCAGGTAGTCTCGGGACTGTCTGCCACGCTATTTGCGGCCGGCGCCGGGTTTTTGGTCTGGAATTGGCCGCCAGCACGATTGTTCATGGGGGACGCTGGCAGCAGCTTTATCGGTTTCATTCTCGGGGTGCTGGCCTTGTTCTCGATGGGAGCAGGTAGCCTCACAGTCTGGACGTGGGTGATTTTGCTGGCGCTGTTCATTGCTGATACTGCCGTGACGCTGGCCCGGCGCTACTGGCGCGGCGATAAATGGTACGAGGGGCATAGCTGTCACGCCTATCAACATGCGGCGCGACGCTTTAATAGTCACCGCAAAGTGACGATAAGCGTAGTAGTGATCAATAGTTTATGGCTGGCGCCGTTAGCCTGGTGTTCCGTGCAATGGCCTGCACTGGGATTTGCGTTGAGCCTCATTGCCCTGGCGCCGCTTGTACTACTGGCGCTGAAATTGGGGGCCGGGGAGCATCCCGGACAAGTGACTGTAATCACTGACAATGCGCTGGCCGAACAGGAATAATGTAACACTACGCGAATGCCAAGCCTGCACACTCGTCATTGCAGGACAAAAACTGACGTTGAAATAAAAAACCAGCGATAGCCAGCGACGACGCAAACGAGAACGTAACAAAGAGCGCAATCGAGAAATTATTAAAGAGTTCCACACAGAATCTATGCTGCTATACACCATTCCACTATCGCGCTCCCTGAAGAAGCTGTTCATGATGCTGGCCGACGGCGTCATGGTCGCTTTTGCGCTATTGCTGTCGTTCTCATTGCTGGGGCAGGATTTCTTCGGACAGGAGCAGCGCTTTTACTTTTACATGAGCGCTGTAGTGGCGTTGAGTGTGCTGATCTTTACCCGCATCGGCTTGTACCGCGTGCTGGTGCTTTACATGGGGGTGCAATCGGCACTGGTTGTTGTCAAAGGCGTCACGCTTGCCAGTGCGGCACTCGCCATTGCTTTCTACTGGTTACAGGGTGACTCTCTGACTGGCTATTCGGTACTGCCGATCTTCTGGATTCTATCGCTGTTCCTGGTGGGGGGCAGTCGTTTCATGGGCAAGTTGATGATGCAAAGCCTGATCCTCAATTTCCGCCCGAAAGAGCCGGTTATTATTTACGGGGCTGGCAGCTCCGGGATGCAGCTGGTGGCAGCCCTGCAAAACGGGACACAGTACCTGCCGGTGGCCTTTGTCGATGACAGTCTGCACATGATAGGCAGTACCGTGCATGGCATCCGGGTTCACAGTCCAAATTCGCTGTTCGAATTAATCGAAACGTTCTCTGTGCGACAGATTTTGCTCGCCATCCCTTCAGCAACACACGCCGAGCGCAAAGAGATTCTCAATCGCCTCGAACACCTGCCAGTGCATGTAAAAACGGTACCGGACTTGTTCGACATGGTCTCTGGCAAGGCCGGTGTGGATCAGATACGTGATGTCGATATCGAAGACCTGTTGGGGCGCGATATCGTGCCGCCAAATCCGGAATTGCTGGGTGCCTGTATCGAAGGACTCTCTGTGCTGGTCACTGGCGCGGGCGGATCAATAGGCTCTGAACTGTGTCGTCAAATAATCAATAATCATCCTTCGCGTATTGTCTTGCTCGACAGTTCGGAATTTGGACTCTACGAGATTGAGAGCGAGCTACGTGCCAAGTTGCACACAATAGAAGGTGGTCGCAATATCGAAGTGGTGGCCTTGCTTGGCTCAGTATGCAATCCGGTGCAGATGGAAAGCGCCATCGAAGCTTATCAAGTGGATACCGTCTACCACGTGGCCGCCTATAAACAGGTGCCCATGGTAGAAAAGAATGTTGTGGAAGGAACCCTGAACAATATCTTCGGTACCTATGTCGCTGCGCAGGCAGCCGCGAAGTTCGCCGTCAAGAATTTTGTCTTTATCTCTACCGACAAAGCGGTTCGGCCGACCAATTACATGGGTGCGACCAAGCGTTTTGCCGAGCAGGTGTTGCAGGCGATGGCAGAGCAGGGTGGTGTCACCAGGTTCAGCATGGTGCGTTTCGGTAATGTGTTGGGGTCTTCCGGATCAGTCGTGCCTTTGTTCCGTAAACAGATCGCCATGGGCGGACCTGTCACTGTCACCCACCCGGAAGTGACCCGTTACTTCATGACAGTCGAAGAAGCCGCGCAACTGGTTATTCAGGCAGGCTCAATGGCATCGGGTGGGGATGTATTTGTGCTCGACATGAACGAACCCATTCGTATTGTTGATCTGGCCAAGAAAATGATTCACTTGATGGGCTTCGATGTCCGTGACGAGAAATCCTACCGCGGTGATATTGCCATCGAGTACACCGGCCTGCGTCCGGGTGAAAAGCTCTATGAAGAGTTGCTAATCGGTGAGTCGGTGACCGGCACAGTACATCCGAAGATCATGCGAGCCGAGGAAGAATACCTGAGCTGGGAGGCGTTGACTGAATTGTTGGCGCGACTCGATCGTGCCTGTAAAGACATGGATGTATTGACCATCCGTGCCATATTGATGGAAGCTGTCGCCGGGTTCGAGCCAAAAATGGAAGTGGCTGTTCAGCTTGGGGCCACTGCCGCGTCGAACGTTACAGACAACACGGACGCAACGAACTCAACCGTTGCAGCTGCCATTCCAGGCAGCACCAAAGTCACGCCAATTTTTCACGCTGCTGGCAAGAACAAAACGCAGCCAAAGAGCTAATCCAGGCTCTTGCCTGTGGCCAGCTCTGGTTCTCTTCGGTTAATAATCTCTCATTTCTGAAATCGCTGTCGGGATGTCTCGTCCGTTCAGTGTATTCCTGGCTTGGTTGAAGTATTCGTTAACGGTGTGTCGCGCTCTGATTGAGCCACTGTTCCGACAATGCCGTCACCCTCTATTGGCCCCGGCAGCAAGTGGCAGCGAATAGAGGAATAAGGAATACGGGAATAGTGAGCGAGAATGCGGCAGCCAGCTTGGCCTGCTACTGAAATGAATACACTTTGCCGGGTTGTTGCCGAGCAGGGTAAGAACGGGTGGGTGTTGCTGACAGGGATAAGCGATGCAGCCCTGAGGGTGTCAGTGGCTGCATCAGGAAATTGCCGATGACTTATTCGCGGCGCACGGATTCAATGACGATGGCTTCGTCTGGTACGTCGCCAAAGCCGCGGACCATACCTGTCTCGACACTGGCAATGGCGTCAACTACATCCATGCCCTCAATTACTTCGCCAAACACGGCATAGCCGAAACCGCTGGGTGTTTCATTCTGGTGATTGAGAAAATCATTGTCTACCAGATTGATGAAGAACTGGCTGGTGGCGCTGTTGACCACTTGCGTGCGCGCCATGGCTATGGTGCCACGATCATTCGGTGCGTCGTCACTGGCCTCATTGACGATCGGATCGTAGGTGGACTTTTGCACCATGTCGGGACTGAAGCCACCGCCCTGAATCATGAAACCATTGATGACACGATGGAAAATCAGACCATCGTAGTATTCATTATCTGTATAGCGCAGGAAATTCTCGACCGTAGCTGGCGCCTTGTCAGCCCACAACTCAATCTTGATTGTTCCCTTGTTGGTTTCCATCACGACGACAGGGTTGTCCTGTGCGGCGACATTTAAAGACAGGGTTAGCAGGGCAGCTACTAGTAATGCTCGCATGTTACTTCTCCCGGGGCTTGCTATAGACACTGATTATTAGGTCGGTAACTATACAATAGTTGCTGGCGACTTAACCACAAATGAACAAAACCGCGACGCAGCGCCGTGCTAGCAAGATTCACCAAGATTCACTCAGGTGAGTGCGTAAAAACCGGAAAATTTATAGTCAATCGGCGAAGTATGCCGACCGCAAGGCGGTGACTCCGCCGTGCCATTCAGAATCAGCAGGAAACTGCAGAAGGGGAGGAAGAATGGCTGCCCAACCTGGACTCGAACCAGGAACCAAGTGATTAACAGTCACCTACTCTACCATTGAGCTATTGGGCAGCAGAGCTTTTGGAGCTTAGTATAGCTCGAAAAGGCGCGTAGTCTAATGACTTATCCCGATGGGGTCAACACTGGGTGCGACTGGCAGGGCAATTTGCGATATTCTAGTGGGTTCCCAAATTGCACGGCAGTAGTATGAATTCAGAAAACAGCAAGTCCGGCCACAAACCCTTCAAGGTCCATTCGTCGTTTCAGCCCGCTGGTGACCAGCCAGCCGCCATCGCCAAACTCGTGGAGGGATTGGAGGACGGTCTGCACGCGCAAACCCTGTTGGGCGTGACCGGTTCCGGCAAGACCTTCACTATCGCCAATGTGATTGAGCGGCTGCAGCGGCCGACGCTGGTGATGGCGCCGAACAAGACGCTGGCGGCACAGTTGTATGGCGAGTTCCGTGAGTTCTTTCCGGAGAATGCGGTGGAGTATTTCGTATCCTATTACGACTACTATCAGCCCGAAGCCTACGTGCCATCGTCGGACCTGTATATCGAGAAAGACTCTTCCATTAACGATCACATCGAACAGATGCGCCTGTCTGCTACCAAGGCCCTGATGGAGCGACAGGATGTCATTGTCGTCGCGACTGTGTCAGCGATCTATGGTCTGGGTGACCCCGGGCAATATCTGCAAATGGTGGTCCATCTGGATCGCGGCGATCGCATGGATCAGCGGCAGTTGTTGAAGCGTCTGACGGAACTGCAGTACACACGCAACGACATGGAACTACGACGGGCCACATACCGCGTTCGTGGTGATGTCATCGATATCTATCCGGCAGAGTCCGAGCGCAATGCAATCCGCATTGAACTGTTCGACGACGAGATCGAGCGTCTGTCGTATTTCGACCCGCTCACGGGCAGTGTCACCAAGGAAGTCCCGCGCCTGACTGTATTCCCGAAATCCCACTATGTGACGCCGCGCGACACGTTGCTCAATGCGCTGGACCACATCAAGCTGGAGCTGAAAGAGCGCCTGCAGCAGTTACAGGACAATCATCGTCTGGTCGAAGCACAGCGTCTCGAGCAGCGGACGAAGTTTGATCTGGAAATGATTCAGGAGCTGGGCTATTGCACCGGCATCGAAAATTATTCGCGCTATCTCTCTGGTCGCGCAGCCGGGCAACCACCGCCAACCCTGTATGACTACTTGCCGGATAACGCGCTGGTGGTGGCAGATGAGTCCCACGTCTCCATTCCGCAAATCGGTGCCATGTACAAAGGGGACCGGTCGCGCAAGGAAACGCTGGTGGAATATGGCTTCCGCCTGCCGTCAGCACTGGATAACCGGCCCTTGCGCTTTGAAGAATGGGAGGCATCGACGCCGCAAATTATTTTTGTCTCCGCCACGCCTGGCCCTTATGAGGAAGAACATGAGGGGCAGCGAGTGGAGCAGGTCGTGCGGCCGACCGGCCTGGTGGATCCGCAGCTGGAAGTACGACCAGCCACTACGCAGGTAGACGACTTGCTATCGGAGGTGCGACGCGTAGCCGCACTGGAAGAGCGGGTGCTGGTCACCGTGCTGACCAAGCGCATGGCGGAAGATCTGACTGACTATTTGGCGGAACATGATGTGCGAGTGCGCTACTTGCACTCGGATATTGATACCGTCGAACGCTCGGAAATCATCCGTGATCTGCGTCTGGGCAATTTCGATGTACTGGTCGGCATTAACCTGTTGCGGGAAGGCCTGGATATCCCCGAAGTGTCGCTGGTGGCGGTGCTCGATGCGGACAAGGAAGGCTTCCTGCGCTCGGAACGCTCACTGATCCAGACCATTGGTCGGGCCGCACGCAATCTTAATGGCAAAGCCATTCTCTATGCTGATTCGGTGACCGGATCCATGCAGCGGGCGATCGATGAGTCCACACGGCGCCGGGAAGTACAGCTGGAATACAACCGCGAGCACAACATCACGCCAGCCGGTGTACGCAAGCGCGTGCTCGACATCATGGAAGGTGCCTATGCCGCGCCAGGCTCACGCAGCCAGCGGCGAGGGAGAGGGGCGGCGGAGAAATCGGGTGCCTATGCACGTCTGGATTTCAGCGATCCACAACAGATACAAAAAGAGATCGCCAGCCTGGAAAAGCAGATGTACGAGCAAGCCAAGAACCTGGCTTTCGAGGAGGCAGCGGCCACCCGGGACCGCATTGGCCAGCTCAAAGAGCAATTGTTAACGCAATGATTTGAATCGTCTTTTTGGCAGACAAATTCGTCGACATTCAGCAACGGAATTCCGTATAATCGCCAATCTTTTCGAATGGGAAGGTTTCGGGCCCCGCTGGCCCGAACGAAACGGCACAATAGGCGCGTAGCTCAGTTGGTTAGAGCGCTACCTTGACATGGTAGAGGTCACCAGTTCGAATCTGGTCGTGCCTACCACTCCATTCAGGCACTGCAGAATCACCCTGTGCAATACATATGACGGATCTGCTCATAGCAGATTCCCAGATTGATTGGTATTACGATGCCCCAAATAACACTCCCCGACGGCAGCGTACGGGAATTTCCGCAACCGGTAAGCGTTGCCGATATCGCTATGGATATTGGCCCGGGTCTGGCCAAGGCCGCACTGGCAGGTCGTGTCGACGGCCAACTGGTGGACACCTCTTATGTGGTTGCTAACGATGCGGAAGTAGCGCTCGTCACCGAGCGCGATGATGACGGGCTGGAAGTGCTGCGTCACTCCTGTGCCCACTTGATGGCGCAGGCTGTACAACGCCTGTTCCCGAAAGCACAAGTCACTATCGGGCCAGTTATCGACGACGGTTTTTTCTACGACTTCTCCTTTGAGCGTCCGTTCACGCCGGAGGATCTGGAAGCCATTGAAAAGACCATGCAGGACATCGTTAAAGAAGACCTGCAAGTAGAACGTTCGGTGATGTCCCGCGCCGATGCCATCCAGTTGTTCAAGGACATGGGTGAGGAATACAAGGTCGAGATCATTGCGAGCATTCCCGGTGAGGAAGAGCTGTCTTTTTACAAGCAGGGCGACTTTATCGACCTGTGCCGCGGACCGCATGTGCCCAGCACCGGCAAGTTCAAGGCGTTTAAATTAACGTCCGTCGCCGGCGCCTACTGGCGTGGCGATGCCAACAACGAAATGCTGCAGCGCATTTACGGCACTGCCTGGGGTTCCAAGGCGGACCTCAAGCTCTATTTGCAGCGTCTGGAAGAAGCGGAAAAACGCGACCACCGCAAGCTCGGCAAGCAGCTCGAGCTGTTCCACTTCCAGGAAGAAGCGCCGGGTATGCCTTTTTGGCATCCGCGTGGCTGGATTCTGTATCAGGCCATCCAGGACTACATGCAAAAAGTGCAGCGCCAGCACGACTACAAGGAAATCAAGACGCCGCAGCTGGTTGATTACTCGCTGTGGGAAAAGTCCGGCCATGCCTCCAAGTTCGCTGACGAGATGTTCAGTGTCGAGTCGGACAATCGCATGTATGCCATCAAGCCGATGAATTGCCCCTGTCATATTCAGGTATTCAATCAGGGTTTGAAGAGTTACCGCGACCTGCCGCTGCGGCTGGCCGAGTTCGGTTCCTGCCACCGCTATGAGCCTTCCGGCAGTATGCATGGCCTGATGCGCGTGCGCAGTTTCGTGCAGGACGACGGCCATATTTTCTGCACAGAAGAACAGATTCAGTCCGAGGTGGCCGAGTTCATGGAACTGCTGTTCTCGGTCTATCGGGACTTCGGTTTCGATGACGTCATTTTGCGACTCTCAACGCGTCCGGAAAAACGCGTTGGCAGTGATGACTTGTGGGACAAAGCCGAACAATCCCTGAAGGATGCCCTTGAGGCTACCGGCCTGAAATGGGAGCTGTTGCCCGGTGAAGGCGCCTTCTATGGCCCGAAAATTGAGTATTCCCTGAAAGACTGCATGGGGCGCATCCAGCAATGCGGCACCATCCAGGTGGATTTCTTCCTGCCAGAGCGCCTGGGCGCGCAGTATGTGGCGGAGGACAGCTCCAGAAAGACGCCGGTGATGTTACACCGGGCCATACTGGGCTCTTTCGAGCGCTTTATCGGTGTTCTGATCGAGCACTATGCCGGCGCCATGCCTACCTGGCTGTCACCGGTACAGGCGGTTTTGCTGAATATTACGGACAAACAGGCTGATTATGTGCTGAAAATCCAAGAATCCTTCAAAAAACAGGGGTTTAGGGTCGACGCGGACTTGAGAAATGAGAAGATCGGCTTTAAAATCCGCGAGCACACATTACAGAAGACTCCTTATCTCCTCGTAGTAGGTGATAAAGAGGTGGAATCCGGCACGATTGCGGTTCGCACACGCAGTGGCGAAGATCTGGGCACAATGACAATCGCAGACTTTGGCGAGCATTTGCAGCAGGACGTCGCCCAGTTTGGCCGCAGCGCAGCGCAGCACAAGCAAGCATAGCCGGATAAAAAGTTAGTAAGTTGGAGGAATTGCATCGTAATGAGGTTTAAGCGTTCGCGCATATCATGAAAGGTAGTGCTAAGAAGCCCATAATTAACGAGTTTATAGAGGCTGAACAGGTTCGCCTGGTAGGGGCAGACGGTGAGCAGGTTGGTATCGTTTCGATTGCAGAGGCCCGGGAAGCGGCCGCTGAAGCGAAACTGGATTTGGTGCTGATTGCACCCGATGCCGATCCGCAAGTCTGCAAAATCATGGACTACGGTAAGCATATCTTCGACCTCAAGAAGCAAAAAGCTGCCAACAAGAAGAAGCAACGTCGAACTCAGGTAAAAGAAGTCAAGTTTCGACCAGGGACGGAAGAAGGGGATTATCAGGTAAAACTACGCAACCTGACACGTTTCCTTAAAGATGGGGACAAGGCCAAGGTATCACTACGATTCCGCGGCCGGGAAATGGCCCATCAACATCTTGGCATGGAGTTAGTGGGTCGGATTCGCGAGGATCTGGCTGAATACGGCTCCGTGGAACAGGAACCCAAGATGGAAGGTCGGCAAATCGTCATGGTACTGGCGCCGGCCAAAAAGCGCTAATTACTGCAAGGGTCAGACTCTATTGATCCTGCTGGATCAATAGAGTCTGGCCTTTGTGCGTATTAGATATTTATTCAAAAATCCCGAAATGGGATAAATGCGGAGTTTAGAACAGTGAGTTTAGGAAAACTGAAAACCCATCGTGGTGCCGCGAAACGGTTCAAAAAGACCGGTTCCGGTTTCAAGCGCAAAAGCGCCTACAAGAGTCACATCCTGACCAAGATGACCACCAAGCGTAAGCGTCAATTGCGTGGAACTAGCGCGGTGCATCCGAGTGATGTACCAGCAGTAAAACGCATGCTTCGCGAAAACTAATTCTTAATCAGGAGATTCCCCAATGGCTCGAGTAAAACGAGGCGTTATCGCCAGTCGTCGCCACAAAAAAGTATTGAAGAAGGCCAAAGGTTACTACGGTGCACGGAGTCGTGTTTATCGGGTAGCCACGCAGGCCGTTACCAAAGCCGGTCAATATGCCTATCGTGACCGTCGCAACAAAAAGCGCGTATTCCGCTCCCTGTGGATTACTCGTATTAATGCACAGGCTCGTGAAAATGGCATTTCCTACAGCCAGCTGATCGCCGGTTTGAAGAAAGCGAACATCGAAATCGATCGTCGCGTATTGGCTGATCTGGCTGTTCACGACAAGTCAGCGTTTACGGCAATCGTAGATCAAGCCAAAGCCAATCTGGCTGCCTGAGTTTTAGGCACGGATTCGGCACATGGCAGACACCGATTCCCTGGTTTCCGAAGCGCTGAGCGCTATCGCGGCATCCGGTGACGAACAGTCACTGGATGCGCTGCGTGTCCAGTATCTTGGCAAAAAGGGTGTACTCACCGCACAACTCAAATCTCTCGGCCAGCTGCCAGCAGAAGAACGACCTGCGGCCGGTGAGCGTATCAACGTTGCCAAACGTGAAGTGCAGCAGGCAATCGAGACGCGCAAGCAGGAGCTGGTAGCAGCCAGGCTGGCAAATAAACTGGCCAGTGAAACCATCGACGTCACTCTTCCGGGGCGACGCCAAAATACTGGCGGCTTGCACCCGATCACAATCACTATTGATCGCATCACGCAAATATTCGCCGCTGCCGGTTACGAAGTCGCCGAGGGTCCGGAGATCGAAGACGACTATCACAACTTCGAAGCGCTCAACATTCCCGAGCATCATCCTGCACGCGCCATGCATGACACATTTTATGTGAGTCCTGGCACTGTGCTGCGCACTCATACCTCACCTGTGCAGGTGCGAGTGATGGAGTCGCAAGAGCCGCCTATCCGCATTATTTGCCCGGGCCGTGTTTATCGCTGTGATTCCGACCTGACACATACGCCGATGTTCCACCAGGTCGAAGGTCTGGTGGTTGATGAGCATATTCGCTTTTCTGACCTGAAAGGCACCGTCGAGGAATTCCTGCAGGCGTATTTTGAAGCGGATTTGCCCGTGCGTTTCCGTCCCTCCTATTTCCCGTTCACCGAACCCTCTGCCGAGATTGATA
>CAZQFA010000045.1:1828-5588 GCA_964592245.1 uncultured Pseudohongiella sp. | reverse complement strand
GTGCGTTTCCGTCCCTCCTATTTCCCGTTCACCGAACCCTCTGCCGAGATTGATATGGGCTGTGTCAGTTGCGGCGGCTCCGGCTGTCGTATCTGTGGTAACAGTGGCTGGTTGGAAGTAGGTGGTTGCGGCATGGTCCATCCGCGCGTGTTTGAAATGTCCGGCATCGACAATGACAAGTACACCGGCTTTGCCTTTGGTATGGGGGTAGAACGTCTGGCCATGCTGCGCTATGGCGTTAGTGACCTGCGCACTTATTTTGAAAACGACGTGCGCTTCCTCAAGCAATTCAATTAGTCAGGACTGACAGCAAGTAATGATTTTTAGTGAGAGTTGGCTCAGGGAATGGATCGATCCTGACCTGAGCACACAACAATTAATCGATGCATTGACCATGGCTGGCCTTGAGGTTGATGGCACAGCGCCGGTTGCGCGCCAGTTTACCGGCATCGTCGTCGCTGAAGTCATCGCAGTTGAGCCGCATCCCGACGCGGATAAGTTGCGCATTTGTCAGGTGTCGGATGGCAGTGCTTCCTATCAAGTAGTCTGTGGCGCTCCTAACGTCAAACAAGGCATGAAGGCGCCATTTGCCACACTCGGTGCAGAGATCGTCATTCCCGGCGAAGACAAGCCCTTCAAGATTAAGAAGGCCAAACTGCGTGGTGTTGAATCGCAGGGCATGCTTTGTTCAGCCGAAGAACTTGGCCTCGAGGAAAAATCCGATGGTTTGTTGCCGCTGGCAGCAGACGCGCCAGTCGGCGCAGACATTCGTGAATACCTGCAGCTGGACGATGTCAGCATTGAGCTGGATTTGACTCCCAATCGCGGCGACTGTCTTGGCATGGCAGGCATCGCCCGCGAAGTCGGGGTGATTGCGCGACAAGCAGTTAACACTCCGGCTTTTGCGCAGCCAGAGGTGAGTATCGACAATGAATTCCCGGTGACCATCTCTGCCGGTGACGCCTGCCCGCGTTACCTCGGTAGAGTTATTCGCGGGATCAACCTGGATGCTGCAACCCCGCTATGGATGCAGGAAAAACTGCGCCGTGCCGGGCTGCGTTCAATAGACCCGGTTGTCGATGTCACCAACTTTGTGTTACTTGAGTTGGGGCAGCCCATGCACGCTTTTGATCTGGCCAAACTGCAGGGCGGTATTGATGTGCGCATGGCCAATGACGACGAAGAGCTGACGTTGCTGGATGGCAAAACGGTCAAGTTGAAATCAGACACCCTGGTGATTGCTGACCATGAGAAAGCAGTCGCTATGGCCGGCATTATGGGTGGCGACGCCACCGCCGTGAGTGACGGCACCGAAGATGTTTTTCTGGAGTGTGCCTTCTTTGCGCCGCTGGCAATCGCCGGTAAGGCACGCAACTACGGTATGCACACCGATGCCTCGCATCGTTATGAGCGTGGCGTTGACTATGAATTGCAGGAACGTGCGATGGCGCGGGCGACCCAGTTGCTGCTGGACATCGTCGGCGGTAAAGCCGGGCCAGTCACCAGTGCCACTGGTAATTTGCCGAAAGCAGAGCAGGTCACATTACAGTTGGCAAATATCTCCCGCTTGCTCGGTATTGCCATGTCCGCCGACGAAGTCGCCGATATATTTCAGCGGCTGGGGTTTGCCTTGATAGTGCAATCCAGCGAACAGATTACAGTGGGAGTGCCATCATTCCGCTTCGATGTCAGCCTGGAAGCGGATCTGATAGAAGAAATCGCTCGCATCTACGGTTATAACAACATTCCTCGCACCAGTGGACTGGACAGTGTCAGACTCGGCCAGCCGAAAGAAGGCAAGCTCGGGTTGGCAAGCCTGCGTCAGGCACTGGTGCGGCAGGGCTATCAGGAAGCAATCACCTACAGCTTTATTGATCCGCAGCTCTGCCAGAAAGTCATGGGCGAAGGCGTACCGACTATCAGTTTGCAAAATCCCATCTCGGAGGAGATGTCGGTCATGCGACCGAGTATTCTTCCGGGCCTGCTAAGCACCGTTCTCTACAATCAGAACCGTCAGCAGCACAGGCTGCGCCTGTTTGAATCGGGACTGATCTTCAATGAAGTCAACGGCGAGACGCAGCAGGAAGCGGTAATCGCTGGCGTTATCTGCGGCACCAAAGTGCCTGCTAACTGGTTTAATAACAAAGAGATAGTAGACTTTTATGATGTAAAAGGTCATGTGGAAGAACTGCTGGCTTTGGGCGCTGATACCAGTAAATTCAGCACTCGCCCCGGCACGCATCCGGCCTTGCATCCAGGACAGTGTGCGCAGGTTGTCGATAGTGACGGGCAATCCCTGGGTTATTTAGGTGCTCTGCACCCGGCGGTCAAGCAGGCTCTGGGCTTCAGCGCCGAGGTCTTCTGTTTCGAACTGCGCACTGATCCTCTGTTGGCGAAGCGCGTTCCCAGCGCTCAGGCGCTCTCCAGATACCCGGAAGTGAGTCGCGATTTGGCGATTGTTGTCGATGAAACGGTGCCGGCAGGCGATATATTAGCGGCCGTGCGAGCTCAGGCCGGTGAGTTTTTGACGGATTTGCGAATATTTGATGTTTATCAAGGGGATGCGGTCGCAAAAACCAAAAAAAGTCTGGCTTTAGGCTTGACGTGGCAACATCCTTACCGCACTCTTAGCGATGAAGAGATAAATGCAATAATTAGTAGCTGCGTCAACGCACTACAAGAACTATTTAATGCAAATTTGCGGGATTAGCCGGGGGACTGAACATGGCAGACGGAGCACTTACCAAGGCTGATATGGCAGAACGGCTCTTTGAAGAGCTCGGCCTTAACAAGCGCGAAGCCAAGGAAGTCGTTGAACAGTTCTTCGAAGAAATCCGGGTGTCGCTGGAGCGCAATGAGCAGGTCAAGCTGTCCGGCTACGGCAATTTCGATCTGCGCGACAAAAAGCAACGTCCAGGCCGAAACCCGAAAACCGGCGAAGAAATCCCCATCAAGGCCCGACGAGTGGTCACTTTCCGGCCAGGTCAGAAGTTAAAGGCGAGAGTAGAAGGCTATGCTGGAACCGAAGAATAACGACGAACTGCCACCGATTCCGCCCAAACGCTATTTCACCATCGGCGAAGTGGGCGAACTCTGTGCCGTCAAGCCGCACGTACTGCGCTACTGGGAAGCGGAATTTCCGCAACTCAAGCCTGTCAAACGCCGTGGCAACCGTCGTTACTATCAGCGTCAGGATGTAATCCTGATCCGCCAGATCAAAAGCTTGCTGTACGAGCAAGGCTATACCATTGGCGGCGCCCGCCAGAAGATGACGGAAGACCCGGAAGAGCTGAACAAGGCCAACGTCAACGCCAGCGAAATCAAGTCGCTGGTGCGCGATCTGGAAGAAGTTATCGCTCGTCTGTAGTTGTCACGATGTGGCGCTGACGCATTACTCGGTAGTTCACTCAGATTGCTGGTAAGCCCTTCGCAAGACAGGTAAAATTCCACCCGCTTTGAATCGCTCCATTTGCTTTAACAAGTCTGGCACCAGTTGGATTTGGGATGCATAGAAGTGGTGTGATTGGAGTAAGCGCAGTCTGGTAGCGCACTACACCGGGATCTCCCGGTGATAAGAAGTAAATACCAGAATAGCTGAATTCTGAGAGTTACCTTAACTCTTTGAAGCAGAGTTAAATCGGGGATCTCACCTCGAAAGCAGGTATGTAAGGACAGGGCATTTTCAATCTGGCTGAGTCCACGAAAAAGCGCAGTCTGGTAGCGCACTACACCGGGATCTCCCGGTGATAAGAAGTAAATA
>CAZQFA010000045.1:0-1728 GCA_964592245.1 uncultured Pseudohongiella sp. | reverse complement strand
CCAGAATAGCTGAATTCTGAGAGTTACCTTAACTCTTTGAAGTAGATTTAAATCGGGGCGTAGCGCAGTCTGGTAGCGCACTACACTGGGGGTGTAGTGGTCGTGGGTTCAAATCCCGCCGTCCCGACCAATTTTCCTTTCTGTTTCAACATCTTACAAAACTTCGATTTTTCGAGTGTACAAATAGTGTACTTAAAGTGTACTTATTCTGTACCAATTCACCTCTTTAACTGTATCGCTCGCTCCGTCTTTAAAGGCGTTCAGCGGCGGTGCTATGCGTTCTTGTGTAGTGTTGAAAACCTTCGGTAAACCACAATCCCTCTTTGTTTCCGCATTCTTTGTACTGTGTGCAGTGTAGTGTGCACATTCCTCTATTTTGCCTAAGCAGGTGCGATTTTGATAGTAACCAATGCAAGCATCGCGCAGCACTTAAATTTATGCTTGCAAACTATGGGGCTATCCATCATAATGCAAGCATCAGTAAACTACACTTGAGATGCTTGCATGAATAAAGATGAGTCGAAAGCGAAAGGTGGTAACGCAAGGGCTGCAGCATTAAGCCCTGAAGAGAGAAAAGAAATTGCCAAAAAAGCAGCTGAAAAACGGTGGTCGATACCAAAAGCTGAATTTTCAGGAACGATGGCGATCGGGGATCTCGAACTCCCTTGTGCAGTGCTCTCTGATGGTACGCGCGTTCTGACAGAGACAGATTTCATGGAAGCGATGGGAATGTATAGAAGTGGTGCACTCTCCGTTCGCCGAGATCAATCTGGCGGTGCACAAGTGCCTCTCTATCTAGCTTTTAAGAACTTAACCCCTTACATCCTCAATCATCTTGGCGACGTAAATGAGTTGGTACTGAAATACAAAACAAAGAAAGGGGTCACTGCGCATGGAATTAGAGCAGATCTAATTCCTAAAATTTGTGATGTATGGATGGATGCTCAAGAGGATGGAGTGCTTGGGTCTCGTCAAGAGCAGATAGCAGATAAAGCCAAGCTGATAATGCGTGCACTTGCTCATGTCGGGATTATTGCATTAGTAGATGAAGCGACTGGCTATCAAGAAATCCGGGATCGGCAAGCCCTACAAAAAATCCTTGATAAATACATAACCGATGAGATGGCCAAGTGGACAAAGACTTTTCCAGATGAATTTTATAAAGAGCTGTTCAGGCTAAAAAATCTTCAGTATCCAACTCCGGGAGGCAAGAAGCCGCAATATGTTGGCCACTGGACGAATAGCATAATCTATAACCGCTTAGCTCCTGGTGTAAGAGAGGCGTTGAAAGAAAAAAATCCCCGTCAGCCGGGCACCGGCGCAAGAAAGCACAAGGATCATCAATTTCTTACTAAAGACTATGGCCATCCAGAGCTGAAAGAATTAATGCAGAATGTGATATTCATGATGAAAGGTTGTTCTAGCTATGACCAATTTGAAAATTTATTAGATAAAGCTAGGCCCAAGTTCGGCAATACCATTGAGATGGATATTTGATGCAAGTTAGCTCGCAATATTATTGGATGGTCTGTGCACAAGGAAATTGTGTACAAATGAAGTTCTAACTTATTGATTGTTTTGAGCTGAAATGCTGGGAAATGCGGATTTTATTTCGAGTGCGGGACAACTGTAGACCAGATGATACGGGCTGTAGGGAGCAATTTGGGCGCAAAACTGGGGGTGTAGTGGTCGTGGGTTCAAATCCCGCCGTCCCGACCAATTTCCTTT
>CAZQFA010000044.1:20043-22102 GCA_964592245.1 uncultured Pseudohongiella sp. | reverse complement strand
CCAATCGTTCCTACGTTGACGTGTACCTTACTTCTTTCAAATTTTTCCTTTGACATCTCCTGCCCCTACGTTTCTTAGCTTAGATCAAGTTATTTTTGCATCGAACCTGTTGCGTGTTCTCTATCGCGTGTATATAAAGAAGCAACAACCCCAATCTCTAAATCCGGTTGCAATTACTCAAGCAGTTCTGAGTCTGCCCGATAATTGCTGTATCCCAACCAATTCGGTGCACAATTAAGTGGTGCTCACTCCCGGAGTTGAACCGGGGACCTCTTCATTACCAATGAAGTGCTCTACCGCCTGAGCTAAGCGAGCCACATAGTTGGAGCGGGTAGCGGGAATCGAACCCGCGCAACCAGCTTGGAAGGCTGGGGTTCTACCTCTGAACTATACCCGCGATTAGAACTTCTCCGCCTTAGTATGCACCAAGCTGTTATCAGGTGGTGGAGGGGGGTGGATTCGAACCACCGAAGCTTGCGCGTCAGATTTACAGTCTGATCCCTTTGGCCACTCGGGAACCCCTCCCACAAGATCTCCCAAGGGTCAATTCCCTGGCTCTCTCACTCAGGAGCGGCATTTTATGGGAATTGGGAGGCTTGTACAAGCGTTTGGCAGAGATTTTCTGAGCGGATCAGACCCGGTCTTTCTGCTGATAAATCAAGCCATTCGGCCTCATTCAGAGGGGCGGATTGAGGGTTTAGCAGCCAGACTCCGATCTCCCCGGTTGAGCGGGGAATTTCCTCGATTCGGGGCTCATAGCCCAGCGCCGCGACCTCTGACTGCACCCGCAGCGCATTGCTTTCATCATTAAATACCCCCAGCGCAATACCATTACTCAGGGTTCCCCGGGTTATCAGGTAGGAATCAATCTGCAGGTCGGCGGCCGACAGCCGTTCGCTGAGACCATCCAGGGTAATAGTGGCAATACTCTGGGATGATGCTGGCGGCAAATAGACCCGGTATTGCGACGGCAACGGCTCTCCGGTCAGTGCCAAGCCGCCGGAATAGCCAGTCTGCTGCACGTCTATCAACAGGCTGTTGGCGGCATCAATGCTGGCGAATCCGGTGATCCGGGTGCAACGCGCATCGGCCTCGGCGTTGAGTTCGGCCTGCTCTGCGGCTTGCGCCGCAAATTCGCTCACCAACGTAATGCCGGTATTAAGCAGGGGCCGGTCGCCACTGCCCTCTTCTCCAGCGGGGCCTGCCGCCGCGGGCGGACGGGTCACACTCCAGAAGACGTAGGCCAGGTTGGCAATCAACAGAAAGATGGCTATATAGCGCATGGCGTGTCAGTGCGTCACTCTTCGTCAGGAAAGGCGTTAGGAAAGGTGAAAGGACAGGCGTAAGCGAGTCCATCCAACACCAGACCGGGAATGATGTCGGCTTCGACCGATCCCAGATTGTCCTTAATCGCTTCGGCATCGCCGCCGCTTAGTATGACACGAGGCGGCTCTTCGGCCGCCGGTAACCGTTGCAGCACCCAGTGCAACAATGCGACCTGACTGGCCAGTGCACCGTGCAATACCGCCGCATCAGTGTCATTGCCCAACTCTATCGAATCGGAATCGATGCGGCGCAAACGAATCGCTGTATTGGCTTCCAGACTACCCGTCATCATGCGACGACCGGGCAGGATAAAGCCACCTTCATGCAGCCCCTCGACATTAACCACATCGAGAGTGAGTGCAGTACCGGCATCGACTATCACGCAGGCGCCCTCCACCTTGTTGAAAGCCGCAATCATCGCCAACCAGCGATCGGCGCCCATGCGCGACATGTCCGTATATTGATTGGTTACTCCCCCACAGTGGCGCGTCACTGTTGCCACGGCGAGCTCACGTCCGAGCACGACAGCAGCCCAATCACGAATTTTCTGCGTTACCTCGGCCGCCCGGACGCTGCACATGCGGACCTGCAGCGGGCGCTCGTCGGCCAGGTGGCTGTTGATCAGCTCATCCACGTCAGTGAATACACCTTCATCGAGGACAAGCCCTGATTGCACAGACAATTGCCGCCACTTGATGCGGGTATTGCCGGCGTCAAATTCAAGAATCATGGC
>CAZQFA010000044.1:9031-19943 GCA_964592245.1 uncultured Pseudohongiella sp. | reverse complement strand
TTAAAGACAACATTAAAGGCAGCTCACACCGTGATAGCTGACATTTAACCGATCAGGGTTTCGTTAAGCAATGCCAGCGGCACATACGTTGGCACGGTCGCTGACAGGTTTCAATCGCTGCATTATCAGGCATCTGCAAGCGGCCGCAATGTTGGCAGGACTTCTCCCCCGCGAATTACTTTCGTGCCTGATGGCGTATCGAGCAACAAGGCTCCTTGCTCATCGACACCAAGCACCTGACCCTGCCAGTCTTGCGCGCCGCTACTGACAATGACTTCGCGGCCAGCGTAACAATCGGCATCATTCCAGCGGGCAGTAAACGGCGCGAAGCCCTGATTCAGAAATTCTTCAACATTGTGCTGCCAGCGTGTGACAAGGGTCGACAATAGTGCCGCCTGATCAACTTCGGCCGGCTCTTGCAGTGACTTCTCCAGCATTGCCAACGCTTGCCGTAGATCGGTGACCGGGCGGTCTATCTCGGCTAGTACAGCAGCAGGTAAATCCAGGTTAATGCCAATGCCAAAGATAATCACTGGCTGTCCCTGCCATTGACAGGTTTCCAGGAGGATACCGGCAAGTTTCTTCTCCGCCACCAGTATATCGTTCGGCCATTTCAGCTGCGCCGAGTGCAGGCCTTGCGCAACGAGCGCTTCCCGCACACTGATCGCGGTCACCAGACTGAGGGCTTGCAGCGATTCCATCGCTACTGAGAATTCACGGGTCAGGGTGACATATAGCCCTGCGCCGGGCGGACTCAACCAACGGCGGCCACGACGACCGCGACCGGCGGACTGGCATTGCGCCACAATTAGTTGTCGCGCTTCCTGACCGGCACTGAGCCGGCGCAAGGCCTCGGCATTGGTGGAATCGATGAGCTCGAGCACACACAATTGCTCAAATTCACTGCCATGCGCTGCACGCAACGCGGCTTCCAGATCTTGTGCTTTCATAGTCTTCAATAGAAAAAGGGAGCGAAGTTCTCACTCCGCTCCCTTTATGTTGCTCTTGCTTGTCAGTTCGTTGTCCGACTTATACCGGATTCAGTATTTGCAGCACTGAACCTGTTTTCGGCATCAGTCGTTGCTGGAAACCGCACCCGGGCCTTCAGCTTTTAACTTGAACAGCACCGACAATGCTTCCAGCAGGATAAAGATTGTGGTGACCACAACGGCCACTTCAATCACCACCAGTACCCACTGACCAGCCTGGAAGTGATTGATGAGATACCAACCACTCGCCCACAATGCCGCAATCAGAATGAATACCATTGGCGCCAGAATGTAACGTGCCGGACGTCCCAGACGCACCAGGAACACAGCGATTGTCAGCAGTGTCATACTGGCGAGGATCTGGTTAGTTGCACCAAACACCGGCCAGATCAGCATGCCGCCGTCACCGAGGTTCTCGTAATTACTGTTGGTCACACCGAATGCCAGTGCCAGACAGGCAAAAATCGCAACCAGCGTAGAGATGTAGTTGTTCTTCAGAGGCTCGATGTTATAAATGTTGCCCCACTCCTGAATGATGTAGCGCTGCAAACGCAGACCTGCGTCCATAGTCGTACCGGCAAACAGTACCACCATCACCGCCAACATGGTTTCAGAGAACGGCAGAGAGAAGCCCCAGCCTTCGTGAATCAGGTGAGCACCACCTTCAATAAAGCCTTCCTGACCCGGGCCGGAAGAGAGTCCGGTGTAGACCGCGTTCCAGTCAGCGCCGCTTGCGGCATACAGGGAACCGGTTACCGCAACGATGGTGATAAGGGCCAGTGAGCCTTCGCCCAATGCACCCAGGTATCCCACAAAGCGCGCATCTTTCTCATTATCCAGTTGCTTCGAACTGGTACCGGAAGAGACGATGCCGTGGAAACCGGACAAGGCACCACAGGCAATGGTCACAAACAGAATTGGCCAGATTGGTGGCGTGCCTTCAGCGACAGTATTGAACGCTGGCGCACTGACGTCCGGCAATGTAATGAACACTGCGGAATAAAGTACGAGCAGACCGAGTACCAGTTGCGCACCATTAATATAGTCGCGTGGTTGCAACAACAACCACACCGGCAGCATGGAAGCGATACCGGCATAGATGAACAGCAGGATGATCCAGTTGCCGTTCTGACCCAGGCCGAAGATATCGCCTGGCAATGCCAGCGGATAAATACTGCCGACATAGATAGAGAAGTACAGCAACGCGACGCCGATGGCAGAGATCAACAGCAGGTTGAAGTTACGGCGAATCAGCACCCCGATACCGATAGCTACAGGAATCGCTACCCAGGCAGGGATAACCGAGGTCGGGAAGATGACCATGTCGGTAGCAATGATGGTCGCGAATACCGCGTTCACCAACACCAGCAACAAGAAGATGATCACCATGAACAAGGCACTGGCACGCTTGCCAATCAGGCTCTCGGATAGTGCGCCGATCGACTTGGCACCGTGACGGTTACTGGCCCAGAGTGCGCCCATGTCGTGAACACCGGCGAAGAAAATAGATCCCAGTACAACCCAGAGAATTGCAGGTACCCAACCATAGTAAACGGCAGCGGCTGGACCAACGATCGGTGCGGCACCGGCTACTGCTGTAAAGTGGGCTCCCCAAAGCACGAATTTGTTAGTGGGCACATAGTCGACACCGTCATTAAATTTGTGTGCAGGTGTCTCATAGTTCGGGTCCAGACGGTAGATCTTTTCGGCGATGAATTTGGAATAGACAAACCAGCCGAAAGAAAATCCGATCAAACCGAAAATAACGAGAAAGACCGATGACATAAAACGCTCTCCGAGATTGTTATTATGGCTACTGCGATTAGCGGTATCTGACCATTGCGGGACGGATTATCGCTAATCAGCGGGTTTTTGGAATTTTAAGGGCCGAATCATAGCAATTTAATCACTTCCGGCACAATTAATTAGACCTGTTACCCGCCGCGTAATTTCGTGTCTTTTTGCAACACAGCGCTGCAGTAGGCAACACGTTCTGGAATCAGCAATAAAATCGGGGGCCACTGGCCCCCGAAATGTTTACGCTGTTTGCGTGATATGACTGCACTGATGTCTATTCGGCCGCGTGGTAAGTCCAGTAGCCAATGAACATCTCATCCCAGCTTTGCAGTCCGAAGGTGACATTCTGGCTGGGATCCGGGTTCGCCGGATTGTATTGCGAATTATCAAAAGTCCCGGTGACATTCACTTGCGTGCCGGCCGGCAGATGCACCGGTTCGGACAACTGATAGGTTGGCTGCCAGGCATAGCTGTAGTTGGGCACACTCAGCAAATCGGCTGATTCACCATTGGGATAATCCACGCTGAATTGCATATCCTTGCCGCGGAAATGCATGTGGGCACGCAAGCCGGTTACCACCACATCCTCTTCAAAAGTGTATTTGGCGGCCACTTCATGATTCTGCTCGTAAGCAGGTATACGGAATGCCGTGGCGACTGAACGCGTGAAATTCTCGTGCGCCGGCGGCTCGTCATACATATAAAGACCCAACACAGTTTCATCGACAGTGGCGCGACCATTGGTGGTGAAATGAAATTGCATCGACAACTTATGGCCCTTCGGAATCAGGACACCGGTGTTTTCCGGGAACGTCATCGCATCGACTTTGCCGGGCGCATAGCCTTCCAGGAAACGACGGGCAATGGAACGCGTATCGGATTCGCCGCCATCAAAATCTTCAGCCGGCGCAGTGACATAGGTGAGCAAGTGGTGCAGCACGGATTCATCACCGGCAATAAACTGTACGGATTGCACCCATTTATCTTCATCAAAAGGTAGCTCTACATCGACGTTCACGTAGTCCAGCACGCCTGTGGCCGGGACTTCCAGCGCTGGCGCCTTGACGATGTAGTCCGGCTCACCCAACTGCCAACTGCGACGGTCCTGGAACTCCAGCTGTGCCAGCGGGTCTTCCGGGGCGATGCCGCGCGGTGCTCCGGCGTCTATCCAGTGCACCAGTGTTTGTAAATCTGCAGCGGAGATATAGCGTGCATTGTCGAAGTGGCCTATTGCGGGATCCACCTGCATTGGCGGCATACGCTTGGTTAACAGCACTTCGCGAATCATCGGTGACCAGCCTTGCAGCATGAGGTGGCTATCCATGGCAAACGGACCAATACCACCCTCGCGATGGCAGGACGCACATTGCTCGGCGATGATGGGTGCCACCTCGGATGCGTAATCCGGCACTGCCGCCAGATGCGCTTCGCGTGCCGGGTAGGCAATGTCGCAGCCAGAAGCAGGCGCAATAACAGTGTCTTCGGCGCCGCCAGCCAACTCGGCAGCCAGGGTCTCATTGACCGCGCCGGAGAGTGGACCACGGTAGAGCAGGGTCAAGCGCTCCGGGTCAAGAATCGCCAGCTCACCGGCATTCGCCAGCGCCAGCGTTTCAGCAACCAGTTGACCCTCATCCAGCAGCACTGGCAGTCCAATCTTTGCGGCATCGGCTTGCAGCGCGGCGCGCTGGCTGTCGGCACTGACATTGATCAGGGCAAAGCTGACGCCCTGCGCCTGCCACTCAGCTGCCGCGTTCTTGAAGCTGGCGACTTGCTCGCTGGCGGCGGCACAACTGGCGTCATAGGCCATCAAGACCATTGCCTGCTGCTGCCGGTAGCGGCTCAATTGGTGAAATTCACCGCTGCTGTCCAGCAAGGCAAAGTCGCCAACACGGTCAGGCATGGCCATGGCAGAAGAAGCGGTTATAGAAGCGGTAATAATAGAAAGCAGAATTAACAGGGGACGAAATTGTCTGCGCATAGGTTTCTCTCCAGCTAGCAAGGTGGGAGCAGGACCGGGAAAGCCCTGCTACTGGACCATTTTTGTTCTTGTAACGCTGGCATTATGCGCCATCCGGACAAAATTGCTATGGGTTTGTTACCCGAATACACACTTTTCCCGAAATTTTGGCGGAGGGGGCGTCGTCGCCCGCACCGGTTACTCAGGAACCGGTGCTCGGCGCCTTCTTGTCTTCCCCCTGATGGAACAGCGCAATGCTGTCGATCAGCGCGAAGCGCCGGAACAATTCATACATACCCCAGACAACCGCGATGATAACGATGAACATCATGCCCCAGCGCATCGCCGCGGCGAAAAAGACGGCGTCAAAGATCGGCATCTGAAACTGGTACTGGGACAACTGGTCGCCACGCTCCAGCATCCAGTGCCAGGCGCTGTGCGCCAACAATGCTGACAGCAGGATCGAGCCAATACGCTCTTGCACAAGATGCTTGAAGAGGAAATTCAGTACCGGAATCACCAGCAAGAGCACCAGGATCTGCCCCAGCTCGACACCGACGTTAAAGGCCAGCAGTGAAGAGAACAAATGGCCGCCGGCGAACTGCAAGGTGTCGCTGAACAGGAACGAGAAACCAAAGCCATGTACCAGTCCAAAAGCGAAGGTCACCATCCAGCGGTGTTGCAACTTGGCACCGACTATATTTTCAAACGCCATGTAGACGATGGACAGGGCTATCAGCGTTTCGATAAGCGGCGGCCACCACAGAACGTTGGGCGAAATACCAAAGGCAGAACCAATCAGGGTAATGGAGTGGGCAATGGTAAATGACGTCACCACGGGAATCAGCGCGCGAATGCTGCGCAACGGGATCACCAGACAAAAGAGAAACAGCAGATGGTCAGTGCCTTCGAGGATATGCTCGAAACCCATACTGATGAAACGCAGGGCAGCCTGATGCCAGCGCGGATCCAGTTCCACCATGCCGGGATTACCGATGAAATTAAAGGCACGCTCGGCACCATTGGGTACCAAAAAGCGCAATACCGTCGTCGTCTCGGAGGACAGCGTGCCCAATTCCGGACTGACGGAGAACTGTGAATCTTCCGATTCAATCGGGTACGTGACATGGATATCCAGCAATCCCTGACGCCAGAACAGATCGACGCTGTTGTCCAGCGGCGGACTCTGAATATTCGCCAGTGCTTCTTCGTAAGTGCGGAATGATCTGTTGGAAGGCAGCGAGACACGTGTCTCCAACAGCTCCTTGTCTGTCAGTTCCTCACCGTTTTCATAAAAGTGCATAGACTCGGTAATGTAAACACGAGCGGCATCACGCAATTCGAACTCGGCTTCGGAAAACTGCAAATAGCCGGGACCGCGCAGCGGAAAACTGATCTCACCAAGGGCCTCCATAGGCACCCGGAGAAGTACCGACAATTCATTGCCGGAGGGCTTCACAAACGCGTTGACGGTAACGCGGGACGGAATATCGTGCGCCAGACTCTGGCCGGCGAACAGGCTCAGTAAACCAACCAGCAGCAGTCGCTGGCACGGGGCACGAAACAGGGCGTGAAAACAGGCAGATACTACTCTCTTCATATTGTAATTTTTCTATAAAATTCAGGGGGCTAGAATAAGTGGTCGTATGATAGACCAACTGCCGATTAGAACCAGTCGGAATCTGTTACAAATTCTTACAAGTGGCTCCGGCAATAATTTGCCTGCGAGTATACTGTCTGTGGATTAGACAGTATACTCAGCCCCTGCTCTGGGACTTGTAGGCCCAAAAGGGGCACTAAGAGGAGAATAAAAAATGACAAAGATCAAGCTGTTAATAGGCTCCACACTGGCAATCGCGCTGGTGGTATTGGGAGTAAGCCAGTCGAAATTGCAAGAGCCTAGCGTTGCTGCGAGCAACGACGTGATGGCCCCGCATTTCCTGGTTGACCCATTGTGGCCGAAACCACTGCCCAATCACTGGATCACTGGTAACACAATTGGTGTGGACGTCGATGATCGAGACCATATTTTCACTGTTCACCGTAACACTGAAAACATGTTCGGCGGCCGTACTGAAATTGGCCTGGCGATGGGTGTAGCGGAATGCTGTACTCCAGCACCACCAATTCTTGAATACGATCTGGAAGGCAATCTGATTAATGCATGGGGCGGACCACCGGAAGATGGTTCCTATGTATGGCCGGAATCCAACCACGGTATCGAAGTCGCACCTAACGGTGACGTCTGGATCGGTGGTAACGGTGGCCCTGACTCACACGTACTGGTCTTCACTCGCGATGGTGAATACATCCGTACTATCGGTATGCCAGGCGAGCCGATCGACAGCAACAGCACTACTCACTTCGGTCGAGTTGCTGAAATCGCTATCGACGTAGACGCCGGCGAAGCCTATTTTGCAGACGGTTACACCCACAAGCGTGTTGCTGTTGTTGACGTTGCCACTGGCGCCTTCAAGCGCTACTGGGGTGCCTACGGTACTACCAACATCGATGACGATGCTGACGTGACTTACACTCCAGGTGAGCCTGGCCCACAACAATTCCGTGGTCCTGTTCACTGCGCAGAGCCTTCAAACGACGGCCTGATTTACGTGTGTGACCGTGGTGCTGACCGCGTACAAGTGTTCCGTCCAGACGGCACTTACGTAAGCGAGCACATCTACAACCCTGCCACTCTGGCACAGGGTTCTACATGGGACATCGCGTTCTCACCAGACGAAGACCAGGAGTTCATCTACCTGGCGGATGGTCAGAACTTCAAGGTTTCCATCATTGATCGCGAATCAATGGAAGTGCTCTACACCTTTGGTGACGGTGGTCGTCAGCCTGGCCTGTTCTACGCACCACACAGCATCGCCACTGACTCAGAAGGTAATATCTATACCACTGAGACATACGAAGGTAAGCGTGTACAGAAGTTCCTGTACCAGGGCATGCGTCCAGTTACCGTTCGTGACCGTGCGCCAACCTGGCCAGCGGACGAGCTGTAATCAGCTTTTAGCAGCAAACCTGCTAGGAAAAAGCCGTGTCGGCAACGACACGGCTTTTTTATTGCCTGCAATTTGTCTTGCACGGAACTAACAACACCCCTGTACTTCGATTGCAGTGCGGCTCGCTGACCGGTCGCTATGCTGCAATGATAGAACGCACGCTCTACCAAAAGCCGGTCCCGGCAATTCACTAATAGTCGCAAGAGTGCTACTGTCCGGGTTCGAGTAGTAGTCCTTTCAATAATAATCATAAGGGAATCGACTATGATGAAAATTGCAAAAACCCCTGTTCTCGCCGTTACCGCGGCACTCACTTTCACCGCCCTCTACCTTGGGCAGGCCCAACTCACTGCATCTTCCGAGGCTGCCAGCAGCGATCACATGGCACCCCGTTTTGTGGTTGATCCCTATTGGCCGCAGCCGCTGCCCAACAAATGGATACTCGGTCGCACCATCGGTATTGCTGTCGACGAACAGGATCACCTGTATGTCGTGCACCGGGATTCAGACAACATGTTCATGAATCAGGAGTTGGGTCTGGATCTGGGCCGTGCAGAGTGCTGTACCGCCGCGCCACCCATTCTCGAATTTGATCGTGATGGCAATTTGATCAATGCCTGGGGTGGCCCCGGAGAAGGCTATACCTGGCCAGAATCCAACCATGGCATTGAGGTCGCACCCGACGGCAATATCTGGATAGGCGGAAACGGTAGCGCCGATTCCCACGTGCTCGTCTTCACCCGTGAAGGAGAGTTCGTGCGTGAGATAGGTATTCCCGGCGAACCAATTGATAGCCTCAGCACAACATCGTTTGGCCGCGTAGCAGAAATCGCCATCGACCCAAGTAGCAATGAAGCCTATCTTGCCGATGGCTATGGCAATAAACGAGTCGCAGTGGTGGATGTTGCAACCGGTGCTTTCAAACGCTTCTGGGGCGCCTATGGCAATACACCGGAAGATGAACGCGTAGTCTATGATCCCGATGCACCACTGCCGCAGCAATTTGTCGGCCCGGTACATTGCGCCGAACCCTCCAGAGATGGCCTCATCTATGTCTGTGACCGCGGCGCCAATCGTATTCAGGTATTCCGACCGGACGGCACGTTCGTAAAAGAAGGACAAGTGGCACCACTAACTCTGTCAGGTTCGACCTGGGATATCGCCTTTTCCCGAGATGACGATCAGGAATTCATTTTTCTGGCTGACGGCTCCAACTTCAAGGTGCATATTCTCGATCGCGATTCCCTGGAAGTGCTGGCCGAGTTCGGCGATGGTGGCAGACAACCCGGCCTGTTCTTCGGCACACACAGCCTCGTGACAGACTCGCAGAACAATATCTATACAACCGAGACCTATGAAGGCAAACGTGTGCAGAAGTTCGTCAATCAGGGCATGCGGCCGCTGAGTGAGCATCGCGTCGGTGCGCCCTGGCCGGACGGCGAGATTCACTGAGCAATTGTTCTTTCATCGCCTGTAGCCAAAAGGCCGGCAATTGCCGGCCTTTTTGTTATTTTTTGTGACCAGTTGTCCGCAAGCACTTCAATTACAACTCTTTTTTGTTCAGCTTCCTTTCATAAACTTGAACGTAGTATGGATGTCAATTATTCTCCAGCGTCGATAAAAATTACGCCATAGGGATTGCCCATGAAATTGAAACAAATCATTGCCGCAGCATCTTTGCTGGTTGTTGCCCTGAGCGCGCAAGCACAGCAGGAAGTCGAAGTTGCCTACACCTACGAAGGCAGTGCCAACCTCAGCCGTATTCAACCATCACTGCGCATAGCCGAGTTCGCTGATGAACGCTCCGGCGACCCGAAGCTGATTGCCTCTCTGGATGGCGACTACATCGCCGAAGCACCACTTGCTGAACTGGTTCGTGATGCGTTTGTGCAGATTTTCTCCAAAGGCGGAGCTGAACTGGTAGAGTCAGGCGAAGGCATGGTGATCGCGGGCACCATTAACAGCTCGGAAGCCGAAATTATTGATCGCGCCGGTGTGGAAACAATTCAACTGACGATTCGTACCCACATTCAACTGCAGGACGGCGGTCGCACTGTGTATGAAACCACCCTGTTTGGTCGCGGCCGCGTGCCGGCAACCGAGGGCATGGCTGCCGCAGCACGGGCATCCATGGATCGCATGGTCAGTGACCTGACCCGCGATGACTATTTCATGATCGAGTTGGAATAACTCGAGACTGACTAGAAACAACCCAGCCCCGAGGACAGGGAATCATCCAGTCCGCGCGTGAGCTCCGGGAAGAACTGCAAACCGGTGAGCTGCTCAATTTCGGTAACGGAAGTGCGCAGCTCGCAATGGTGCACCCCCACTGACGTATCCTGCCAAAATTGAAACGCCGCGCTATTGCCTTCTGGCGTGACTACTATCTTGAAAAAACCGTCCGGAACGCGATGTTCAACAGCCGTTGGCAATTGACGAGTTGCACCGTCAGCGGAAAAAATCGGCCCCGTCACCACGTAGAGAGTTTGCTGGCGATTCACCAGATTCCTGATTGCCCATTCCAGACCGTACCAGGCGCCCTGACTGAGACTGTTGCTGCGGGCGACTGCGTTGGTGAGGTAGTTGACGTCGCTCCAGTAAGGGGTGCCAGCAAAATTGACCAACGGCACGTACTGTGCCCGCAGCAAACCAACGTCGGCGGCAGCAGCGAAATCCTCCACCCCCAGCGTTTCCGCCACGTAATCATCGACCACAGGCTGGCGCGACAAACTGGATGCAATGCCGACTGTCCCTGCTGTCACCTGATAGGCAGCCCAATCCGCTGATTTCGTTTGCGTATTGAAAGACAGCGCATAAATCGAGCGCAGAATCAGATGATTGTCTTCGCTGGTTCCTACCGGGCAACCGGCAAAACAATGGACAATGCGCAGATCCTGCGCTTGCGCCGGCTGCACACCTGTAACACTGACCAGAGTTAGAAGCAGGATACACAGCACACGAGCGAGAAGGGCTTCGGATCGAAATAATCTCTTGTTCATAGACAAATCAGTCACTGGTTTCGGCAAGCACCATACTAAATGACCTACCCTGAATTTAGGGGCACGCCAATACGGGCGACATTCTTGTCCAATTACCACACGCATGCAATCGCCAAACGAACCTTTAACGCGCGATTACGGCAGTTGGCCTCAGCGCCC
>CAZQFA010000044.1:0-8931 GCA_964592245.1 uncultured Pseudohongiella sp. | reverse complement strand
CAGCGCCCGTCGCTGCCGGTTCCCGGTAAGGCTGACTCTGACCACGAAGACATAAATCTCTGCTTAAAAACTCGAATTTCACGGCTTTTGAATTTTCAGGAAGCAAAGTCAGTATTTGCACCCTATGATGGCGGCCCATCACAGTAGCAACTTCTGTGTTCAACTGATTGAGCATGACAGGAGCATTCAATGTTACAGACGAGTACTTGCAGAAAATTGATCGCCAGCCTGACGCTGTGTGGGGCCATGAGCTTCAATGTGCAGGCAGCCGAACAGATTAGCGACTTTTCCCTGATCGATCACCGCGGCGACTTCTTCCAGTTAAGCCGGGAAACCAACTCCCAGGCAGTGGTCATCATGACATTCGCGGACAACCGTGATGTGCGCCGCGCCGTATCCGACCTGGACGATCTGGCTGAACAATTCAGCGATCAGGGCGTGGCATTTTATCTGCTAAATGCCACTGGTGAGCGCGACAAGGATGTAATTGCAGAGATCGCTGATGACGACGACATTGCCTACCCTATCCTGATGGATGACACCCAGCTGGTGGCCAAGGAACTGGGCGTGACGAACGCCATTGATGTGGTGATTCTCGACCCAGTCAGTAAAGAGCTGGTTTTCCGTGGCACGCTGAATGATCGCTTTGAAGAAGGCAGCCGCGCCCGCCGCGCATCCGAGCACTACGTAGCCGACGCACTCACCGCCATGCTGGCGGGTGAGTCAGTCACTGCCACACAAGTAGCCAGTAAGGGCGAGGCGCTGGATTTCAGCAACCGTGATCAGGTTGCCAGCGACATTTCCTATGCCGAAGATATAGCGCCGATTCTCGAGCAGCGTTGCGTGAGCTGTCACACTGAAGGTGGCATTGCCCCGTTCGCCATGACCAACCATCAAATGGTACGCGGCTGGTCACCGATGATACGCGAAGTGCTTTACACCAAGCGCATGCCACCTGGTCAGGTCGACCCTGATTTCGTCGATGACTTCTATGACGTCGCCCATATCACCGCCGAAGAAACACAAAAACTGATCAGCTGGATTGATGCCGGCGCACAGAATGATTCGGACAGTGATCCACTGGCCTCCTATCAGGCCGACACTACCAAGTGGAGCTACGGCGAACCCGACATGGTGATCGACATTCCGGCACAGCAGATCCCGGCCACCGGCGTACAGGATTATCGCAATCTGCAAGTACCGCTGAACCTCGATAAAGACGTCTGGGTAAAAGCCGTCGAATTCGAAGCTGGTGATACCACAGTGCTGCACCACATCATTGCCTTCGCCTACGGTCCAAATGGCGTCAGTGAATTCGACATTCTTAATCAGGGTATTGGTCTGGGCGCCTATGCACCGGGTAATGAATTGAACACCTACCCGGAAGGTGCAGGTTTTCCGCTGCGCGCTGGCGGTGGCCTGATGCTGCAAATGCACTACACCACATCCGGCAAGGAAACGACGGACCAATCGCAGATCGCCCTTTATCTTTGGGACGAAGAACCAGAACGTCAGGTATTGGGTGGATCGGCAGCCGAGTTGGAAATCAATGTACCACCGTTTGAACGTCGCCATGAGATGCAGGCAACTGCAAAGTTCCGCCAGGACTCCTACCTGTCGATGCTTGGTCCGCACATGCACTACCGCGGTTATGATGCCAACTTCGTTTTGCGTTACCCGGATGGTCGCGAGCAGGAAATCCTGAATGTACCGAACTATCAGTTCAACTGGCAGAAGGTATACGACTTCAAAGAGCCGATGTATGTGCCAGCTGGTAGCGAACTGGTTTTCACTGGCACCTTTGATAATTCAGAAACGAATCCGTTCAACCCGGATCCGTCACAAACGCTTACATGGGGGGAACAGACCTGGCAGGAAATGTTCTTTGGTTTCTACCGATACGTAGAGGCCGGGGACGAGTAATAGCCAGCGTTATGTTCGACAAGCCCGGCAACCGCAAGGTTGCCGGGCTTTTTTATGTCTGCCAACTACAATCATGTGAACAATCACTGCACTGAAGTCGCCATGACAGCTTTGCCGCGACTTGCTAGACTCCCTGCTTTCGACTTCCCTGCTAACGAATCCAGACCATGTCCACACTTAACCGTTATTTACTTTGTTCATTACTGACTGGTGTCAGCCTTAATGCACTGGCTGACACAACACTCATCACCAATGTGAATGGCTACACGCTCGACGCCAATCGCGAAATTCAACAGTTTACAGCCCTCCAGTTCACTGATGATCGTGTTGATCGCGTCTATGCAGCTGACAGCGATCTCCCGGATGATGTAGATACTGTCATTGATGGTGCCGGTCGCACACTTATTCCCGGCCTGGTTGATGCCCACGGCCATGTCCTGAGCTACGGCTTGAGCTTGCTACGAGTTGACGTAACAGGCACGCAGACTGAAACTGAGGCGGCGGAGCGAGTTGCCATCTTCGCGGCCGACAATAGCCAGCTGGAATGGATTCAGGGTCGCGGCTGGAATCAGGTACTTTGGGACAGTAATGCTTTCCCTACTGCTGCCAGCCTCGACGCTGTAGTCAGTGACAAGCCTGTCTGGCTGGGTCGTGTAGACGGCCATGCCGGCTGGGCCAACAGTGCCGCCATGGAGTTGGCCGGAATCAATGACCGTACGGAAGACCCCACGGGCGGCGAGATCGTTCGTGATGAAAATGGAAAGGCGACAGGTGTCTTTATTGACAACGCGATGAGTCTGATCAGTGCGCACATTCCGCCACTGTCGCAACAGGAGGTTGAATACGCACTCAGCACCGCCATGCAACGTTTGGCCGGTTATGGCCTGACCAGTGTGCACGATGCCGGTGTTGGCGCCGCCACGATTCAGGCATTCAAGTCACTGGCCAACGCTGGCGAGATGCCCATCCGCGTCAATGTGATGATATCCGCCGGTGACGATGCCTATGAGCAGTTACTGGATCAGGGCACCTATGCCAGTGACGACGACACACTGACGATTAACAGCGTCAAGATAGTTGCTGATGGCGCACTGGGTAGTCGTGGCGCAGCGCTGATCGATGAGTATTCGGATGACCCGGGGAATCACGGCTTACTGTTACTGGATCAGGAAAGGCTGGAATACCTGATGCGACGAGCCATGAACTCCGGTTTTCAGGTCAATACCCATGCGATCGGCGACAACGCCAACAAACTGGTGATGGATAACTATCAGAACCTCGTTGACGAAACTGATACGCGGCAGCTGCGCCATCGTATTGAGCACGCTCAGGTACTGCGCTTTGAAGACATTCTGCGTTTTTCCGAGCTTGGAGTGATCCCCTCCATGCAAGCCACACATGCAACCAGTGACAAGAACATGGCGCAGGATCGTCTCGGGGAAGTGCGTATCCAGGGCGCCTATGCCTGGCGCAAGTTGCTGGACGCCGGCACCATTATCGCCAATGGCTCGGATTTTCCGGTGGAATCACCTAATCCTTTCTTCGGTTTACACGCAGCCGTGACCCGCCAGGACCACAACAACCAACCTCCTGGAGGCTGGTTCCCGGAGGAACGCATGACCCTGCCTGAAGCGCTGGCGAGTTTTACCGTCGATGCCGCTTACGCCGGTCATCAGGAAGATTTGTTAGGCACACTGGAACCGGGCAAGAAAGCCGACTTTATCGTGCTCGACCGGGACTTGTTCACCATCCCGGCCGAGGAGATCTGGCAGATCGAAGCCGTTCAAACCTGGGTAAATGGCGAGCAAGTCTATCCCTGATCGACGGCATGTTAACCGCGAGGCAGTGGCGATCTAGTAGCCCACTGCCGCGCCATCGCCGCGACGAGAGTCCGAACCGCCGAGAAATAATCCTTCTTCCCGGTCATAGTACACGCCCATGGCCGCACCCTGTGAGCCACGTTCACGAATTTCATGCCCCTTCGCCTGATAGAGACGCAAAGTGTCGGCAGAAAAAGCGTTGTCTTCCATGCTGGTGATATCTGGCAACCACTGATGGTGAATGCGACCGGCCTCGATAGCCTCGGCGATGTTGTAGCCATGGTCGATGACATTGAGAATGACCTGCATGGTGGTATTGATAATAGTACGTCCACCGGGACTGCCAATGGCGAACAGAGGCTTGCCATTCTGGCCGACAATGGTTGGCGTCATGCTGGACAAAGGACGTTTTTCCGGGGCGACCAGATTCGGCGGCGTGCCAATGGTACCGAAGCGATTGGTCAGGCCTGGGATGGCATTGAAGTCGCCCAGCTCATTGTTGAGCAGGTAACCGCCACCTTCGACGACAATCGCCGAGCCGTAACCATACTCAAGTGTGTACGTCACACTCACCATATTGCCTTCACTGTCAGCGACAGAAAAATGCGTGGTTTCTTCGCTTTCGTAGACTTGTGCAAACTCGCTTTCGCTACTCTCGGATTTGTGCGCCATGTCGATCGAGGCACGCAAGGTTGCCGCGTACTCTTTGCTGGTCAGGCGATCGATAGGCAAACTCTCATTAAAGTCAGGGTCGCCAAGATGCTCTGCCCGGTCAGCATAGGCACGGCGCATGGCTTCGGTAAGCACGTGCAGGTAATCAGCAGAGTTATGGCCCATAGCGGCCAGATCATAGCCTTCGAGAATATTCAGCATTTCCACCATCGCCACGCCACCGGAGCTGGGCGGTGGCATGCTGACAATCTCGTAACCCCGGTAGTTGCCACGAATTGGTTCACGCTCCACAGCTTCATAGCGGGCCAGATCTTCCTCGGTAATAATGCCGCCCATGTCTTGTAAGAAGCCGGCCAGGCGCTGTGCATTCTCGCCGGCATAGAACCCGTCTTTGCCATGCTCTTGAATCAACTCCAGCGTGTGTGCGAGGTCAGGCTGGTACCAGGTTTCACCCAACGCGTAATGCGAGCCATCGGCTTTGAAGAACTTGGCCATAGAAGAAGGGTATTGCTGAAAGCGCGGTTCATTGCGGGCAAAGCCTGACTGCAAGGCGTAGGTAATCGGAATGCCATCGCGAGCCAGCGCTACTGCCGGCGCAACCAGCTCTGACCAGGGCAGGCTGCCCAATTCCTGATGTGCTTTCCACATGCCTGCTACCGTACCTGGTACACCAACCGCCAAGGGTCCGGCGTGATTCGAATTATTCGCCACTTCACCGTCCATACCCAGGTACATGGTTTCGGTAGCCGCCAGTGCCGCCTTCTCACGAAAATCAAATGTCGTGGTGTGACCGTCATCGCCGTAATAGACCATGAAACCACCACCACCGATGTTGCCTGCGGTGGGCCAGGTGACCGCCAGGGCAAAGGCCGTGGCAATGGCAGCATCGACGGCGTTGCCGCCCTTCTCCAGCGTCTCGGCGCCCACTTCTGAAGCCAGCCGAGAGGCGCTTGCTACCATGCCATTGGCGGCTCTGACCGGCGTACGCCCACCCTGCGCTACGGTCAGCTGGGTAAGGGTCAGAGTTAATAAAATAATCAGGGACTTGATCAGGGACTTGTTCAGCATAGTGTTACTCGGTTATCCAGGAAGCCGCAGCACGCGGCTGTGATAAAACGTTATTCAATGTCCGGCTCATACTATGCAAGGCTTCCGGGACTGGCAAATCATTCACGCCCGGGTCGCCCAAAAAACACTGCCCCTACCACAGAATTGAAGGCGCTTTCGCCATTAACACGCAATGATTCGCACTGTTTTTGACCACCTTCCAGATAATTCACCGCATACCGGAGCAGTTGTCTGGAGCCGCTACCAATTGTCGAGGCTAAGTGCTAATTTCCTTGTCACTGCCAAGTCGTCACCGCATTCCTCAATGCGAGTTAGCCGGTCGACGCTTACAGGCAGATTCACCCTGACAGATCAACGAATACGCGAGATAACGCCAATGATTCAGTACCGCCTGGTAGCCGCTCTGTTCTTTTCCACTTTTCTAGTTGCCTGCAGTGAGTCAGAAACAACCTCTGCACCCACAACAACCGCAACTCCTGCTGCCACGCCACCGGTCGAAGCGGCTGAGACAGAGGCAGAATTGATTGCTCGGGCACAGGGCATTCATGATCGCGTCATCACGCTGGACACCCACGCCGACATCAATACCGACAATTTCACTACCGACCTGAATTACACCCAGGATCTCGACACCCAGGTGAATATTCCGAAAATGCTGGCTGGCGGCCTAGATGTGGCTTTCTTCATTGTATACACCGGCCAGGGCGAGCTGACCGAGGAAGGCTATGCGGCGGCTTATGCCAATGCGATCGACAAGTTCGAAGCCATTCACCGGCTGGCAGAAGAAATAGCACCTGATGAAATTGGCCTCGCCTATACCTCCGACGATGTTCGTCGCATTGCGGCCGAGGGCAAACTGGTTGCCATGATCGGCATCGAAAATGCTTACCCCATCGCCGATGATCTCTCCCGCATTGCCGATTTCCATGCCCGCGGCGGTCGTTACATGTCACTGGCGCATAATGGGCACAATCAGTTGTCAGACTCCCATACCGGCGAAGAGGCACAGGATTATCTGCACGACGGTCTGAGCGAGCTGGGCCGCCAGGCTCTGGCTGAAATGAACCGGCTGGGCATCATGGTGGATATCTCCCACCCATCCACCGCAGCTATTCACGAGATGCTGGAGTTGTCGACTGCTCCGGTCATTGCCTCGCACTCCTCGGCACGGGCACTCACCAATCACACCCGCAATCTCGACGACGAAACCCTGCTGATGGTGCGAGACAACGGCGGTGTCGTACAGACCGTGGCCTTTGGTAGTTACATCAGCGAAGCGCAGCGCAGCTTCCTCGTCGAGGGACGCGCCAATCTGGAGAGTGAGATCGCTGCCGAGTTGGGCTTCGAAGTCTTGCCGCCCGCAGCCGTGAGCGCCCTCAATGAAGCCGCACTGGCTGAGTACGAAGCACAACTGGCCGATTTCAATGCCCGCCTGTTTCCGCGCCTGCGCGAAGAAGTCAATGCTCTGGCGCCGGCAGCCACGGTGGCAGATTTCGTCGACCACATCGACTACATGGTGGATCTGATCGGCCTTGAACATGTGGGAATCAGTTCAGACTTTGACGGTGGCGGTGGCATCGAGGGCTGGAGCGACGCATCCGAAACCTTCAATGTGACTCTGGAACTGGTGCGTCGCGGCTATAGCGAGGAAGAAATCGGGATGCTCTGGAGCGGCAACCTGCTGCGGGTACTCGACGAAGTGCAGGCAATCGCCGCCGAGATGTAATGGGCCCACGAATATAGTAGGCAATCAGGCGGACATTTTGTAGGAATTCAACCTGCAAAGCCCACGATTTGGGCGCGAGATTTTCACCTAACACTGGAAAATATGAGCAAAAAAGCGCGATTTTGCCAAGCGTTTCACAAAATGTTCCTTCATAATAAGGGCCTGTGAGAGGACTATCACAGTTTCATTAGCAGGCTCAGGTATCTTTCCCAACTGTCAGAGTCGCCGTAAGAGCACGGCACATCAGCCCTGACAGGGGATTGTGTCGATCAGCTGCCATTCATCAGCCGGTCAGGCACGAATTAAGACAGTCACGAAGCCAACACGGAAATGCACGGTCCAAGTCAGATTGTTCGCACACAATGTCGTGCGTTTTGGACCGACTTTCGCAGCCGTCGATGAAGCGGTCGGTCTGTCCGGGGATAATTTAAGAATACAAACTGGTTTAACCATGGCACGTATTAACGACTCAACGTTCACAAGCAAACGATCTGTCGGCCATTGGCAGGCGAGATTTGCCGTTTATCTGTTCTCATTGACACTGGCACTGGCACCGCCCGTTGGCATGGCACAGCAGGAGTCAGCCGACGAAGGTTTGGCTGGCCGAGTCGTGATGACATCAGGTGCAGTTGCTGCCCGTGACGCCTCAGGTTCAGATCGTGGCCTGCGCCGGGGTATGCCGGTATTTGAAGGCGAAACAATTTTCACCGATGCAGACTCCAGCGTGCAATTGCGCATGGTAGACGGCGCCATGATTGCCTTGCAGGAAACTTCCACCTTCGAGCTCGTTGCCTATCAATTTGTCGACGGTGAAATAGATACGAACCGTTCGAGTATCAACCTGATTCAGGGCGGTATGCGCACCATCACAGGCACGATTGCGGATCAGAATAAAGAGGCCTATGAAGCCACCGCTGGCAACTTCGCCACAATTGGTATTCGCGGCACCGATTACGAAGTCGTTATCACCCCTGCAGGACAAGTTCTGACCGGTGTTTACAATGGCGGCACCACAGTGGGCAACGGCGCTGGCGCCATCGACCTTGGTGTCGAGGCTGACTACGATTTCGCAATTCTGCAAGATGCCAACACGCCACCTCAGGGTCTGACCTTCCAACCACCCGGACTCGGCAACCTCAATGTCGCCACACTTTCACAAATCGCGGCTGACGATGACGCCGACGATGAACCAGCCGCTGAGGATAGTGAACCCGCTGAAGACGGCGACGTTCCGGAGCAGGTGGATGGCGACGGCGCTGGCGATGCCGGCGACACTGACGATGCAGACAACAGCACACCAGTAGTCAATCCAAATTCCAATGCCGGCGGCGTACAACCGACTCAGGAAGAAGACAGCAGCCTGGCAACATCGGCTGTCGAATCAAATTTGAACCTCGCGCCACCCGCCGCTGAGATTGTTGCAGAAACGCCCGCAGCAGCGGTCATCAATGCTTCTGCAACCAACACTGAACAGAATCAGTCCTCTGCCTCGGAAGTACGGGTAAACCCGAATGAGACTTCTGTCGCTGCCACTATCGATACCGGTAATAACGGCAACGGTAACGGTAATTCAGGCAATGGAAACGGTAACGGCAACTCAGGTGGCGGTAGCACCGGTAATGGCAATTCCGGCAACGGTAACGGCAATTCGGGCGGCGGCACTACCACCGATGGCGGCAGCACCGGCAACGGTAACTCCGGTAACGGCAACGGCAATTCTGG
>CAZQFA010000043.1:0-22428 GCA_964592245.1 uncultured Pseudohongiella sp. | reverse complement strand
CGCCAGCCCCTTTTCCGATGCCGGCAGGGCATAGCACTCGCCATCTACAAACAACCAGACTTCTTCCCCGGCAGATGTGAAGGCCAAACGCGACGCGGGGTGATGCAGTAGTGCTTGCTCACCGGCAGCACTGTTGAGGTCAGCATACTGCCAGGGCGGCTCCTGCCGCTCAATGAGGTCCGGGTAGCGTGGTTTGGACACAGCCATGCCGAACCATTGCTGCAGCCAGCGCGGATCTTGCAGCCGCTCCTGCAGTGTTTGCTGCCACTGTGCTGTTGCCTGCGGCGGTATTTCACCGCCATGTGCCATTCGCAGCAGCTCCTGAGAGTCCGTGTAACGCGCTGCAGGGTCGCTGCTATCAATGAGCAGGTCCGACACGCCAGCGAGCATATCGGCCTCAGAAGGCGCTCTGAAGCCCACTGAGTAGCACAGGCCGCTCGCCACACACTCGCCCCAATGCGCCAGACCGGCCGGGACGTAGAGCACATCACCGGGCTGCAGGACATACTCCGCACTGGTGCTGAACTCCGGCAAGATGGCTTGACCTGCCTGCTCGACAGTCGGGGTGCTGGTATCACAACACTGACCAAGACGCCAACGGCGCTGGCCAGAACCCTGCAATAGGAAGACGTCGTAGTAATCGAAATGCGGGCCGACGCCGCCGCCGGGCGTGGCGTAAGAGATCATGATGTCGTCGATACGCCAGCTTGGTAAAAAGCGGAAATCCGCCAACAGCTCATTGACCGGCTCATGCCACTGATCCATGGCTTGCACCAGCAGCGTCCAGTCGGCTTCCGGCGTCGCCAGCAGATCTGCTTCGCTCAGCGGACCGTGCCTGAGCTGCCAGCCCTGATCCGGGTAGTTGCTGACCAGGCGGCTCTCCACCACCTCTTCGAGAGCAAATCCGGCCAGCTCTTCGGCGCTGATCGGATCTTCGAAATCAGGGTAGAACTGCTTTATAAGTAACGGTTTTTTCTGCCAATAGTTAGTCAGAAAGTCATCACTATCGAAGCCGGGGTGGCGGCGGTTGCCGGTCACACTGCCTGCGCCTGGGCGATAGCGTTGCCAAGGTAGGTTCGCGGCGTCAGCTGTTGCAACTCGGCCTTGGCAGACTCGGGAATCTCCAACTTGGCGATGAAGGCCTGCAAAGTCTGCTGATCAATGCCTTTGCCGCGGGTCAGTTCCTTGAGCTTCTCATAGGGCTCGGCCACACCGTAGCGGCGCATCACCGTCTGCACGGGCTCGGCAAGAATTTCCCAGCAGCCGTCGATGTCCCGGTCAATCACCGCCGCATTGAGCTCCAGCTTGCCCAGACCCTTGAGGGTGGCGCGGTAGGCAATGAGACTGTAAGCGAGGCCGGTGCCGATATTGCGCAGCACTGTGGAGTCCGTCAGGTCACGCTGCCAGCGTGATACCGGCAGCTTCTCACTGAGGTGACCCAGCAGGGCGTTGGCGACCCCGAGATTGCCTTCGGAGTTCTCAAAATCGATAGGATTGACCTTGTGTGGCATGGTGGAGGAACCCACTTCGCCAGCGACCGGTTTCTGCTTGAAATAGTTCAGGGAAATATAGGCCCAGATGTCACGATCGAAATCCAGCAATACGGTATTGAAGCGGGCCAGTGCCGCGAAGGCCTCGGCGAGGTAATCGTGGGGCTCAATCTGTGTAGTGTAGGGGTTCCAGGTCAGACCCAGCGATGTCACGAAGTCTGCCGCCACGGCCGGCCAGTCGACTTCCGGATAGGCGCTGAAATGGGCGTTGAAGTTACCCACAGCGCCGTTGATCTTGCCCAGCATCTCGCAATTGGCGAACCCGGCAAGCTGGCGCTCCAGGCGCTGCACGACATTGGCGAATTCCTTGCCAACAGTAGTCGGTGACGCTGGCTGGCCGTGGGTCCGCGACAACAGGGGCTGCTCAGCGTATTGCTGGGCCTTGCTGCGCAAGGCGCCGACCACTTCCTGCATCACCGGCAGCAAGCCCTCATCACGCCCGTCTTTCAGCATCAAGGCGTAGGAGAGGTTGTTGATGTCTTCCGAGGTGCAGGCAAAGTGCACGAACTCCAGATGTGTCGCCAGCCCCGGCTCATCACCAAGTTTTTCCTTGATAAAGTATTCGACCGCTTTGACGTCGTGATTGGTAGTGGCCTCAATGGCCTTGATGCGCTCCGCATCTGCCAGTGAAAAATTGCTGTAGAGGCTGTCCAGCAGGGTACATTCCGCCGCGCTCAGGGCCGGAAGTTCACTAATTTGCTCGACGGCAGCCAGTGCTTGCAGCCATTTCACTTCAACCAGCACGCGATAACGCATGAGCCCGAATTCACTGAAGTAGGGCGCCAGCTCAGCACATTTGCTCTGGTAGCGTCCGTCCAGGGGTGAGAGGGCCAGCAACGGGCTGTTTGACTCTTTCGACATGCGATCTTCCTATTAACTATACAGATGACAATAACTTGCGCCGAATTTCTCCGGCGGATTCTTGAATTTTCTTGCGGTATACAAGCAACCGCCAACGGCGTCCGCCAAGCTGATGCCAGAGTACCGCCGAGCGAATGCCGGCCAGTAGCAGGGCGCGAATACGATTTGCCACCTGCTCGTCCTTGAGGTGTTCCACTTTACCCTGCACTTGCACGCGGTAGGACAGGGTACTAATTGTATCCTGATAAAGCCCGGCAAGCTGCCGAAATACGCGGTCCTGAGCCGCTTGCAGCCGTTCCAGCTCATCCGGGTCATCATGGCTGTCAGGCAACGGCTGTACCGGGTCAATGCGCGCCAGACGAACACGAATTGTGTCTTGCATGGCGCTATTGGACGTCAGCCGGCTGCGCAGGAGCAGCATGCCAAGGGTATAGCGCACCATTTCAGCATTCTCGGCAGAGCGCTCGGCAAAGAGCGATTGCATGGTGCGTAAACCGCGCGTCAGGTCGGCAACCCGGGGATAGACATCCTCTGTGCTCTGCGGATCGAGCACAAACAGGGGGTTAATGGCGGCCACAAGATCGGATTGTGGCGCCTGGCCCGTCACTGCCAGATGATGCACCAGTGAGGCACACTGGGTGACCGCGGCAAGGGCGATGTTCTGGTATTCCCAACGACTGAACTGCTTACTCATAACTGTCGATAATGGCGCCACCGAGGCAGCGGTTGCTCTCGTAGAAAACGATGTATTGGCCGGGCGTCACCGCCCGCTGCGGTTGCTCAAATCTAACATGTAAGTGACCGTCGTCGCGGGCAGTGACCAGACAAGGTTGGTCACTTTGACGGTAGCGGATCTTGGCCGCGCAGCGCAGCGGCAGCGTTGGCGCCGGTTCATTGATCCAGCTCGCGGGGCGGGCAATAAGCGCACCCGAGTAAAGGTCTTCATTGGCATTGCCCTGACCGACCACCAGCACATTGCGCTGCAAGTCTTTCTCGACGACATACCAGGCGGCCTCGGGCCGATTAGCGATACCGCCAATACCCAACCCCTGACGTTGCCCGAGGGTGTAGTACATCAGGCCGGCATGGCGACCAATGACCTCACCGTCATTGCTCTCGATATCGCCAGGCTGCGCCGGCAGGTACTGCTGCAGAAAATCCTTGAATTTACGCTCGCCGATGAAACAGATGCCGGTGCTGTCTTTTTTGTCGTGGGTGCGCAGCCCCAGATCGGCGGCGATTTGCCGGACCTGTGACTTTGGCAGTTCGCCTACCGGGAACAGGCTTTGCGCCAGACAGGCCTCGTTGACTTCACAGAGGAAATAGCTCTGATCCTTGTTGTCATCTTCGCCTTTCAAGAGGTAGGTACTACCTGCGCTCAGCTCGCGACGGACATAGTGCCCGGTGGCAATCATGTCGGCACCCAGGGTCTGGGCATATTCGAGAAACGCCTTGAATTTGATCTCGCGATTGCACAGCACATCCGGATTCGGCGTGCGGCCAGCCTTGTACTCGCTGAGGAAATGTTCGAACACATTGTCCCAGTACTCGGCAGCGAAATTGGCGGCATGGAGCTCTATGCCGAGGCTATCGCAAACCGACTGGGCATCGGCAAGGTCTTCCCTGGCGGTGCAATATTCAGTGCCATCGTCCTCTTCCCAGTTCTTCATGAACAGGCCGGCCACCTGATAGCCTTGCTGTTTGAGCAAATGTGCTGCGACTGAGGAATCGACGCCGCCGGACATGCCGACGATGACTTTCGTTGCTGCGGGATCTGCCATCATGCCTGTGTTGATCTGTTCCTGTGAGCCACTAGCGCTGAATCAGCTCAAGCGGGAAGCGAGTGCCTGCCAGATAATCGCTGATCGCACGGACCACCATCGGGCTGCGTAGTTGTTTGCCCAGCGCCTCAATCTGCGCGGCGGGTAGCCACAAGGCTTCAATGATTTCCGCATCCAGCGTGGCATGACTGTCCTGTCGCTCTGCCGCGGCGGCGAAGCACAGACGCACGTAACTGTTACCGTTACTGGGCGAGGTATACTGGTAGATGCCAATCAATGCCTGCACACTGACATGCCAGCCGGTTTCTTCATAGGTTTCCCGGACAGCGGCATCGATGAGTGATTCACCGGGTTCGAGATGGCCTGCGGGCTGATTATAAACCACGACGCCGTCTGAATGTTCTTTCACCATAAGAAAGTGATTGTCCCGCTCCACAACAGTGGCCACGGTGACATGAGGCAAATCGCGCATGGCGGGAGATTCCTGCAAAAGGATGCAATGCTAGCGCCTTCATCTGCGTGGATTCAATAGCGGCGCCGATAGCCTGCGACGCTGCGGCTTTAGCTGCCACGTTGAAACATGGATAATAGCCTCCCGGACTGCCCTGGCGGTCTGGCCTTGAACGCAATTGACTCCAGTTACGAACACCTCTGCAGGAAACGCATGACACCATGAGCAAACTGACACACATAGATCAACAGGGAAATGCCAACATGGTCGATGTCGGTGACAAAGCGGTCACGCAGCGCATCGCCATCGCCACCGGGCGCGTCACTATGGCAGGGGAAACGCTTGCCCTGATTACCGAGGGTGGGCACAAGAAGGGAGACGTCTTAAGTGTCGCCCGCATTGCCGGGATTCAGGCGGCCAAACAATGCGCAAACCTGATTCCGTTGTGTCATCCGCTCATGCTGTCCTCGGTCGATGTGCAATTGCACATTAACGATGCGCAGCAGTGTGTGGATATTCAGGCGCGTTGCAAAGTGGCGGGACAAACCGGTGTGGAGATGGAAGCACTGACCGCCGTCTCTGTAGCTGCACTGACGATCTATGACATGTGCAAAGCGGTCGACAAGGACATGGTCATTGGCGCCATCTGTCTGCAGGAGAAAGAGGGCGGCCGCAGCGGTCATTACAAACGAGCCGAAGCGAACTGACTATGTTGACTGTGCATTACTTTGCCAGCGTCCGCGAAGCCCTGGCCCGCGATCGCGATGAAATTGAATTCACTGGCGCCATCCAAAAGGTGGCGGATCTCACTGCTTATCTGGCACAACACGATGAGAAATTTGCCAGCATTGCGAACGCTGAAAACAAATTGCTGGTCGCGGTTAATCAGACGGTAGTGAATGCCGAATATCCTCTTGATGACGATGACGAAGTTGCCTACTTTCCACCGATGACTGGCGGTTAATTAATGATTTCGATTCAACAGGAAGACTTTGATGTCGGTCGAGAACAGGCTGAACTGCGACTTGCAGCAGGCGACGCCGGGGCAGTTGTCACATTTACCGGCCTTGTTCGCGAGGTGTATGACCACAGTGTGAGCGACAGTGACTCGGTGCTGTCGTTGACACTGGAACACTATCCAGGCATGACCGAAAAGTGTCTGCAAGACATTGTCGATCAGGCCAACAGTCGCTGGCGCCTGCTGGCGACTCGCATTATTCACCGCGTCGGCAAACTGCAGGCACAGGATCAGATCGTGTTGGTAGCTACTGCCAGCGCGCATCGACAGGACGCCTTCGCAGCGGCCGAATTCATTATGGACTACCTGAAGAGTAACGCGCCGTTCTGGAAGAAACAGGAAACGCCCGAAGGCAGCGAGTGGGTCGACAGCCGGGAGTCCGACAGCGACGCTTTAACGCGTTGGGAACAATAAAGACAGCGCGATCTCAGTCGGCGTAAACCCATTCCCCGGGTTGCAACTCGCCCAACGACCAGTCACTGATCTGCGTACGTACCAGCCGCAATGTTGGAAAACCGACCGCCGCTGTCATGCGTCTCACCTGACGGTTTTTACCCTCACTAAGTGTGATACGAATCCAGGACGTGGGTATGTGTTTGCGAAAACGTACCGGCGGGTTGCGTGGCCATAGCTCGGGTTCGGCGATCCTGTCGACGCCAGCCGGACGAGTCTTGCCATCTTTCAACAGCACGCCCGCGCGCAATGACTGCACTGCCTGCTCATCAATGTCGCCATCTACTTGCACCAGATAGGTCTTCGCTTTACCGAAGCGGGGGTGGCTGATTTGCTGCTGCAGTTTGCCATCGTTGGTCAGTAACAATAGCCCCTCAGAATCCTTGTCCAGTCGGCCAGCCGCATAGAAACCCGGCGCATCAATATACTGCGCCAGAGTTTGCTCCTGGGGACTACCGGTAAACTGGGTAAGCACGCCGAAGGGCTTGTTGAAGAGGATAATCGCCGCCACGCCAACTCCATTTTTTGGCTAAAAAAAGAGCGTAGCATGCTCTCACAAAAGAACTGCTGTGATGAAGGGTAGCCCGGGCTTTCAATCACCCGGGTTACGAATGCGGCAGACTGCCCAGCTCAGGGGAGCTGAACGTTATCCAGTCTGAACGGCGGAATCTTCGCTTACGGGTGGCGAATCAGTCGTTGCCTCGGCGGCGCCGTTGGATTCGGATTCCGCCAGCGGTTGGATGTTGGCGGCATGCAACCCCTTGGGGCCCTCAATCGCATCGAAGGAAACTAACTGACCAGCTTTCAGGGTTTTGTAACCTTCCATGCCGATAGCGGAGTAGTGCGCGAACAAATCGTCACCCCCGTCATCAGGAAGAATGAAGCCGAACCCTTTTGCATTGTTGAACCATTTTACTTGCCCAGTACTCATTCTAAACTCCGTACTGTTATTATTTCTTGTAATTATTTAGGCGTGACATTTAGCCACAATTAACCCTATACAGGAGCAAAGGCCGAATGTCAAAACATTGTCATAAATAAAGACTCGGCGGAATCTTCCCAAGCCCTTGAATTCCGGCGACTTAGCGCCATATAAACGGTCAGGCAGGGGAATCTTTGGCTGTAATTCGGCTCTCAGATCAGCCCTTCCCATGGCAGTGATTCTGACGCAGAATATCTACTGTCATGGTCCCAAAAAGTAATCTTTAAACACGATTCCATCGTTGCAGCAGTTAAGATATGACGCAGAAATTTGGCCCACAACCCGGCATGACCCAGCTCCCCATGCGACCACGCAATGCCGAGGACGGCGGTGACGGTGATCCGGACATCGGCACGACCACTACCACCGAAAAGCCAAAACTGAAGCAGCCCCCCTTGTACAAGGTGGTGCTGATCAACGACGACTACACCCCCATGGATTTTGTCGTTGACGTGCTACGCTCGTTCTTCAGCATGAATGTGGAGAAAGCCACGCAAATCATGTTGAAGGTCCACACCGAAGGCAAAGGTGTTTGTGGCGTATACAGCAAGGATGTCGCCGAAACCAAGGCCGCTCAGGTCAATGACTATTCCCGTGAATGCGAGCAGCCACTTTTATGTTCTGTCGAAGTCGACAGATAGATCAGATCGGTAGTCGCCGATCCTCAGTAAAGGCGCACTATGTTAAGTAAAGACCTCGAAGCAACACTCAACTACGCCTTCAAGGGCGCGCGTAAAAAGCGGCATGAATTCATGACTGTGGAGCACCTGTTGCTGGCGCTTCTCGATAATGAAGTCGCCTCCAGTGTGCTGGTCGCCTGTGATTGCGACCTGAACCAGCTGCGCGCCGACCTTGTAGATTTTGTCGACGCTACCACGCCCCTGATACCGGAAGCGGATGCGGCCATTGAGACGCAACCGACGCTGGGCTTCCAGCGGGTGCTGCAACGCGCTGTATTCCATGTCCAGTCATCCGGCAAGCGCGAAGTTACCGGCGCCAATGTGCTGGTGGCAATCTTCAGTGAGCAGGAGAGCCAGGCGGTCTACTTCCTCAAGCAACAGGATATTGCCCGCATTGACGTGGTGAATTTCATTACCCATGGCATCTCCAAGATCCCCGGCCACGCCACTCCCAATGAACAATCACCGGAGCAGCAGGAAGAAGGTGTTGCGGACGAAGCGTCCGGCAATCCTCTGGAGAGTTTTGCCACCAATCTCAACGTGGAAGCGGAGCAGGGTCGTATCGATCCGCTAATCGGCCGCGAAGAAGAAGTCATGCGCGTCATTCAGGTATTGTCACGACGGCGCAAGAATAACCCGCTACTGGTCGGTGAATCCGGCGTCGGTAAAACAGCAGTCGCGGAAGGTTTGGCAAAGCTGATCGTCGAGGAACAGGTGCCTGAGGTATTGGCAGAGAGCGTCATTTATTCTTTAGACCTTGGCGCGCTATTGGCCGGCACCAAGTACCGGGGTGATTTCGAAAAACGCTTCAAGGCACTGTTGGCCGAGCTGAAGAAAAACGAGCACGCCATTTTATTCATCGACGAGATTCATACCATCATCGGTGCCGGTGCAGCTTCCGGTGGCGTCATGGATGCTTCCAATTTGCTCAAGCCGGTACTGACTTCCGGCAACATGCGTTGTATCGGCTCAACGACCTATCAGGAGTACCGCGGTATTTTTGAGAAGGACAGAGCACTGTCGCGTCGCTTCCAGAAAATTGATGTCGACGAGCCGGATGTGGATACCACCTACAAGATTCTCAAGGGGCTGAAATCGCGCTTTGAATCCCATCACGACCTGCGCTACAGCGACAGCGCGTTGAAAGCAGCCTCGGAGCTTGCCGGCCGTTACATTAACGATCGTTACATGCCCGACAAGGCCATTGACGTGATTGACGAGGCGGGTGCCTATCAGCGCCTGCAACCGGTCAGCAAGCGCAAGAAACTGATTCAGGCTACGGACATGGAAAAAGTGGTGGCGGCCATCGCCAAGATTCCACCGAAGCATGTGTCCAATTCAGACATCGAGGCATTGAAGAGTCTGGAACCCAATCTGAAGATGGTGGTGTTCGGTCAGGACAAAGCGATCGATACTCTGTCGACCGCCATCAAATTATCGCGCGCCGGCTTGAACGAGGGCGAGAAACCGATTGGTTCATTCCTGTTCGCCGGCCCTACCGGTGTTGGTAAAACCGAAGTCAGTCGGCAGCTGGCCAAGATCATGGGCATCGAGCTGATCCGTTTCGACATGTCCGAATACATGGAGCGTCACACCGTATCACGATTGATAGGTGCACCTCCTGGCTATGTGGGTTTTGATCAGGGCGGTCTGCTGACCGAAGCAGTCACGAAAAATCCGCACTGTGTGTTGCTGCTCGATGAGATCGAGAAAGCACACCCGGATGTCTTTAACCTGTTACTGCAGGTCATGGATCACGGCACACTGACTGACAACAACGGTCGCCGCGCCGATTTCCGTAACGTTATCCTGATCATGACTACCAACGCGGGCGCCCAGGAAATGGCACGTTCCAGCATTGGCTTTACGGAGCAGAATCACAGTACCGATGGCATGGAGATTATCAAGAAAGCATTCACACCGGAGTTCCGTAATCGACTGGACAGCATTATTCAGTTTGGCTCATTAACGCCGGAAACCATTCGCACGGTAGTCGACAAGTTCCTGGTGAACTTGCAGGTACAGCTGGATGACAAGAATGTCATGTTGCATGTCGATGATCTGGCGACAGACTGGTTCGTGGAGCATGGTTACAACGAAGCGATGGGCGCACGACCAATGGCGCGGCTCATACAGGAAAAACTCAAGAAAGCGCTGGCCGAAGATATACTGTTTGGCGAGCTGTCAGACGGGGGTGGCGATGTTCATGTCACCGTCGAAGACGGCGACATCAAGCTGCAGATCGAAGGCAAGAAAAAACAGCAGCAGAAAGAACTGGACTCGGCACGCACCTGACAGCCAAGTTCAAGTAGCTTCAAATCGCAAGTCAGAACGGGGCGCCAGACGCCCCGTTTTTATTTGCGCCCTGTAACACTGCAATTGTGAATGACAGGCACGGGCAGTTCTTCGCATGCGAGCGAATACAAATATCGAATAGGGACGGTGGCTGGGTTTTGGCCGACCTGAAGCGGTCAGTGCATTAGCGAGCGCGGTAGGTGATACGGCCTTTGGTGAGATCGTAAGGGGTGAGTTCTACGCGCACCTGATCGCCAGTCAAAATACGGATATAGTTCTTGCGCATCTTGCCGGAAATGTGAGCGGTGACGATATGCCCGTTTTCCAATTTAACGCGGAACATCGTGTTAGGAAGCGTGTCGACGACTTCGCCTTCCATTTCAATCTGGTCTTCTTTTGCCATTAGGTCTCCTTGCTAGAGTTGAGCGGGCAGCATTGTGACGTATTTTCCGCGATTTGGCAAAGAAGAGATGCGTTTGCAGGGGTTTAACGCAGGCGGATCCAGCTGCCGTCAATGAGCATTTCCAGCGGCCGGTACTCACTTTTGTACTGCATTTTCTCACAGCCTTTGATCCAGTATCCCAAAAACAGGTAGGGAAGGTTCAGGTTGCGGCAATGCTGGGTCTGCCAGAGGATGACGTACTTGCCCAAAGAGCGGCTGGTAAGCTCCGGATCGAAAAAGGTGTAAACCGCAGACAAGCCCTGCTCGAGAATATCAGTGACGCTGACCGCCACCAGATCAGTCCCGGCGAAGAAAAGGAAAAAACGTGTATCCACTGTTTTCGTCTTGATGAAGGCCTCAAATTGCTCCCTTGTTGCGGGGTACATATCGCCATCCCGGTGTCGGGTATCGATATAGCGACGGTAAAGATCGTAGGACGCCTGGCAGGTGAGATCAGTGCGCTCTTCCACATGCAGATCGCGATTCTTGTTGAGTATACGCCGGTAGCGACGTTTCAATTGAAAGTCGGCAACCGGGATACGGCAGGAGATGCAGGCGGAACAATAGTCACAGTCAGGGCGATACAGGTGCGCGCCACTGCGGCGGTAACCCAGCTCACTCAACTTGCTGTTGAGCGTCTTGTCTACCACCAGGTCCGGATCAACAAAGACTGTGGCCGCCTGTTGCTCTTCCTTGTAACTGCAAGGGTGAGGCGAGGTGCGGAACAGCCTGACCGAGCTGATGAGTTTGGAATTAGATTGCATGGTCACATTGCACTAAATCGGCATCCAGTTGCCAGAATCCAGTGTGTCCCGTTGCCGTGGTAAGTCGCGCCAGTTCACTTTCAAATTGTTGGCGGGAAATTTCTTCGGCACCCAGAGACAGCAGATGCTGGCTGCTTACCTGACAGTCTATCAGCTCAAACCCCCAACGTTGCAACTGTTTAACGAGCACGTGCAAGGCCATTTTTGAGGCGTTGTCGCGCCGACTGAACATGGACTCGCCGAAAAACACGCGACCAATAGCGATACCGTACAAACCTCCCACCAGCTCATTGTCTTTCCACACTTCCACCGAATGTGCCTTGCCCTGTTCATGAAACACGCCGTAGGCGGCTTCCATGGCGGCAGTAATCCAGGTACCGGCATATTCATCACGGGGTTCGGCACAAGCGGCTATCACTTCGGCAAAGGCGGTATCGACACTGAAGTGAAACGTCGTTTGTCGCAATTGCTTGCGCAAGCTACGGGACACATGCAGGTGGGCGGGGCGTAAAATCAGGCGCGGATCAGGGGTCCACCAGAGCACCGGTTGACCCTCTTCAAACCAGGGAAAAATGCCGCGTCTGTAGGCGGCTTCCAGCCAGTCGGGAGTCAGGGCGCCGCCGACGGCCAGCAGCCCATTGGGGTCTGCCAGCGCCGTAGACGTGGGGGGAAATCCAACCGGTTCTGCATCCAGCCAGGGCAGGGGCATGACGACGGTGGTTAATCAGGAGTCGAGGAACTTCTCGGCGTCCAGTGCTGCCATACAGCCAAAGCCGGCACTGGTGACCGCCTGACGGTAGACCTGATCGGCGATATCGCCGGCCGCAAAGACGCCGGGCACGCTGGTTTGCGTGGCATTGCCACCAAGACCGGTATTAACGACGACGTAGCCGTTTTTCATTTCCAACTGGCCTTTGAAGATCTCTGAATTGGGTACATGACCGATGGCAATAAAGACGCCATCCAGATCCAGAGACTGCATCTCACCGGTTTGTGTGTGTTTGATGTTGATGCCGGTAACGCCCATGTCATCGCCGACGACTTCATCGAGCACGTGATCCCAGGCCATGGTGACTTTGCCTTCAGCGACCTTGTCGAACAGCTTTTGCTGCAGGATTTTTTCGGCCCGCAGCGTGTCGCGGCGGTGAACAACGGTGACGTGGGAGCAGATATTGGACAGGTAGAGCGCCTCTTCGACGGCCGTGTTGCCGCCACCAATGACGGCGACCTTCTTGTTGCGGTAGAAGAAACCGTCGCAGGTAGCACAGGCACTGACACCCTTGCCCATGAAGGCCTGCTCCGACTCGAGCCCCAGATACTGGGCTGAAGCTCCGGTCGCGATGATCAGGGCATCGCAACTGTAAGCGCCACTGTCACCTTGCAGTTTGAAAGGGCGCTCACTCAGATCCACCTGATTAATGTGGTCGAAAATAATCGTCGAGTCGAAACGCTCGGCATGGCGGCGCATTCTGTCCATCAGGTCCGGGCCCTGCAGACCCTCCACATCACCGGGCCAATTGTCCACGTCGGTTGTGGTTGTGAGTTGGCCACCTTGTTCCAGTCCTGTGATCACCACCGGATTGAGGTTGGCACGCGCTGCATAGACGGCAGCGGTATAGCCGGCGGGGCCAGAGCCCAGGATGATCAAGCGGTGGTGTGATACGGCGTCATTCATGCGGTGTTCCTTTACGGTTCGATCCTGGTGTCGTGGCAAAAGACAGGCTCTGTCGTCCAAGCGAATTTTGCGCTGCAGTGATCTCCAGTTATGTAGGCTAATTGAAAATTTTAAAGTCGCAGGGCGCGCATTCTACCCGTTTTCGGCCGCCTGCGGTGACTGAATCCGCTCGATTGCAAAGGCCGGATCAATTGCCGGTCGAGTCAGCTCAAGTTCAGCCGATTCTTAATACTCTGGGGCTATTGCCCGATACACTAAGGATAGCAGCCGGTAATGCCGCCAGCGCTGGGGTCGGGCAGACAGGGAATCTGGTCACAATTTCCGCGCTTTCGCCTAACTTATCTAGAATTGATTTGATAAAATAGCTGCAGGTATCTGAATTTATTAATGAATGCGAATATGAGTAAAGCCGAGCCCGAGAACGAAGTCAGCACCGTCATGCAGCGGGTGGTGCGCGAAGGGTCTTTGATCGTCTATTTTTTGCTGGCGTTGTTCCTGTTGATAGCGCTGGTCAGTTACTCGCCTGATGACCCCGGCTTCACCACCACCGGCAACGGTGATCCGGTGCAAAACGCAGTGGGGGTCTATGGCGCCTGGGTGGCTGATATCCTGCTGCATTTGCTGGGCTATCTGGCCTACGGATTCCCGGCTTTTCTCGCCTACAAGATCTACACCTCATTTCATGAAGCAGCGTTAGAAGAACCTTTTTCCTGGCCACTGTTCGGCCTCAAGACCCTCGGCTTTTTCTTGCTGATGATTTCAGCCTGCGGGCTGGCCACACTGCATTTTCAGATTCCCGCCAACGTCACCTATCTGGCTGGCGGCGTCATCGGTTCGCTGGTGGCAGACTTGTGCGTGCCGGTGCTGGCAACGCTGGGTAGCACGCTGCTACTGCTGGCGATCTTCCTGTTCGGGCTCACCATTACGGCGACGATTTCCTGGTTGCGCGTTGTAGACACGCTGGGTGCGTGGACGCTGTTGGTGGGCAGCACGGTAATGAGCCGGTCGCAGAAGTGGCTGGAAGAGCGCAAGCAGGCCAGTGCGGCCCGCGAGCGTCTGGAGACGCGCAAGAAAGTCCTCGATATCCATATCGAGAAAGAAAAGAAGCGGGTGCCACCAACCATCAAGGAACCACCACGCAAGGCGCCCAGCAAGAGTCCACGCGTCGAGAAAGAGCGCCAGGGCACGCTGTTTGCAGCCAGCTCGGTCAAGGAACTGCCGGCCATCGGCCTGCTGGATGCCTGGCAGGAAACCAACGAAACCGGCTTTTCCAAGGAATCCCTGGAGGCCATGTCGAAACTGCTGGAGCTCAAGTTGAAGGACTTCGGCATCGAAATTGAAGTGACGGCCGTAAACCCGGGGCCGGTGATTACCCGCTTTGAAGTGCAGCCAGCGCCCGGCGTAAAAGCCAGCCGCATCACCAATCTGGCAAAGGATCTGGCACGCTCACTGGCCGTTGTCTCGGTGCGTGTGGTGGAAGTGATTCCCGGCAAGACTGTCATTGGCATCGAGATTCCCAACGAGAAGCGGGAGACAATCTACCTGAGCCAGGTGTTGTCTTCACCCGAGTTTGACCGGGCCAGTTCGGCGCTGAGCATGGCGCTGGGGCACGACATTGTCGGCAAGCCCGTGATCGTCGACCTCGGCAAGATGCCGCATTTGCTGGTTGCGGGGACGACCGGCTCCGGCAAGTCCGTGGGCATTAACGCCATGATTCTCAGCCTGTTGTTCAAATCAACACCGGAGCATGTGCGCGTCATCATGATCGACCCGAAGATGCTGGAACTGTCGGTCTACGATGGCATTCCGCACTTGCTGACACCGGTGATCACCGACATGAAAGACGCTGCCAATGGCCTGCGCTGGAGCGTGGCGGAAATGGAGCGTCGCTACAAACTCATGTCGGCGCTGGGTGTGCGTAATCTGGCCGGTTTCAACAAAAAGGTTGGCGATGCGCAGAAGGCCGGCAAGCCGCTGACCGACCCGACCTGGAAACCGGATCCGATGCTGCTTGAAGAAGAGCAAAGTGCGCCGGAGCTGGAACCCTTGCCCAGTATCGTCGTCATCGTCGACGAGCTGGCTGACATGATGATGGTGGTGGGCAAGAAGGTGGAAGAGCTCATTGCCCGTATCGCCCAGAAAGCCCGGGCCGCCGGCATTCACCTGATTCTGGCCACGCAACGTCCTTCGGTGGACGTACTGACCGGCTTGATCAAGGCCAATATACCGACGCGTCTGTCATTTATGGTGCAATCGAAGGTCGACTCCCGCACCATTCTTGGCGAAGGCGGTGCCGAGCAATTGCTGGGTCACGGTGACATGCTGTTCCTGCCACCAGGCGGTGGCGTGCCGACTCGAGTCCACGGTGCCTTCGTCAGTGATGAAGAAGTCCATCGCGTGGTCGCTGACTGGAAGAAACGCGGCGAACCGGTCTACATCGATGGCATTACCCAGGGCGCTGATGATGGCGATATGGGCAACTTCAGTAGTGGCGGCGGTGGCGAAGAAGGTGAGGAGGACGATGCCCTGTATGATGAAGCAGTCCGGTTCGTGACCGAATCCCGTAAAGCCTCTATTTCTGCGGTGCAGCGCAAATTACGCATCGGCTATAACCGCGCCGCCCGTATGATAGAATCCATGGAAGCGGCAGGCGTTGTGTCCGAAATGGGCAGCAACGGTTCCCGCGAAGTCATCGCGCCTCCGCCTCCGCGCGACTAACGCACAGGATAATTCACGATGTTACGACGCAATGCAGCTACTCTGGTGACAGGGTTGTTGCTGACATTCGCGGCAACGCTGGCAGCGGCTCAGGAAACGGCTATCGCCGCGCTGGATACGCGCCTCAATGGTGTACAAACCATGTCGGCCGACGTAACACAATTGATTCTCGAATCTGACGGTGCCGTGCTGGAGGAAAGCAGCATTCGTATGCACCTGAAAAAACCCGGCGGTTTCTACTGGGAAACACTGACACCGTTTCCGGAATTGGTGGTGACCGATGGCAAGACGCTGTGGAACTACCAGCCAGATCTGGAGCAGGTAGTAATTGAGGACTGGAACAGCGATCGCTCGCAACTGGCGGCGCAATTATTGAGCGGCGACACGTCGGCGCTGCAAGCGGATTACGTTGTGAGCTGGGAAGGAGAGGACAAGTCGCTCACTGTTTTCAATCTCCTGCCTCTGGATTCTGAAAGCGTCTACAGCGATATTGCCATTCATTTCAATGACCGCACACTCGACATGATTCATCTGGAAAGCAAGAACGGTGAGCAGACCGTCTGGCAGTTCAACAATGTCGAACGCAATCATCCTCTGGAAGACCAGTTGTTCAATTTTCAGCCCCCGGATGGCGTGGAGGTTATCGAGAACAGCTACGCAAACTAGGGTTGCGACCGGACTCGACAACGCATGATGCAAACAACTCTCTTGATTGCTCTCGGTGGGGCCTTCGGCGCCGTAACTCGCTATTACCTGCATACCGCCGTACAACGGCTCAGTAGCACAGGCTTTCCGGTGGGTACGCTGACTGTCAACGTCATCGGCAGTTTTCTGATTGGCATCGCTTTTGTGATTTTTGTGGAAAAGGTCCAGATTGCCGAGCAATGGCGCTCAATAGTGATCATCGGCTTCCTCGGCGCCATGACCACCTTTTCAACTTTCTCGCTGGATGCTCTTTTGTTGCTCGAGCAAGGCCACTACAATAGCGCACTTCTTTATATCCTGAGCAGCATTGCCGTTTGCCTGATTGCCGCCTTCGCCGGTTTGCAGCTGGCGCGGCTGCTCATCGTTTAACTCGCAGGAAATTCACCATGCTTGACCCGAAATGGATTCGCTCTGAACCAGACCTGCTGGCACAGCGACTTCGCAAAAAGAAATTTACTCTTGATGTCGATCATCTGACCAAGCTGGATGCCAAGCGCCGCGAAGTTCAGCTGGAAACCGAAGCATTACAAAATGAACGTAATGCGCGCTCGAAAGAAATCGGCAAAGCGAAAGCTGAAGGCAGGGATATCGGTGATATTCTGAAGTCCATGGATTCCTTAAAGGATTCACTGGAAAGTAAAAAAGACCTGCTTGGCACTCTGCAAGAAGAACTCAATGATTATTTGCTAGGTGTCCCCAATGTTCCGGACGCCAGCGTTCCCGATGGTGATAGCGAAGAGGACAATCAGGTTGTCAGCACCTGGGGCACGCCGGCCGAGTACAATTTTACCGTCAAGGATCACGCTGAATTAGGCGAGTCCCTCAGTCAGGGTCTTGATTTCGCCGCGGCCAGTAAATTGACCGGTTCACGCTTTGTGGTGATGCAGGGCGCTACCGCGCGCCTGCACAGAGCACTCATTCAGTTTATGCTCGATACGCATACACAAGAGCATGGGTATACTGAAATCAATGTCCCTTACATAGTGAATAACGAATCCTTACAAGGCACCGGCCAACTACCAAAATTCGCTGAAGATCTGTTCAAGCTGGAAGGCGACCATCCTTACTACCTGATACCAACGGCCGAAGTGCCAGTGACCAATATGGTTCGTGACGAAATCATTGACCTGGAAAAACTGCCGCTACGGTTCGCTTGTCACACGCCATGCTTTCGCTCGGAAGCAGGTAGCTACGGCAAAGACACCAAGGGCATGATTCGACAGCATCAATTTGAAAAAGTCGAGCTGGTGCAAATAGTGAAACCTGACGCCTCCGAACAGGCACTGGAAGAGCTGACTGGCCACGCAGAGAAGATTTTGCAGTTACTGGAGTTACCTTATCGCAAAGTCTTGTTGTGTGGCGGTGATCTCGGATTCTCCTCGCACAAGACCTACGATCTCGAAGTCTGGCTGCCCAGCCAGAATTGCTACCGTGAAATTTCATCCTGCAGCAGCTTCACCGATTTTCAGGCGCGTCGCATGCAAGCACGCTGGCGTAATCCGGAAACCGGCAAGCCCGAGTTGGTCCATACGCTCAACGGCTCCGGTTTGGCGGTTGGGCGCACGCTTGTCGCCATTCTGGAAAATAATCAGGATGAGAACGGCCATGTGCGCATCCCGAAAGCGCTGGTACCTTATATGAACGGAATCGAGAGTCTGCAGTAATGGAATTCCTGCCCCTGTTTCTGAACATCAGAAACAAGAAATGCGTGGTCATCGGGGGAGGGGAAGTGGCACATCGCAAAGCGTCGCTGCTGCTTCGCGCCGGTGGCGACCTGCACATTGTGAGTGAAACTGTTTCTGCTGAAGTACAGCATCTGTGTGATGAGCATGAAGCCAGCATTACTCTCACGGCTTTTTCCCCAGCGGTAATCGAAGGTGCCTCTCTGGTCATCGCGGCCACTGATGATCGCAGCGTCAATGCTACCGTCAGTGAAGCGGCGACTGCGGCCGGCATTCTTGTGAATGTGGTAGACCAGCCCGATCTCTGCAGTTTCATCATGCCTGCCATTGTCGATCGTTCACCTATTGTTGTTGCTGTTTCCAGTGGCGGCGCTTCACCGGTGTTAACGCGGCAACTGAAAGAAATGAACGAAGTGATGATTCCGGGGCGTATCGCCGAGCTCGGCGATCTGTTGCAGCGCTACCGTCCCCAGGTGAAAAAGACCCTCAGCAGTTTCTCGCAGCGAGCACGTTTCTGGGAAGCCATCATAGACAGTGAAATCCCTGAACTTGTCTACAGCGGCGAAGCCCAACGCGCCGAACAGCTACTACAGGAACGCCTGGCATCTCATGACAGCAGTAAGCACATGGGTGAGGTGTATCTTGTCGGCGCCGGTCCCGGCGATCCCGATCTGCTGACATTGCGCGCACTCAGACTCATGCACAAGGCGGATGTGGTGCTCTATGACCGTCTGGTCTCAGCGGCTATTCTGCAAAAAGTTCGCCCGGATGCCGAGCGCATTCATGTCGGCAAACAACGCTCCAACCATACCGTCCCGCAAAGTCGAATCAATGAGATGCTGGTAGAACTGGCGAAAGAGGGTAAGCGCGTATTGCGTCTCAAGGGCGGCGATCCGTTTATCTTCGGCCGCGGTGGTGAGGAACTTTCCGAGCTGACGCGGCACCAGGTTCCATTTCAGGTAGTGCCCGGTATTACCGCTGCGTCCGGTTGCGCTGCCTATGCGGGCATCCCGCTGACGCATCGCGATCATGCCCAATCGGTCCAATTCCTGCCCGGCCATCTGAAAGATGGCACTTTGGATCTGCCCTGGGAATCACTGCTCAACTCACAGCAAACCCTGGTGTTTTATATGGGGCTGGTCGGTCTCACGACTATCTGTGACGAATTGATTGCCCATGGCAAGGATGCAGCGACGCCGGCCGCGATCGTGCAACAGGGCACGACAGCCAATCAGAAAGTTGTCATTGGCACACTGAGTAGCCTGGCATCGCTGGCGGAAGAGGCGCAATTACAGGCGCCGACGCTGATCATCATTGGCAACGTGGTGACGCTGCGGGATGAGCTTGCCTGGTTTGAGGGGGCGTCAGATTCTCAGCATGCAGGCGCGGACTGGGACTAACAATAAATAACAGGCGGGCAGCATGCTCGCCGCGTACGTGCAAGCTACAGGCAATTATCCGGCTTCGGCAAACCGGCGAGCTTGTTCGCCATCTTCGCCGGACTGCCACCGAATAACTTCATCATATAGACACTGCGACCTTTCTCGGGGCCAAGCTCACGCTTGACCAGACTTACCAGAGCGCGATTGGCAGGCGAGTGTTGATGGCGCTGGTAGAAAGCACGTAACAGATGCAGCACTTCCCAATGGGCCGGTAGCAAGCGGATGCTTTCCGCACTGGCCAACTCCTCAGCCACGGTTGTACTCCAATCGGACAGATCCCGCAGATAGCCTTCCGCATCGACACTGACAGACAGCGTAGCAGTGTCAGGGGTAGCCAATGGCGTTTGCGAACTCATCGTCTTCGCCCTAAAACCAGTTAATCACTTTGTCGTGCTTGCAGCACAACTCGACAAACTGGCGCATGGAAATGGATTCGATGTGACCCGCCAGTCGCTCCTGCAAACCACGCGCAGTGACATCTTCGCGCAAGCAGAACTGTGCCACTTTATCGGGGATTGCCGCTGATAACTCGGCCGCAGATTGCACGCCGTAGTAGACGCCATCTTCGAGCAACAACAGCGCATCGCCTTTGTGCAGCGCTTTACAACACTGTGCAAGCAGTTGCGAGGAGGGGGCTTTGCTGATGGTGTGCAGTACAGTCATTATCGGGCTTCATTGAGTGATGAATTGATTATCAAGGTGTTTATAGGTTGAAAACGCAATCGGATTGTTGCAACAGCTTGTGGATATCAGCAGGCTGTACCAGCTGGACTGGCAGCAGCAAGTCATCAGCCTGAAGATTTCGAGCCTGTAATGACTCCTCATCCACCAGCACGTTTTCAATACCGTAGAGATCAAGCGTCTCAATCGCATTGCCCAGCGTCTTGCTGCCAATGCCTTCCGCGTTCTGCTCTTTCAGTAACTGGTAGACGCCGTCATCCAGAAACAGATAATTAACCTGCTGCTCAAACACCGCCGTCGCCAGTGCCATCTCCAGACACAATTGCGGCCGGTTACTGCCGTAGGGAGCCGAGCGGGAAATAAACGTAAACTGTTTTTTGATTGCCGCGTCGTTCATAGGCTCACCCGAAATTCACCACTCTGTCTGCTTGTAAGGACGCGTCTATGAGCTGACCCAGACCGGCAATTTCAGCACTGTCCATCAGGCTGGTGCCATCGAGTTCATAACGTTTGGCTTCTTGTTTGTTGAGAATGCCACGCTTGATGGCGGACGACACGCAGGCCACCACATCGAGACTGTGCTGTCTGATGAGCTTGTCCCAGCGACTTTGCAAGTTGATTTCATCCTGCGGCGTGACTGCAAACTTGCTGGCATTGTGAACGCCGTCGGAAAAGAAAAAGACACGCGTTACTTCGTGGCCATTTTCCAACAGGGACTTGGTGAAGCGGAAGGCAGTCGAGGCAGCCTCACTGGAATAGGGTGCGGCATACACCACAATACAAAATTTCACGGCAATCAGTTTACTGCGTAGTGAGAAATAAAAAAGCCCCGGCGAGAACCGGGGCTTCGAGCGAACTATTACCGACGAGTTTACTCGTCGCCAGAGAAGGCCATGAGCAGATGAATCAGGCTCATGAAGATGTTGTACAGCGACACGTATAGCGTGATGGTCGCCAGAATATAATTGCGCTCGCCACCACGGACGATCTCACTGGTCTGGTACAGAATCACTGCACTGGAGAACAGCATGAAGGCCACTGACATCGCCAGTTGCAAGGCCGGCATCGGCCAGATCAGGCTGATCACGATCGCGGCGATCAGAACCAGCGCACCAGCTGCCAGGAAGCCGCTGAGGAACGAAAAGTCCTTGCGAGAAACCAGTGCGTAACCGGACAAGCCAAAGAAAATAAAGGCTGTGCCGCCCAGAGCCGTCATGACAATTTCACTGCCGCCCTGACTGGAAAGCAGATAACCGATCAGCGGGCCAATACCGTAGCCCATGAAACCAGTGAAGCCGAAGGTGGTTACCAGACCCCAGGGGCTATTGGCCAGCGCATGCGTGGCAAACAACAAACCGTAGGCGCCAATCAAGAAAATCCACGGGCTCAGAACCGGCGCATTAAAACTCAACGCCGCAGTGAAAGCACTAAACGCCAATGTCATAGCCAGCAACCAATAGGTGTTTTTCAGCACCTTGTTGACGGCTACCGACGATTCCTGGCGATGAGCAACACTCACATCATATTGGTTCATCAAAACTCTCCAGCTAGTAATAAAACAGGTTGTGTTCGAGTCATTCGCAAACATCGACTTCGAGAAATGAAATATGGGGGTTATCCCTGTAATTTCAATATCTTGAAGTCACAATTTTGGCGACTCTGACGTAAAAATCATCATACCTGCCCCGCCTGCAAAAGCAATGATTTTCGGCGCAGGCAAGGCCCTCCCAGGCGCAGCCTGAGCCGGTTCGCGAGGACGGCATGGTGAATTGCCTGTGAGGGCATCCAGACGCTTTCAAGGTCAATCAGAGACGTTCTGCGCGTAACCCGGTAGCGGGGTGGAGCAGGGGGGCAAGGCGCCTTACATCAACCTCGCATCAAGCTTCCATCAGCCATCGATGCACCTGCCATGCACAGTCCAAACTTCACCCGGTGCATAGGTGCCGAAAACCGCCACAGCGCCGGAAAAAACTCGCCTGCAGTGCAATTGACGATTGGACTGAATGCCAGTTTGTTGTAAGATTCTGCCCCTGTCGCGGAGGGGTGGCAGAGCGGTTGAATGCACTGGTCTTGAAAACCAGCGAAGGCGAAAGTCTTCCGAGAGTTCGAATCTCTCCCCCTCCGCCACTTCCTCACCTTCAGCGGCTATTCTGGCAGCAATACCCTCGATTAGATCTCCCAACCCCGAACTTACGGGAGGGGGAGAATGAGAACTCTCGCGAGTTCGCAAGCCGCATCGCGGCGCAGA
>CAZQFA010000042.1:0-22716 GCA_964592245.1 uncultured Pseudohongiella sp. | reverse complement strand
ACGCCCACTGCGCCGATGCGCTGGTGTGTATCTCCAACTGTGACAAGATTACTCCCGGCATGCTGATGGCCGCCATGCGCCTGAATATCCCGGTAATCTTCGTCTCCGGTGGCCCGATGGAAGCAGGCAAGACCAAGCTGTCCGAACACAAACTGGATCTGGTTGACGCTATGGTCATTGCCGCCGACAGCTCCGCCTCGGACGAGACTGTGGCCGAAATCGAACGCAGCGCCTGCCCCACCTGCGGTTCCTGCTCCGGCATGTTCACTGCCAATTCCATGAACTGCCTCACCGAAGCGCTGGGGCTTTCATTGCCCGGCAACGGCACCGTTGTCGCTACCCACGCCGACCGTGAAGAACTGTTCCTGCAAGCCGGCCGCACGATCGTTGAGCTGGCCAAGCGCTACTACGAGCAAGACGACGCCAGTGTATTGCCTCGTGCCATCGGCAGCTTCGAAGCCTTCGAAAACTGTATTGCCCTGGATATCGCCATGGGCGGTTCCACCAACACCATCCTGCACTTGCTGGCCATTGCCCAGGAAGCAGAGGTGGACTTCACCATGACCAATATTGACCAGCTGTCGAAGAAGATTCCGCAACTGTGCAAGGTGGCACCCAATACCCCCAAGTACCATATCGAAGATGTGCACCGAGCCGGTGGCATCATGGCCATTCTCGGTGAGCTGGATCGCGCTGGTTTGCTGCACAGTCATTTGCCCACTGTGCACAGCGCCACCATGGCCGAAGCTCTGGACAAATGGGATATCGTCCGCGGCGTCAGCGAAGAAGTGAAGACCTTCTACAAAGCCGGCCCGGGCGGCATCCCGACCCAGGTGGCATTCAGTCAGGATAGCCGTTGGCCGACCCTCGACGCAGATCGCGAGAACGGCTGCATCCGCTCGCTGGAGCATGCCTACAGTCTGGAAGGCGGACTGGCGGTGTTGCGTGGCAACATCGCCGAGGATGGCTGTGTGGTGAAAACCGCCGGCGTCGATGAATCCATTCTGGTGTTTGAGGGCTCTGCCTACGTCACCGAATCCCAGGACGAAGCGGTTGCTGATGTTCTGGCCGACAAGGTGAAGGCTGGCGATGTGGTCATCGTGCGCTACGAAGGCCCCCGCGGTGGCCCGGGCATGCAGGAAATGCTCTATCCCACGTCCTATATCAAATCCAAGGGGCTGGGCAAGGACTGCGCCCTGCTCACCGACGGCCGTTTCTCTGGCGGTACGTCCGGTCTGTCTATCGGCCACGTTTCCCCCGAAGCGGCTGCCGGTGGTGCCATTGGTCTGGTGCGTAACGGCGACCGCATTCGCATCGACATCCCCAACAGAACCATTGCTGTCCTGCTTAGCGACGAAGAGCTGGCGGCGCGCCGCGCCGAACAGGACAAGCTGGGCTGGAAGCCGGCGCAAGAGCGGCCACGTAAAGTGAGCGCCGCCTTAAAAGCCTATGCCCTGCTGGCCACCAGTGCCGACAAGGGCGCCGTGCGCGATTTGAGTTTGCTGGACTAGCCCATCGACCGACTCGCCCTTCAGGCGCACCTTCCTGATCGGAGATTGACTTCTTGCGACACTGATTTTCCGGCAGCGAGCGCTGCCGGGAACGCGTGGTCAGCATCCCACTGAAGCCGTTGTCAGGAAACCAGATTGGTCGTGGTGCTGCTGAGGTTCTTGATGTCTCGCTTGGGTGGTGCACCGAACAAACGGCTGTACTCGCGATTGAATTGCGACGCACTTTCATAACCCACATTGTATGCCGCCGTCGAGGCATCGATATTTTCCGCGAACATAAGTCGTCGTGCCTCATTCAGGCGTAATCGCTTTTGGTATTGCAACGGACTCATGGAAGTCGTCGAACGAAAGTGATTATGAAACGCAGACGCACTCAGTCCGGCCTTGCTGGCAAGGTCCTCAACCCGCACGGGCTTGTTGTAGTTCTCCTTTAGCCAATCAATGCTGCGCGCCACCTGAAATCCGGCGTTACCCGCCGAAGCAATTTGCCGCAGTCGCGCACCCTGTTCTCCGGTTAACAGTCGATAAAAGATTTCCTGTTTGATCAGGGGAGCCAGTACCGGTACGTCCCGGGGTTGTGCCAGCAGGTTGATGAGTCGGCAAAAACAGTCCAGCAATTCCGTCGATACCTGACTGACAGCGATACCCATGCGGTTTTCGCCGCGTGGTGCCGCCGACACATCATGCGCCAGGATCAAATGGGAAATCGTGCGCAGGTCCAGCTCCAGCGACAGCCCAAGATAAGGCACCTCTTCGCTGGCCTCGAGAATGCGCGCAACCACTGGCAGATCTACCGAAGTAATAAGATACGTCTGCGCGTCATAAACATAAGACTCTTCACCGACCACGGTCAGTTTGCGCCCCTGTCCAATCAGGCAAACACTGGGTGGCAGGACATAGCTTGTCGCCTCGGTCGGGGCAGTCCAGCGATGTAGCGTCAGACCGGGCACGGCAGTGTCCAGTCGATTCAGCGCCCCGGTCCAGTGGGCAATGTGGCCTGCGAGATCATCCCGCCTGACTTTTTCTGGCTGTAGTGCGGTCATTTGCTGGCCCTGTAGTGGGGGTTGATAAAAAGTGGCAATAATCTTTACACTGTCATAATCAGACAATCACATCTTAGTAACTATCATCCCTGTCAACAAGCAATCATCCTGAAAATACAGGAATAGGCAATTTTTGGATAGAAATTCACTACCGGCAAAAGCGCAGCTTCCCCCACAATAGTGTCTATCAATCGTCGCCGAGCCGACGTAGTCGATCGTAATGAGTCACCCTTTGCAGGAGACCTGCCATGCCCCACATCAGTGTCAAACTCTGGCCCGGCAAATCCGATGCACAGAAGCAACGACTGGCCGACGCCATCAGCGCATGCACGCAGGAAATTCTCGGTGAGGCCGACGCCTCGATCTCGGTAGCCTTTGAGGAAGTGCAGGCGGCCAACTGGAAAGAACACGTCTTCGATCCGGAGATCAAAGGCAAGCCTGACAGCCTCTTCAAGAAGCCCGGCTACAGCTATTAACTGGAACTACTGGCAACACACCCGAAATTAATCATTTAGCAGCACAGGAGATCACCCCATGAAAGCACAAGGTTATGCCGCGCATTCAGCAACCACTGAACTGCAGCCCTTCAGCTTCGAACGCCGCGAGCCACGCGCCCAGGATGTTGCCATCGACATTCTTTATTGCGGTATCTGCCATTCAGATATTCACTCTGCCCGCGATGAATGGGGCGGCGCCCAGTACCCGCTGGTACCCGGCCATGAAATCATTGGCCGCGTCAGCGCCGTGGGCAATGCCGTCAGCAAGTTTAAGGTGGGCGACATGGTCGGTGTCGGCTGTATGGTCGATAGCTGTCGCGAATGCCACTCCTGCCACGATGGTCTGGAACAGTACTGTGAGAACGGTTTTACCGGCACCTATGGCATGGCCGACAAGATCGGTGGCACACCCCATGAATTTACCTTCGGTGGCTACTCGGACAAGATCACCGTGGAAGAGCGCTTTGTGCTCAGCATCCCGGACAATCTTGATCCGGCCGCTGCCGCGCCGCTGCTTTGCGCCGGCATTACCACTTATTCACCTCTGAAACACTGGAAAGTCGGTGCCGGCCAGAAAGTCGGCGTCATCGGCCTTGGCGGGCTCGGTCACATGGGCGTCAAACTGGCCAATGCCATGGGTGCACATGTGGTGATGATCACCACTTCCCCTGCCAAGGGTGAGGACGCCAAAAAGCTGGGCGCCCACGAAGTCCTGATCTCCAAAGATGAAGAGGCCATGAGCGCAGCCGGAGAAAGTTTCGACTTTCTGCTCAATACAATTCCGGTAGGGCATGACGTGGACCCGTACATGAACTTGCTCAAGCGTGATGGCACCATGGTGCTGGTGGGCGCAGTGGAACCACTGACGCAAGTCAATGGCGTACCGTTCATCTTCCGTCGTCGCACGCTGGCTGGCTCGTTAATTGGCGGCATTCCGGAGACACAGGAAATGCTCGACTTCTGCGGCGAGCACAATATCACCTGCGATATTGAGCTGATTGACATGAAGGACGTCAATACCGCCTACGACCGTACCGTCAAGGCGGACGTCAAATACCGCTTTGTAATCGACATGACGACACTGGCGCAGGCAAGCTGATTAGATTTGACAGCACGCGTAAAAAAGGGAGCCATCTGGCTCCCTTTTTTTGCCTGCTATTTTTGTCTGCCTATTTCGCGCGAAATAACAAGAGGCCGGTTAGTCAGGCAACCCCATCTGCGGACTGTCATTATCGCGGGCAGCTGTGAATGCCGGCTGTGGCTGATCATTGCGCACCTGCTCCAGCCAGAACACGCCATCGAAGGGCGCGCTGTTGCCACGGGTTGCATAAAAATCCAGATCACCATCGCCATCAATATCCCGCGCCACAAACTTGTCGTACATGCCGCGCTTGCGCCGTGAGATATCGTGACGCGTCCACTCGCCTGTCACATCTCCGGGATTGGCAAACCAGCCCATGCGCCCGAGCACGTCATTAACAGTGACATCGTCATCGCCGGTACGCGAACCGCGGCTATAGCCTCCCGCCATCACATCGACATCGCCGTCGCCATCAATGTCCGCCGTCTCCAGACCAATCATCCAGTCGGGAAGAAAGTCGCCGATGCGATGGGCATTCCAGGCGTCGTCAGGAAGTGCCGGCTGTTCGATCCAGTAGAGCACGTTACCGCGAGTACGGCTGATGATATCCAGACGGCCGTCGCCGCTGAGATCGGCGTACTCCAGATTGAAACCTTCCAGGTGTGCGCCATTGGTACCGATGGCATGTTCACGAAAGGCCAACTCGGCCGTGCCGGTGTTCTCAAAAAAGATCAGGCGTTCTTCGCCGCGGCTGGCGGCAACAATATCCAGATCACCGTCGCCATCAAGATCCACCGGCTCGGCATTTTGTGGAATGGAGTAGCGCCCCAGCACAAGCTCCTGCCAGTTTTCCCCCTGCAGCGGGTCTCCCGTCACCGTGAAAATCGACACATCCGTGGAGCGCGCGAAGTCCTCGGGCCCCGGCGTTTGCGCGCCTTTGTTGGCAGCACTCACTTCAAGCACGCCGTCGCCGTTAAAGTCCGCCATGAAGACACGAATATAGGAACCCTTGTCCCGGGTCATTGGCAGAATCAGTCGCGGCCAGTGCTCCGTGCGGCTTCCCGTGCCGGGGTTTTGCAGGTAGATGAGATGAGAACGCTCGGTGGCAACAATCACATCCAGATAACCATCGCCACTGACGTCACCGACTGCGACGTCCTCAGGCGCCGGCGTCTCGACGCCTTCGGCGATAGTGATATTCAGCCAGTTCTGCGGGTCACCGGAGGCAAAGGCGATACGCACATGCCCTTCAGGCTTTGGCTCAAAGCCCGGCAAGTAAGATGCGGAGTCATAAGTGGCGTCCGCCTCATGTACGGACACAATATCCTCCAGTCCATCGCCGTCGATATCCCCCAGCACCAGTCCGTCGCTACCGGTGAGTGCGAAGCCGGCAGCGGCGGTGTCATCAATAATGTGTTCGCGCCAGCTGATGTACTCACCCGTTGCGGAGCGTGCCGTACTCAACGTGTCCCCCACTGGCGTCTGCGCCAGCAAGGGTGTGCTGGTTACAAGCAGTAAAAGTTTGATCAGTGTGTAGGTTGTTCGCATTATTCTGGCACCTGATGTCTGATTGGGGTTTCTGGAAAACCTCGAGATTGGGCAACTCCCAAGCTAGCAGATCTGGCAAATCTGGCACAGTCATGCAGCACACCGCGCGGGTCCGGGAGCCGGCCGCATGACTGGCGCCGCTGTCAAAATATCGAGTAGTATCGGACTGCAACTCGCGGGCAACATGCCCGCGCAATATCTGCTTGATCTGACTGCTCATTGACTTCACTTTCGGGGGTAACCGGTAATGAAAACCAGATTTTACCAGCTGCTGCTGGCAACACTTTTGGGGCTGCTCACCCTGCCAGCCATGGCGGCGTCCAAGGCAGAGATCGATGCCAATGTGCAGGAGACACTGCAGAAATTTTATGAGGAATCCCCCGCTGGCAGAACACTGGCTGGTCAGGCCGCCGGTATTCTGGTCTTTCCCCGAGTCGTCAAAGCCGGCATCGGTATTGGCGGAGAATACGGCGAAGGCGCCCTGCTCTCCGGCGGTACGACCGTCGCCTATTACAACACCGCATCAGCTTCGATCGGCTTCCAACTGGGCGCCCAGGTCAAATCCCAGATCATCATGTTTATGACCGATGAGGCCTTTAACAATTTCCGCAACAGCAGTGGCTGGGAAGCGGGCGTTGACGGCAGCGTTGCCTTGATCGAGTTCAGCGCCGCCGAAGAAATCAGTTCCAACTCTATTCAGGAGCCGATCATCGGCTTCATTCTGTCCAATCGCGGCCTGATGTACAACCTGACGTTTGAAGGCTCGAAGATGACAAAGATCGAGCGCTAAACTGGAATGGTCGGGCCAGAGTAAGCAGAGTAAATAGTCCGCGCTGACTATTTACTCCCGTCCGCCTTACTCTATAATTCGCCATCTTCGGCTTTGTAGCATCCTCACATGGGTTGGATTTCGTTCGATCCGCTGCGCACTTTCAGCTTCCCGGACACCCGCTTCCTTAAACCGGATCAATTGTTCTCGCAACGGGAACTCATCAGCACCGCCGACTGGGTCCTGTTTCCTGAATACTGGCAAGTGGGTGCACTGGTCCATGGTTATCAGCGCCGTATCTTTCCCAGCCAGGCCAGCTATTTTCTCGGGCACAACAAGATCGAGATGACCCGCGCCTTCATGGCCGTGGCGCCGCAACACGTGCCGGAGACGCACATTGCTGCCAACACGTCCGAGAACGCCGCCGCGCTTTGGGCACAGATGCTGCTGCCGTTTGTCGCCAAGCTGCCGCGCAGCTCGCAAGGTCAGGGCGTCTTCCTGATCGAATCACCGGCGGACTGGAAAAAGTATCTGGCGGCGACCGATGTTATCTACGTGCAGGAACACCTGCCGATCGATCGCGACCTGCGTATTGTCCGTGTCGGCAAACAGATCCTTTGCGCTTACTGGCGTATGCAATCCCCTTACAGCTTTCACAACAATATCAGTCGTGGCGGCGAAGTGGACTACAGCCTGGCGCCACCTGCGGCCATTGAACTTGTCGAGTTTGTGGCTGATACATTGGGCATCGACCACGCCGGCTTCGATGTCGCCATGGTCAATGGCCACCCCTATCTTTTTGAGTTCAATCGTCTGTTTGGCAATGTCGGTATTGAAGGCGGCGATGAACGTTTACGAGACGCCATCGTGCAGTATTTAGTGGCGCAGGATTTGCCGCAGCTGCCGACCGGGGTTGGCGGGAGCAAAAGAAGATTCAGGAAGGCCGGTTAAATCGCAGCGCCTGGTTGCAGGTACGGATCAGGTGTAACACTCAACCCTCCAAATCATTGCTCTCGGTTCCTGGCTTTATCTTTTATAACTCCCTCTGTCATTTTCTTTCCCCGTACTGGACTTCCAATCAGGCCATATAGTCTTGCCGTAAAATTTGCCTTAACCCACGTGCCTCGGATCATTTCTACCATTCTGTTTCGGGAAACATGAATTGGTCACTCGAACAGGTGGATTACATGGCAGATGCATGCCAATAAAAAGCACCAAACTACACCCGACTCGACTTTCTGACAGTTCATAGTTGCAGACAGATATAACGGTATTTGCGGGAACAAGCCAACTTCGGGCTGTAGCCCTCTAACGTTTACTGCCAGGCAATCTGCGCAATAACAGTGCATGGCAAATCGCAAGTAACGTGCCTGCTGCAGTCAATAAAAACTGTTATGACCGAATTTTTCGGGAGTTCATCAAGATCAATCCCACACTCAATCTAATGCCATAAAAAAGTGCGACGAGAACACAACGCCTGATTTCCACTCGTCTTTAAACTGATTGTTTTACGGCAGGTAAAAAACCCTATATTTTCTATTCACAGCAGATTATTCTGGGGTAACGCGGTAGCGAACCAACCGAAGGACTTTGACCATGTTGCCTTGTCATGCGACTCAGCCCGCTCACACCTTGAACGTGTTACAGCGATTCACTGTGCTGGCATTGGGACTGTTGCCGTTAGTGGCCAACGCCCAATCTGCAAATCCATTCGGCCTGCCCTCACAAGACAATCCCAATCCCGCATCCAGTATTGTTGCCAGTCCGGGCGCCAGAGGACAGGGGTGGCTGCAACAGGGCCGCTCGGAAATTTTGGCTCGCCATGGCATGGTCGCCACCAGCGATCCTCTGGCCGCCCAGGCTGGGCTGGAAATCCTGCAGCAGGGTGGCAATGCCATTGACGCTGCCGTCGCTGCCGCGGCTGTTCTGGATGTGACCTCACAAAACGACACGGGCCTTGCCGGCGACCTTTTCGCTCTGGTCTGGAGTGCGCAAGATCAGCGCCTGTATGCACTGAATTCGGCAGGCTGGGCCCCAGCGGGCTGGAGCAGAGAGTTTTTTACCGAGGAGTTGGGTGTCGACAGCATTCCCGGCCGCGGCGTCAATGCGGCCACTGTGCCTGGCGCCGTATCGGGTTATGACGCGCTGCTGGAGCGCTTTGGCAGCATGGACTTTCAGCAAACACTGGAACGCGCGGCCCGACTGGCGGAAGAAGGCTGGGGGCAAGCGGAACGTCGCCATGCAGATCTGCTGAGCGTGCAAGAGAAGTTGCTTGCGGACCCGGATTCAGCGGCGGTATTTCTCAATGACGGAGAGGTGCCGCCACTCTATAGCGTCATCAGAAACCCGGGGCTCGCCGACGCCTTGCGCTTGCTTCAGACGCAAGGTCGGGAAGCATTCTATGAAGGCCCCATCGCCGACGCCATCGTCGCGAAAGTGCAGAGCGAAGGCGGCGTCATGACGCATGCCGATCTCGCCGAGTTTGAATCGGAATGGGTAGAACCCATTAGCACCAGCTATCACGGCTACGATATTTACCAGTTACCGCCGCCAGGCCAGGGGTTTGCGGCTCTGGAGATGTTGAATATTCTGGAGGTCTGCGCCCCCGAACACGGCATTGATCTGGCGCTGCTAGGCCCCTCAAATCCCGATTACTGGCACTTCCTCGTGGAAGCGAAAAAGCTCGCCTATTCAGACCTGCATGCCTATAACGGCGATCCGAAATTTTCCGACATTCCGGTGGACCGGTTACTCTCCAAATCCTATGCCGGTACGCTTTGTGATCGCATTGATATGAACAGGGCAACCGCGCCCTCAATTGAAGGCGGCCTTGATGGCGGCACCATCTATCTCGCCACCGCCGATCGCTGGGGCAATATGGTGTCCTTTATACACAGTATTTTTTCGGTTTATGGCAGCGGCGCAACGATCCCGCCTTACGGCATGATCCTGCACAACCGGGGAGTTGCCTTCTCTCTTGATGAAGGGCATCCCAATATGGTCGCGCCGCGCAAACGCCCTTTTCACTCCATCATCGCCGGATTTGTCATGCGTGAAGGAGAACCTTTGATGGCCTTCGGCAATATGGGTGGGTCGGTGCAACCCGAGACTCACGCTCAACATATGGTCAACGTCATTGATCACGGCATGAACGTGCAAATGACAACAGATGCCGCTCGCTTCACCCACAGTCAAAACCGCAACATTCTCTCACTCGAGCACGGGCTCTACAGTCTGGTCGGTAATGCCCTCGAATCGAGAGGACACGAAGTGCGCAGCGTCGACGGCGGTAGCGTCGGAGGTTATCAGGGCATTCTGTTCACGCCGGACCCTTCGCTGCCGGCACCGGTATTCAACGAAGAAAGCATCATTGAAGATCATCCGGTCAATGGCGTCTATCGCGGCGGTTCCGACCATCGCAAGGATGGACAAGCTGTTGGTTGGTAACCAGACTCAAATGGAGCCGTGCCACAGGGGCCACGGTTTGCTTGGCGACTTGTTAGTTCAGACCCCGGCAATTTGGAGAGCTCTACTCATCGCTTCGATACAGGAGAAAACTATGCGCTTTACTGGCTTACTTTTTGTGCTGGCGGCATGCATTCTGCCGAGCGCGCAAGCCCAGATTCCGCCCGAGCAATTGACGGTGGAAATCATGCCGGATCCCGGGCCCAACTGGTTCATCTCCAAAACCGGTAATGGCGGTTATATTTTCGACGCGGAAAGCGGCGAGATGCAGGGGCTCCTCTCACTGTCCCGGCGCACACCGACGGTGACCCTGTCCCACAGCAACCGCGAATTCTATGCCCCGGAGTCTTACATGTCCCGGGGAGTGCGTGGCGAACGTACTGACCTCGTCGCTGTTTACGATTTTCCCAATCTGAGTCCGATCGCCGAAATCGAAATTCCCAACCACATGGCCCGCCTGTCCGTGCGCAATCACGTCGGCCTGCTGGGCAACGGTCGCCATCTGGCTGTGCTGAATATGAACCCGGGACATTCAGTGAGCATCGTCGACGTAATCGACCGCGTCTTTGTCTATGAAATTTCCACGCCCGGGTGCGCAGTAATTCTGCCAGTTGCAGAGAATGACTTTCTCATGGTTTGTGGCGACGGCACCCTGCAATTGATTCAACTGGACCTGAGTGGTTTTGAGACTAACCGGGTTCGTAGTAATGAGTTTTTCGACGTTCAGGAAGACGCCATCTTCGATCGCACTGCCAGCACTGCCGACGGCTGGCTGCTGGTCACACATTCAGGTGTGGTCTACGAGGTCACGACCAGTGGCGATGACATTAATATTGGCGAGCCCTGGACCATCGCCGTCGAAGACGAAGAGAACTGGCGGCCCGGGGGCAACGAATTTCTGAGTGTCCATCATGACACCGGGCTGCTTTACATCGCCATGCATCAGGGACCTGTTGATACCCACCACGTTCCCGGTGACGAAATCTGGGTGGTCAGTTTGCAATCCGGCGAAGTGATTTTCAGACTGGAACTGGATTCTCCCGCGGAAAATCTGCTGGTAACCCAGGAATCCGAACCCAAGCTGATTGTTGGTGATGAAGACGGTGGCACTCATGTCTATGATGCAATGACCCTCAGCCATGAACGCACTATTGATACACCCAGTGCTTCTCTGTTCGAGGATTTCTAGACCATGCTCGATCCGCAATTGTTTCGTGTCATCGCCTTTGGCCTGGGGCTACTATTCCTTTTCGCCGGCCTGCACAAACTGCAGAACCGCACCCGCTTTGGCAGTGTGCTGGAGAATTACCGAATAATCCCGGAGTTTTTACTCCCTGTGATGCTGCCTGTCATTCCCGTTCTTGAGCTTGTACTCAGTGTCAGCTGGTTTATTCAGGCCATGCTGCGCGCCCCTTCATTATTGTTGCCGGTCGTCAGTGCCGGTTTGTTAAGCACATACGGCGCAGCCATAGCAGCCAACCTGTTGCGCGGCCGCAAGCATATCGATTGTGGTTGCAGCCTGTCATCCCATGACAATAGCGCCATGAGTAATCAGCAATTGTCCTGGGGACTCGTGGCGCGCAACCTCGTGCTGGCACTGCTCGCCCTGGCCCCGGCTCTGGCTGTCAGTGCCAGACCCTTGCTGTTACTGGATCATCTGTTGCTGCTATTGTCTTTGCCCATCATGCTGCTGTGTTACAGCGCCGTAAATCAACTCTTGGCAAACGGTGGCGCCATCGCGTCCTGGAGAAATACCTGATGACTGAAGCGCTGGTAATTTCCAACGTAATCCTCTGGATCGCGGTAATTGGGCTTTCCCTGTTGGTGTTCGCCCTGACAAGACAGGTAGGCATACTGCACGAACGAGTCGCGCCGGCTGGCGCCTTGATGCCGACAGAAGGCCCCAAAGTCGGCGAGCTGGCAAGCACGCTAACCCTCACCACACTCGATGACCAGAAGGTGACGCTGGGCGGTGCAGAGGACTCAGGCAAAGCCACCCTCGTGCTGTTTACTTCACCGAGCTGTCCGGTTTGCAAGACTCTGGTACCAACAGCCAAGTCACTCGCCAAAGCCGAGGCCAAGCGCTTGAAACTGATTTTTGCCAGTGATGGAGATTCCAGACAGCAGCATGAAGCCTATGTCAGAGACATGGACCTTGCCGCTTATCCCTACATTATCTCGCAGGAATTAGGGATGACCTATGGAGTCAGCAAACTGCCTTTTGCCGTTCTGATTAGCGGCGACGGCATTCTGAAGAGCAAAGGCCTGGTGAACAATCGGGAACATCTGGAAAGCCTGATTGAATCCATGGACACTGGTATCAGCAGTCTGCAGGAATACATCGGGAAATCTTCAAGACCGGTAGAATCCGAGGCAATAGAGGAAGCGTCATGAAACTGGATAAATTAATTGACCAGGGTTATTACTGGGTAGATGACCATGCCCGCCGTGGCGCTCTTGCCCTGGCCCGCAAGATCTCGCGCAGAAGCTTTCTTTCCCGACTGGGAATGATGCTGGCTGGTGTTGCCTCATTGCCGCTACTACCGGTTTCCCGATCGCTGGCCCAGAATTCGATTCAGGAAATCGGTGACCCGCAAAGCTGTGACTACTGGCGCTATTGTGCCATGAGCGGAACGCTTTGCTCTTGCTGTGGTGGCACCCAGACGTCTTGCCCGCCTGGCGCACAACCTTCGCCTATCACATGGGTAGGCACCTGTCGGAATCCCGTGGATAATCGTAATTACTTGATGTCCTACAACGACTGCTGCGGCAAGGCCGTTTGCTCTCGCTGTGGTTGTCACAACACAGAAGGCGACAAGCCGGTTTACTTTAACAGTAACAGCAACACGGTGCTGTGGTGCTTCGGCACTGAAGACACCAGTTATCACTGTACAGTGTCTATCGTGCTCGGCGTGGCGGATGAATGATACGGCAATGAACAGCTATCTCCTGAAAATTCTGGTTATGGCCGTAGCATTGTTCAGCAGCCAATTGCTGCTGGCCGCCTCACCCAGAACCAACTATCTGCTTTATTGTAGCGGCTGTCATCTTGTCGATGGCAGTGGCAATCCACCCAATGTCCCAACGCTTCATAGCGAGTTGGGTAAGATGATGACGGTTCCCGAGATGCGCTCCTATCTGCTAAGAGTGCCAGGTGCCTCACACACACCATTGACAGACAGCGAGCTGGCAGCAGTAGTTAACTGGGTGCTGACTGAATTTAATAGCGACACCCTGCCCCAGGATTTCGAGCCCATCAGCACTGAAGAAGCAAATGCGGCACGGAAATCTATTCTTGCCGATCCACTTAAGTTTAGAGCGGAGCATTGGCAGGCTTATGAGCCTTGAGGGGTAAGTGCTGTTGGTTTGGCGTTCGGGGTCAAGAAGCCGTTGGCTTCTGTCCGGAGAGATTGATTCGTAATTTGCGTGGGCGCAAATTCCTCACCCTGAAGGGCAGCACTCTGTGCTGTCTGCGCCGCTGACGCGGCTTTGATTCGTAATTTGCGTGGGCGCAAATTCCTCACTCCTTCGGGGCAGCGCTGCGCGCTGTCTGCGGAGCTTGCGCGGCTTTGATTCAGATTTTGGCTAAGCCAAAATCTTCACCCTGAAGGGCAGCACTCCGTGCTGTCTGCGGAGCTTCGCTCCTTTCGAACTGAGGAGTTCGAACCAAGTCCTCCGGACTTGGCAAATAAAAAAGGGAGCCAATGGCTCCCTTATTTATTTGGCACGCCCGGAGAGATTCGAACTCCCGACCAACTGGTTCGAAGCCAGTTACTCTATCCAGCTGAGCTACGGGCGCGTGATGCTGTAAAACTGTTTATACCATGCTGTGTTCAAGAAAGGGCTAGCGCCCTGTTACTCTCCCCAGCCTCCAATCACAGATTGGAGTCGTTCGGTCTTCGCTGGAAGCTAACGCTTCCAAGACGCTTGCCCTCACCCAGCTGAGCTACGGGCGCGTGATTGAGCGGGGATTATAAAGCGCTCACCGTCAATTGCCTACAACGCAAAGCAAATTCGCTTTTTTCTGCAAATTTGTGGGCTAGACTTTGCTCCATGATGCTCCGCACCCTTTTCCTGCTTTTGTACTCAGCCCTGCTGCTGCCGCAGCTGCAGGCACAGTCGCTTGAGATCGCTGTGACGCCCATTATCAGTGGCCTGCAGCGACCCACGGCGATTGCGCATGCCGGGGACGGGTCCGGGCGGTTGTTTGTACTTGAGCAGGCCGGGCGGGTGCTGATCTATCGCGATGGCACCTTGCTCGGCACGCCGTTTCTGGATATTCGAGATCAGGTGGGCTGCTGTGGCGAGCGTGGTTTGCTGGGTCTGGCCTTTCATCCTGACTACGCCAGCAATGGTCAGTTCTATCTCAATTACACGGATCTTGCCGGCGACACGGTGGTGTCGCGCTGGCAGGTATCGGGCAATGCCGATGTGGCCGATGCCGGGTCGGAAGCTGTCTTGTTGTCGGTCGATCAGCCTTTCAGCAATCACAACGGCGGGCAGTTGGCCTTTGGTCCGGATGGCTATCTCTATATAGGTCTGGGCGATGGTGGTAGTGGCGGCGATCCGCAAGACAACGGCCAGAATCGGCTGACGCCTTTAGGCAAGATGCTGCGTATCGATGTGGACAGTGGCGCGCTTTATGCCATACCGGATTCCAATCCTTTTGCCTTTGAGGACTTCACGCTCGATGAGATCTGGGCGCTGGGCTTGCGCAATCCGTTTCGTTACAGCTTTGATCGACTCACTGGCGATCTCTATATCGCTGATGTCGGGCAGGACGCCATTGAAGAGGTCAACCGGCAACCCGCCAACAGTAATGGCGGTGAGAATTACGGCTGGCGCTTGATGGAAGGCAGTAACTGCTTCAATCCGGGCAGTAATTGCAATGATGGCTCGTTGACACTGCCCATCGTGCAATACAGTCACGGCCAGGGTCGCTGCTCTATTACCGGCGGCTATGTCTATCGCGGCGAACGGCTGACACAGTTGCAGGGCGACTATCTCTATGGCGATTTTTGCAGCGGTGAGATTTTTCTAGCGACGCAGGATGCCAGCGGATGGTCGCAACAAGTGTTGCTGGACACCAGCATGCAGATCAGCACCTTTGGCGAGGACGAACAGGGAGAGCTTTATGTGGCCAGCATTGCCGGTCAGGTGGCCAGACTGGAAGCACCGCTAAGTCTCAGTCCCGCCTCTGGTGACTACCTGCAAACACAGTCCATTGATTTGTCAGCGATACTGCGTGTCAACGATGTCAGCATCACTTCCCTTACGGCAACCTTGAATGGCATCGATATCAGCGCGCAATTTTCCGCCTGTTCACTTGGCGGTACGCTAACTAATGGTGGCCGTTCTTTGCGTTGTCCGGACATTCCCCTGACAGTGCTGGAACCGGGCGACTACACGCTGGCGCTAACGCTGCTGCTCAGTAACGGCAGCAGTGTTAGCGATTCTGTGCAGTGGACCGTACTCGGCAATATTGAACCCTGATGCCAGAGTGTTCCTGGTAGCCTAGTTGTGTAACAGCACGCCGCTAAACTGACTGCTGCCGGAACAAGTAGTACCGCCGCCGCTGTAGGTCCAGCTGGAGCTACCGGTCAGGGAATTAAGGCTACTGGAGAAAGCCACATTGACGGTGTTATTCACAACGCCGCCGTCTTCATTGTAGCTGCCCATCCACTGCATATTAGTACCTTGTAGCGTGGCATTGAACGTGCCAACGTTGGTAATCACCGTCAGGTTCGAACCTTCCTGCCGCACATTCAAGGTATAGATATCAATCAACTCCCCCTCACCACAGGCCGTGGCATCGGTTTCTTCCGAGATGCGCCATTTGCCATTAACCCCGGAGCTACCGGGATTGTTCGCTTCGGCGGCAACGAGACGGAAGATCACCGGCTGTTCACTGTCGAGGGCAAACTCTCCCCACAGCGAACCGCCATCCACTTCCAGTCGTGGCAAGTTCAATAATTCTCCGAAGAACGATGGGGCACCGGTAGTATCAGTATTGGCAGGCAACTCCTGATAACTGCGTAGCAACAAATCAATAATGGAGCCGGTTATCACAATCTGCCACTCAAGACGAAATGGCGTGTCGTAGATGAGCACCACCGGCATGGTAAGTATATTGCCGCTAATTGTCGGCAACGGGGCCTGGGCAGTACTGCGAGGGCTAAAGAACATGGCATAAAACAAGGCGACAACCAACAGCCAACGATAGGCACGCGCGACGCCTTTAACACCAACCGGGGCGCTAAACATCTGAAATCTCCACAAACAAGGACGAGTGGCAAACAACACCCGGACGGGTGGCCACGATGGCGCTTATTTTGCGCTGAGGCGTTAAAAAAGCAATATGAGTTTAGAAAAATAGTTTGCTTGCTTTTTACAGCGATTTACTTATTGATGTGCACTGCCAGCCTGTCAAAAAGCAGGGCATTCTAGGTCAATTAGCGCAAAGATACCCGGGCTTTGACGGGCTAATACTAGGGTTTTTACGTATAGGATGCCACTGGCTGACGGGTTATGCTGCGCGCGCAATTCGATATGCTTGCAAATAGCTACGCTGCTCTCTTTATTCAGTCTGGTTATTCCGCTAATTCTACAAGCTTGGTGCTGCTCTGGCCGTAGTGAGACCTGATCAGCCAAACGAAGCAGTCATAGTCGTGTGCCCAATAACTATGTATCAGTTCTCGCTACATACAGTTCAGTCACTACAAGTCAGCTTCCGGAAGTTTGCTATTTATTGTTTTATTGCAGGCCTCTTGCTCGCGCCAACTTGGTGGAATCCGGCGGTTGCGCAAAGCATTTCCAACGACAAGGAAGTGCTCGTAATTTATGGTACTGGCGGCCTCGCTACCTGGGAGCAAAACTTCAATCTCGTTTTTCGTGCGCAATTGGGTGCGCAACTAGGCGTTTTTGTAACTCCCGAATTTTTGTCCCTCATCAACAGTGATTCTGTCGAGAAGGATCTTGTGGCACGGTCACTGGCGTTAAAGTACGGTCAGCGCAATATTGACCTCATTGTGGGACTGCTGCCGGAAGCCAACACTTTTATTCGCGATTACCGGCATATCTTCGCCCCCGAGGCGGACGTACTGCATATCCTGCCAGCCAATGATGTCGCCATGGACTACGGTGACAACACTCGCGTTGCAATACTGGAAAGCTCTGCACCTCAAGCCATCGTCGAGACAATGCGCTTGGCACCACAAATACTGCCCAATGTGGATAGCCTGGCTGTAGTTGGCGGCAGTGGTTTGGGCGACGCTAGCTATATGACGCGCTATCGTCAGGTGCTCAGCTCAATGGAACTGCCTTACTCCATTAATTACTACTCTGGTCTGCCAGTCGATGAACTCTTGGATAGTTTGCGGGGTCTTTCCGCAAATACCGCAATAGTCATGACGACTTACGATAGTGATAATCAGGGTAATCTGCTACGTACACTTGTAGTGACTGAGACGCTGGCGACAGAATTGGGCATTCCGGTGTTGGTTATGGCGGACACGCTGGTACCTGCGGGGGCACTCGGTGGCAATGTATCGACAGCGGAAGAATATGCACGCACATCAGCAAGTTTCGTGCAGGAGCTATTGGCCAACGACTTTCCACAAGCACCCATTACCGCCGGCACTCAGTTCATGTTCAATGGCCAACAACTGGATAAGTTCGGTGTGGATCGAGATGTTCTGCCAACGGGTAGTATCATTATCAATGATCATCCTAGCTTGTGGCGACAGTACGGCTTCTGGTTGGTCACCGGAACAGCCATCATTGCAGCGCAACTGGCTCTGATAGCCTTGCTGCTGCAGGCAATTCGATTACGCAAGCGCGCCGAACGGGAGTTGCGACAAACGCAAAAGCTCGAAGCACTGGGGAGTCTTGCGGGTGGCATTGCCCATGACTTTAACAACATCCTGATGTCGATCATTGCCAACGCCGAGGTCGCTGAGGATAAAGCACACAATTTGCAGTTAAGAAGTTATCTGGCGAATATCCTGACAGCCAGTGAACGCGCCAAAAATCTTGTTCGTCAAATACTGATGTTCTCAAGGACCGCAGCCGAGAAAGATGTTCCGGCCATCGACGTCTGCGCTCATATTCGCGAGACCGTCGAACAGTTCCGCTCTTTTGTACCTGAGACTTGCAAGATCAGTATCGAATGCGAAGACAATCTTGCTGCGGTATGTATTAACCCCACGCAGCTGCATCAGTTGATATTGAACCTGTGTGTAAATGCACAACATGCCATCGAGAATCAGGGACTCATATCGATTAGTGCGGTAAGCGTTTCCCTCGAGCAGGCCAGAACTCTCCACAGCCAGATTATTCCGAGAGGAAAATATATAGTAGTACATGTTACTGACACGGGATGTGGAATCGGCGCTGATACGCTCAAACATATCTTCGAACCATTCTATACGACCAAACCCCGTGGCAAGGGAACCGGATTAGGTTTGGCTCTCGTTTATCAGATAGTTAAAAACCACGACGCCTATATTGATCTACAATCAGAGGTAGGCTTGGGTACCACCTTTTCACTGTATTTCAAGGCAGAAGCACAAGACATAAAAGCCATGGAACCTCAAAGTCACACACGAGCCGTGCAAGGATCGAAAGAGCGAATCTTGCTTATTGACGATGACGAAATGGTGCTGGATGTAATTAATCGCATACTGGGATCATTGGGCTACACGGTCAACGCTTTCACCAGCTCAGTCAGCGCCCTGCATCATTTCGAAAACCATCCGGACGACTATGATCTTGTGTTCTCGGATTTGTCCATGCCGGAGATGGACGGCGTCCGCCTGCTCAACAAGATTCTGCAGATCCGCCCGGGTATCCCGACTATTCTCTGCACCGGTTACATGGATTCACTGGATGCTGATGATTTGCCGAACTGTCAGATTCTTAACAAGCCGGTTCGTTCCGCGGAGTTGTCAGAAGCCATCAGTAACTCTCTACGCACTCACATGGCAGTTGCCTCCTGAGTTCGCTACAGCGATATAACCACTGGACGGACCCCGCCTGACAATTGTATAACGTGCGCTAATCACGCAAGTCGCCACACATTATGGATCCCATTAACGCCGTCGAAACCATAGCCGGAGTCATTCAACTCTCTGTCGCCCCTGTCTTCCTGCTCGCCGGTATCGCTGGCATGCTGAACGTCTTGTCGGTTCGGCTTGGTCGCGTTGTGGATCGTGCCCGCGTGGTTGAGGCCCATCTGGCCGGCGAACGCCGCCAGGATCACCGCGAAGTATTGCAGTCAGAAACCGAAGCCCTGTGGAAACGGATCCGCCTGGTCAACTGGTCGGTCCGCATGTTCGTCAGTGGCGCCCTGCTGGTCTGTCTGGTGATCATGACCCTGTTCTTGGGCGAAATGACCGGGCTGAATCTGTCCGTGACTATTGCCGCACTCTTCATTGGCGCCATGTGTCTTCTCATTCTTGGTCTGCTGCTATTCCTGTTCGAGGTGAGCATCTCCACACGACGCATTCGTGAGGGCATCGTCGAGATCCTGCACAGCGAAGACGAATAAAAACCTGCCTGATATCTGATACCCGGCAAACGAATTTCTTCCAGACATAAAAAAAGCGCGCTGACCTCTCTGTAAACAGAGACATCAGCGCGCCTTGTAAAGTTAATCAGTGCTAGTGATTAATAAGCCCGTTTGACGGCTTCACTGCCTGGCTATGTGAAGTCGATACTTCTCAATTCGCTTCAACAATGGCAGCCGATCGCACTTGCTTCGGTATCGCCGTGCAGCCGGAGCGTTAACGCCCCGACCAGCGAGCGGCAAATCAGTTAAAAATATCGACAATGTGGCTGTACTTGATGATGAACTCGCGGCCGTTGTCACGCAGGTTGAAGCCCATCTCATCCACTTCGTTGTATACCAGATACAGACCCGCATTGGCCGATTGCAACCAGGCAAAGCGAATATTGGTGGCAATCACGTCTGACTGATTGTTGTACTGCACCAGAGTCTGCAAGGACATGCGCGGCGTGAACGAATAAGTCGCCCGGAACTGCGCCACATCAACAGTAAAGTCACCGTTGGCCACTGGCAGTTCGATTTCACTGTGACTCCAGGACAATTCAGTAGTGAAGCGCTCGCCAATGCGGTAATTGACGCGCGGACTCAACTGCATGCGGTCACCGCCGAAGAAGCCACCGATGCGGCTCTGGATATAAAAAGCCAGAGGCGCGCCCTGATTGGTCTGGAATACCAACTGCGACTCGGAATGCTCGTACTCACCCACCGGCACTGTGACGCCATCGACAATCTCGAACGGCTCTTTCACACCCTCACGGGTGAAGTTCATACCGGTGTGGATCTCCCAGGTGTTTTCCCACTGCCAGTGGCTGTCGACGTGCAGGTAACCGGTCTCCAGGTAACCATCAAAGTCATAAAAGCCATACCAGTTGGCATGGGGCCGAATCTCAAACAGATTCCACAGATCATCGGGACGATAGCGACGAAACACTCGCCATTCGTATTTGCGGTATTCGCGACGTGACAAGAAGCCCACTTCAGGATTGAAGTTGCCCTGCACTTCCGTGAAGGCGGCACTCAGGTCCCAGCCCTGATTGGAATACAGGCCACGCAAGCCAAACGCCTGATCGTCGTCATCGAGTCCGGGTGTATCAGTCTGTGCTGCCCAGCCGGAAATCAGGCCGTCTGCACCCACCCCCCAACGGCCATCAACCGAGTAAGTGCGATTGTAGTCGTCACCGCCCAGATTGGTAACGGAAGCATCACCATCACGCTCGACAAACATGGCACCAACTGACGAGCGATTTGGCAATTCCTGATTCACACGAGCAACGGAGAAATCATTCTGCGAGGCAACTCCCGGCAGCATCTCGGTGCGCATGCGTAACAGGCCAATATTGGTGTCATTACCAATCTTGCCGGTCAAGCGGGCACCGCCGTCGATGGGGATAGCAATGCCACCAGCACCGACGCCGATACGGCGTGAGAAAAACAATTCGGCTTCACGCGGGTTACCCACCGAGAACAGACCGGCGTTCTCCAGGAAGAACGGTCGCTTCTCCGGGAAGAACAGGCTGAAACGGTCCAGATTGACTTGCTGGTCATCCACTTCCACCTGCGCGAAGTCGGTGTTGTAAGTGCCATCCAGTGTCAGACTCGGCGTGACACCCCACTTCAGGTCAAAGCCGACTTCGGTATTGTCTTGCGTCGAAGTCAGGTTGCCACCGCTCTTGGTCGCAGCCAGGGCATAAGGCGTGATTTGCAGGTTGCGCTGCCGCGGCGGACGAATACCGGAGATCGTACCGGCGTCGGAAACACGCTGCAGACTGTACTGGCGATTCAGCGGCGCCCAGTAAGAGGTCTCGTTCAGGCGACGAATGTTGCGCTGGAAGTTAATACCCCAGGTTTGCTCATCGCCGGCCGCATAACGCAGTGACGAAAACGGGATTTCCATCTCCGCACTCCAGCCGATATCACTGATCTGCGCTTCCACTTCCCAGCTGGTATCCCAGTTACGGTTAAAGCCACCGCCACCACCACCAAAGCCGCCACCGGACCCCTCATTGGTCACCTGCGCATCGAATTCGATGCCGGCCGGGTTAGTGCCGAAAACGAAGCCATTCTGGCGGTCCAGCAGGCCGTCGATAATGACCTGAAAACTGTCGGTCTCGCTCAATGATGCATCGCGACGACTGTCAGAGACGATGATGCCTTGCGGATTGTCGTCATAGGCAACGACACCGATGTACAGGGAGTCAGCACTGTAGCCAACAAACACTTCGGTACGCTGCGACTCGGGTTGTCCCTCGTTGGGCTGTACCTGGGTGAAGCCGCTTATTGGCGTCAGGTTAGCCCAGGCGTTATCGCCCAGCACATTGCCGTCGAGTACCGGGATTTGTGTTAATTCACTCGCCGTGGCAGTGGGAGTCACACGACGTTCAATCAGTTCCTGCGCCTGAATACCTGACCAGCCAAGCGTCATAGACACAGCGGTAGCCAGTGCTGCCAGACGCGGCAGACGATGCTGTTTATTCATTGTTATATCTCTCTTCTGGGAGGGCTGTGCAGGCCAACCGGACCGGGCACCGCAGAGGGCCGGTAAATTAGCCTAAACCTGTAGTAATATCAACCGGTTAGCGACAAACTACAGGCAGCGAATGTAATACTTTGTAACGGCCTTCAGGCGACTGCTGCCAGACGTGGCAAAATACGCTCACGGTCGCCAACGCAGTGTGTTCAGTGGCCCGGAATGCCCCGCCCGCGTGCCGCTTCTGACCATTGAACTCTCTACTTCCCGTTGTCGTATCCCTATAATAAGACTTGCCAAAAGCGATCTTCCGCAGAGTACGGAATACTTTAACGACTAAGGCAAACACAGAACGATGCGGCGTTAACTGCGCCACTGTGAATGAGAAAGTCTGAAAAGTCTGAAAAGTTACTGATGTTGAGGAGAGCAACCGTGCTTAGAGCAATTCTGTTCCTGTTTTTAGGGACACTCACCTTTTCCCTGGCAGCCCAGGAAGCCAGCGTCGATCGCGGCGAAGTGCTGTTTACCAATGAATGTTCCCGTTGTCACGTCCCTGTTGAGATGGACGCACGCCTGCGTGCGCGCTGGATGGGTCGCTCCGGTCAGGCGCTCTTCGAACAGATTCGCATGACCATGCCGGCGGAAACCCCCGGCTCACTCAGCGATGAGGAATACTATGATCTGACTGCTTATATTCTGCAGTCGGGCAATGTGCAGATCGAAGGCGGCACGCTGGCGCATGCCGAGTTCGCCGATCTGGAAATCGCCCC
>CAZQFA010000041.1:0-23690 GCA_964592245.1 uncultured Pseudohongiella sp. | reverse complement strand
TTGAACCACCGACCCCAGCATTATGAATGCTGTGCTCTAACCAGCTGAGCTACATTGCCAAAATGCGGTAGCGTAATGTTAACACACCACCGAAAGGCCGCGAATTTTGGCGATTTCGTGGGTATTTGTCAAGATTCAGTCGGCCAGGAATCGATCGAGCCGCTGTTGCAGGATTTCCAGTTCGACTCGCAGTTGATCCCGCTCTTCCAGCAAGTTGACCACCAGAGCGACGGCAGACCAGTCCAGATCGAGCTCGCGGCGCAAGCGTGTTGCCCGTCGAATGACGCTTACCATGGTGATATCAAACGTCCAGTCTTCCGGCTGCTTGCCCTGTGGCTGCACAATGCCGTGGTACACCAGCTCCTCACAGGCCGCGCGCGGCAGGTCCAGTTCCTGACAGACATCGGACAGTTTTAGCAGGATGTAGTCGCTCATGGTTTGGTTTTCTCCTTGCTGTCCAGATCGCCCCGGGGATTAAAACTGGCGTGGGTCGCCTGCAGTGATTGCCACAACTCCCGCGCTTTTTCGGTCTCCTCTTTGGTGGGCATCACTACCTTCAGGATGACATAGAGGTCACCACGGCCGGATCTGGTTGGCAAGCCGTGACCTTTTACCCGCAAACGCTGGCCAGACTGACTGCCGGGCTGGATGGTCAGATTGATTTTGCTGTCCAGCGTGGGCACTTCGACTCTGGCTCCCAGCGCCGCTTCCCAGGGGGCAATTGGCAGGGTCAGGTGCAAATCATGGCCGACAGCGTCAAAGCTGGGATGTGGCACCAGTTTGATCCGCAGGTACAAGTCACCGGCCGCACCCTTGCCAAAGCCCGGGCCTCCCTGACCCTTCAGGCGGATGCGCTCGCCATGGCTGACACCTTTGGGGATTTTGACATTCAGGGTTTTACGGACTTGTTGTACACGTCCTGAGCCATCGTATTTGGGTAACTGGTACTGGATGGTTTTCTTGTCATCTTTGAGGGTCTCCTCAAGGAACACAGGCATATCGATCTCTACATCCTGTCCACGGCTGGAGTAGAAATCCTCACTGTTGAAGCCGCTACCAGAGCGATTCTGCTGACGACTGAAGCCGCCACCAAAGATATTGGCAAAGAAATCGGAGAAGTCGCCGCCCTGGAAATCAAAGCCACCCTGACTGGCACCCTGCCAGCCCGGTGGTGGTTCAAAGGACTCGCCCTTGCGGCCGTATTGCCGCAATTGATCGTATTCGGCGCGGCGCTCGTCATTGCCCAGTACTTCCCAGGCTTCAGACACTTCCTTGAAGCGATCGGCGGCATCATGCTCGGTACTCACATCCGGATGATATTTGCGCGCCAGGCGGCGGTAGGCTTTCTTGATATCGGCCTTGTCGGCATCGGCAGCGACGCCGAGTATGTCGTAATAATCCTTGAATTCCATCAATCTCATCCTGCCCGCAATCGCACCATGCACTAATAGCGTACCGGAATAGAATAGGGACTACTTGAGCAGAATCAAGACACAGTGCAGCACGGTGGCTGTAATTGTAACGAACAGCAATGTTGCCGGTCAGAAGTGAAAGGGTGGGGGAGCGCCTGTCACTGCCGGCAGGCGCTTGAAGCAGTGATCAGACGTTGAAGCGGAAGTGGATAACGTCGCCATCCTTGACGATGTATTCCTTGCCTTCCAGTCGCCATTTGCCCGCATCCTTGGCGCCGCTTTCGCCGTTGTTGTTGACGTAGTCGTCATAGCCAACGACTTCAGCACGGATAAAACCCTTTTCAAAATCGGTATGAATGACCCCGGCCGCATTGGGTGCGGTGGCGCCAACCTTCACCGTCCAGGCTCGGACTTCTTTTTCGCCGGCGGTGAAGTAGGTTTGCAGACCGAGCAGGTTGTAGCCGGCACGAATGACCCGGTCCAGGCCCGGTTCTTCCATGCCGAGATCCTGCAGGAATTCGAGCTTCTCGTCGTCTTCCAGCTCGGCGATCTCTGCTTCCAGTTTGTTACAGATGCTGACGACTTCGGCGCCCTCAGCCTCGGCGATGTCCCTGACCTTGTCCAGATGCGGGTTATTCTCGAAGCCGTCTTCGGCAACGTTGGCGATATACATAACCGGTTTCAGGGTCAGCAAATGCAGGAGCTTGAGATCGACTTTTTCTTCCTTGCTCAGGTCCAGAGTACGCACGGGGTTGGCACCGTCGAGGTGGGCTCTGACCTTCTCGAGTACTGTCGCCTGGCGTAGAGCGTCCTTGTCACCGCTCTTGGCAACGCGACTGACGCGGTCTAGCGTTTTCTCGACGGTTTCCAAATCGGCCAGCGCCAGCTCGGTATTGATGGTTTCAATGTCTGCCGCCGGGTCGACCTGGTCGGCCACGTGGGTAACGTTGCTGTCTTCGAAACAGCGCACCACATGAGCAATAGCATCGGTCTCGCGGATGTTGGCCAGGAACTGGTTACCCAGACCTTCACCCTTGGAAGCGCCAGCGACGAGGCCGGCGATATCGGTGAACTCGACCGTCGTTGGGATCACTTTTTGCGGTTTGACGATGGCCGCCAGTGCATCGAGTCGGGTGTCAGGAATGGAGACGATGCCGGAGTTCGGTTCGATGGTACAGAAAGGAAAATTCTCCGCGGCAATACCCGCCTTGGTCAGCGCGTTGAAGAGGGTGGACTTGCCCACATTCGGCAGGCCGACGATACCGCATTTTACTGCCATGATTGCTGTTTCCTTTTATCTGAACTGTTTATCTGTACTGGTTGGCTGGCGCGCCGCTGACTCAGGCATTGCTGTGTAACAAGCGCATTGCTTCTTCCCACTCACCGGCGACCAGTTTGGGCATGACGCGGATTGCCTCTTCGATGTCGCCCATGATGACATCGGCCTCGCTGCGGGAAGGGTTACTGAGCACGTAATTGGCGACCATCGATTTGTGACCGGGATGGCCAACGCCGATGCGCAGGCGATTGAAATTCTGATTACCACCGAGTGCGCTGATGATGTCGCGAATGCCGTTGTGTCCACCGTGACCGCCACCCTGTTTCAGGCGAGTCACCCCGACATCGAAATCAATTTCGTCATAGGCCACCAGCATATTCGCCGGATCGATCTTGTAGAAATTGCACAGGGCTGCCACAGCGCGGCCACTGTTATTCATGAAGGTGGTTGGGAAGAGCAGGCGGACGCTTTGTCCAGCGATGGTGATTGTGCCAACTTCGCCAAAGAACTTGCTGTCACCACGGAGTGTTCCGCCGTAGCTCTTGCACAAGTGATGGAGAAAGATGACGCCGGCGTTGTGCCGGTTGGAGTCGTATTGTGGGCCTGGATTACCCAGGCCCACAATCAACTCGATTGGCTGATTCGCCATAGGGAGTCCCTATTTCAGGTTCCTATGAGTCTTCGTCCTCATTGCTGTCGTCTTCGTCTGCGTCAGTTGGAACTTCCGCATCCGGTACTTCAACAGCAGTGTCGGCTTCTTCAACTTCAGCTTCGCTGCGTGGTGCCTGTACGGCAACTACTGGCAGGTCATGCTCTTCGCCGTGGGACAATTCAACACTCGTAACACCTGCCGGGAGTTTCACTTCGGACAGATGGATAGAATCGCCGATATCCAGATCGATTACGTCGACTTCCAGATACTCTGGCAGGTCTTTGGGCAGACAGCTGATTTCGATTTCGGTCATGTTCTTGATCAGGTTGCCGCCTTCCAGACGCACGCCTTTACACTTCTCTTCATTAATGAAGTGAACCGGTACGTTAACAGTGATCTCCTGATCCGCGCGAACGCGCAGGAAGTCTGCATGCACGATAAACGGTTTGGCTGGATGACGCTGCAGATCCTTGATCACAGCTTGCTGCTGCTGGTCACCGATGTTCAGGGTGATGATATGTGAGAAGAACGCCTCGTTCTCAGTGGCGTGAAAAATATCATCGTGTGAAATGGTCAGTGACAGTGGGTCTTCATTACCACCGTACAGGACGGCCGGAATGGCCCGTTTCAGGCGACGCAGGCGGCGGCTCGCACCTTTCCCCAGGTCTTCCCTGACACTCGCGTTGAGTTCAAACTTCTGGCTAGACATATGTCTTCTCCAAGTAATCTCCGAGTAACTTGCGACCAGTTATTCAGAGGGTTAAAAAAAGGACAGTTACTGCTGCCAGTTACTGTCCCGATTAAATTCGTCAGTCGGCATCTTGCCGGCTGTCAGGAAAACTTGTCGTACTTTCCTGGTAGCTGCCTGTGCAACTACGTGTTATCAAACATCGCGCTGATCGATTCTTCATTGCTGACGCGGCGAATGGATTCGGCCAACAGCTTTGCCATCGATAACTGGCGGATGCGCTTGCATTCTTTCGCCGCTTTGCTCAGCGGAATCGTATCAGTCACTACCAGCTCATCAAGGCTGGAGTTGGTGATGTTCTCGATGGCCGGACCCGACAAAACAGGGTGCGTACAATAAGCGACCACCTTGCTGGCGCCGTGCGCCTTCAATGCGTCAGCCGCCTTGCACAAGGTGCCGGCAGTATCGACAATGTCGTCCACGATCAGACAGCTACGGTCTGTGACATCACCAATGATGTTCATGACTTGTGCTTCGTTTGCCGAAGGTCGACGTTTGTCGATAATCGCCAGATCAACATCCAGCTGCTTGGCAACCGCACGGGCTCGTACTACACCGCCAATGTCCGGTGAGACGACCAGTAACTTCTTGTAGCGTTGACGCTCAATGTCGTCAGTCAACACCGGAGAACCGTAAACGTTGTCCACCGGAATGTTGAAGAATCCCTGAATCTGCTCGGCGTGCAGATCCACTGTCAGTACCCGGTTTACGCCAACGGCGCCGATCATGTCGGCCACCACTTTGGCACTGATCGCGACCCGGGCGGAGCGCACGCGGCGATCCTGGCGAGCGTAACCAAAGTAGGGAATTACCGCTGTTATCCGGTTGGCGGAGGCCCGGTGCAGGGCGTCGGCCATCAACAACAGCTCCATGATGCTGTCATTGGTCGGGGCACAAGTGGGCTGAATAACAAAAACGTCCTTACCACGGACGTTTTCATTCAGCTCGACAGAAATTTCCCCGTCACTAAATTTGCTAATGCTGGCGTATCCCAATGGCACGCCGATGTTCTTGGCAATGTCCTCGGCGAGTGCCAGATTGGCATTGCCAGCAAAGACCATTAAATTGTTTGCCACGTATGACTTCCTATTGGCGGGTGTCCGTTATTTTGCTGGTCTTGAATTTGGCTGGGGTGGCTGGATTCGAACCAACGAATGCAAGGATCAAAACCTTGTGCCTTACCACTTGGCGACACCCCAATAAACTCTCGTTCGTGATTAACCCATTTTAATCGCCGCAGAAGTCCAGCTCCAGCGAATTAATTCCCTGAGCAAGGAAACCCTGCAAATTTGCTGGTAACGACGCGAAAATCGTCTGGGCTTCTGCCTCGCTGTCGAAGCGGGCAAACACGGCTGCGCCGGTTCCAGTCATCTGTGCCGGGGCAGTCTGACTGAGCCAGGAAAGCGCGTTTTTCACTTCAGGATACAACTCGCAAGTGACTGATTCGCAGTCATTTCGGGCCCGGCCAGCCAGAAAGTCGGCCATTTTGATCGCAGATGTGTTCCGTGTCAAATTTTCATGCGAAAAAATGCGTGCTGTAGAGACCTCGCAATCAGGCACCACAACCAGATACCAGGCGGGCTCCAGCGTTACTGCCTGCAGTTCTTCACCGAGCCCTTCCGCCCACGCCGAATGACCATAAATAAACACCGGCACATCGGCGCCCAGACGCAGGCCGATGTCGGCCAATTGTGGTCGGTTTAGTCCCAGTTGCCACAACTCGTTAACAGCCAGCAGGGTCATGGCAGCATCAGCGCTACCCCCGCCTAAACCGCCGCCCATGGGAATCTGCTTGTCCAGAACAATATCCAGCCCGGGGGCGTCAGCGGGCGCCATGGGTTGCAGAGCCTGCACCGCCTGCAGGATCAGATTGTTATCCATGGGGACATGGGGATAGCGTGACCCGGCTGTGGTGTGTAGAGCGACTATCCCGGAATCTGTGGTAGAAAACTGCAAACGATCGCCGTAATCGAGCAGCTGAAAGAGGGTTTGCAGATCGTGATAACCATTGCTGCGACGCCCGGTGATGTGCAGAAACAGATTCAGTTTGGCTGGCGCCAACAGGGACAGAGTGCGCGTCGCCATGTCAGTCGTTGGTCTCGTTGTCGCCAGTCGGCAGTGTCCAGTTAAGGCCCACGAAAAGCAGGCGCACATCATTGCGTGGTCGCGTCACTTCGATCCGACGTGGCAGCGACAGTTCACCATACTGACGCGGGTCAGAATAGTTGATTGTCCAGCCGTCCTGAGCCAGTTGCGTCAGGTGGTTGTCGGCATCGAAGGTGGTGTTGGCGCGACTGCCCGGTGCCGGTAATCCGCGCACCCAGTATTCCAGATAAGACACCGGCAATTCATAGCCCAGATGCTGCAGGATCAGGTCTTCGGGACTGCTGGCAGTATAGATCTCGCCGTCGCTTTCCATGGTGACAGCGCCGGGTTCGCCGCTGATTTGGGTATTGCCGGCATTGAACGTGCCCCACAAGCGTATCTGGTAACGCTCTTGTTGCTGTTGCCAGATGATGCGTGGCGTGTGTGACTCGTTGTCGTAGCGAACATTTACGCGGCCGCGCAGCTGCCAATCATCCATAGCTTGCAATTGCGTGCGCAGGACCGCCCAGTTGGGGTTTTCTTCAGCCGGTGGTGCCACACTCTGGCAAGCTGCCAGTAGCAGCAAGCACAGCGCGGCCATGCCGCGAGGCAGGCGCAGGCGGTGCGACAATAAAGGAAGCACGATCTGGCTCATCGGTCCGGCAGGAAGCGATCCATGACTTCTTCGATCAGTTCACTGCCGGGATTATTGGCCAGTGACTCTTCCCAGACATCGATAGCCTGTTCGCGGCGGTCCATTTGCCACAGGACTTCACCCAGATGGGAGGCGACTTCCGGGTCCGGGAAGGACGCGTAAGCACGGCGCAAGTTGCGCAGGGCGTCCTCATAACGACCAAGTTTGTACTGGGCCCAGCCGAGACTGTCGATGATAGCCGGATCGTTCGGCGCGATGGCGATCGCCCGTTCAATCAGCTGCAGGGCTTCTTCATAGCGCTCGGTCTGGTCCGCCAGCATATAGCCCAGATGATTGAGGGCGCGGGAATCATCCGGCTGCATGCGAATGATCTGGCGCAGATCTGCTTCCGAGCCGGCAATGTTGCCCTCACTGTCGTTGAGTAGCACGCGGGCAAACAGCAGATCTGTTTCATTGGGGTATCGGTTTAACGCAGTATCGAGTAGTTCTCGTGCACGTTCGTTGTAGCCGGCCTGAGTCAGCAAGCTCGATTCGACCGTCGTGAAGAGAATTTCCAGCCGCGGCTGACCACGAGACTGACTCACCAGCCAGGCATGGGCATCGTCCAGCTCGCCGAGTTCAATGGACAGGCGCGTGGCCTGTTGCTGCGCGGCCATGTAGTTATTGGTGCCGATGCGTACCTGTCGCAGGTGCTCAATGGCGCGCGCCATCTCGCCCTGTTCCTGATAGATGAAGCCGAGATAGTACTGGCTTTCGTCGGCGCGCTGGTCGGCGGAAATCAAACGTTCAAAAATGCGTGCCGCACTGTCGTAGTTTTCCATCTCCATGTCGAGCAAGGCCATGGAATACCAGGTGCCCCAGTCTTGCGTATCACGCTCCACCAATTGCTGGAACTGGGCGCGGGCATCGCGGTAGCGTTCGTACTGGATCAGCATGCGCGCATAGCTGAGGCGAATGTCCCGGTCATTCGGGAATTCGCGGACTCCATCGCGCAATACGCGCAGGGCGCCATCGAGGTCGTCGGAACTTTGCAGAATCTGCGCTTCCAGCCTGATCAGCATTGGCGTGATCTCATCCTGCGCTTCCAATGCGCGCATTTCCTGCAGGGCTTCTTCATACTGGCCGTTCTGGGCCAGCAGTTGTACCAGTGTCAGTTGAATGGACGGCTCGTTGGCAAACTCTTCACGCAATTCGCGCAGGCTGGCTATGAGCCGGCTGCGCGCGCGCGGGTCCAGCTGGCCAGTGCGTGCTGCCAGTGCCGAGAAATCCATGCTGCCACCCAGATCGATGACCCGCACCATGTGCGACAGCGCCTGATCAAAATTGCCGCTCTCCAGGAATTCGAAGCTGAGCATGAGGTGCGGTTGTGCATCACGAGGGCTGACCTCACTCCATAGCAGTCCCAACTGCAACAGGGCGTTGGTGTCGCCATTGGCCGAAGCAAACTGCACGGCGCGACGAATCACGTTGAGGTCGCGGGTGGACATGGCGAGGTCGAGATAGTTGTCGCCGGCCTCTGCCATTTGTCCGCGCTGTCCACCGATCTCGCTGATCAACGCCTGGTAGAGTTGTTCTTCGGTGAAATTGCCATATTCAATGGGCTCGGGTTCTGGCGCGGGTGTTGCTACCGGTTCGGCTGCAACCATCGCGGGCGCAGTGTCGGCGGTCGGGGGCACTTCCTGTGTAGCGGTTGCACAGCCGGCCAGCATTACGCTGAACAGCAGAGGCAACAAGCCGGGATAATCAGTCTTCAGTGTCATTGATTCATGCCTTGCTTCATGGCGCAGCCTGCTGCCGCCATTGCGGGTGTCAGGCTGAACTGGCTTAATATCTGCATTGTAGCAGTATTGTTCTACGCCCGGGACAGCCATTCTCCGTCAACTGGCCGCCGTGTCTGCGCTTCCGTCGACCTTAATATGCCCCAAACCGGGTGGTGGGGCGGCCCCGGCTGCTTTCCATAAACAGGGCCTGAAGACATGAGCAAGCGGATGGGAACCGCAGCCGATATTTAGTACCATATCGGGCTTTTTATTTGTCCACCACGCAGATACTCCATGGCCCTGTTGCTCGTAGGAATCAATCACACCACCGCGGCGATCGAACTGCGCGAGAAAGTAGCCTTTCCGCCAGAGATTGTTGCGGATGCGCTGACGCGGCTGAGTCAACTGGACCCGGTTGCCGAAGTCGTGATTGTGTCCACCTGTAACCGCACGGAGCTGTATCTCGAATGCCAGGCGCCGGAAGACGAGACGGACACGGCGGCGACAGCAGCGACTCTGGAAGGCCATTATCAAAAGGTGGTGGATTGGCTGGCTGACTTTCATCATCTCAGTCCGCAGGAGCTGCGCGACTGCAGTTACGCCTATTATCAGGACGATGTTGTGCGCCATTTGATGAAGGTCTCTTGCGGGCTGGATTCCATGGTACTCGGTGAGCCGCAGATTCTTGGCCAGATCAAATCAGCCTTTGCCGTTTCCAAGGATATGGAGTTGGTGGGTTCCGGTCTCGGGCGGGCGTTTCAGGATGCGTTTTCGATCGCCAAGGAAGTACGTACGGATACCGCTATCGGCGAGAATCCGGTGTCAGTGGCGTACGCGGCTGTGGCATTGGCCGAGCGCATTTTCTCCAAACTGGAAAAACTCAATGTCCTGCTGATCGGCGCCGGTCGCACAGTAGAGCTGGTAGCCCGCCATCTGATGGAGAAGGGCGTGCATAATATTGTCGTGGCTAATCGCACGCTGGATAACGCCCTCGATATGGCCGCACGTATCAACGCGCATGGCGTGTTGCTATCGGAGATTCCCGAACAACTGGTGCAGGCCGATATTGTGGTGTCATCGACCAATAGCCAGCTGCCGTTGCTGGGCAAGGGTACTGTTGAACGGGCCTTAAAGCAGCGCCGGCATAAACCCATGTTGTTGATTGACCTGGCCGTACCGCGAGATATCGAGGCTGAGGTGGCGCAGATTGGAGATGCCTACCTTTATACGGTAGACGATATTTCCGAAGTGATTGAAGACGGACAGAAGAGTCGGGCCGAAGCTGCGGCGGAAGCCGCCTCTATTATTGAGCGCGGCATTGCGGATTACCGCAAACACATGCGCGCATTGAATGCCGTGGCTACCTTGCGCGCATTTCGTGACAAGGCCGATGCCATTCGCGAACAGGAATTGCAGCGTGCACTGAAAGCGCTGGAAAAAGGCGAGGCAGCTGATGCCGTGTTGGCGAGTCTGGCGCGGGGGCTTACCAACAAGCTGATCCATTCGCCCAGCGTGCAGATGAAGAAAGCCACAGCCGAAGGCAGAGATGAAGTCCTGCAGCTCACGCAGGAATTGTTCGAACTGGATGACGATCAGTCCTGAGCCAACTGAGCAGAGGCCGCGAGCGGCAGACTAGAAGAGACGATGAAAGAATCGATTAAGAACAAGCTGGAAAACCTGAAAGACCGTTTCGATGAACTCGAGGCGCTGCTCAGTGATGCCGAAGTGATCAGCAATCAGGACAAGTTCCGCGAATATTCCAAGGAATACGCCGAGCTGGAAGAGGTTGTCAAAGCTTTCAACCGCTTCAAACAGGTGAGTGAAGATCTGGTTTCAGCAAAAGAAATGCAAAAGGACTCTGATCCGGACATGCGGGCGATGGCGGAAGAAGAGGTTGCCAGTAGCAGTGCAGAGCTGGAAACCCTCGAGGTCGAGTTGTTGAAGCTGCTGCTGCCGAAAGATGAAAAAGACAGCTGCAACGTGTTTCTCGAAATTCGCGCCGGCACCGGTGGTGACGAGGCAGCCATTTTCTCCGGTGACCTCTATCGCATGTATGGCCGTTATGCTGAATTACAGGGCTGGAAACTGGAGTCCATCAGTGAGCGCCCCGGCGAGCATGGCGGTTACAAGGAAATCATCATCCGGGTGGAAGGCAAGAACGTTTTCGAGAAGCTGAAATTCGAGTCCGGTGCCCATCGTGTGCAGCGGGTACCGGAGACCGAGACGCAGGGACGGATTCACACTTCTGCCTGCACCGTCGCTGTCATGCCGGAGATCGAAGAGGTGGATGCCATTGCCATCAACAAGAGTGATTTGCGAGTCGATACATTCCGGGCCAGCGGTGCCGGTGGTCAGCACGTCAACAAGACCGACTCGGCGATTCGAATCACGCATTTGCCGACCGGCCTGGTAGTGGAGTGTCAGGATGAGCGCTCGCAGCATAAGAACCGCGCCCGGGCGATGTCGTTATTGCAAGCCAAACTGCTGGATCAGGCACAGTCTGAACAGCAGCAGGAAGAATCCGATACCCGGCGCAAGCTGGTTGGCAGTGGTGACCGCTCGGAGAAGATACGCACCTACAATTATCCGCAGGGCCGGGTGACCGACCACCGCATCAATCTCACCCTCTACAATCTGGCCGGAATCATGGCCGGTGAACTGGGTGATGTCATCCAGCCACTGATTAATGAATATCAGGCGGATCAGCTCGCAGGTCTGGCTGCCGAGGCCTAGCGACATGGCCGACACCATCGCCTCTGTTCTGGAGCAGGCGCGCAGTCTGGAGTCTGTCAGCGACAGCTGGCGACTTGATGCCGAGTTGTTGTTGACGCATGTGCTGGCCTGTCGCCGCGAAACGCTGCTGATGTACCCCGAACGAGAACTCAGCTCTGAGCAGAGTCAGCGCTACCAGGAACTGCTGACGCGCCGGCAGCAGCATGAACCGGTAGCGTATCTGCTCGGCCACAAGGAGTTTTGGGATTTCGACCTGCACGTCACGCCCGCTGTGTTGATACCGCGACCGGAAACCGAATTGTTGGTGGAGCTGGCCCTGAGCAAGCTCGCCGGGAAACAGCACCTCGCGCTGCGACTGGCTGATCTGGGTACGGGCAGTGGCGCTATTGCGCTGGCGCTGGCGCGCAGCAGTGCTAATTGGCGGGTGCACGCCAGCGATATCAGTCAGGCGGCACTCGCCGTGGCGCAGGCCAATGCGCAACGGCTGGAAGTCAGTAATATTGAGTTCAGTCTGGGTTCGTGGTGTGATGCATTGCACGTGAGCGGATTCGATCTCATTGTCTCTAACCCGCCTTATGTTGCTGACGGCGATGCGCATTTGCAGGCCGACGGTTTGCCGTTCGAGCCTGCGCAGGCATTGACCGCCGGTGCCGATGGTCTGGATGCATTGCGGCAGATTATCAGTAGTAGTCCGGCCCGATTAAACACTGATGCCTGGCTGCTGCTGGAACACGGCTATGATCAGGCGGCTGCCGTACAGGAATTGCTGACAGCAGCTGGGTTCTCTGCGGTGTTCACAGCACAGGATCTGGGCGGGCAGGATCGTGTGACCGGTGGTCAATTGAGCATGTCCTGAAGCCTGCGCATGGTTCCTGTCAGATAGTTAAAATAGCCAAGAATAATTGCTATGAAAGACGAAGAATTACTACGCTACAGTCGCCAGATCATGCTGCCGGAAATGGACGTGGCCGGACAGCAAAAGCTGGTCGATGCCACGGTGCTGATAATCGGCATGGGTGGTCTTGGTTGTCCTGCCGCCATGTATCTGGCGGCTGCTGGTGTCGGCCACTTGCTGATTGCCGATGACGACTCGGTAGAGCTCACCAATTTGCAACGGCAGATCGCTCACAGTCAGGCCAATCTGGGCGAACCTAAAGTGGCCTCCGCAATGGCAACCCTGCAAGGTCTGAATCCGCAAGTCAAAATCACTGCACTTGATAAACGCCTGCAAGATGCTGAACTGGAAGCGGCCGTCGCCGCGGCCGATCTGGTAGTTGATGCCTGTGATAACTTCACCACGCGTTTTGCCGTAAATCGCGCCTGCCTGAAACTGCGCAAGCCTTTGGTGTCCGGTGCAGCGATTCGAATGGAGGGTCAGGTTGCCGTTTTTGATGCGCGCGACGCGGCCAGTCCCTGCTATGAGTGTCTCTATCAGGCGGGTGATGATGCTGATGCCAGTTGTTCTACCAACGGAGTAATGGCGCCACTTGTTGGAATCATCGGTGCGGTGCAGGCCATGGAGACTATAAAAATGCTGACTGGCATTGGCCAGCCACTACTTGGACGCCTGCTTCTGCTGGATGCCACCACGATGCAGTGGCGCGAGATGCGCTTGCCTCGTGACCCTCAATGCAAGGCCTGCGCGGCATCCTAGTTAGCGCTTGCCACATCGTGGTGCTCGGGGCGCGGGTTTTCAGCCGATCAGTCCGCAATCCATTCATTGCACAGTGCTAGTCATACCGTTATTATGCCAGCCCGCATTAAATGGCGTTCCGACGCAAAAGAAGTAAATGGAAGCAACTGACAACCAGCAACGCGTCTCTTTCGATCAATTCGATCTGCAGCAACCCTTGCGCAAGGCAATCGACGCCATGGGCTTTGAGTTCTGCACGCCCATTCAGGCGCAGAGCCTGGTACATACCCTCAATGGCCACGATGTCACCGGGCGCGCACAGACGGGCACCGGCAAGACAGCCGCTTTCCTGATTACGATTATTAATGATTTGCTTAGCAATCCTGTCGAAGGTGAGCAGTTCTTGTGTGAGCCGCGGGCGCTGGTTATTGCCCCGACTCGCGAGCTCGCTATCCAGATTGCCAGTGACGCCGAAAAACTCACCCAGTTTACCGATCTGCACACAGTAACGCTGGTAGGTGGCGAGGACTACCAAAAGCAGAACAGGGCACTGGACAAGAAGCCGGTCGATATTGTCGTCGCCACGCCCGGTCGTCTGCTGGATTTCGTCAGCAACGACAACCTCTATCTCGGGCTGGTTGAACTGCTGGTTCTGGATGAAGCCGACCGTATGCTGGACATGGGTTTTATTCCCCAGGTGCGACAGGTTATTTCGCGTACGCCACGCAAGGACTGTCGCCAGACTTTGTTATTCAGTGCCACTTTCACACCGGAGATCATGGAGTTGGGCAGTCGCTGGGCGATGGATCCCATCATGGTGGAAATCGAGCCGGAAAAAGTCGCAGCCGATGCCGTCAACCAGATCGTTTATCTGGTAACCACCGCCGAAAAATACGACCTGCTGTTTAACCTGATTTCCGATGAGCAGGCTGAGAAAGTCATGGTATTCAGCAATCGCCGTGATCAGGTCAGGAAGCTGGCGGATAATCTGCATCGCAACGGCATTGACTGTGGCATGTTGTCTGGTGAAATTGCACAGAACAAACGTATTCGCACGCTGGATGAGTTCAAGAGCGGCAAGACGCGCGTACTGGTGGCAACCGATGTAGCAGGGCGCGGGTTGCACATCAATGATGTGACGCACGTGGTGAACTATACCTTGCCAGAAGAAGCCGAAGATTATGTGCACCGCATTGGTCGTACTGGCCGCGCGGGAGCTATCGGTACATCCATCAGCTTTGCTTGCGAAGAAGATTCGTTCTTGCTGCCTGCCATTGAGGACAAGTTGGGTGCCAAACTGGACTGTGTGCATCCCGACGAAAAGTTGCTGGAGAAAGCGCCCGAGTTTTCCCGGCCTTCATTCTTCAAGGAACCGGCCAAGCGTAGCGGCAAGGGCGGGGGTTCACGTGGCGGACCACGTCGTGGACCGCGCCGTTAAGATTACCAGTCAGCAATTGCTGTCGACCGCAAACCTTCCACAATCCAGAACCTCATAAAAAGCTGCCGCCCGCACCTGATGGTACGAGCGGCATTTTTTATTCTCCGTGCCTGATACTCAGGCTCTGAATTCCACTACCTCGGTTTGCAGGCCTGACAATTCAGCCAGCATCTTGCGCAGTTTGTCTTCCTGACGGCCCCCGTCGGTGCGCACAAACAAGAGCAGGTGTCCTTCTTCCAGATAAGATTGCAGTCTCTGCGCGTGGCTCTCACTGATAATAGTGCTGGCCATGGCGCCGATAATGCCGACCATGATAGCGCCGGCTGTAGCCGCACCCACCGGGCCGGCGAAGGCAGCGGCGAGCGCGACGATGACACCGCTTATGGCGGCGGAGGCGATCACACCAAGCCCGCCGAAGAAGGCATTGGCTGATTCCCGTGAATTGCGATTTTCAAAGAACTTGAACTCGGGCGAGCGTATTGAGCTCGGATCCCAGGACACTTCTTTATACAGTTTCTTGAGTTTCTCGCCGTCGGCGTTGTTGTGCGACAGCACGCCTAGACGATCCATGCCGTAGCCGGCTTCCTTGAGTTTGGAAATGGCTGTTTCGAGGCGGTCTCCCTCAAAGAACACACCGACTACTTCTCGAAGCACTCTGTTTTCTTTTAGTTCAGCAGTCGCTACATTGTTCATCGATATCTCCCGTTTAAATCCAAATGTCTGTAAATGGGCGTACTTTCCACTACGAGAGGTATCAGGAAAAAGATCAGTTAGCAAGGAAGTTTGCGATGCACGAACGGATTTATCGGTTTCTTTTCAATGATGAAGATGCACAAATTTGCCGGGATATTCCGGCCGAGGCGTGCAACGATCAGCCACGCAATTTTCTCCTGAATATCATCGCCTTGGCGCTCACCAAAACCGGTGATCAGTTCATGGACCCGAAGATCACACTGTCCTGGCTGCTCACTACACTCGGTAGTCCGACTTTCTATCTGTCTCTGCTGGTTCCCATTCACAATACTTTTTCCTTATTGCCGCAGATGTTGGTGGCTGCGGCCATTCGGCGCGTGCCTATTCGCAAGTGGCTATGGAGTGCCGGTTCCGTAGGCCAGGCGTTTGCCTTGTTTTATATGGGGTACGTGGCACTAAACCTGGAAGGCGGTGAGGCGGGGCTGGCGATCATGGCAGCGCTTTTGGTGTTCAGTTTGTCGCGGGGTGTCTGTTCCGTGACGCAAAAAGACGTATTAGGCAAGACAGTCGCCAAAACCCGTCGCGGGCGCGTGAGCGGATACACCGAAACAGTATCCGGTGTGCTGACGTTGTTGCTGGCGTGCTGGCTGATGTACACCGGCGAAAGAACATTGGATGTGGTTGCTGGCATTCTGATGGTGGCGGCCGTGCTTTGGGTTCTGGCAGCGATTGTCTTTGCGCAGATGCGAGAGGTGCCAGGTGCCACAGGAGGTGGTGGTAATGCGCTGACTGAGGCAGTTAAACAGTTGTCGCTGTTACGCAGCAACCACGAGTTTCGCAAATTTGTTATTACCCGCTCATCACTGTTGGGTTCGGCGCTGGTTGCGCCCTATCTGGTCGCCCTGATTCAACGGAATGCCGGTAACGAGCTCTCTGTCCTGGGAGGCTTGCTGTTTGCTGGCAGTTTGGCCAGTTTCGTCAGTGGTTCCACCTGGGGCAAGCTGGCCGATCGTTCCAGTGCCCGGTGCATGACCATTGCCGGTGTGTTGGCAGGCAGTTCCGGCCTGCTCGCTTTGTTATTGGTAGCAATTGGAGTTACCGGGCTGTTGCCACTGGCCACCTGTCTCTTTCTGCTTTATCTGGCGCATGCCGGTGTGCGTGTCGGCCGCAAGACGCATCTGATAGACATGGCTTCGGCCGAAGATCGCAGCGCCATGGTTGCCGTTTCCAATTCGCTTATCGGGTTAATGCTGTTGGTATTTGCCGGTATGGGGGCGCTGGTGAGTCAGTGGCATCTCAATGCCGGTCTGGTATTTTTCTCCCTGCTGGCAATGTGCGGCGCCATACTGGCGCGCAACCTGCGGGAAGTACAGGCATTGCAGGAAGAGTCGGACGATGAAGTCAGTGGTGAGCCAGCCGCTTGAGCGGCGACCAGTAAGAATCTGGCCGCCGGCGCGACTCGCGGTCAGCCTTGCTTGCGCTCGGCACCGGCAGCGGCCAGGACCTCGGCATAGTCGGTGGATTTGCGATGCTGGGCTATCAGGTCGAGAATCGTGCTGCCATCGTCCAGCGTCACGTTCAGATCGTGGCCAGCGGCAACGTAGAGCGGGATGAAGCGCTCAAACAAATCAGCTGTCATGCCGCGATAGGCTTTCAGCAGAATGTTGTAGTCGGCAGGCAGACCACTGGGTGGCTCCAGTGTCAGGAAGGATTTTAGTCGTTCATCTGACCACTCTTCATTGCGCGTGGCTATCTGGGTCCGTTCGGCACCGGATTTTTTACCTTCCTTCACTGCATCTTCTCCCTCAGTAACTGATTTACCTGGCCCGGGTTGGCTTTGCCTTGCGACAGTTTCATCGCTTGCCCAACCAGATAGCCCAGTACCTGCTCTTTACCTTCTTTAAACTGTTGTACCTGTTCCGGATTATTGGCGATGACTTCGTCGACAAGCGATTCAATCGCGCCGCTGTCGGTGACCTGTTTCAGTCCCTTCTGCTCAATGATTTCATCGACCCCGGCCGGGTTTTCCAGCATGGTTTCAAACACGGTCTTGGCAATCTTGCCCGAGATCGTCTCATCCTTGATGCGTGCGATCAGCGTGCCGAGACGGTCGGCTTGTATGGGGGATTCAGCGACCTCCCAGTTGTTCTTGTTCAGCAATGCCTGCAGATCTCCTGATACCCAGTTGGCGGCCAGCTTGGCATCACCGCTGATCTTGACGACTTCTTCAAAATATTCGGCCATCTCGCGACTGCTCACCAGTACACCGGCATCGTACTCGCTCAGCTTGAACTGCGACATGAAGCGCTCTTTCTTCTCATCCGGCAACTCTGGCAATTCGGCACGAACCGCTTCGATAAAGTTGTCATCTATCACTATTGGTAACAGATCCGGCTCGGGGAAGTAGCGGTAGTCGTTGGCCACTTCCTTGCTGCGCATGGAGCGTGTCTCATCCTTGTCGGCATCGTAGAGGCGGGTTTCCTGTATTACCTTGCCGCCGTCCTCGATGACGTCCTGTTGTCTTTGCACCTCGTAATTAATAGCGCGTTCGACAAAACGGAACGAGTTGATGTTCTTGATTTCGGTGCGCGTGCCAAACTCGCTTGTGCCCTTGGGGCGGATTGAGACGTTGGCATCACAGCGCATGGAACCCTGCGCCATGATGGCATCGGAGATATCCAGATAACGGATAATAGAGTGCAGTTTCTTCAGGTAGGCCACTGCCTCTTTGGCGCTGCGCAAATCCGGCTCGGAGACGATCTCCAGCAGTGGCGTGCCAGCCCGGTTCAGGTCGATGCCGCTCATGCCATGGAAGTCTTCATGCAAAGACTTGCCGGCATCCTCTTCCATGTGTGCCCGGGTAATACCAACCACTTTTTCGGTGCCGTCATCCAGCACCACTGTAAGCGACCCTTTGCCCACGGTGGGGAAGTCGAGCTGACTCACCTGATAGCCTTTTGGCAAATCGGGATAGAAGTAGTTCTTGCGATCAAAGACTGAGCGCTTGCCAATCTCGGCGCCGATAGCCAGACCGAAGCGCACCGCCATTTTCACCGCCTCCTTGTTAAGCACGGGTAGCGTGCCGGGCATGGCCAGATCAAAAATATTGGCTTGCGTGTTGGGCTCAGCGCCAAAGCGGGTGGCCGAACCGGAGAATAATTTCGACTGGGTCGAGAGCTGTACATGGACTTCCAGGCCGATGACTGTTTCCCATTCCATGGCTAGACCTCCTTGCCTGTCAGTGGTGCCTTGCGACGATGCCAGTCTGTGGCCAACTGGAACTGGTGGGCCACGTTCAGCAGTCTTGCTTCGGCGAAGTCCTGTCCGACCAGATGCATGCCGACAGGCAAGTCATTGACCAGTCCTGTCGGAATCGACATACCAGGCAGGCCAGCCAGATTCACGGCGATGGTGTAGATGTCTTCCAGATACATGGCGACCGGATCGGATTTGGCGCCCAGCTTGAAAGCGGTGTGTGGTGAGGTCGGTCCGGCGATCACATCCACTTCCTTGAAGGCGTTGCTGAAATCGTTCTTGATCAGGCGGCGAATCTTTTGTGCCTTGCGATAATAGGCGTCGTAGAATCCGGCAGACAGTGCATAGGTGCCGACCATGATGCGACGTTTAACCTCGTCACCAAAGCCTTCACTGCGACTGCGCTTGTACATGTCTTCCAGATCGACCGGATCCTCACAGCGGTAGCCGTAGCGGACGCCGTCAAAGCGTGACAGATTGGCGGAGGCTTCTGCCGGTGCCACCACGTAATAGGCCGACACCGACAAATGATTGTTGGGCAGATCAATGTCTTTCAATACGGCGCCCAGTTTTTCGTATTCCTTTAGCGACTCCTGAATGGCCGCTTCCACGTCGGCAGACAGCCCTTCTGCAAAGTGCTGGCGCGGAATGCCGATGCGCAGGCCTTTGAGAGAATCGCCAAGACTGGCGGTGAAATCCGGCACTTCCATGTCGACGCTGGTGGAGTCCTTCTCATCCAGTCCCGCCATCACATTCATCATCAGGGCGGCGTCTTCCGCGCTTTTACAGATCGGGCCTGCCTGATCGAGGCTGGAGGCAAAGGCAATCATGCCCCATCGGGAGATGCGGCCGTAAGTCGGTTTGAATCCGGTAATGCCGCAGAACGAAGCAGGCTGGCGAATGGAGCCGCCGGTATCGGTGCCGGTGGCCATGGCGCACAGGTCGGCAGCAACGGCGGCCGCTGAGCCACCGGATGAGCCACCCGGCACGCGCTCGGTGTCCCAGGGATTCTTCACCGGCCCGTAGTGACTGGTTTCGTTGGAGGAGCCCATGGCGAATTCGTCCATATTGGTCTTGCCCAGCATGACTGCGCCAGCGGCATTAAATCGATCGACCACGGTGGCGTTGTAGGGGGCGACAAAATTGCCAAGAATTTTTGAAGCACAGGTGGTGAGAACGCCGTCCGTGCAGAAGATGTCCTTGTGGGCCATCGGGATGCCCAGCATTGGTGACGACTCGCCATTGGCGCGTGCCTGATCGGCAGCCTTGGCCTGCGCCAGCGCCGAGTCGGCACAGACGGTGATGTAGGCGTTCAATTCGTCGTTATAGCGGGCAATACGGTCCAGATAGGCCTGAGTCAGTTCCAGACTCGAGATGTCACCGGCAGCAAGTGCGGCAGACAGTTCGGCGACGGTTTTTTCAATCATGAGCATTCCATTGGCGTTCGGGCGGAAAGTGGGTGCGTGGGTCGATTAATGACGCGCAAGCCTATTCGATGACCTTGGGGACGAGGTACAGGCCATCCTGGCTCGCGGGGGCCAGTTTTTGCAGCGCTTCGCGATTATTGGTCTCGGTGACCTCATCTGCACGCAGCCGCTGCACGGCATCATGGGGGTGAGCGAGTGGTTCAACGTCATCGGTGGCGACGGATTGCATCTGGTCGATGAGTTTGAGAATGTCGGATACGCGATTGGTCACATCATCGATGTCAGCGTCCGACAATTGCAGACGAGCCAGATGTGCAATCTGTTCTACTTCAGCTTTGCTTAAAGCCATGCGGTCTCCGTGCTTGCTAATAGCCTGATTTGCTAAAAAATTCGTGGTAGCTCAAATATTTGTGGCGCGCCACTTGCTCTGAACCTTGACCGTTGCTAGAGTGCGTTCTAGCCGCAGGAAGGCAGAATTATACTTGAAATTTGCCTACTTACGTCAATTTAAGAGCAGTGAATGCCGGACACCGAAGGAATTCTCCTTGCCGCTTCATGCTCTGCGAAAGAAGGTCTATTGCTCCAGGAGATTCCACTAGCCCATCCTGATCCCGTGAAGGCTGAACACAAATCCTCAGCAGACGCTAAATCAATGGCCATATGTGCCGTCACTATAAAAATGCGAACCGGGAACGGAATCTTTAAATTGAGGTATTCACAAATCCATGTTTAAAAAAATCCGGGGAATGTTCTCCAATGATCTGTCCATTGACCTGGGCACGGCGAACACCCTTATCTATGTGCGTGATGAAGGCATCGTGCTGAACGAGCCTTCAGTGGTCGCCATCCGCACACATAATGGCCAGAAGACCGTGACCGCTGTTGGCGCTGACGCCAAACGGATGCTCGGTCGTACTCCGGGCAATATCACGGCCATTCGTCCGCTCAAGGACGGCGTTATCGCCGATTTCCAGGTGACCGAGAAAATGTTGCAGCACTTCATTAATAAAGTGCACGAGAACAGTTTCTTTCCACCCAGCCCGCGTGTACTGGTTTGTGTCCCCTGTAAATCCACGCAAGTCGAGCGCCGCGCCATTCGCGAGTCCGTAGCCAGTGCCGGTGCCCGTGACGTGCGCCTGATTGAAGAGCCGATGGCAGCAGCGATTGGCGCCGGGTTGCCGGTTGAACAGGCCAGTGGCTCCATGGTTGTGGATATCGGTGGCGGCACGACGGAAATCGCCATCATTTCCCTTAACGGTGTGGTGTATTCCGAGTCTGTGCGTGTCGGTGGTGATCGCTTCGATGAAGCAATTACCACGCATGTGCGTCGTAACTACGGCAGCCTGATTGGTGATGCCACGGCTGAACGCATCAAGAAAGAGATTGGCTGTGCCTACGTTGGCAGTGCCCATGAGATTCGCGAGATTGACGTGCGTGGTCGTAATCTGGCTGAGGGCGTCCCTCGCAGTTTCACTCTTAATAGCGATGAAATTCTCGAAGCCTTGCAGGAGCCGCTGACGGCGATCGTGCAGGCAGTGAAAAGCGCGCTGGAACAATCGCCGCCGGAATTGGCTTCGGATATTGCCGAAAGCGGACTGGTGCTGACTGGGGGTGGCGCTTTGTTGCGCGATCTGGACAAGTTGCTATCGGAAGAAACCGGTTTGCCAGTGATCGTGGCTGAAGATCCGCTGTCCTGTGTTGCTCGTGGTGGCGGCAAGGCCATGGAATTGATGGATTCACACGACATCGACTTGTTGTCGCTGGAGTAACATCAAGCAAATAGACGCAGTCTTTTCTGTGCGAGTCAGTGAGTTGTTTGGCTCACACACGGTTCAAAGCAAAGCAAAGCAAACCAAGACAAAACCAAACTAAAAAAGGGGCAATCTGATTGCCCCCTTTTTTTTGCCTGGACTCACTGTCCGGATTTGTCGCTCGAGAAAATCACGGGCAAGGCACTGGTAGCAGCGCCGGAATCGAAATGAAGGAACCGTCGGTGTCATTGGGCTCAACATCAAAGCTGAAGTATTGCGGTGTGTAGCAAGTCGCACCGAGCTGGATGATATCGCTGCTGCTGACTATGCCGCCCTCGACAGTCAGATTGCCGGTGATTGTCAAATCACCACCCTCATAAGCCGACCCGGCCGGTCCTTGTGGTCCGGTTTCACCGATTGGCCCTTGTGGTCCGGTGTCACCCTGCGGGCCTTGTGGTCCCGGAGCGCCCTGTGGACCTTGCGGCCCCGTTTCACCTTGCGGGCCCATCGGCCCTTCGGGACCGATCAATCCGGCGTTGCCGATGGTTAAATCAAACGTGTCGCTCTTCTTGCTGCCATTACCGGTGCTGACAGCCAGACGATAGTCGCCATCGCTCGGCATGCCGGTCATGGAGAAATCGCAGGTCAGCACCTGGGGCATGGCGACAAAGTCTGTACTGCACAGCTGGGAGATATCGCCGACGGCGCCCAGGTTGACTGTCAGTGGCCCACCGCCATCGAAGCCGATGCCGACTATATAGAGTGCGGCATCAGCAGGCGTGGCCAGTGCGCCGATAATATCGATGTCACCATTGTTGCTGTCATTGGCAGTTGCCGCTGCCGAGCTGAGCGAGATGCTGACCAGCGACAGCATAATCGGCAAAGTGTGCTTGTTCTTCATATGACCTCCAGGGTGGCTGAACGTTAAAGTGATTAGCTACCGCGCAGTCGTAACTGACGATCGGACGGTAGTGCATCGCACCTTAGCCGAATTAGCTGCCGCGATTTGTTGCTGGATGATGGCAATTGTCCGGAACACGAACCAGGTCACAATTGCCCGGCTTTTTGTGGGAGTGTCGGTTAAAAACTCAGCAGGATTCGCACAGGCTTTAAGTGAGTTCCCGGCAGCATTAGCTCGCCAGAGGCGGCAGCGACAGCAAGTGCTGCCAAACAGCGGGACATGGTCTTGCGGAGACTGTCAGAAACGTGCGTAGCATATTGAATTTTAACTACTAATTCAGTCAGGCCGGCTCTGGTATTAGGCTCGTGGACGCGCTAAAGTTAGCCCATTTCGCTAACCAGGCATGAGGTAGTCCAGCCATCGACAAGACCCTGTTTATAAAAGGAGTCGCGCTTGAATACCGGGCCCTGGCCTTTCTCTTGTTGTCAGTGTGCGTGATGGTCGCTGACTATCGCTTTGGCTATCTGGAAAAAGTCCGCTTCGGTCTGGGGTATGTCACCACACCAGTGTATTGGGTCGCGGATATCCCTACACGCGTATCGTTCTGGATTGATGATGTCTTCGTCTCGCGTACTGACCTGCTGGAAGAGAACGAGCGGCTGCGGGAAGAACTGCTGGTAGCCCAGCGCGAGCTGCAATTACTGGAATCACTGGCCAGCGAAAACAGCCGCCTGCTGGAATTGCAGGAGGCTGCAGAGGTCATCGATGGCGAAGTCTTGCCAGCAGAGATCATCAACGTCTCGCCCGATCCTTATTCCAAACGCGTGCTGATTAATAAAGGTGCCAGTGATGGTGTGTTTGTTGGTCAGGCGCTGATTGATGCCAATGGCCTGATGGGGCAGGTGGAAGAAGTGCTGCCTTACACGAGCTGGGTGTTGTTGATCACTGATGCCAATCACGTCACGCCGGTGGAAGTGAACCGCAATGGCGAACGCGCGTTGGCTCGCGGTAGTCGCGATACTTCCGCCACTTTGGAGCTACAGTTTGTCACGCAAACCCAGGACATGCTGGCTGGCGATTTGCTGGTGAGTTCAGGCATGGGACAGGTGTATCCAAAGAATTACCCGGTCGCCGAAGTGACCAGTGTCTTTGCAGATCCGGGTCAGGATTTCGCCACCGTCAAGGCGCGTCCGCTAGCGGCCATGGCCAGCACGCGACACGTCATGCTGGTATTCGAGAACGAAGAAATCGTTACGCCGGCGATGGAC
>CAZQFA010000040.1:0-23984 GCA_964592245.1 uncultured Pseudohongiella sp. | reverse complement strand
AACCTCGCTCCAGGTCTGGCGCTGCTTGCGCAGGGTCTCGATCATTTCATCGATATCTGCATCAGTGACGTCGGCGGCCAGCTTCTCCACTTTGATCTTGCCAAAGTCAGGCAGATCGATCTCCGGATACACCTCAAACACCGCGGTGAATTCCAGATCCTCGCCTTCTTCCAGCTTGGTCGCCTCGATACGTGGCTGACCGGCCGGATTGATGCTTTGCTCGCGCAGCGCCTCGTAGTAGCTCTGGCTCATCAGCTCGCCAGCCACTTCCTGACGTACACCTTGGCCAAAGCGCGCCTTGACGACCTTCATTGGGACCTTGCCCTTGCGAAAGCCATTTAAGCGAACGTTCCTGGCTGCTTCCTGCAGACGGGCGTTCACGGCTGAGTCCACCTGTTCACGTGGCACAGCAATTGTCATTTTTCTCTCGAGTCCTTGAGTTGTCTCAATGGAAACCTGCATGGTCAATCCTCTTTAAAGCCTGGCTGAGCCCCCTGGGCCCGCATAAAAAATCCTGTAATCTCAGGGCTGTACGTCCTGACCGACGGGCAGAAGCCCGGAAATGGGTACTGACTGATTGGGTACGTTAGGTACAGACTGATAGGTAGCAAATTCAATTAGTTAACTGGAATTGCCGAATTCGCAAGGAGCGCGATTTTCCCATATCGTTTTTTCAACTGCAATCAGTTCCGGGGCCATACTGGACGGGGATTCAAGGCACCAGCGCAGTGCTGGCTAAATGGCTCGGCGGCTTGCTTCGACTCTGGCAGTCATTACCCACGAAAATGACCGCATTTTCGACTGGCGCCGGCCTCTGAGCTTTGCCCGCTAAGTCCTTGCCAGCACGCATAAATGTAAATTTCTTCTTTCTTAAGTATGCTCTCTATCTCTCTGTTTTATATATATTTAGCAGCAATGTTAGTGATCGCTGATCAATTTCTGAACAGGCAAATGGCACACTAATTGCGCCCTTTTCCGCTGGCAAAAATCGGGGTTAACTCCTGCTTACTCGCCAGTCCCCCGCTGCCTAAAAATGACCGAGCTATCGGCTGCAGCGGGAGACTGGCGAAGACCGCTGCTGGCTCTCCCGGCCCAGCGGTCTGACAAAACCATTTGCTGGTAAATCAAAGCGATAATAACTGGCCCTATCCAGGCCCCCTGAAATGAGTATTTGTCTATGCAACAAGACTTTCCCAGTGCCGATACTGCGCTCACGACCGGTGATTCCGATAGCCTGATTTTCAGTCATCGTGACCTCTGGTACTTCAAAACGTTTGATGGTGATGAAATCGGTCCGTTCCGCTACCGCTCAGAAGCGGAAACCGGGCTCGGCCGTTTCCTGTCCCAACAGGGTCAGGATTCCTGATCCTGCCAGTCCTGCGCTCTGCCCAATCTCTATTGGGCAGAGCGGATTGCTACGCATAGCTGGCACTACCCCTCAACTCCTCCGCTAGGGTACACTGCCCAGGTCGGTAACGAGACCTGTAGCGAAATGAACTCTTTTGCCAATACACAGCGCACCCTAACAATCGGTTACGGGCCCGCCTACGCCAAGAGTGATATTTGGCCAGACCTGAAATCCAAATTACTTGTTCCTACCGAACTGGTTTCCTCTGCTGCTGCGAATCGCTACGACCCGGCGCTGATTCTCCTCGACTCGCATTTACTGCACGAGTTACCGCTGCAACAATGGCGCGAAGAATTTCCCGAGGCCATCTTGTTAAGCACGGAGTCCATGGACTGTGATTCCGACCTGATTCTCTCCAATCAACTACCCTATCGCCAAACCTGCAAACTGCTTGAAATGGCCTGTTACCAATGGGTAGTCAAAAGCGAGAAATCCGATCGCGCCAAATTGCAGGACACCAGCTTTCGCTATCTCAACAAGCTGGCCGATATCAGCATTTCGCTGTCTGTCGAAGATGACCTGATGACACTGCTGCGCAAGATTCTGACCGAAGGCCAGAACATCGCCTGCTGTGATGCCGCCTCGTTATTTCTTATTCGCGAAAACGACAAGAAAGAACGCGAGTTGGTATTCAAATTGACACAGAACGATTCCATGGATTTTTCCTTTGAGGAGTCGCACTTCCCTTTGGACAGTTCATCCATCGCCGGCTACGTCGCCAGCACCAATTCCGAATTAAATATACCTGACGCCTATCAGTTATCGAAATCTGCGCCCTTCCAGTTTAATCAGAATTTCGATCAGCAATCCGGCTATCGCACTAAAACCATTCTCGCCATACCGTTGACCAATAAACAGAAATCGGTGATCGGTGTACTGGAATTCATTAATCGCAAGAAAGCGCGCTCATTGAAAATCACCGACGACAAATCAGCGGCCGCCTATACTCTGCCATTCGATACGGAAATCAATGTGTTGCTGCAGGCGCTGGCAAGTCAGGCCGGGATCGCCATCGAAAACACCATCTTGCAAAACGATATCAAGGCGCTATTTGAAGGCTTTGTGAATGCATCGGTTGCCGCGATCGAGCAACGGGATCCGACTACCAGTGGTCACTCTTTCCGTGTTGCTGATCTCTGCGTCGAACTGGCCGAGTCCGTGACGGCTTCAAGTGTGAATCGACTGCGCAATATTCGCTTCAGCGAAACGGAAGTGCGTGAGCTGAAATACGCCGCTCTGCTGCATGATTTTGGCAAGGTCGGTGTCAGAGAATCTGTGTTGGTGAAGGAAAAGAAACTGCGTGAAGGCAGCTTGCAGAATATTCACTATCGCATTTTGTTGGCACAAGAACGCTTACGCACACAGGCGTTGCGCAAACAATTGGCGCTTTACAAAAAGGGTGGACCTGATCCGCGATTAATCCAGGAAATCGACAGCAGTGTGCTGCAAGATATTGAGAAATTGAACGAGTTCTACACCGCTATCGTTGCTGCCAACGAGCCTACAATGCTCAATGAAGATAACCGGATAATGCTTGACCGCATCCATGAGTATCGCTTTGCCGGTCAGGATGCTCTGGAAGAAGAGCTGGAAATATTGCACAGCGAAGAACTTGAGCTGCTGACTATCAGCAAGGGCAGCTTGTCACCCGCCGAGCGTAATGAAATCGAGTCCCACGTAGTACATACACAGAGCTTCCTCAATCACATTCCCTGGACCAGGGAGTTGCAAAATATTCCAATGATCGCCGGCGCCCATCATGAAAAACTGGACGGGTCGGGTTACCCCTATGGCATGGAAAACGCGGCAATCCCGCTGCCTTCAAAAATCATGACCATATGCGACATCTATGATGCCCTCACTGCCTCTGACCGGCCTTACAAACCAGCCATGAACAGTGAGCAAGCGATTGATATTCTGGTCAAGGAAGCCAGACAGGGATTGTTGGAAGAGGACCTTGTCGATGTCTTTATCGACGCCAAGGTGTTTACCATCATTGATGGGAGGGAGTATTCAACTAACAGCGATTTTCAGGCTTTCTCCCACCATCCCTGCGACTATGATTTGCATTCGCACGAGCACGAGCACGACAAGCATTAACGGTTAGGCACAGAGAATTCTAGGCGGCAATCGCCACGCAGCCTGATTCACCACCATGCAGGCTGCTCATCACCTGACCCAGTTTCCCGAGAAAGAAGAAGTGACCGGCTCCGGCAATAACATTCAGCTGCGCTGCCGGCAGACGCGCTGCCAGGTATTCACAGTCGGAACGCCGCGATAGCTGGTCTGTCTCCCCCTGCCAGATTACCGTCGGTACCGACACATCCTGCAGGCGGAAATCGAGTTTGCGGTAGCAATTAGCCATTTCCTGGGCCACACCACGACAACCCGCACGCAGCGCTTCCAACTGGTCCCGTTTCAACAATCGGCGCACTGCATGTTGGCGAATAGCCTGACGATCCTGCCAACTGAGGTGCTGTTCCAGACGGGCCATGGAATCTTGCGGACCAGTGTCCGGGAAGAACTGGTGCTTCATGTGCACCCAGAGTTTGATCATGACCGGCGTCAGTTCATTCCAGCAGCTGGCGAGGTAACTGTGGCTGGTATTCTCATTAAAGACACTGCCAGGAACGCCGCCAAGGCAAACATGTTTGCGCAGTCGATGCGGAGCCAGTCGTGCCAATTGCAAGGCATAGACACTGCCGCCACCGAGGGAAAGTGCGGCGAACTGTTCCACCCCGAGATGATCGGCCAACGCCACCACACTGACGGCGAATTCCTGCGGCCCGGCTTTGTAAAAACTCGAGCCTCCAATGCCTGGTCTGTCCACTGCAATCAGCCGGATACCGGCACTGGCCGCAGCCTCATTGAACAGGCTGCCTTCCAGCCGCGAGCTGCCGATATCATGGAAATAAAACACCACGCGGCCGTCGGCTGCGCCGAATTCCTGAAAAGAGAGCTGGTGTTGGGCAGTGTGCTGAAAGTGTTTGGCCGGCTGGCCACGAAACTTGATGCGAGGGGTGGATTTTGGGGGCATTTCCCGGGCAGCCACATCAATGGATGATGTAGCCGGACAAGTCGTAGAAATGGCTGTCATTGACCACCGCCTCCGCCGGTTCAGTTACCCCGGATACAACTATCGGGTAAATATGGGATAAATATACGTGGGAAATATTCCCACGTCAATCTATCCTTGCTACTATTAATTGCATCTATAGCAGCAGACTGACGCCACGAGTCGAGTATACTGATCAGCATGAGCGCCCCAACCAACACGCCACCCGGTGCCCCGCCACCAGGATTGGTCGCAGCGATTGAGAAATTGTTGCGTCCGTTGATCCGGTTGCTGCTCGCCTATCAGATTACCTATCCGCAACTCATCGTCATGCTCAAGTCCCTGTATGTGGACGTCGCCGAAAAAGACTTCAAGCACAACAACAAGCGCCAGTCTGACAGCCGCATCAATATGCTGACCGGCGTACATCGCAAAGACGTCAAGCGCCTGCGTGCGGAAGACCAGCATTTGACCGCCTCACCGCAGTCTGCCTCGGTCGGCGCTCAGATTATTGGCCGCTGGCTGGGCAACCCGGAGTTGCTGGACGAACAAGGTCAACCACGCCCGCTCTCCATCAAACCGCTAAGCGGTACCGAATCAGAATTCGATGTGCTGGTGGAGTCTGTCTGTAAAGGCGACATTCGCCCGCGCGTCATTATCGATGAATGGCTACGGCTCGGCGTTGCCAGCATTGCCGACAACCATATTTCCCTGAATACCGGCGCCTTTACCCCGGACAAAGGCTTTGACGAGAAAGCCTACTTCTTCGGCAAGAACCTACAGGATCACATTGCCGCTGGCGAACATAACTTGCTCGGCAATAAACCGGCGTTTTTCGATCGAAGTGTGTATTATGATGGCTTGAGCCCTGAATCACTGGCACAACTGGCATCTCTGGCCGATGAGCTGGGTATGAAGGCGTTGACACAAATGAACAGTGCCGCGCTCGCCAGACAAAATGCTGACCGCAATAACCCTGATGCCAACTACCGAATGAATTTCGGTATTTTCAATTACAATGCAGAATTACCGGCTACCGATGACGAGCAGCCTGACCAACAACCAAGCTGATTGCTGATTGCTTATAAATAAACCCAAGAAACCGCCAACCCATGCACACAACCGCCATCAACTCCTCCAAGTCCAGCCGCTACCTGCTGATCGTAGCCTGTTTGCTGGCCGTACTGGCGGGACTGAATTACACCAGTAGCGGTATTATTCGCGGTGGTGAAGACGACGAAGGCAGCGGCATTGGTGGCACCGGACTCATGCCAACACCGACTGGCCAAAGTGGTCTGGGCGGAACCGGATTCAAGCCATTCCTGGGTTATAACGCCGAACAAGGGCTTGAAATACGTCACTCCCTGTCTGCGACGATTAAACCTGTTACTGACACATTGGGCCCGCTGCCAGCACCCGAACAACCGGTAACCGCATCTGTACGCCCTGCTCTGGTCGATGTCGCCTTCAGACCCGATGCCAGTCTACGCAGTGGCGAGATCGATATAAGCGAAAAGATTCAAAGAGATATCGAGATTAATGCGCTTTACTTTGAGCGCCTGAACGAACAACTCAATAGCGACGACGAGCGCCATATCGGGCAGCAAAGTATTGCAAGCACTGCCGCCGTGGATACGCCTGTCGAGCCGCAAGCAACAGTGGCGGACACTGTACAGTTGGCACAACTGGACAACAGCGACAGCGCAAATGCGATCAGCAGCGATGATACTGCTCTGGAAATTGCTCAGGAGCCTGCCGATTCAGCCGAATCGCTAACCTGGAACACTGTGGCTCGCTATCTGGCAAATAATATCGCTGCAGACGAGCTCAACACTGAAGAAAGTGCTGAAGATAGCCCTAAAGACGCCGCGCGCAGTGCCCGTCCGGAACGCCTGCAGCGCCCGGAAATTCCCCCAGTGCAGCGTGTTCGTCCCATTCAGCGGGCAGCGATCCTGCCACCGCGCGTCAAACCACTGCAGCTCTAGCAGTCCGCTGTTTACCAGCTGTAACGCAGCTGCCCCAAGACACCAATATCGGCGCTGGCATCGGTAAAACCCGTCGATAGCAATCCTGTAAATGACCACTGGTCCGAGAACTGCCAGCTCATATAAGGCAGTATTTCATGGGACTCCGGGGAAAAGGCACTGGCCGCTTCGCGAAAATCGTAATACGCGCCAACATTCAACGCCTCACTCAGCGGCATCGCCAGGCCGATTTGGGCAAAAGCGGCATCCTGCAGACCAGGAAACAAGGTTGTGGTGCCCCGCCAGGTATAACCTGCTGTTGCGAATCCCACCAGCGCGCCAATCTGCTGGCTGAGATCAATCTGCGCACTGACATCGACTTCCCCCGTTCCCAGACCACGCGCCTCATCAGCGGTAGGCAGCTTCACATCTAGCCGCAAATCAATAAACGGCGAGGTTTCACTCCAGGGCGGCGCCCGATAGATCAGTGAAGCAATGACATCACCAAGGCCCGATGAGGTCATCACGTCGGCACCAGCCACTGCCTGGGTGACGCCACCAACATTCACCAGTACGTTGCCAAGGCCTGTCACGCGCAACATTGGCACCGCCAACTGTATGCCCCAGGCACCGGCGTTAACCTCATAGGTTAACGGCAGATAGACAATATCGGTGTCAACATCGGCGCCGTAATCACCGCTGGCGTAATAGCCGCCAAGGCTGATTGCCTGCTCAATATCACTCGTTTGCGCCTGCGCGCTCTGCGAACCAAGTGCTAACAGTGCTGTCAGCGCCATACCTGTGCTGTAACCGGTGAGAGGCCGATTATAGGCAGTGTTGCTCGGCACCAATGGCTTGTCTTCAAAGTTACTGATGTTGTTCTCCCCTGCCGACCCGAGCTGCGGCCCACTCATTGGTTTGACCGCCCCGGTCATTCCCTCTGCCAGTTCCATCCGTACAGCTGGCAACCCGTTCAGGGGGTTGTTCAAAATGCGGCGGCGGCACATTCTGCAATTTCTCGCTTGTCCTGTTAAGGGACAAGGCAATCGTGTCGTCAAACTACCTTGCAGATGCCGTGTCGGCAACAGTGATAACGCCGCGAAAACCGCCAATCTGATCAAAAATTGCACAGCGCGATTGGCAAATACGCGACCACTGCACCAATGGAGAACAATGGTAGCCATTGAGGTGCAAATTTGAGTGACATCGCAGTTTTTAGCGCCACGTTATTTTTTGCTTTGTCGATCCCTAAAATACTGCGAGTAAAGTAAGACAGACGGGGGCATTTTGGTACAATCATGGTGTTTGACGATATTGCCACCAATCCCCGTCGCCGCTGCCGAATGGCCAGTGATGGAGATCTGACAACAACCAAGAACATACAACGGGCTTCATCATGAAATTGCTTCGTCTGCTTGTGCTGCCAACCGTCTCCACCGTCATTCCTGCCCTGTTGCTCACCTTGAGCCCGCTGCTCAGGGCTGCCGAAAGCGACTCTCCGGTTCCTGAATTGCAACGACTGGTCAATGCACAGAACTATCAAGAAGCAGTTGATGTGGCTCTGGCAGCGCGTGCCGAATGGGAAGGTGATACCCAGTTTGACTTCTATTACGGCTTGGCCAGTCTGGAACTCGGCGGCGAAGCTGCCAATGAGGCCGTATTCGCCCTGGAGCGTGCTGCAGCTACCGCAAGGGATGGCGTTTTACGGGAACGCGCCCGCCTGGAGCTGGCCCGCGCCTACTTCGTCACCAATAACCTGACTGCCTCCGAAAATCTCTTCAATGTGGTGCTGGAAAATAACCCGCCGGACAATGTCCGCCAGAACATCGAAGCCTTTTTGCAACTGATCGAAGCGCGCCGTGACAACCAGGAACCGTCCTTTAGCTGGACGATTGCCTCCGTACTCGGCTCTGACGACAACATTAACAGTGCCACCAGCAACGGCCTTATCGATACACCGCTGGTCGGCCAGATCGAACTCAACCCGGATGGGCAGCAGACCGAAGACAGCTTCTCCAACACGACATTGAGCATGGCTTACATCTATCCGTTCACCCGTGATCGCTCCCTCAGTGCCAATGTCAGCCTGGTGCATCTGGACAATTTTGACACTGACCAGTTTGATATCGACAACCTGCGCGGATCACTGACCTATGGCTGGGGGGATGATATCAATCGCTTCCGTCACGGCCTGGCAATGACAACAGTTCGACTCAACGACACTGGCTTTCAGGATTCACTGGCACTGAACTCTTCCTGGCAGCGCAATTATGGTGCCGGTTGGTATCACAACTTGTCTGCTTCTTATTCGCAGATTCGCTATGATGACACGGCAGCAACGCAAAATTCGCTGCGTGATGTCGATCAATTGCTGTTCACCGGTGGCGTCACTAAAGTCGCTGGACAATTCACCCACTCAGTCAATGTCTATACTGCCGATGAAGCCCCGGAAAACAGTGCCGCGGGCAAGCACAACGGACGTGAATTTTCCGGCCTCGCTTATAGTGTGCTGTACCGACTCAATGCACAGCACACACCATTCCTGCGCGCATCCATTCAGGATGTGGAACATGATTCCACGCACCCGGTTTTTTTCAATACGGTGCGTCAGGATGACACCGACAACATCACACTGGGCTGGTTCTGGCAATTCCGTCGCAACCTGATGATCACCGCGGAAACTGCCTACACAGATAACACCAGCAACATCCCGCTGTTTGACTACACACGCTTCAGATACCAGGCCGGCTTCAGGTACCAGTTCTAATTAATTAACCTTGCAAGCAAGTTTTGATGGCTATGCAAAAGAGATTTATTCGCGTCATTGAGCGCTTTTGTTTTCAGTTACTACTGCTCTCACTAGCGCTCTACTCCCCTGCCTCGCTGGCACAAGATGAGCAGTTACGTGCGGGTATCGTCGTCGTTACCCGCGGTCAGGTGACAGCGGAAGATGCCAGCGGCAGCTTACGTCAACTACGCCGCGGCACACCATTGTTTGTTGGTGACACCATCACCACGCAAGCTGGCTCCTTCGCCCAGATGCGCATGGATGACGAAGCCATCATCAGCCTGAAAGAACTGACCCGGTTTGAAATCCTCGCCTACAGCTACGAAGAAAATCCCGCGACTGATATTTCGACCATGCGCCTGATCGAAGGCGGATTCCGCACGATCACTGGCAGTATTGGCCAGGGCAATCGCGACGCCTACACTGTAGAAACCGAGTTCGCCACAATCGGTATACGTGGTACCGACCACGAGCTGGTCATTTCCGACGCCCTATACGCCGGTGTTTATGACGGCGGCACCTCCATGACCAACAATGGCGGCACTCTGGAGCTGGGCGTCGGCGCAGATTACGATTTCGGTCGCGCACTGGACAATAACTCACCGCCGCAGGGACTGGTGCTACAACCTGTGCCACTTGGGGCGATTCCCGTGCTTTCTGTTCCGGAACCGGATGAAGACGACAACGGCGACGACGACGAAAACGCGCTGGAGAATCCAGACGATAATGGCGCCGGCGATGGCGACGACGACAATACACCCGACAACGATGGCGGTGCCGGTGGCCCGGATGCGGATGGTGGTGGCGCCGATGGCAATGATGGTGATGCTGGCAATGGCAATGGCAATGGCAATGGCAATGGCAATGGCAATGGCGGAAATAATGCCGCAGGCAATGCTGGAGGCAACGCCGCTACCAACCTCAGAGGACCGCAGTTCTCACCCGCAGATACGCAAAATACCATCGGCATCGACAGCACCGGCGCCAACACAGCCGAACAGAACAACGAAATCGAAGTCAATCCAAATGAAACCAGTGGCAATGGCACACTGGCCTGCACGCTCAACTCCAACAATCCCGCGTGCCGGCCGGAAGAAGATGAGCCAGAGCCGGAACCAGAACCTGCACCCGAACCAGAGCCAGAGCCAGAGCCGGAACCCGATCCCGAGCCTGAGCCCGAACCAGAGCCAGAACCCGAGCCCGAGCCCGAGCCCGAACCAGAGCCCGAACCAGAGCCCGAACCAGAGCCAGAACCCGAGCCAGAACCCGAGCCCGAGCCTGAGCCCGAGCCAGAACCCGAGCCCGAACCAGAGCCGGAACCCGCACCTGAGCCTGAGCCAGAACCCGCACCAGAACCCGAACCTGCGCCGGCCACTACTTTTGGCCTGACCAGCACACAAATTGGTTCACTGACGCGCATTGGCACATTGGTTGGTGGTGGGCGCAACCTGTTAGGCGGAGCCAGTAACGGTGCCGACGCCTCGTCGCCGCTTCTGGTTACAACCTCCAAATCCAGTCCGCTAACTATCAGTGCGAGCACGTCTGCGTCAGCCGTGAGTTTCAATAGTCTCTCCCCGGCAACACTACAAACCAATGTCGGTAATTTTGCGCTGCAATGGGGATTGTGGAACGCCACATCAAGTAGTCCAGTTACTGTCAAGAAATACGCGAGCGGTGGCGACAGTTCCCCAACGACGCAGCAGTTGGAACAGAGTTTTGTGATGACAACGGCGACCGCAGCCAGCATCGCCAGTCTCAGCGGACAGAAAAAGTTTACTGCTGGAAGCAACTTCCTGTTGGCGCTCAATGGCTTTGACCCCGGGGTTGAAGCATCAGTCTTGAAAGGTGGCTTTTATGTAGATCTCGGCATCGGCCAGATAACAGCTGCCAATGTGACTATCTGTATTAGCGGTGGCGATTGTGACAGCGGCAATTTCGGCACAAATTACTGGCCATTAGCAGGCTTTGATTCAGATAACAGTGCTTTTTTACTGAGTAATTTTAATAACAAAGTGTTCGCAAATAACGGCACTGTTCTGAGCGCTGCTTCAAGTGCAACAAACACCATTATTCGAACTGAAGAAATCAGCGGGCATTTCCTCGGTGATAATGCCGAAGGTTTCGTACTGACTTTTGCCTCTGGCGCTTTCAATTGGGATAGTGCTAATCAAACTGCAACCAGCCGCGTATCAGAAATCTCAAGCGACAAGTCAATTCTGCCCGCGCGCTCTATCAGTGGATCAATTCTGTTTACTGGCGCCAGTACCGAATACGCAATTACCAGCGACGAGCGCGATGATTTTTCTCATTTGGGTTTTGCACTGAGTTCGAAGCCAGACATTACCTCAGGCGGTTTTCTTTTTGGCGGGTCATCGCCGATAACCGGGATAACTGGTTCGGTGATAACAGGAACCACATCCACTCTGGGAGACGGGCTGAGCGCAGCCAATTTCGCCATTGTACGCCGAAATCTGGCTACCACTATTAGCAGCACTACATTTGCTGATCTGGGGCTCACGTGGGGGGTTTGGAACTCCACGCCCAGCGAGGGCGTTAAGTTCTATGCAAACGCCTATGAAAATTCCAGTACGACGCCTGAAGACAATTTTATTGTTGCTTCGTTTACTCCGGCTGCTCGCTCGACACTCACGGCATCAAAAGGCTTCGCGGCCAGCAACGTACTGGGTCGCTTCTCCAATATCTACGCCAAAGGTTCGTTTGACTACGATCTTGACAACAGTGTGATCAACAATTTCAATTTGTCCATCTGTCAGAGTCGCTGTGATGATGCATCGCAAAACTGGACTCTGAGCGAGCAGGATGGCGTGAGTGTCGCAACTGATGGTGTAGTGTTCATCAGTAATGCCAGTGGAACCTACAACCCCGGCAAATCGGACTCTGAATCATTCACCGGCAATATTCGCGGCAGTTTTATCGGTACCAGTGCCAACGGCTTTGTCGCCGGTTTCCAATTTGATGGCGCCACTGCCGATACCAGCGGCGCAGTGCTCTTCCGCGATGACTACCTGCTCAGTTCACTCGAGGCTAGCAATCTCAACCGTGTGGGACTCGCCCTTTTCCCGCAATCGCCTCTGTTCAAAGACGCCAACAATAATGAGTTCCGCGGCATTGTTGGTAAAGCCAATGACGGCAACGGCAGCAACCCGCTTATAGCGCAGAACACCGGCGGCAGTTTCTTCAATTCGAACTTCGTCACCAACAACGGCTACCGTATTTTGCGCCGCAATGATGCGCAGATCAGTAGCGCCTACCCAATCAAGAATAATGTTGATGGCCGCACCAACTTGCACTGGGGCTTGTGGAATGCCGGCACGTCGACCAACAAGGCCCTGTTCCTGAACGATGCTTCGTTTGGCAACACCGGAGCAGCCGAAGGCTTCCCCTCTGGTGACATCTGGTTTGCAACCGGCGATGGCACACCAGACAGTTACTTCAGCGGGCTGACAGGCACCAAGCGCTACGCTCGCTGGCATTCCGATGCTGGTGATACCACCTACATCAAATCCAGCAACAGCGGCTATACCAACTTCTTTGTTGATTCAGCGCTTGAATTCTTCTTCGCTGGTGACTCAGTTAATGGCTTCTTCAATGTTTACGCCTGCGACTCTACGGAATGTTCTACAAGCAGTTATAGCCAACGCTGGTCCACCGATCTTAACGCGACAATCAATGCCGGCGCTGCTACGTGGCAATTTAATGTAACCGGCACGCAATATGATCATCAGAGCGAAGTATCCAAGAGCTTCAGTGGGCTTATTAACGGATTTTTCGTGGGAAGTGAGGCGCAAGATATTTCCGCAGGTTTTTATTTTGGTGGCAAAGATAACTCGGACTACATCTCTGGTCTGGCATTACTCGGTGGTGTAGATCGAATTTCTGACACACAGCGTGATAGTGTCGCTAGCAGCAATAACTTCGGGATCGTCATTACTCAGGATGCGATTACCTATTCCGACGGTAGTTACTCTGATCCCTTCTTTGGCTGGACCAGTGATGCCAATAGCGAGTCTATATTGCTAACCAGCACGCCATACGATGGCGCTACCAATCGCTTGAATGGCGGCACAGACTACTATAGCTCGTCGAATGATTTTTATTTCCCTTTGGGATTCAAATTTCCACAAAGCGCTCGTGTACAGACTGAACCGCTCGGTACGGCAGCGCTTAGTAAATTCGATATCACGTGGGGCCTTTGGGATGGAGTTGGCGGCCAAGATCAATATTCGGTTTTTGATTACAAAGGTTCTTTAATGCATATTCAGAACCTTTCAACTACGTCTCGCACGGTCTACATTTCAGCCGACCCTGCCTATACCGGCAGCAGTCTCGTTGGCACGGTTAATTTCAACGATGTCACCGGCTTCTTTGGCAGACGAGCTGACGGACTCAATGTACAAAAAGTTGAAGGAAGCTTTACGCTGGATCTGGCGACTGCTGCCATCACGGGCAGCTCGCTGAGTGTCTGTTTTAATGGCAGCGACTGCAGTACAGCCGGCCAGGAATGGCGTCTGAACAGTTTCAATGGCACCGTAGCTGCTGATGCCGGTTACGGGGTGATCGAGAATCTCCCGGTCACCGGCAAGTTGTATCAGAATGGTACTCTGCTGACCGATTCCAGCCTGGCGGACTTCTCAGGCCGGCTTTCCGGTTTCGCCACTCGCGGATCAAATGACGAGTGGGGATTCGTGCTCGGTTTCGATCTGGCCAATAATTCATCCAGTGCCGGAAATGACTATAAACATGCGGTGGGCGCCGTCTTGCTGGAGGGCAGCAATACGCCACCGATCACTTATGATTCAAGTTATCGCACTGCATTTAATCAGTTCGGCTTTGCCCTTTCCCGCGGCATCGATGGCAACATTGTCACCGGCAATTTTTCCCCGTCATCGTCACCGCGCCTGATCAGTTTTGCCGGTTCCGGCACGGCTACCGAAACCCAATTCAGGGCTCAACCTACTTACATCATCGAAACACAGGGTTCTGCAACGGTAAAAGACAACTCCAGTCTGGTGGGCTGGAACTACTGGGGAAGCAGCGGCACCCATAAGCTGTACAAAAACATTGCCAGCCCGGCGACCTTTAGTCAGTCAACGTTGAGCGACGAGCTGATTCTGGTGCAGGCGATTAACGCCACTGCGAAGACCACAGGCACCGTGACTTTCAATGGTGGTTCTTCGAGCGCTGAGAGCTATCTCCTGACATCCCTCTCCGGCAGTGGTTACACCCTGACTTCTCTGGATGGTTACTTTGATTTGAACTTCGGCAGTGGCGCATTGGAGAACGGTGGTCTGGCGATGAAGTTTACTGATGGCTCCAGCAACACTCAGGAATGGAAGTTGCAATTCACCGGCTCATTGTCGACTGTTGCAAATTCCAGCAGCGCTGACCTGGTCACTCATCTGAGCGGATTCTCCATCTCCAACAGCAAAGTGGTCAGCAATGGTAGCGACACAAATGCGACAATTTCTGGCGGTATGACCGGAATATTGCTCGATGCAGGTAGCGGTCAATTAGCCTTCAATGGTGGCTTTAGTCTGAAAGAATCTTCGAGCTCAGCAAATTGGGTGCTGGGCACTTATCTCTGGCAGGACAGCAATTTCGCGAGTGCCAGCGAGATTCGAAGTCTGCAATCCAGCCCCAGCTACGGCATACTGGTTTCTGGGTCTCCATCCAATCACCATTACAGTGATTTGTTCGGAGGTCCGGTCAAGGTTACATCCTCTAGCGCAGAGCCAATTTTTGTCGCCCGTGACTTCAGCGCCAGCAATTTTAAAAACGAGTTTAATCCGGCTAGTGACAGTCTGATACGCCCCGGAAACACTGACAAGTATCATGAAGGTGGTATACGCGGCGTGACCACGTGGGGCAACTGGTCAACTTTCAGCGACCCGAACTCGGCCTCATTCGCCAAAACAAGCTACGACGAGAGTACAGGAGATGCCAGTACTGATACGAACGGCAATGCACACGAAGGTTACTGGTTTATTGCCAATCCGACAGCGGTTTCATTACCGACAACCGGCACTTACCGCTACAACCAGGTAGTAGACTTACAGGGCTCGTATTCCACCTCTTTCAACAGAGGAGCCGACTCCCCAACGTTTGCAAAAATTAATGAGAGTTCGCCGCAGTTTCAGTTCGATCTCGACTTCAGCACCGGCAATATCAACGATGGAAGCTTTAAACTTGCAAGCGGCATCGTCTCCTGGGAAGGTTCCTTTAGTGGCAGCTTGAGCAATCAATACCTGACAATGTCTGGCATTTCAGGAAAACTCAAAGACATCACTGATACCGGAAACATAATCGATCTTGCGGATGGTGGCACTATATCCGGCGAAATCGCTGGCTACTTCACCGGCGCAGGGGCTACCGGTGGCACAGAAGGTATCGCTCTAGGCTTTAATCTTGCCAACAATACAACTTCCGACAACAAGAACCATTCCCTTTATGGCACGTTATTGCTGAACGGCGGCGGCACGCTGGTCGTACCTGCCTCGACGCTTTCATTGCCCGAAGCCACTGTAGAATCCCATGACATTTCATGGGGACAATGGAACAACCCCATTGAAGAAAACTGGGTTGTTATTGAAGCCGGCGAGCAAACAACTGAAGTGCAAACTTCCGATTTCCTGGCCAGCGTCAATCCAACCCCTGTGGCTAACCTGCAAGGCACAGCAACCTATGGCACAACACTGAGCTCCAGTTTTATCGGCGCCGGCAGCGCCGGCGCAGTCACCGATGTGGTTGCCGGCATGCAGGTTGATTTCAACAGCGGCGTGATTTCTGATGGCTCATTACAAATTCAAGTTGTCGGCTCGCAGGCTTGGGAAGTTGACTTCGGTGGCACTGTGTCTGGTGGAGTTGTCGACCTGCAGTCATTGGGCGGCACACTATCTGATCCGGGCGGATTGATCAGCAACAGCATCGAAGCGGATCTCGGCGGTGTATTCACCGGTGAGCACGGTGACGCATTCGTTGGCGGTTTTGAGATGGTCGATCAGATCAATACGCTTAACAATGTGAATGGACTGTACACCATCGAAAAGTAAGAAAGCGCCCGAGACTCCTGCGACTTTCTTCAGTACAAGCACACCATAAAAAAAGGGGCCGATTGGCCCCTTTTGCAATTTCACTTGCAGATTCAGCGTAAGGCCTGGATCACTCTTCGGCTTTTTTGAAATCCAGTGATGCCGAGTTAATGCAATAGCGCAACCCAGTCTCTTTCGGCCCGTCCGGAAACACGTGCCCGAGATGGGACTCGCATTTCTTGCACACGACTTCCGTGCGCACCATGCCATGAGAGTGGTCGGCAATCTCTTCAACGCTATCGGCATTGGCTGGCTGATAGAAGCTGGGCCAGCCTGAGCCCGAGTCATACTTGGTTTCCGAGTCAAACAGCGGCTCGCCGCATGCCGCACAGTAATACACGCCCTCGTCTTTCAGGTCCCAGTATTTGCCCGTAAAGGCTCGCTCGGTACCCTTCTCGCGCAAGACGTGATACTCCTCGGGAGCCAGCTCATTGCGCCATTCCTCGTCCGTCTTGTCCACTTTCGCTTCCAGTTCAGTTTCTGCGTCGCTGTGTTGAGTCTGTTCTGTCATCGTACTACCCTGATTCACATTACCCGAATATTTGTGGTTGCAGCATTTCTGCGCTTATAAAGTTACGGTAGAATGCCGCCGTAACAGCCTTGTCGCCGCGCCAAACCTGCCTTGGTATCCACCATGGCATGACAGGAAATCTGGCGCAAGTGGCCCGACCGGCCGACAACCCGTATTAATACTTACTAGTTTACCATTGGCAGCCCGAAATGGATCACGTCAAATCAATCAAGGAATTCCAGGCCCGCAATATTGCCCAGTCCAAGAAGCTGAGCAACGTCTGCTACGACATTCGCGGCCCGGTGCTGGAAGAAGCCAAACGCCTCGAAGAAGAAGGTCACCAGATACTCAAGCTGAACATCGGCAATCCGGCACCGTTCGGCTTCAACGCCCCTGACGAGATCCTCTACGACGTCATTCATAATCTGGCCAACGCCCAGGGATACAGCGACTCGAAGGGTCTGTACTCCGCCCGCAAGGCGGTCATGCAGGAATGCCAGCGTTTGCAGATTCCGGATGTAGAGATCGATGATATTTATCTGGGCAACGGCGTCAGCGAACTGATCAGCATGTCCATGCAAGCCTTGCTCGATGACGGTGACGAGGTACTGATCCCGGCGCCTGACTATCCGTTGTGGACTGCAGCAGTCAGTCTGGGTGGCGGCACCCCCGTGCACTATCTCTGCGATGAGCAATCGGACTGGTATCCGGACCTGAAGGATATAGCCAGCAAGATCACCAGCAACACCAAGGCACTGGTTATCATTAACCCGAACAACCCGACCGGTTCTGTCTACAGTAAAGAAATCCTGCTGGACCTGGTGGCGCTGGCGCGCAAGCACAATTTGATTCTGTTTGCAGATGAGATTTACAGCAAGATTGTCTATGACGACGCCCGGCACATTCCACTGGCATCGCTCTGCGATGACTTATTGGTGGTGAGTTTCAACGGCCTGTCCAAGTCCTATCGCCTGGCCGGTTTTCGCAGTGGCTGGATGGTGCTCAGTGGCGCCAAGCATGCCGCCCGCAGCTACATCGAAGGTCTGGATATCCTGACCAATATGCGCCTGTGCGCCAACGTGCCGGCGCAGTTCGCGATACAAACGGCGCTGGGTGGCTACCAGAGTATTAACGACCTCGTCCTTCCGGGGGGCCGTCTCAGGGAACAACGTGACCGTATGTGGGACGAACTGGTGAAAATTCCCGGCGTCAGCTGCGTCAAACCAAGAGGTGCGATCTATGCTTTCCCGCGTCTGGATCCATCAGTTTTCAAGATTAAAGATGACGTCGCGCTGGTGCTGGATATTCTCGAACAGGAAAAGATTCTCGTGGTGCAAGGCAGCGCCTTCAACATCACGGATACACAACATCTGCGTCTGGTCTTCCTGCCCCGGGAAGACGAACTGGAAGAGGCGGTGCAAAAAATCGGGCTGGTGCTGGAGCAGTATCGCGCTGCCTAAGACAGGCGGAAACCCATCGTGCTCGCTTGTTGGCGCAGAGTATCTGCCAGCCCGTCTACCGGTAAACTCATCTCACAAAACTCCCTGCGTGACAGCATGCTGTTGCGCAGAGTTTTGAAGGCCATGCTCCCGCGCCCTGCCAACACTTCTTCTGAAAACTGTGTCGACAACGCGGACAATGGTAACCGTGCTTCCAGTAACGACCATACGGACGTGTAATCTGCGTCCCTGGTCAGACTTTCCGCGCCATTAGTCTCGGCAGTCTCAATGCTAAGCTCCTGCCCTGAATCCGTTGCTGGGGAGGTAGCCAGATCAAAGTAACTGCTGAACTGCTCTTGCAGCAATTGTGTGGCGCGGCGCTTGGCGCGCTGGCTGTAACCCGCCACATGCGGTGTGGCAAGAACGCTGCGGCGCACCAGTTCCGCCGAGACATCGGGTTCGTTCTCCCAGACATCAGCAAGGTAGTGCAGCGATTGATCACGTTGCAACACTTCTACAAGGGCATGTTCATCGACCACCCCGCCGCGACAGGTATTGAGCAGCACAGTGCCGGGAGCCAACTGCGCCAGCAAGGGGCCATTGATCAGGCCACGCGTTGCCTGCTCGCCACTGTCGGTGAGCGGCACATGCAGTGAAATCAGGTCGCAGGCCAGGACGTCTGCGAGCGAGACCGAGTGAAACCCGGCTTCGGCTTGCGCTCTTGGCGGGTCATAACACAACACATCGAAGCCAAGCGCTTGTAGCCGGCCCGCCAACGCCGAACCGACATGACCGGCACCGATGACTCCTACCCGCAGCTTCTCTGGCTTCTCTGCTGACAACAGACCAAGACGAAAACAGCAAGCGAGGGCACAGCAGCAGTAATCCACCACGGCATTGGCATTGCTGCCTGCCGCATGGACGACCTCGATACCGCGCTGTCGCAGATAAGGCAGATCCAGATGATCCATGCCGCTGGTGGCAGTGCCTATAAACTGTACTGCGCTGCCTGCCAATAACGTTGCATCGACTTTGGTTACCGAACGCACAAGCAAAGCATCGGCGTTTTTGACCGCGCCGGGGGTTAATGCATCGGCGGGCAGCAGGGTCAGTTCACCCAGCGCTGCAAACAGTGGTTGCACATCCGCCAGTTGTTCATCCGCCACTATACGCATGGTGTCAGGCTCGCCCATCGAGACTGCGGACAACACTCAGCAAGCGCTTGCGCTCGGGTTCTGCAAAGCGGTATCTGGCAAGGAAATCAGCAAAGGCATCGGTCTGTACCGCTTGCTGACGCAGGTCGTCAAATTCAAGGTGCGCGTAGTGTTCATTCTCATCTGCCATTTCACAAATGATGGTTGCTAATTGTCTGGAAAGAAATGCCAGCTCACGATGCTCATCGAGTGAGTCGGCCAATCGTGCCGCGCCGCGCAGTTCCAGTTTCGGCACCAAATGTAAATTTTCATACAGGCGATCCATGCTGCCAAATTCCTGCAACAAGGCTTTGGCTTTGACTGGACCGACCCCAGGGACGCCGGCGATACAGTCGACACTGTCGCCAATGAGACCTAAATAATCGGGAATTTGCTCAGGCGTAATGCCCAATTCCTTGATGATATCGCGACGGAAGCGACGACGATTGGCGTTGTAATCCCATAAACAATCCTCATCGGCACTCAACAGCTGGGCCAGATCCTTGTCCCGGGAGACAATCGCCACGGTCTCACAGTCACCCCCCAGTCGCGAGCGTGTCGCCAGTGCACCGATAATATCGTCCGCTTCGAATTCCTTACTCGCAAACGCAGCGATACCCAGATGTTTGCCGAGTTCCAGACAGCCAGCGAGTTGTCTGGCGAGATTCTCATCAGGTAATTCGCGATTGGATTTGTAGTTGTCACACAGGCGATGACGGAAACCGCAAAACAGACTTTCGTCGTGAGCAATGGCTATGTGGGTCGGCGAATGGCGGCGCAGAAACTGCAGCAAGAACTGGGTGAAGCCGGCAAGTGCACTGAGATCCTCACCTTCCTCATCGGTAAATTCGACGTAGGGTGAGAAGTGCGACTGGAATATATAGATCGAGGCGTCGATCAGATAAACAGGTTGCGGCTCACTGCTGGCCACGATCACGACTCTTTCTTGCGAATCAAATAATAGTAGAGGTCGCCGTCTTGTGAATTCTCCAGCAACTCATGGCCGAGATAGAGGCAAAACTTCGGGATATCACGTGTCGTCGATGGATCTGTCGCCTGAATGCGCAGTTTCTGTCCCGGTGCCAATTCGCGGATCTTGTTGTGCAACATCATCACTGGTTCCGGACAATACAAACCACTGGCATCAAGCTCGGCCACTTCTTCGTCCGGAGAGTGAGTATTGCTGTTTTCCTGATCAGTCATAAGTGTCGTTGTCTGCGCCAGGCGCACCTATTCTTCATTCTGTTTAGCAAGAGTGTCGCGCATCTGCTGCGGTGTGGCCAGCGTACAGGTTTCGCTCTCTGCATCGAAATAGATTTTTACTTCGCCGCGCTCCAGCTGGCGCATGACCTGCTCTACTTTCGCCGCTAAAGTGTAGTCCTGCGGGCCGTAGTCGGTACCTTCGCGACCGATGTATTCCTCGATCACACCGCGTAGCGCGTCCGGTGACAAATCTTTATAGGCTATCTCCACGTTGACATCTACCGGGTCAGTTCTGGCGGCGACGCAGTGTGAATTTACACAGCGTCTGTTAATCGCGACGACTAGACCAGCTCCACAGCCTCCACTTTACCCGACGGACTTTGTTGTGCGCGCAGTTCACTGAAGGGGTACAGACTGGTATCGGCCAATTGTGAGAGCGACACATTGGCGATACTGCGAAAGATAGACTCCACCCGGCCGGGGTGTTGTTTGTCCCACTCCTGCAACATCGCCTTGATAGCCTGACGCTGCATATTGTCCTGGCTGCCGCACAAGTTGCAGGGAATAATAGGGAAATTCATCATCTCGGCGTACTTGCTGATTTCCTTTTCCTTGCAATAGGCCAGCGGGCGAATCACTACATTGCGTTTGTCATCACTCAACAGCTTGGGCGGCATCGCTTTCAGTTTGCCGCCATAGAACATATTGAGAAACAGTGTTTCGACGATATCGTCGCGATGATGGCCCAGGGCAATCTTGGTGGCGCCAATGGAATCGGCGTAATTGTACAAGATACCTCGTCGCAACCTTGAGCAAAGGCCGCAATAGGTCTTCCCTTCCGGCACCTTGTCTGTGACGATCGAATAGGTATCTTGCTCAAGGATTTTGTAGTCGACCCCACAGGCCTGCAAATACTCCGGCAGCACATGCTCGGGAAACCCCGGTTGCTTCTGGTCGAGGTTCACCGCGTGAATACGGAATGCAATGGGCGCATGTTTTTGCAAATTCAACAGGATGTCGAGCAGCGTATAGGAGTCCTTCCCCCCCGACAGACACACCATGACGAGATCGCCGTCTTCTATCATGTTGAAATCGGCGATGGCCTTGCCCACATCGCGGCGCAGGTTTTTACGCGCCCTGTTCAGCTTGAACTGGTCTTTCTTTAACTGATCTTTCTTTAACTGATGCTTCTTGACCTGCTCGCGGGTGCTTGCTGACGATGTGCTCGAGCTACTTACCTCTTCGAATAGTATCGCCATGCCGTTACACTCGCTCGATCACAGTGGCGATACCCTGCCCCAGCCCGATACACATGGTAGCCAGACCCAGCGTAGCGTCACGGTCTTCCATGTTATTCAGCAGGGTTGTGGTGATACGCGAACCCGAACAACCCAATGGGTGCCCCAAAGCAATCGCACCGCCGCGCAAGTTCACTTTGCTGTCTACATCATCAAGCAGCTTGAGGTCCTTGAGCACCGGTAACGATTGCGCGGCAAAGGCTTCATTGAGTTCCACACAATCAATATCAGCCACGGTCAATCCTGCTTTTTTCAAAGCCTTCAGGGAAGCAGGCACCGGCCCGTAACCCATGATAGAAGGATCCACGCCAGCGTAGGCCATGGAACGAACACGTGCGCGAATTTTCAAGCCTGCCTGTTGGGCTTTTTCGGCTGACATGATCACCATGGCAGAGGCACCGTCGGTAATCTGTGATGAGGTACCAGCAGTGACAGTTCCATTGGCTGGATCGAATACCGGGCGCAATTGGCCCAATCCTTCCATGGAAGTATCCGGACGAATGGTTTCATCTTCTTCGATCAGCACTTTGACACCGTCGGCATTGTGACCGACGATTGGCACAATCTCGCGCACGAATTCACCATTACTGCGCGCCTTGTCCGCCAATTGATGCGAGCGCACGGCGAAGGCGTCCTGCTTCTCCCTGTCGATACCGTGCATCTTGGCCAGTACTTCGGCGGTGACGCCCATCATCCACGCAGCTTTGGCAATATGTACCGAGGCTCGCGGATTGGGATCAATACCGTGAGTCATTCCCACATGCCCCATATGCTCAACACCACCGATAATAAACTGATCACCATTACCTGACAGAATCGCAGTCGCTGCCGTGTGCAGCGCCGACATTGAAGATCCACACAATCGATTCACGGTCTGACCGCAGACCGAATGCGGTAATCGGGTTAACAGCGCGGCGTTGCGCGCAATGTTCCAGCCCTGCTCCAGAGTCTGGTTAACACAACCCCAGATCACATCTTCAGTCTCTTCCGGTAGCAGAGCCGGATTGCGATCAAACAGGGCATCGATGAGGAAGGCAGATAATTCTTCTGCCCGCACGTTGCGAAATGCGCCGCCCTTGGAACGCGCCATCGGCGTACGTACGGCGTCCACTATCACGGCATCTCTGGCTTGCAAACTCATAGCGCTTCCTCCTGTTAACCGTAGTAGCGTTCGCCGGCATCGGCTTTGCGTTGTAATTCATCAGTCAGTTCGTACATCGGCCCCAAAGGCGCCAACTGCTTTGCCTGCTCGCAAAAAGCAGCAAGTCCCATGCTGTCCATGTAGCGCAAGGCACCACCACGGAAGGCCGGGAAGCCTATGCCGAGTATCAATCCCATGTCGGCTTCGATGGCGCTGCCAACGATGCCGTCTTCGAGACAGCGCACAGTTTCCAGACACATGGACGTCATCATCCGTGCCACGATTTCCTCATTGCTGAAATCGCGTTTTTCTTTCTGGATCGCCGCTATCACAGCAGTGATTTCCGGGTTGGGCAACTTCTTGGGTTTGCCACGTTTGTCTTGCTCATAGCGATAAAAGCCGCTGCCAGTTTTCTGACCGAGGGATTTCGCCTCATACAGCTTGTCGATGGCAGAGGTAAAGTCCAGCTTCATCCTGTCGAACCCTGAAGCCATCACTTTCTGCGCGTGTACGGCAGTATCGATGCCGACTACATCAAGCAAGTAAGCCGGCCCCATCGGCCAGCCAAATCTTTCCATTGCTTTATCAATCTGCACAAAGTCAGCACCATCATGCAGCAGTTGTGAGAAGGCGCCGAAATACGGAAAGAGAATACGATTCACCAGGAAACCGGGGCAGTTATTGACGACGATCGGGGTCTTGCCCATTTTCTTGGCGTAAGCGACGGTGGCGGCGATCGTTGCGTCGCTGCTTTTCTCACCGCGAATCACTTCCACCAGTGGCATCACCGGTACCGGATTAAAAAAATGCATGCCACAAAAGTTTTCCGGCCGCTTCACCGCGGTTGCCAATTCATCTACAGAGATGGTGGACGT
>CAZQFA010000039.1:16915-24784 GCA_964592245.1 uncultured Pseudohongiella sp. | reverse complement strand
ACTGGGGGTGTAGTGGTCGTGGGTTCAAATCCCGCCGTCCCGACCAATTTCCTTTCAATGCCACACTCAAGTGTCCTCATTGCCATGACTGGCTGTCTCTGACTTGGTCTGCGTACGTGCATCCAGCAAGCGCTCCAACGCCAGTTGCTGCGCCTCCAGCTCGTCAATATGCTCCAACAGCGCCTCCAGGACATAGAACTGGCGCGAGTGTCCGGTCCTGAGTGTCAATAAATCCAGTCGGTCTTCGATCTCCTGTGGCAGTTGCAGAGTGAGCATTTATTGCTCCGTAGTGTTCTATTTGTTGGTTATTGTTGTCCGCTTTAGAGGTTGGAATACGTCCGTGTATTCCCTTGAGCATCCTTGCTAATTAGCAATGTAGTCAAATTTGGGGTAGTACCCAACTTGACGGCAACTGGACAAGCGGTTGACGGAAATGAGGCAGCAATTCTATTGCTCGGCATGATGCGTGCAGGCTGTGGATTGCGCTAATTTAGCAGCTCAACAAGTTACTGTACTTTAACCTGTTGCTTGAGCGCCGGAGGTGGGTAGAGGAATGATTGTTTCTTACTGGCGAGTGAGCCGCAAACGGGTAATGTTCCTGCCAACGAAAGCGAAATACAGAGCGAATAAAGCAAGAAAAGCAGAAAACATCATCGCGTCACTGATGCCGAATTGAAGCGCCAATATTGCTGTGCCGCCCAATAAAATCGATACCAGATGGATAATGAGCACGACAGCTCCCTCGCTTAATCCTTTGGCGAGAAGAAGGTGATGGAGGTGATCCCTGCCCGGCTTGAATGCAGATCGACCCGCCAGTGGGCGCTTGATAAGCAGATTTACGGTGTCCATCAACGGGATGGCCATAAACCACAAAGCATAGGCGGGGGAGAAGAGTGCGTCTGGGCCCTGAGAATACTGGATCAATAACCAGGCCAGCATAAAGCCCAGCATAGTGCTTCCGGCATCACCCAGATAAATAAGCGCGCCGCGTTTCCAGGGACGTCGATAATTTAGCGCTAAAAACGCCAACAACGTGAATAAAACAATACTGAGGAAACCCGCATCCGAGAAATGGCCAGTTGAACATGCGGTAATAGCGATAAAACTGACTGAAATACTGACTTGACCGGCTGATAGTCCATCCATGCCGTCGGCCATATTCACTGCATTAATCACCCCAACAGTAGCAAACACTGTTACCGGCACAGCAAGAATTCCTAACTGCAATGTGGAACTGCTAACCAGTTCTCCCAAGTCGTAAAGTTGATTTCCGGCGACCATGGCCATAACCAACGCAACGAGGCTGTGTCCTATGAAGCGTGTGCGAGCGGTAAGTTCCTTGGCGTCATCTATTGTGCCAATAAAAAGGATAAGCGCAGAGAGGCTGAGAAACGGGGAATTGGTTACCAATGCATCAGGGATCCAGAGAGTCGTGAAAACAATGCCGGCAAAGATACCCAGACCGCCTATTAGCGGTGTAGGAGAAACGTGGGTTTTTCGCCCCCCCGGGATATCCAGCAGACCTATTTGGTGCGCTAGTGGCCGCAGTGACCAAGCCAAAGAGATGGTCACTGCGAACGCTAACATGGAGTACCCGAGGTACATGGTGGAAATCCCAATAGTGATCGAGCGGAGCTAATTCAGTGGTCAAGCAACCTCAAAAACGGCTCATCTATTTTACAGCCGCGATTCAGGGGACACCGTAAACAAGCTGCACACCTCTGGATGAAATCACTTCGTAGTCAGTGATGCCGTCGTTATTGGCGTCGACTTGGCGATAAGCAATGCCGTTACTGTCCCCATTGGCGTCAAGGAATTGCTGATCTGCTTCACTAAGCGATCTAATAAAATAGTCCGGCTTAAGGCTAGTGCTCCCTGCAGTTATCACACCTGTACTACGGTCGGTGCTGACATCCAGACCAAATCCTCCAAGGGAACCATAGAAGTTAGGTTCACTAATGACCGGGGAAATGTTCTGGCTGGTACCATCATCGTAATTTACTTTGAAAGAGTAACCAGGGTCAGAGGGGCTTCCTGTCGGGGCAACGAAAACTGTCGAACCCACTGTGTCCGGACCTGATACTGTTGTTGGGGTGGTATCGAATGCAAAAGTACCTGCGAACTTTACGTTGTCTGCTCCCGTGAAGGTCAGCTTACCGTCGCTGTCTTGATCGACTACGAGATTCGAGTCGATTCCGTTGAGTGCTGAAGAAATAGCTACTGGATCCTTCGCTGATGGACTCAGGGTTGTGGCGACTCCATTGGATACCGAGAGCACATCACCGTTCGGTAACGTAGTGATTCCTTCGGGGATCTCCTCTGGTACCAGTGCGATTTTCTTCACGCTAACTGGGTATGTCGTTCCACCGGTGACAAGACTGGTGACGTTATTATCGTCAGAAGAGATTTCGACATTTCCTCCGACTGATGCGCTTAGTCCAGTTGTAAGAATTTGGCTAACTGTAGTACTTCCTGCAGTTGTAGGCACTGTAACTGTGCTCGGGTTTTTTCGCGAAGCCAGATTTTGAGACAGCGTGCTTGCGGAATTCCCGCTAAGTCCCGTCGCGAGCAGGTTAGATTGCAAAGTGGCTTGTTTTGCTTGAGTTTGAGCAGCAGTCTCCCCCAAAGGAATGGAGACCGTATCTAGAACCTTGGACAGCAAGCGCTTATTGCTTTGCAGCAGTACCTGAGCTTGCGCCACGTTGCTGACGTCTGTTCCACTTATATCACTGCTAGTCTGTGATGCCAGCAGTGATACTGTAGTGCGCAGAGCAGTTTGTGCCAGTGTGCGGCCCGCGTCTGACATTGCTTGCGTCAGAGTACCTGTTGCGGCAACCGACTCTATTAGCAAGTTGCTTGCAGAAGTCAGCAAGGATGTAGTCGAGGTGGTATTTGTGGTCGGCGCCACTACCACTTTAGACAGCGACGTCAACGTGTTGGTGGTCGTGTTGGTCAGAGTCGTCTTTTGATCCTCAGATAATGTGGTCGTTGAACTCAAGGTCTTGATGACACTTGTGATCTTGTCAACAGATGTCGTTACCGTAGTCGTGGAAACAGTAGTGCCGCCACTGGTTGTATTCGTTGTATTCGTCGTACCGGCCTTATCGATTGCCGTCGACGTGGTGTTCAAATAATCCAGTGTGGTGCTGACACTGGTAGTGCCAGCTGTCAGGCCGCTTTCGATTGAATCGCCCAATGTAGTCGTGTTGGTAAGCGCATCGTTGACCTGATTCACGGTACTGTCATCAACAGTGCCGGTAGTTGGTACATCAATATTGTTAACTGTGTCGGCGACGTCCTGCACTTCTTCGTCGGGCGTGGTAGTAGTGCCGCCACCGCCAGTGTCACCACCAGTGTCACCGCCGCCGCTGGTGGCAGTGCCAAATGTCAGGGCACCATTGAGCTTGTAACCGCCGGTGAATGTCGCTTGCAGGTCATTACTGTTAAGGATGAAATCTGCCGTGGAGGTCGGGAACGCATCGAAAGAGGCGCCGGGGCTAATACCAAACTGTACCGCGGAGCCACCGGTTTGTTTCAGTACGAAGGTGTAGTTGTAGGTCTGGTTGGCAACATCGATTGTGTTGATGACGTCTCCCAGTATGCCACCTTCATCTTTAATTTCCTGCAGCATGTCGTCAGCATCAAACTTGAATGTGCTATCGGTTATGGACATCGTGCCAACGACGTTCACACCGGTTTTTTTCACAGTGACGCTGCCGTCACCACTTCGTCCAATCAAGGTGATACTCGGATTGGAAACGCTACCGGTTAGCGTGTCACCATTAATATTGAGTGTGATCCCGGGAACGCTGATTTCCAGTCGTCGCGACGAGGCTGCGTGGTCAATAGCAAAACCGGCGGTAAAGGTATAAACGCCGGCAGGGACTGCGTTGTTGACCATGTCGAAAGAGAAAGTAGGGAAATCCAGAGGGCCGGATGTCGGAATACCGCTGACCGAGGCGACGTTGCCTTCGCCATTTACTGACAGGGCCGTGGCGGTGAAGCTACCGCCCTGGTTCGAAACAGTGACAGAATTACTGGCAATGCCCAATTGTTGGGCAAATCCAACGGAAGGAATCGCAGCAACGACCAGCAAGCTTGAGATTATTGTAATTCCGCGAAATACGTTGCGTGTGGCAATCATTGATTTTCCCTCGTTTCTCAAATAGTCCAGCATTTAGTCATGGAGTGAGGTGCATATTCGCATATGCACAATCTATTCCAACTTTGCGTTAGTTTGTGATCAGTAGTACTCGTAAGATGTAGGAAACACCTTGGGTTTAAGCGTGCTTGGGTTTAAATGTGTGGGTACTGAGCTTACTAACTTGATTGTTCGGCTTTTCCCCCAGATTCCGTTACGGTAATTTACCATGCTCGATGGGAATTTCTAAGGGTTTTTACCTAAAACCCCCCATTTATACCCAGTTCCACCCCAATGTACCCATAAGGCAGAGAAGAAAACGAGCCAGTTAGCGGGTTATTGTAGTGGGGAATCAGGCCAACGAATTGATTGGCAAATAAATTTCCCAGCAAGCTGACATGGAGCCGTGGGGTAATCCAGTAACTCATGCGCGCCTTGAGCGTATGGTTGGCGCTTTCTTGCTGGGAGCCGGTTCCAGTGAGGAATCTTGGGAGAAAGCTGGGGGGAGTCTCGGGCACTTGGGAGAAATCGACCGAGTTGAGCCGAATATATTCATAACTCAGGGTCAATGGTAAGCGGGGAATGAATTGGGCATTCAGGCTGAGCCCGGCATAGTAATAGGTTTCTTCCTGATCGAATTGCTGCTCAAAATAGCTGGCGATAGTGGCCGACGCCAGATCTGACGATGTGCCTGCAGTGGCGCTGTTCTCACCATAGCCGGCCCAAATCGTCCCTACCAGAGTGCGCCCCAGAGAAGTCGAATAACGCAGGCGCATTGACCAGCCTTCGTCTTCCAGGCGATCGACGGCAAAAGTTTGCGGGTTGGCAAAGATAACTTCGAAGCCGTCAACCTGCGCAGAACTGACCAGCACATCGTAACTGTCGCTTTCATTGTGGTTGTATTTGGCTTCAATGCTCAGCGCTGTATGTCTGTTATTCGGGGCCAGCAAATCAGCTTCGTATAACACCCATTTGAAACCTGCCTCCCACATTGACGTGTCCAGTGCAGTGTCTATGTCGATTACATCCAGACTGTTAATTTCTCCCAACTCTGCAGTTAATTGCTGCTGCTGAACACGCCCAAACAGCGACAGATGCTCCAGCAGACCATAGTGCAGGGAAATGCTGCTGCCTTTGAGATCGCCACTCTTTCCTACCAGTGCCCGATTACCGACCAGCAATTCCTCACGGACATCCAGAAAGTCTATGGTGTCATTGACGCGCAAGGTGGCGAGACTGACTTCGAACCTGTTTGCAGTGGTGGTGTAGGCTGAATCGCTGTAATTGTTTACCCAACCAAGTGGCGTATCTGCAACCGCGTGTGGATTGGTCGCAATACAAACAAGGAAAGCTAGCAGCTCTAAAGAGCGGTATTTAAATGCCATTGATGGAGTCACCAGGAGAGGATTATTTATTCGCAAATATTCTTGCTTCGGGAAGGCCGGGTTTAGATCACATATTGCCGGATTATTGCATTACATTGCCATTGCTGATTATTAATTGGAACTGACATTGTCCAACTCGCTATTGCCGGTAATGTGCAGCCTAAGTTTAGGAAACTATTCAAAATTCCATTCAGCATCACACGTTCATTATCGTTGAAGCGATTGCCAATTGTCCATGTCTGGATGTGGCAGCTGCTTTCTTTCCTAATTTGAGACTTGCGATTTTTGTTGGGCCCGACATGCAGGCGTATAACCGGTGACACCGCCGTCACAAATCAGCTAAACTTCGCGCTTAACATCGGACAGAGTGACGCCAACCCTGCCGACAGGTATTTGTCAATTTCGCTAAACAAATTCGCTAAACATTAATCACGTCTGTGCTTACGCCCGATCTAAATTCTGCACCTCAATCGCGAAGTGGTCAGCCGGCACTTGAATCAGAGTTACCTTCATGCGGCTGAAATGCATCAAGCTTTCGGGCTTTAAGTCCTTTGTAGACCCTACTACCGTCAATTTTCCCTCCGACCTCTGCGCGGTTGTCGGGCCCAACGGCTGCGGTAAATCCAATGTCATCGACGCTGTGCGCTGGGTGATGGGGGAAAGCTCGGCCAAGAACCTGCGTGGCGAGAACATGACAGACGTCATTTTCAATGGCTCCGGCGCCCGCAAGCCGGTGGGCCAGGCCAGCGTGGAGCTGGTGTTCGACAATCAGGACCATCGCCTGACTGGCGAATACGCCAATTTCACCGAAGTGTCCATCAAGCGCCGCGTGGATCGCGATGCTCAGTCGTCCTATTTCCTCAATGGCACCAAGTGCCGCCGCAAGGACATCACTGACATCTTCCTCGGCACCGGTCTGGGTGCCCGTAGCTACTCGATCATTGAGCAGGGCATGGTGTCCCGGCTGATTGAATCGAAGCCGGAAGAGCTGCGCGTCTTCATCGAAGAAGCCGCCGGTATCTCCAAATACAAGGAGCGGCGCAAGGAGACCGAGAGCCGCATCAAGCGGACAATGGAAAATCTCGAGCGCCTGACTGATATCCGTGACGAACTGGAGCGCCAGCTGGCGCACCTGAAACGGCAGTCAGTGGCGGCGGAGAAGTATGGCGAGCTGAAACAGGAAGAACGGCAGACCACGGCCAACCTCAATGCGCTGAAATGGCGCAGCCTCGACAGTGAGATCAAGGCCAATCAGGACAAGATCAGTCAGCTCGAGTTGAAGATCGAAGCCACTACCGCCGACCAGCGCGCACTGGATGCAGACATCGAAAAGCATCTGGCCGAAAACGCCGACCTCAATGACGAGTTGGGTGAGGTACAGGCGCGCTACTACAGCCTCGGCAATGACATTGCCCGCATCGAGCAGTCCATCGAGCACCATGTCGAACGTGTGGACCAGCTCAAACTCGACCTGACCGAGACCGAAGAAGGCTGGGAACAGACTCGTGAAGAGCTGGATGTGGATCTCAAACGCATTACCGAACTGGAAGCGCAGCTGAAAGAGCTGAACCCCATGCTGGAAGAGGCGCGGGAGCAAGAGGCGGTCTCCACCGAGGCGCTGGCCGAGGCGGAGCAGGTGATGCAGCGCTGGCAGCAGGAGTGGGATGAGTTTAACCAGCGTGCCGAAGAACCACGGCAGATTGCCGAAGTCGAGCAGTCGCGTATCCAGCAATTGGAACAGATCGTCGAGCGCGGTCTGGCGCGCAAGCAAAAACTGGAAGCTGAGCAGCAGCAATTGGCTGCCGCGCCAGTGGATGAAGAATTGCAGACTATCGCCGAGGAAATCTCCGAGCTGGAGTTGAATCTGGGCACAATGCAATCACAATCAACAGAACTCGCGACCCAGATTCAAGCTGATCGTCAGGCGCTCAATCAATGTGGCGAAGAACTGGATAGCTCCCGTGAAGAATTGCAGACAGCCAAAGGCAAGCAGACCTCTTTGGAGGCGTTGCAGCAAGCGGCTCTGGGGCAGGACAACGAAGAACTCAATCAGTGGTTACAGAACAAGGGCCTGGACAACCAGATTCGCCTCGGTGAGAGCCTGCGTATTGAATCAGGTTGGGAGCTGGCTGTAGAAACCGTGCTGGGCGAGTCACTGCAAGCCATCTGTGTGGAGGGGCTCGATGCCGTTGAACGCATGCTGGCAGACCTGCCGCAGGGCAAGCTGGCCTTTATCGACGTCAATGCCGGTCCACGAGAGGCTACTGTCGGCGGTAGCCTGACGCCGCTGACGGCAAAGGTCTCCAGTGACTGGGAAATCTCCGAGCTACTGGCCGGTATCTA
>CAZQFA010000039.1:11808-16815 GCA_964592245.1 uncultured Pseudohongiella sp. | reverse complement strand
TGACGGCAAAGGTCTCCAGTGACTGGGAAATCTCCGAGCTACTGGCCGGTATCTACATCGCCAATGATCTGGAGGAAGCGACACGTTTGCGCTCCAGTCTGCGCGAAGGTGAATCCCTGATCACGCCAAACGGTATCTGGCTGGGCAAGACCTGGCTACAGCTGCGCAGCACCAGCACTCAGGAAAGCATCGCTGAGCGTCGTGGCGTTATCGCCGATTTATTTAGAAAAATCAAATCATTAACGGAGAAAGTTGAAGCGCTTGATAACCAGCGTTCAACGCTGCGTGAACGTCTGGCGACGGCGGAATCCGAGCGCGAAACCCTGCGTAACCAGATTGGTGACAAAACCCGTGAGCTGGGTGACCTCAAATCCCGACTCAGCGGCAAGCAGGCCAAAGAAGAAGAGGCCACTCTGCGCAAGCAGCGCATTGCTCAAGAGCTGGAAGACCTGGCCGAGCAGCTGGCCGTTGAACAGGAAAACACGGCTGCTTCGCGCGCCCGGCTACAAGAAGCACTCGACAGCATGGAGCAGGATGTGGGCGGCAAGGAGCGGCTGCAAGCGGCGCGTGAAGAAGCGGTGCAAGCTCTGTCCCGGACCCGTGAAACTGCGCGTGGTGACAAAGACCGGGCGCACGAGTTGGCGCTGAAGCAGCAATCGGTGCAGTCACAATTGCAGTCCACGCGCGAGACCATGGATCGTATGGCCAGCCAGGTGCAGCGTTCCAAGGAGCGCATGGAATCCCTGCGCGCCCAGATCGAACAATCCCATGAGCCGCTGGAGAAAATGCGCTTCGACCTCGAAGAACTGCTGCAAAAGCGCCTGGAAGTGGAGAAAGAACTCAACGAAGCGAAAGCCAAAGTGGACGCCAACGAGCACCGGATTCGCGAGTTGGAGAAGCAACGCAACGGTATCCAGGAACAGCTGAATTCTGTGCGCGAAGAACTCATGCAGAATCGCCTGAAGAGCGAAGGTGCCTCGGTCAAGCGCGAAGGCCTGCTGGATCAGCTACGGGAAGCCAAGTTCGATCTCGACACCGTGCTGGCCAATCTGCCGGAAGAACTGGACGTCGCCACCTGCGAAGCCGAATTGGAGAAGCTGGGCAATCGCATTCAGCGCCTTGGTCCCATCAATCTGGCTGCCATCGACGAATATCAGCAGCAATCCGAACGCAAGGTCTATCTGGACAAGCAAAACGAAGATCTGGAGAAAGCGCTGAATACCTTGCGCAACGCCATTCGCAAGATCGACAAGGAAACCCGTGCCCGCTTCAAGGAAACCTTCGATTTCATCAACAACGGGCTACAAAACCTGTTCCCGCGTGTCTTTGGTGGTGGTCACGCCTACCTGGATATGACCGGCGAAGACCTGCTCGATACCGGCATCGCTATCATGGCGCGGCCGCCGGGCAAGCGAAACAGCACCATTCACCTGCTCTCCGGTGGTGAGAAGGCGATGACTGCGATCGCCCTGGTGTTCTCAATCTTCCAGCTCAATCCCTCCCCATTCTGTATGCTGGACGAGGTGGACGCGCCTCTGGACGACGCTAACGTCGGACGTTATGCCAATCTGGTGAAGGAAATGTCGGCGAATGTGCAGTTCATCTTCATTACTCACAACAAGATCACCATGGAGATGGCCAATCAGTTGCTGGGTGTTACCATGCATGAACCGGGCGTGTCCCGAATCGTGGCAGTGGACATCGATGAGGCTGCCGAATTGGCTGCTATGTAGTCGACTTGCAATTACTGCCTGATTGCCCCAATTTAACGCTAAAGAAAATTGGGTAACTGCAAGATAACCTTAAAAATTTTCACTTAATCGCACGTCTTCGTGCAACTTTGCCGCGACCCTATGAGTCTTCGCGAATTAATCATCCTGCTGTTGGGCCTCGCCATCGTCGCCGTGGTGTTGCGTGGCCTCTATGTCGCCATTCAGGCGCGGCGCGGCCAGATTCGACTGGCCATCGACAAAAATATCCCGAAAGACGTTGATCTTGATGCGCTGGAAATGTCTGAGCTTCCCAGCGGCGGCGCTCGCGTGCGCGCTCGCTCTGCGGCGGCCGCTGCTGCAGATCCGGCACTGGTGCGCGCCAAGGCGCGCGCCGCCACCATGGATCTGGGCGACGAGCAGGACGAGCAAGTGCCGGTATTGATGGATGCAGTTGAGCTGCGTGCATCCGCAGCGCAGGCGGAAGATGTTGCGGAGGAAGAATTTGACGACCTGCCTTATGATCTGCGGCCCGATGACAGCGTTGTTGAAGACGAAGAAGAAGACTTTGCCGATGCAATTGATGAGGCCGTAACCCGAGTCGATCCGGTTGCTGCAGAAGACAGCGATTCATGGCAGGAAGATGACCTTGTTGCCGGTGAGCGGCCGGAGCCACAGTTCAACGAATCGGAGTATGAGCCGGAACGGGTATTCGTGGATGACTACGATGAAGCCGAGGACGTTGAAAACGAATCTGCCGATGATGTGTTGTTTGACTACGATGTGTCTGGCGCCGCGAACAGGCAAGCTGCCAATTCCCGGGAAGAAGCTTTCGAGGAAACTGATGCAGCCGGGGACGATGCGGATCTCGGTGACGGCATGGCGGCGTTAGCGCCGGACTACCGCAATGAGCCAGTGCACGATCAGACGGATGAGTTTGACGAAGACGAATACGACGACGAATACGATGAAAGTTACGAAGACGACAACGACGAACACGCTGACGAAGACCGCTATTATACAGACGGTGAGTATGCAGATGACGAAGAACTCGCTGACGCTGAAGACGCTGATGAATTTGATGACGAGTATGATGACGATAGCAGCGATGAGTCTGATGATGCGCTGGATGATTATGACGATGCCAGAACGCCGGCACTAGGCAACGTTGCGTCGTTCGAAGACTCTCTCGACAGTTTTTCCATGTCAGCGGGAGAGCGCATTGGTGGCGAGAGCCAAACCGGCAAGAGCAAGAGCAAAGACCAGTCGGCAAGAGCCACTGACGAACGCAAACCAGTACAACAATCGACTTTGTTCGATGATGACGAACCAGTAGAAAAGGTGGCCAAACCTGGATTGCGTCAGGCCCTGTTTTCAGCCTTCTCGCGCAAGAAGAAAGACGCCGTGCCTGCCGCCAAAGACAAGCAGGATAGTGAACAGGCACCGGCCGTCGCAGCAACAGAGCCGCCACCGCAGCCACGACGTGAGCCAGAGCCACAGTCGTTATTTGCTGATGATGAGAAGCCGGTGCTGAAGCCAGTGGCTACGGCGCCACCACGACAGAGCGAACCGGCTCCTGAAATCGAGGTGCAGGAAACGCGCAGCCGTGCGGCGCCGGCGGAGCCGTCCGAAGTGTTGGTAATCAACGTCATGGCGCGCGAAGGCTATGCCTTCAACGGACACGATTTGCTCGAGTCGCTGATCACCTCGGGATTGAAATTCGGCGACATGAATATCTTCCATATGCGTTCAGGTCCGGATGGCAAGGGGCCGGCGATATTCAGTGTCGCCAATATGTTGAACCCGGGAACGTTTGATCTGAACAACATGGAACAATTCTCCACAGTGGGTATCAGTTTGTTTTTGGCGCTTCCCGCGCCGACGAACAACCTCGATGCATTTGAGAAAATGCTCACTTGCGCGCGTCAGGTACAGATGGAATTGTCCGGCGAGATGAAAGACGACCACCGCAATGTCATGACCAAGCAAACCATTGAGCATTACCGCCAACGTATTCGTGATTTTGAATTGCGACGTCTGAAAGCTGCAGGCAGTCGCGCTTGACGAGGCAGTAAGCGCGGCATGGCAGCCCCCGAAAAAATCCAGCAAGAAGTCACCGCATTACGCAAGGAGATAGAGCATCACAATCGGCTCTATTACACGTTTGCCGCACCGGAAATCACGGATGCCGATTACGACGAATTGCTTGCCCGTCTGGAATCGCTGGAGTCAGAGTACGATCTGGTAACGCCGGACTCACCGACACAACGCGTCGGTTCCACACCCGTCTCGCAATTCGATCAGGTGACCCATGAGAACCCCATGCTGTCACTGGCGAAAGTGAACAGCGAAGATGAATTGCGCAGTTTCGAACAACGCTTGTTCAAAGCACTGAAATCTGATGAACCACTACAATTTAACTGTGAACCCAAGATCGATGGTGTGGCTGTCAGTTTGTTGTATGAAAATGGCGTGCTGACGCGAGGCGCTACCCGGGGCGACGGCATCACCGGTGAGGACATCACGCACAACGTCCGCACTATCAGTAATATCCCCTTGCGACTCGATAGCCAATCTCCACCGGCGCGGCTGGAGGTGCGTGGCGAGATATTTCTCGGCAAGGCCGGTTTCGCTCGCATCAATGCCAGGGCGGAAACCGAGGGCAGCAAGGTCTTTGTCAATCCACGTAATACGGCGGCCGGAGCCGTCAGGCAGTTGGACTCGCGCAACACCGCCAGAATCCCTTTACAAATGTATTGCTACAGCGTGGGTATCGCCGAAGGCATCGAATTACCTGACTCACTGAGTGAAGTCTTTGTCATGCTGGCTGAACTGGGTTTGCCGGTGAACGATGATCTGATCGTTGCCTCGGGCGTCGACGAGTGCATCGCCTATTGTCAGCGCCTGTTGGCCAAGCGCAATGATCTGGAGTATGAAATCGACGGCGCCGTCATCAAGGTCAACAAGTTCGCCACGCAGCAGGAACTGGGAAGCACTGCGCGCACACCACGCTGGGCTATTGCCTATAAATTCCCGGCGGAGGAAAAATCAACACAAGTGCTGAATGTCGAGTTTCAGGTTGGGCGAACTGGCACCATTACCCCGGTTGCCAGGCTGGAGCCGGTATTTGTTGGCGGTGTCACCGTCAGTAATACCACCTTGCACAACATGGATGAAATCGAGCGCTTGGGATTGTGTATCGGTGATACGGTGATTGTTCGTCGGGCAGGTGACGTGATTCCGAAGATCGTCAAGGTCATTGATTCAGAAAGTATTCAGAAAGGCAGTGCTAAAAAAG
>CAZQFA010000039.1:0-11708 GCA_964592245.1 uncultured Pseudohongiella sp. | reverse complement strand
AAGATCGTCAAGGTCATTGATTCAGAAAGTATTCAGAAAGGCAGTGCTAAAAAAGGCGCCGTAAAACGCAAAAAGATCGAATTGCCTGCGGGATGTCCTGCGTGCGGCTCGCCGATTGAAAAAGATGGCGAGGTGCTCTATCGCTGCAGTGCCGGCATTATCTGTCCGGCGCAGCGCAAGGAGTCGATCAAGCACTTCGCTTCGCGCACTGCGCTCGACATTGAAGGTCTCGGCGACAAGCTGATTGAGCAATTGGTGGATGCAGAACTGATTGCCAATGTCAGTGATATTTTCAGGCTTGAAAAAGACGCACTGGTGCAGCTGGAGCGCATGGGCGAAAAGTCGGCCGACAATCTGTTGGCAGCGATAGCCAAGAGCAAACAGACAACACTGCCGCGCTTCCTGTTTGCACTGGGTATTCGCGAAGTGGGTGAGGCCACCGCGCAGGCGCTGGCCAATCACTTCGGCGACTTGCCCGGCTTGCTCGCGGCTAGCGCTGAGGATCTGGAGGCGATCGCCGACATCGGTCCGATTGTGGCACAACACATCGCCACGTTCTTCGGTAATAGTGACAACCTGGCGCTTATCAAGACGCTACAAGAGCAGGGCATTCAATGGCCGGCGATTGCCGTCAGCAGTGTTGACAAGCCGCTAAGCGGCGAGACCTGGGTGCTCACGGGTACCCTGGAGCAGCTGACGCGCAATGAAGCCAAGGCTCGCTTGCTGGCACTCGGAGCAAAGGTGGCGGGCAGCGTGTCAGCGAAAACCCATTGTGTGGTTGCCGGCCCGGGAGCAGGGTCAAAGCTGACGAAGGCCGAAGAATTGCAGATAAAAGTGATTGATGAGGACGAGTTTTTAAGCCAACTTGCAGCGTTGGAAACATAAGAAGTATAGGAAGCATAGGAAGTGTAGGAAGAGTAGGAAGAGTAGGTCAGGCTCTTGATTAATTCCATCGGGGAACCAAATTGGATTAAGAGCAAATGGAAGTTCATCCGAAAGTGCATTTGATACGACAAACAACCAGCACAAACACCATGCCACTCAAGGTGTGTGGCTTGCTGTGCCTGACGTTATTAAGTGGTTGTCTGGCGACACAGCCGCGCGACATTACCGATGTGTGTGCCATGTTTGAGGATCGCCGCTCCTGGTATAAAGCCGCCAAGGCGTCTTCCGAGCGCTGGGGGATACCGATCTCGGTGAACATGGCGTTTATCTATCAGGAATCGGGCTTCCGCGCCCGCGCCAAACCAGAGCGCAGCCGCATACTGTGGATTATTCCTGGCCCGCGTCCTTCATCCGCCTATGGCTATGCCCAGGCGCTGGACAGCACATGGGCTGAATACAAGGTGCAATCTGGAAATCGCCGCGCTTCCCGGGCCGACTTTGATGATGCCGTGGACTTTGTGGCCTGGTATAACGCCGGTTCTACGCGCACTAGCGGTATTGCTCGCGACAATGCGCAACATCTGTACTATGCCTATCACGAGGGCAATGGCGGTTATCAACGCGGCACCTATCGGGAAAAACGCTGGTTGCAGAATGCTGCTTCCCAGGTGCAGAGCAACTCCATGCGTTTTGCCTCACAGTTGAATTCCTGTCGAGAAGAGCTGGACAAGAACTGGTTTCAGCGACTCTTTTTCTGATTTTAATTATTTCGCACACACCCTGCGGCATCAGTGTTCGCAGCCTGTGCTAATCAATGGATGAGTAGAGCTATGGCTTGGTGGGGCAAAGTGATGGGTGGCGCCTTCGGGTTTCTGATGGCTGGGCCACTTGGCGCCTTGATGGGGGCGGCGCTCGGCAACTATTTCGACAACGGGCTTGATGGTATAGAGCAGGGCGGTTTGGGCCTGGGTGCCACTGAGCGTGTACAGTCTGCTTTTTTTGCCGCTGCGTTTTCCGTGATGGGCCATATTGCCAAGGCGGATGGCCGGGTCAGCAAGGACGAAATTGCCATGGCCAAACGTGTCATGGATCAGATGCAGCTGCGCCCGGAGCAACGCAAGGTAGCTATCAATCTTTTCAACGAAGGCAAGAAGGACGGCTTTCCGATTCATGACGTGCTGGCACAGTTCAAGCGCGAGTGTTATCGCCGTCAGCATCTGGTACAAATGTTTCTTGAAATCGTCTCGGCAACCGCGCTGGCCGATGGCAAGCTCGATTCACGCGAACAGCGTATCATCGAAACTATTGCTGCGGACCTTGGTTTCAGCCAGCAACAATTCAGGGAATTGCTCGGTCGCATCAGCGGGCAGGCGCATTTTAATGAGCAGGAATCGGTTGAGGACCGCTTGCGAGCGGCCTATGAATTACTCGGAGTGAAGCCGGATGTTGATGATGCGGAGCTGAAGAAAGCCTACCGTCGGCAAATGAACCAGCATCATCCTGACAAGCTTGTTGCCAAGGGCCTGCCGGAAGAAATGATCGAGATTGCGACGCAAAAAACCCAGGACATCAAGAGCGCCTATGAGCTGGTAAAAACGCACCGATAGCAGCCGCTCGAGTTGATGGTCTTTTATTGTCGCCAGTCACTGCACCGATTGTGTCAGCAGGGCATCGTGCTTTTTTGAATAGATGCGCAGTCGCGTAATACTGTTCAGATCGCTCAGGGCAGATGCCAGTTTATCCGTCATCTCGGCTGCCACCTCATCGCTCTCCAGCATCAGGTCAACTTCAATGCCCGCTTCCAGATAATGCAGCGCAACGCGCTCGATCTCTTCCTCGCTAAGCAGTGAATGCCAGCGCTCGCGCACTCGCTCCAGCAGCCAATTGCGTTCCGGCAGGTCGCCACGCAAATCTGCTTCCGGCGCGGCGGGGTCATGCTCCTCCGAGTCTATGTGCGGCAAGACTTCGCTGACATCACTGAAGCGACCAATCAGCGTGCGGCGCACCAGCTCGCCCAATTGATGGCCTTCGGATACGGAGATGCGCGGACTGACCAACAGATGCACCTCCAGGATCATCTTGCCACCAGACAGGCGGCTGCGCAGTTCGGTTATCCCGCGGATGCCTTCCACCGACAGGATGCACTCTCGCAATTGTTGTTGCCGGGCCGGTGAGACTGCCGTATCCACCAGTTCACGCAGGCTGTCAGCACAAAGCTCCCAGCCCACTTTGGCGATAATCAGTGCGACGAAAGCTGCCGCTGCCACATCCATCCAGGGATAGCCCTGTTGCGCACCCAGCAGCCCGAAGAGCACTGCAATGGAGGAGATGGCATCGGTGCGAGAGTGCCAGGCGTTGGCCTTCAGCAAGCTCGAGTTCAATTTGCGCGCCACCCGCATGGTGTATTGATAGATCCACTCCTTGCCGGCAATGGACAGCGCGGCGATGGCGGCACCGGAGATCTCAGGGATCGGCAGAGCAGACGGATCCCGCAGCCGCATGATGCTGTCGTAGAGGATGATGCCGGCGGTGATGAAGAAGACGATTCCCATGCCAATGGTGCCCAGCGTTTCAAACCGGCCATGCCCATAGGGATGCTCGGCATCGGCCTCGGCATGGGAATATCGGGCCACTACGAGCACAAAGATGTCAGTGACGGCATCGGACAGGGAATGAATGCCGTCAGTGACCAGAGCAAAGGACTGGGTGAGCACGCCGCCGACGATTTTGCCCAGGCCGAGGATAATGTCCAGGCACATGCCTATTACGGTGACGCGGGTGGCTTCGGCTCTGGCCTGACTCAGTTCCATAAGGCGGGTTCTGGAGCGGTGATTAATCGGCAGGGCGAAGTGAGCATTCCGGGTAAATCTTGCGGCTAAAAGTAGTGATCTTGAGGAGAAAATCGGGGAAAGAAAAAAGCCCAACAACGTCAGTTGTTGGGCTTAAATATACTATCAAGGGAGAGATAAATGAAACAAAACCCACAATTTTGTATGACATCTACCTACACTTAATCAGACTGCCTGCTGCAGGCTAAGTTCCCGGTGATTGCGAAAAATAATAGAAATTTATTAAAAAATTTATAACCTGTTGAAAAATCTAGAGATTTACTATCGTTAAATCACTGTTTTGTAAGCTCTCCAGCAGGTCTTTATTGGTAATGACGCCGATGCTGGCCTTTTCTGGCGCGAAATAGGTCTCGGCGACACGGCGCAGGTCTTCCTGTGTCGTTGCCAGCACCCGGGCGCGGAAAGTCATGCGCTGTTCCAGCGTGCGCCCGAACAGGTGATTGTAGAAGGCCTGCTTGGCTTCACCCGCGGGCGAGGTGGATTTGTCCATGGCGGCGATCACGCCCAGGATCGCTTCTTCGAGCTGATGCGGTGAGTGATTCTCGCTAATGACCCAGGCAATCGCCCGGTCAAAATCATCGAGGGTCTCTTGCAGACGTGGATCACGGTATGAGAAGAAGCGGAAAGAAGCTGAATTGGCATCCTGTCCCGCACCGCCGCCATAGGCGCCGCCCTGTTCGCGAATCGCCCGGTGCAAGAAGCCGTTACGCATAAAGCCTGCCAGTACATGCAAAACGGCATTGTCCGGATGCGAGGAAGCAACTGTCGGATAAGCCTTGGCGCAGAAGCTTACTTGTGTGGCGGTAGTCCAGGCCTCGCGCACCTGATTACGAATCTCGGGTAACTGCAGATGGGCGTGGGTTGTGCCGGAGTCAGATTGTTGCCAGACATTGCCCAGATCGGCGAGCATGGCTTTGCGCTGGGCGCTTTCACCGATGAGCAGGAATTGACGATCGCCGGCATTCACCAGGTCGTGCAGGCGCTGGAATCGCCCCAGCAATTGACTGCGCTGTTCGCTGTCGGTCATGGCATCACGGATTTCTTTCAGCCATTTAATGCCTTGCAGGCCACCGAAGCGATGATTGAGTTGTGCAGTCGGGCTCATCTGGCTGGAAGCCAGACTCATCGCCAGCGAGTGTCCCTGACCAGTGATGCTGCTTTCCTTGCGTGCACAGATTTGATCTACCAGCTCTTGCAGGCGCTGGCCTTCGTCAAAGCGGACATCGTTAATCGTTGCTTGCAGTAACTGCGTCAGCTCAGCGTGATTGCGGCTGAGCGCTTTGGAGGAAAAGCTCAGCACGGCAGAAGTGTTCTGTACATCGTCGACGGCGCTGCGAATACTGCTGAAGCAATTGATGCCACCGCTGACTTGTGCCTGCCAGGTCTGTACTTCGTCGTAGCTCTTGTCGCCAATGCCGAACTCGGGCAGGCAGCTGGTATAGAGCGGCAGAATATCCAGCAGTTCGCTGTCCAGCTCAGGTACGCGTAACACGACCTGCTGATAGCTGAGACCATTAGTGCCTTGCGCATAGAAACTGACTTCTTCGCCATTGCTGAGCTGGTGTGATTGACGTGGCGGCTCTTCAATTTGTTCGGGCACATCGTCCAGTCCCACTTTTGGCAATAAGCCCGGGTCGTCCACTTGCGCCTGACGTTGTTGTAATGCTTCGCTGAGCTGAATGATTTCGGCTTTTTCGGTGTCGCCTAAGCCGGATTGAATGGCCGCGAGACGTTGCTTCTCTGCTTCCACTTTGCGTCGCGAAATATCACCATCGGGACGCATGGTGAGTGTGATGCGGTGGTTATTGTCCAGCAACAGACGGCGTATCAGGCCTGGAATGTATTGCGGATCTTTGACTTTCTTGCGCAGATCAGCCAACACCGGCTCGATGTCGAGCAGCTTGATCGGGTCGCCGCGGTGCAGGGCGGTAGACAGTCCGGTTAGGATGAGTTGCAGGCCATAGGGGAAACTGTCACCGGAGATTTCCCGCTGGCTTAATTCCAGCTGATGCAATGCAGCATCGACCTGATCCTGTGGCACACCGGATTCGGCCAGTGAAGTTAGTGTGTCGATTACCAGAGCTTCTACTTTTTCTGTGGCCTCGCTGTCACAGCCTTCGAGTCCGGCCATAAAAGTCATTTCCCGGTTAGAATCTTCCAGACCGCACATCGGTGAAGGGGAGCTTCCCAGATCGGTAGTTTCAAGCACCCGCAACAACGGGCTGGCGGAATTGTCGAGCAACACGCCGGTCAACAGTTGTGCTTCAAACAACTCTTGTAAATTGGTGCTGCGACCCAGCAACCAGCCGACCACAATGTGCGTGCGATTCGGTTTGACTTCGTCGACCGCGTAAAACTCTTCGATTCTTATGGGTGCCAGGTATCTCTTTTCATCATTGACAGCGATATTGACGTCGAGCTTGTCGAATTTACTCAGGGCCAGTTCATCAAAATGCTGCTGATGCTCGGCAGCCGGAATGTCGCCAAATGTCATGAATACGGCATTGCTCGGGTGATAATGAGTTTTGTAGAACGTCAGCAATTGTTCATAACTCAGGTCCGGAATTTCGTCGGGCTCGCCACCACTGTTAAAATGATAGGTAGTGGTAGGAAACAGGTACTTGCTCATGGTGTGCCACAAGACGCTATTGGTAGAACTCATGGCGCCTTTCATTTCATTGAATACCACGCCCTTGTAAACCAGTTCGCTATTGGCATTATCTGCTTCAGAAAATTCAAGTCGATGGCCTTCCTGGGCAAAATCCAGCGGATGCAAACGCGAGAAAAAGGCAGCGTCAAGATAAACGTTCAGCAGGTTATTGAAGTCCTTTTTGTTTTTACTGGCGAACGGGTAGGCGGTCCAGTCGCTGCTGGTGAAGGCGTTCATGAAGGTATTCAGCGAACGGCGAATCATCATGAAAAAAGGATCGCGCACGGGATAGCGTTTGCTGCCGCACAAGGCGGTATGTTCCAGAATATGCGCAACGCCGGTGCTGTCCATTGGCATGGTGCGAAACGCCACCAGAAAAACATTCTCGGCATTGTCGGCATTGAGGTGATAGTGGACGGCGCCAGTCTTGCGATGTATGTATTCCTCGATGCTCAAATTGAGCGAGTCGATGTGTTCGCTGCGTCGCCATTCGAAGGCGTTATGTGCAGTTGTCTGCGATGAATCCGGAGTCTTTGCTGTGCCGATCGTACTTACTTCTGCCATGAGTGCTTACTGCCAGTTAACTGCGTCCGAAGGCTGGATGGAGTTAGCCGTCGTCGATGGATTTATGCCTGAGGAGGAACCTCGAAGCTGAGTGTACCAAGTTTACCCGAGCGGAGCTCATTAAGTAACAACTCGGCCACCTTGTTGTAGTCAGCGTGGCCCCCGCGCCCGAGTGCCCCGCGATTGCGGGCGATGGCATTGAACACATCCTCCGCTGACCCCATATCTGGCGGTAATTCAAAACGTTCGCTGAGGCGTTCCGGGTACATTTTCAGCAGCACTTCGGCGGCATACCAGGCGGCATCTTCGATATCCAGAGCAGTCTGGCGAATCGTGCCGGTCATCGCCAGCAGATAGGCCTGATGCTGGTCTTCCAGCTTCGGCCATAGCAGGCCGGGCGTGTCGATCAAAGTCCAGTGCTCGCCCAGTTTGACGGGCTTCAGGCCCTGTGTCACTGCGGGCTCATTCCCGGTTTTGGCGACCTTGCGTTGACAGAGTTGGTTTATCAGCGAGGATTTGCCGACATTGGGAATACCGGCGATCGCCATTTGCCGCCGCTTCGAAGTGGTTGTCTTTACTGGCGGGCACAACTGATTGGCGGCGTGAATGAGCTGGGCTGTGGATAGCGGGTGATCGCGGCCGTTAATCAGGCAGCGGCTATTGTCGGCTGCCAGGTACTTGCTCCAGCGCAGCGTCGTCTGCGGGTCAGCCAAATCGGCCTTGTTGAGAATGAGGATGACTGGCAGTGTTTCGCGATAGGGCTGAAGGCGCGGATTCATGCTGGCGAGTGGCGTACGCGCATCCAGCACTTCGACGAGGCAGTCGAGATCCTTGGCCAGCTTGTTCAGGGCTTTGCTGGCTTTGTGCATGTGCCCGGGGTACCAGGAAATTGCCATTTTTGTGGCCTTGATTCGCCAATTGAGTGGGTGCTGTCGTTGGCTGCCGAGTCTACAGGCTACGGCTACAATGGGGAATACTGTAAAATGCAGCAGTCTGGCGTTGTGCCGTCAGTGCCGGTGAAGCAATAGTTCGGCGTAGACGCGTTAGCGGCGGCATTGTTAGCCAATCGCCGCACACATGTTGCGCACAACGGAAACTGGAAGGCGACGTCTGGCAAGGTACTTTGCTTGCTGCTGACAATGCAAAAGAGTGGTGATGTTCACAGCTTGCCTGTCGCGAAAGTAGAATGGGCAGGCTTTGTTGATATCGAAATAAATGTAAAGGAGCCAGTTGTAACATATGAGCACAGAACAAGTTATTCGACAGAAACTGGAATCCTCATTACAGCCAGCCGTGCTTGATGTTGTGAACGAAAGTCATCAACACAGCGGGCCGGCAACGGACTCTCACTTCAAGCTCACAATAGTGACAGATTCTTTCTCTGCGCTGCCGCGTGTCAAACGGCATCAAACGGTCTACCAAATTCTTGCAGATGAATTAGCTGGCCACGTTCATGCGCTGGCGCTGCATTTGTACTCGCCGGAAGAATGGCAGGCAGCCACCGGCGAGGTTCCCGATTCGCCCAATTGCCGAGGTGGCAGCAAGAGCTGATTACGAGCCGGTATTGATGCCTGTGGCTCGTCAGGTCGACGGCAACAGATTTGCGCTGACTCTGCGTCTGCAATCACACAATTGCTATCCCGGCAGCGCTAAAATGGCCGATAATAGGATTGAAAATTGTTGTTACGCTGGCTGGTGGTTGCCATGGGACGACGAATCGGTTGTGCGACTGGTTGAGCGACTGAGTCTGCAAGCTGAGTGTGCAAATGGTTGCGCAAAAGAGAGCATAAGCGGTTGATTCTACAGGGTATCTGTTCATGTTAAGCCCATGATCAACTGACATTCGGAACGAGGTTTGAAGCAGTGCAAGCATATGACGCAGCTCGAAAAGCGGAACTGGGTGTGGCCGGGGTAACCGGATTCGCACTGGTCCTGCTTATTGCAGCGGTGCAGAGCGTTGTGCCGCAACTGCATCCACCCGTGCCCACCATAGAGCCCATTGTGGTCTTCCCGGACTTCGCTTCCATTCCGGAAATCGATGTCAAAAAGCAGCAATTTTTTGACTATCTGCAAGACTATGTCATTGCCGAGAACGAGGTGATTGCCGAGTTGCGCGCCGAACTGAGCGGCTACGCCGAAGTTATCAAGAGTGGCGCGGCATTGAGTCAGCGGGAACGTCGCCGGGTCATGGCATTGGCCGATCTTTATCGGGTAGAAACAGACGAATTGAGTGAGCGCGGGATCATGGAAGTGCTCATGCGACGTGTCGATGTACTGCCTGTGTCTTTGGCGCTGGCGCAAGCGGCGAACGAATCTGCCTGGGGCACCTCACGCTTTACACTGGAAGGCAATAATCTGTTCGGGCAATGGTGTTACGAAGAAGGTTGCGGCATCGTTCCCAATCGCCGCCGCGATGGTGCCACGCACGAAGTCAAAAAATTCAACAATATTGGTGAGGCGGTTGAAGCATACCTGCTGAATATCAATACTCATCCGTCCTATCGCGAATTGCGTGAAATGCGACAGGCCATGCGCAATCGCTCGCGAGAACTCGACCCTATGCAACTTGCCTATGGTTTGGCGCAGTATTCGGAGCGCGGTGAAAACTACGTCGATGAAGTGCAAACCATCATTGAGCAAAACAACCTGCAGGCACGTGATCTGGACAATTACTACTAGCGAGTAGCGTTCACCTAAACTGTAATAGCAAACAACTTTTGCCAGCTCGTCTCAGCCGGCTACAGAACCGCCACAGAATTAATCTGTCCCTGCGCTAGTTACCCCCGACCTCCGGATTGATCCACTGTACCGAGTACCAGAAGTAGCGTCCGCTGCCGGGTAGCGGGGCGGTGCAAATGTAGCGCCAGCGGCGGTTGTTGAACTCACGCTGCGGGGTGATCTCCAGCAGTCCAGCTTCGCGGTCCAGCCAATCCATGGTGACGGGCTCGCTGTCGGCAAAACAGCCGATCTGGGAATAATTGTAATCGCCAGGTGAGAACTGTAGCTGCACGCTGGGGCTGGCCTCGACGGTGACTGGTGAATCGGGGCTCACTTGCCTGACGTTGAAAGCCAGAGATTCGAGCTTGGTACTGGCTGTGTCGAGATTGGCGTAAATGCTGGCGAGGGGGAAACGGGGAACGGCCAGAAAATCTGTCTGGTAGCCGGCGGCGCCGGAGTTTTGTGCCAGGCCGATAAAGCCTTCATCGTCCAGCATGGCTTTCAGCTCGGCATTGTATTCGCCATAGGGGTATGCGAACAGCTTGTGGCTCTGGCCGGTATATTCCTCTATGCGAGCCTCCGCAGCCAGAATCTCTTCGCGGCGACGCTGTAGCCACCCGGAGTCGGACTCGTCCGCCTGACGGTCCAGCAGGTAGGGATGCTCAACGCTGTGATTGGCGATGATGACGCCAGCATCTGACATTTCCTGAATTTGCTCCCAGTTCATATAGTTCGGCTGATTTCGGTCAATGGGCCCGGTACTCAGGAACAGGGTGAAGGGATAACCAAACTCCTGCAGCATGGGAAAAGCGGTGTCATAGATGGAGATGTAGCCATCATCGAAGGTGATGGCGACAGCGCGATCCGGCAACGACTCACCGGCTTGCAGTTTTTGCAGCATCTCATCCAGTGGCAGCACCGTGTAGCCATTGTCGCGCAGAAATTCCAGGTGTTTACGGAACTGATCAGGCGCGATGGTCGTAGACGGAGGGGTATCCGTGGCGACATGGTGATAAACCACTATCACTCCGTGCTCTGCCGCCTGCGACGTCGACAGGGTCGTCAAACCGACCACGGCAAGGGTGAGAATGAGGAGAAGTGCTTGCAACCTGTTTTCCATGGCTATGTCCTGCTACCTGTGTGTTTATTGGTCTCTGCGCAAGATGATAGCCGAACAGGGGGAGGGGTTGTCATCCGGCACGGGTTCTTAATCCGACATGGTAACGTTATAATGCGGCCCCCGGAGGGCTAAAGGACAAACGCCCGACATAATTGGAGGCAGAAATGATCTATTCAGGCAAGTCGCTCAGCGTCGACGTGTTGCCCTCTGGCATTGCCCAGCTCACGTTTGATCTTAAAGACTCGTCCGTCAACAAGTTTGACCGGCAAACCCTTGAAGAGCTGAGAGCGGCCGTTGAGGTCCTGCAGACTGCCTCCGTCAAAGGCGTCATCTTCGCCAGTGCCAAACCGGCGTTCATCGTCGGTGCCGACATCACCGAATTTACTGCCATGTTCAGTCAGCCCGAAGAACAGGTTATGGCCTGGCTGGTTGAAGCCAACAAGTTGTTTTCAGCGATCGAAGACTTGCCCGTGCCCACAGTGACGGCCATCAACGGCATGGCATTGGGTGGCGGTCTGGAACTTTCCCTGGCCACCGATTTTCGCGTCGCAACCGCCGATGCTGTCGTCGGATTTCCGGAAGTCAAACTGGGTATATTGCCTGGCTTTGGCGGCACGGTACGCGCACCACGTCTGATCGGTGCCGACAATGCCAATCAATGGATTAGCAGTGGCGCCCAGATCAAGGCCGATCAGGCATTCGCTGAGGGCGCGCTCGATGCCATCGTCGCAACAGATAAATTGATTTCCGCCGCCGAGACGATGATTGAGCAAAGCAATGCTGGCAAGCTCGATTATCTGGCCGTGCGCAAACGCAAAACTGCACCACTGCTGCTGCAGCCAATTGAATTGAACGTGGCATACGAAACGGCAAAAGGCATGGTAATGGCCAAAGCTGGTCCGCACTATCCGGCACCGATCAC
>CAZQFA010000038.1:0-24793 GCA_964592245.1 uncultured Pseudohongiella sp. | reverse complement strand
AAGCCGGTCCGGTATTGGGCCGGCTTTTTTGTTGGCGCAGTTGGCGCAATTGCTTCTAGTTTATCGGTGAATAGTCAGTAGCCAACATGTACTGGCGTTGTACCCCGGCAAGAATATTGCCGTTGGCGTTGGATGCGGCGGAGACTTGCTGCCATTCGGGATCCTGTCCAAACGCTGCCCATGCCGCATCGGCTGCTGCCTGACTTTCATGTTCCAGAACATAGATCAATGTATTGTCCGCCAGCTCGGCATCGGCGGGTGTCCAGAAGCCAACTATTTCCATCCCGTGTTTGCGAAAAATTCGAATCGTGTGGTCACGAAAGCGGGTGTGCAGATTCTCCAGATTGCCAGGAGTGGTGGTATAAGTACGTAATTCGTAGACTTTTTGTGTCTGTGCTGACGTGCCCCAAAATTGACCACCGATAAGGCCAACACTCAGTGAAACTACGGATATTATTAGTATTTTTAGTGAGTTCATTTGCTTAAGTTCCTGAATTTACTAATGATGCTTTTGCCGTTAAAAAAACCGATTCTAAATCAACAGAAAGCGTGAAATTGCGTTCCGGCGCAAATTTGCAAAAATTTGTTGCCAGCACATTTAGTTAGGCATAAGGTACGCCGTAATAACAAAAAAATAACAATGTAGAACAAAGGTTCTGCTAATGAAACGTCTACCAATAATGTTGCCCATATTATTGGTTGTAGTGGCGTCTAATATCGCCCCACTCTTTGCCCAGAGTGCAGACACTGCTGCAACCATGTTGCAGGAGCTGGAAAGCTCCCGCGCGCTCCTTAATAGTGTGGAGTCCCACACTAATCACCATGATATGTCTTTGTCTGAGCCGCTGATGCAAGTCGGCGATCAGCTCATGGCACTTGGTCGCTACGACGAGGCGCACGAGATGTTTGATCGTGCGTTACAGATCGTTCGTATCAATCAGGGACTGTATTCCCGCGCCCAAATCCCCTACCAGCAAAAGAAGATTGAAAATCTGATGCGCTGGAATAACTGGGAAGCGGCACGGACCAACATGCAGCACCTGTTCTGGCTATACCGTACCCGAAGTCCGGCGATTGATGAATTGCTGATTGACGACGTGATGCAACTCTCGGAGTTACATCTGCGCGGCGTGGCCGAAGACTCTGAGGAATATCAATACTACCACTTGCAACGTGCCGGTTCGTCACTGCGTATGGCAGAGATTATCGGCGACAGGATTTTTGCCGAGAATGATCCCAGCATGGTGCCGGTGCTTTACAGTCAGGTGAAACATTTCCACTTGCTGGCGGCCGCAGTGCAAAGTGGTGGCCGCATGGCCTACGATTTGCGCCAGCAGATTCCAACCTGGAGCGACTGGAAACACGAGAAACAAAGTGCGCTGCGCTTCTACTATTTTTCCGGTCGGCGCTTGCTCAAGCGTATTGAGACCATTTACGAACAGGCACAACCGGCCAATCCCGAAGCAGTAGCGATGGCGCAACTGTATCTGGCTGACTGGCAAGTATTGTTCGGACGCACCACTGAGGCTTTGAAGAATTATCAGGATGCCTACACAAAGCTGGCGTCTGTTGAGGTCGATCAGGCGCTAATGGGTAATTTCTTCAGCCAGCCGTCACTGGTACCGGAGCCGGAGTTCTATCCTTCGTTGTCTGTTGCTCTGGAAGCGCGCAGCGAAACGATGCCTGCAACGCCGGGACTCGCGTTCGCGCCGACGGCAGAGACGCTGTTTTTCAATGAGTGGTCTCCGTCATTCCCCGCGGTGCGACCGCCGACAAAGTCCTATGCTGACCGGCAACTGGATTCCACGTTTGCGCTCTTCTCGTTCTCCCTGGCGGGAGTGACTGATCTGGCGCGTTTCCTCAATGGTCGCGAAGAAGATGAATTCGCCTTCGTGACTGACGCCAAAATTGTACAACCGGAAGTGAAGTCCGATGATCAGAGAAAATATTTGCTGACTCGGCTGGAATCATTGCGCTTCCGCCCACGCCTGCAAGATGGTGTGCCGCAAGAATCAGCGACTACGCTGATGTATCAACTGGCCGGCGACGTACCTCACTAGGTACCGGGTCGCTGCCGGTTGTCCTTTTTTCGGCTGATAGCCTGAGCGCTGTCAGCCGGGTAACTGCTTCCTCAAACGTTATCTCTGACTCTCTTCGTTTTACAATCGGCCTCTGAATCAGGGGTGATCGCCGTTGTCTGCTGATCGGTATGGCAAGCAAGATCGTCAAGCTTGCAGGAAAAACTCACGAGCTGATTGTCATCGCCGCGCAGTCACGCTAGGATTAAACCCGGTTGGCTAAAGCTTCTCGTGTTTGTGGCCGACGATATTAAGTAGAGACACTTCATTCACCAGTCAAATAGGGAGGGTTGCAGTTCTGGCCACGGCCAATCCAACAAACTTACTACAATTTAACTTTCGATTCATAAGGGGTTCCTTTGACTATGAGCGAAGTGAAACTGGTCAAGAATTCAATTGACAGCGATGCCTCCTCTCACCCAATTTTCTATGTACTCGATACGAATGTCCTGATTCACGATCCAACCTCGATACTCAATTTTGACGAACATCACGTAGTAATCCCCATCACGGTTCTCGAAGAACTCGACTCTCTCAAAAGCGGCCGTCAGGCCATCGCCGCAGACTGCCGACAGGCGATACGCGAGCTAGACAAACAACTCGGACGTGCCAGTCCAACCGAAGTAGAAGACGGTGTCCCGATCCAGCGCGTCGACACCGGCAAGAAACTGGGCAGACTTTCCGTGCTGATGACGGAAACGCCCGAAAACCTGATCATGCTCCCCACCCACCTGAACGACAATAAAATCCTCAACGACGTAGGCTTCCTGAAGCAACGCTTCCCGGACCGCCGTGTTGTGCTCGTGACCAAGGATATTAATGTCCGGCTGAAGGCGAGAGGGTGTGGTATCGAGTCACAGGATTACCACAGCGATCAATTGCTCAGTGATATCGAGCATCTCAATACCGGCTATCTGGAGTTTAGCGGTTCTTTCTGGGATCTGGTCGACAACGTCCAGACAGAGCAGTTGGATGGCCAAACCCTGCATACAGTCTCCGCCGATGTGTTTGAGCAGGAGGTCTACCCGAACCAGTTCTTGCTCGATGAGAAAGAGTTTGTCGCCCGTATCGTGGCATCCGAAGGCGGTCAGGTCACTCTGCTACACCTGAACTATTCTGCCTTGCTGGATGCCGAAGCCTGGGGGCTGAAGCCGCGCGATATCTATCAGGCCATGGCGCTGAATTTGCTTATGGATCCGGACGTGCATCTGGTAAACCTGACGGGGTCTGCCGGATCAGGCAAGACAATTCTGGCGCTGGCTGCGGCCATCGAGCAGACGGTACCCAATAAACTCTATCGTCGTATCATCGTCACCCGCAGCACCCAGGGCCTTGATGAGGATATCGGTTTCCTCCCCGGGACCGAAGAGGAGAAAATGGAGCCATGGCTGGGGGCAATCACCGACAATCTCGAGGCCTTGCACTGGGAAGACGAGAATTGCAGCAGCAGCGTTGAGTATGTCCTCAACAAGGTGCCGCTCATGTTCAAGTCCCTGAACTATATTCGCGGTCGCTCCTTCCAGAGCAGCCTGATTATCATCGATGAATCGCAAAACCTGACACCGCATCAGATCAAGACGATTGTGACGCGTGCCGGCAATGGCTCAAAAGTGATTTGTCTGGGCAACCTGGCGCAGATAGATACTCCTTATCTGACGCCTATCAGCTCCGGTCTGACTTACCTGACCGAGCGCTTCAAAAACTTCCAGCAGGGCGGAAATATTCTGCTGCAAGGGGTGCCACGGTCTGTGCTGGCAGCCTTTGCCGAGGAAAATCTCTAGCCCGTTTCACCTGACTACTCACTTGACTACCGAGGTTGCGAACCACTAACGAATAACATCATTCGTTAGTGGTTTGCGCGTTGCAGACTGGTAATCCTGAACTAGAGCTCGTCATCATCCTCGAAGACATTCTGGTTCATGGTCTGTGACGGACTCTCGTCGGTACAGGGCTTGCCGACGCTGCGCGCAGGGACACCCACCACCGTCGTATGTGCCTGTACATCCTTCAGTACCACACTACCGGCGCCAATCTTGGCGCCTTCGCCGATGGTGATATTGCCGAGCACCTTGGCACCCGCGGCGATCAGCACACCAGACTTGATCTTGGGATGGCGATCGCCTTGCTCGTTACCGGTACCCCCAAGCGTCACTTGCTGCAGAATCGATACATTGTCATCAATTACCGTGGTTTCGCCGATGACGATGCCGGTTGCGTGGTCGAACATGATGCCTTTACCCATGACACAGGCAGGATGGATGTCCACACCGAACACTTCGGAGTTGCGACTCTGGATGAACTGCGCCAGATCGCGGCGACCGTTCTTCCACAGGAAGTGTGCCAGTCTGTGTACCTGAATGGATTGAAAGCCCTTCAGATAGAGGATCACCGGCAGGTAGGCGTTGGTCGCGGCATCGCGCTCATACACGGCCTTCAGGTCGAAAATGGCTTCTTCGATCAGGGCCGGTGATTTGGCAAAGGCATGTTCGAACAATTCCCGTACGGTTACTGCGGGCATGACGTCATCGGTCAGTTTGTAGGCCAGAATGAAACTCAGGGCTCCCTCAAGGCTGTCGTGGTTGAGGACACAGGCATACACATAACTCGCCAGCAGGGGTTCCTGCTTGATGACATCCTGTGCTTCAGTTCTCAGTGTTTGCCATAGTTCATTTGTCATTGTGTCTTCCCTTGAGAATAAGGCTGGGGGCCGATTATAAGTGGTCAAAGCCCGGTTACAAGTCTGCTGCAGAGGACAGGACCGGGTTGCATAAGAAGTCTTTCGGATTTTGGGCGACGGCGGCAGGGGAGGCAACACTCAAAGGGAATGATGGCTGTCCCGAATGGCACTCTCCATATGGGCTTCGCTGACACGCAGCTCACCTTTGCCAAAGGCAGCCATCATGGCCTTGTTACAAAGAATGTTGATCATCCTGGGAATACCGCGACTGGCTTTCTGGGCGAGATGCACGGCTTTCGTGTCGAACATGTGCGGGCCACTGTAGCCGGCTCGCTGCAAGCGGTGCTGAATATACGCTTCCGTCCCTTCACGGTCCATAGCCGGCAGAACGTATGAAAAAACCAGCTCTTCGCGCAATCTGTACAATGACGAACTTTGCAGGAGTTCATCCAGCTCAGGTTGACCAAACAGTACAGCGTAGGCGGGGCTGTCTTGTTCTGAGCCAATCTGTGTTAACAGGTGCACCGACTTGAGTGTTTCCTCAGGCATGGCCTGAGCTTCATCGATAAACAACACAAACCGCTGACCATTCTGGCTAAGCTTGATAAGTGCTTCGGATACCAGTTTCAATAAATCGCGGTACTTGAGCTTGCTGTCATGAGCGATCTGCAATTCATCTGCCAGCGTGTGCATCAGGTCTTCTTCGCTGATAATGGGGTGTGGAATAAAGGCAGTTACATACTGATCTTTATGCGAATCCAGCGAATTGAGCACTTTACGACAAAGCATAGTCTTGCCTGTGCCGACTTCACCCGTAATTTTAACGAAGTGACCGTGCTCTTCCAGCGCCGCGAGGATCAGCTCAAAGGCTTCCTGATGACTCGGCATTTTGAGAAAGAATCTCGTATTCGGAGTCAGTGAAAAAGGATGCTGTGCTAATCCAAAATGTTTTAGATACATGCAGTTGTCCTGATTGTGATTGATGGTGCCAAAGTTGCTTGCCTGGCGAGCTAAACAACCTGAAGGTCAACCTCAACTAATCGCTGCCTTTTTCAGTATGGATTTGGTTTTTTCCAGTTCGGTTTCCAGTGAGCGCCGCGTCTCGGGCTCGATGGAAGGGTTGGACAAGACAAAGTAGGCGGTGCGAACCACTTCGCGCCAGCGCGGGATTTTCGGCAATTGCTCGATGCGCAAATAGCGGTCGAAGGTGCGTGTGCGCAGTCGACCATCATCGATACTGACAGCCCAGATATTGCTCTCTTCAGCCAGCTCGATCTTCGATTTCTGCGTGGTCACTTCCCAGGTATGCAATGCCGAGCGCATCAGCGTGACAAGTTGCTGGCGGTATTCGCTTTCGCTGCTGACCGATGGCAAGGAATCGTCAATAAACTCGACGAGTTCCTCAATACCTGAGAGCCGGTCGAGCAAGCCGGGATAGTCGGCCAACTCGTCGGGGGTCATGACATTGAGGCGCGTGCCGATGCGACGAATGTTTTGTTGTGCCTGTCCGAGGAAGCTCACCAGTTCAACGGTATCCTGGGCAACCTTGCTGCCGGTTGCCGTGCTGAGGGGTTGAGTATCTTCCAGAAATAACACACCCGTACCTTCATCGCTACCAAACAGGTTCAATCTGGCGTTGAAACTGATGTTTTTTGCCGATGGCTTGTCGGCGCTACGGAAAGGATAGACGACTTCGATTTTCAGGCTCAGGCTCACTGTGTCGCCTTCGTCGACATTGCCATCACCAATATCATCGCCTTCCTCCCAGCGCCTGAGGATATCGCGTATCTCTTTATTGACCGGGGCATCGGAGAGGATGGATTGCAGATCGCATTGCAGCACGCTACCGCGTTCCGTGCCCAGCAAATCGGCGGCTCGCTGATTGATGCTGAACACCTTGCCTGGCAGTTCAAAGGCAATGAAGCCAGCCTGGATGCTTTCCAGTACTTGTTGCAGGCGCAATCGGGAGCTACGCAATTCAGTGTCAGCCTCGGCGTAGGATTCGATTTGCGATCGCAGTTTGACGTTGTCCTCATTGACCTGATGCAGCATGGTCAGCCGTAACTGGTTCTCAACGCGTGAGCGCAACTCTTCATTGTGGAACGGTTTTGCCAGATAGTCGTTGGCACCGGTCTGGAAACCCTGAGCCAGATCTTCGAGGTGATTCTTGGCTGTTACCAGAATAATCGGCAATTCAATCTGGTTGTATTTCTGCCGCAGTTTCTGGCAGACGTCATAGCCATTGAGGCCCGGCATCATCAAATCGAGCAGTACCAGGTCCGGTTTGTTTTCGTCGATTATCGTGAGTGCGTCCAGACCGTTGGAGCACTTCACCACGTTGTAGTCCTCCAACTGCTGGCCCATGACCACGCGATTGATTTCGTCGTCATCGACAACGAGGATAGTGACCTCCTGGTTGCTGCGCAGTTTGGGGTACTCTTCCTTCTTGTTGGCGTCGGCGAGGAAATCGGCGCGTCGAATCATTTGTTTTTGAATGCCGGGCGCCTTGATTGCGCGAGTCTGATCCAGCGATACGCGCAGGTCGAAACTGAAAGTTGAACCCAGATCAAGCTCGCTCTCCACGCGCAGTTTGCTGCGATGCATTTCCACCATGCGTTTGGCCAATGGCAGGCCAAGGCCGATGCCGCTGGCATTCATTTGTTGTGAAGGCAGCTTCTCGAAAGTTTTGAAGATGGTGTCATGATCTGTCTTGTGAATACCGATACCGGTGTCGCGAACCTTGACGGTGACATTGTAGTCCGACGTTAATTCGGCAGAAATCACCACTTCACCCGAGTAAGTGAATTTGATGGCGTTGGAGGTCAGGTTGACCAGAACCTGTTGCAGTCGGTCCTCATCACCGGCTACCAGCGGCAAGTCCGGGTCGACTTCGCAGCGCAGGTCAAGATTTTTATCGCCAATCAGCGGTTTGCACACAGCAATCACCAGAGTGATAACACTGTTCAGATCGACCGGTTTGAATTTGACGTAAGTGGCATCATCGCGGGCGCTGGAAAAGTCGAGCAAGTCATTCACCAGTTTGGTGAGGCGATCACCACTGGCGCGAATGAGTTCGAGATTTTTGGTGACCAGCGCCACATCCAGTTTGTCACGGTCGAATTCGGCCAGCGCGATTTCCGCCAGGCCGTTAATGCCGTAAAGCGGAGTGCGCAGTTCATGAGACACATTGGCCAGCAAGTCATCCTTGACCTGTTCGGAACGCACCAGATTACTGATGGCCATGTGTTGCGCGTCTTCTTTTTCCTGCTTGATCTGGTTGTAGCGAAACGCCAGCGAGAAGGACATAAAGACGGCTTGCAGAATCAGGGCTACATCATAGATGTTACGCGTGAAGGCATTGTTGGGGAAAGCGGGCAGAGTTTGAATCAACAGCAACATCACCGTGCCAAACAGGAATGTGCCCATGCCCAGCATATGGACTGCCGCAGTGACATCACCACGGCGTATGGCGTCGATATTGTTATAAAACGCGAGCGGGACGACGGCGATTACTAACAGGATGAAAACAAACTGCGACGGTTTTTCACTGGGCAGAAATGACAAGATAATTACGAGTGCGAAGCCTGTAGCGCAGGCAATGACCGCCCGATCGAGTTTGGGGTTGTGTTCCCAGATCCGCAACAACGCCCTTTGAAACATCAGCGCAGTGATAGCCATCAATGGATAGATAAGCCGCTCCGCCATATCGACAAACCAGCTACTGCTGTGCATCTGGTCGAGTATGTAGCGCAGGTGCTTGGAATCGAGGAAGATGAAGGCAGCCTGCGTGACGATCATCGACACGTAATAGATATAGCTCGATTCGCGAATCGACAGGAACAGGAACAGGTTATACACCGCCATCGCCAGCAAGATACCGTACTGCAATCCCAGCAAGGAGTTGGACGTGACGGTTTCACTCTGGAATTGATCATCGTCCCACAAGGTAATGGGCAAGCGCATGGGTCTGGCGCTGGATATCCGCACATAGAAGCGATCGCCGCTGTCCGCTTCCAGGGCCAGAGCGAGTCCGCGTGCCAGCGTCTTGATCTCGGCTTCATCCTGCAGCGAGCCCATCGAGTAGACAGACGATACGTCGCCATTGGCATCGACCCGATAAATTTGCAGGCCGTCACGAACGATGCCGCCGACAATTTTTGGTGGCCCGAATTCGAGTACCTTGCGCGCCTGCGGGGCGTTGCTCCAATCCAGATTGAAGCGAATCCAGTAAACCGAACTGGTAATGCCGAAGTTGATGATGTCACGCTGATTGCTGATGAAATTCACCGCGAAGCCGGGCTCGGTAACATCCTCTATGGTCAGGCTCTGAGAAGGGTCTTCATAGTACTCAGCGAAGTTTGCCACCGCTTGACGATCGGCGTCCGGATCCACCAGCAGGGGTTGCGCGTTGGCGAGTTGAATGCCGATCAGACTGCCGGCAACGAGCGCCAGAGTGAGCAGCTGTTTGAGTATTTTCACAGTACGCCGTGTGCTGTTGAAGGTTGCATGCAGGAATATCGGGGCTGATTGCCGAAGGAGAGTAAATTCTAGCCTGTCGTCACTTTCACCACAATTATTGCGCGCAATTAACCTGTAATTAAATCTTTAGCTTTCAGGTATTTGCCAAGCTTCCTTCAACCGGCACTTTGTCTGTCGCTGGTTCTTCGCAGCAAATACCATTACCATCACCCTGTTATCGACTGACTTGGCGAAGCCTCGAATTTCATGTCCAGCAAACCTCTGCAACTAGCGACAGTTTTAACGGCCTGCGCGTTCGCCATGCATTTGGCGTCCGCGCAGGAGCGCGACCAGTTTCAGTATTGGCTGGAAATGGCCGCTGCCGATCAGTCCTACGCTGACCGTTCGCTGGAGGTTGGTCGCAACCGGGCCTTTCTGGAATTTCTGGGCGAAGGCTCGGTGGTATTTCGCGATGGACCGGTGGATGCGCTGGAATTGTATTCCTCACCGAATTTTGTCGGCCGCGACCTGAGTTGGGAATCGCACTATATCGATGTCTCCCGCGACGGTGATCTCGGATTGACCGCCGGGCCGTTCGTCCTGATCGACCCCTCCGGGGACGAAGGGCAGTCCAATTTTGGACATCTGATTTCCATCTGGGTCAAACACGGTGACAGCTGGGATTTGATGGCTGACATGGCTGCGCAGATTCCCGGTTTCCTGAGCATGGAAGTGGAGCCCACCTTTGAGGACACCCGGCCCGTCCTCGAAGAAACGGCACACCCGGTGATGGTGATGAACAACACGATGCAGGGGCTGATTGATGCTGACGATCTGTTCGGCCGCAGTGTCAATTTCCGTGGTGGCCAACGTGCCTTGCTGCGATACGGCATGGAAAACTCCCGCGTCTATTTGCCCGGCATGGCACCTGCAGTGGGGGTGGATGCGGCGAGTTCGGTGTATGGCGCCTTTCTCGACAATCAACTTTCTACGACCAACCCCATCAGCAATAACTACATGGGCGGCTATCTCTCGTCGTCAAAGGAGATGGGTTATACCTATGGCACGATGACGGCGAGCACGGATGAGGCCAGTGCGGGTTTTCGTACCAATTACTTGCGACTTTGGCGCTACACGATTGATAACGAATGGCGTATCTCTGTGGAAGTCCTGAACCCCATCGAACCAGTCCCCTGACTTTACCCTTTACCCCGTTAGCACTTACCCCAGCTCTCCGCTTTCTAGTTAACAATCCTCAGCCGCTGGGTCGGCAGGCGGTGCTGCGATCCTTGCATGTTTTCCACCATCACCGTCAGCTCATAAGTGCCATTGCCAAACTGGCGACTGTCTATCTCGGTATGGAATCCCAAATTGGGCGTATTGGGATCGCGTTGGGCCGCTTGGGCGGTTACCACGTCGGGCCGTGAATTACCGTAGTCGGCCTGCTGAATGACTTCGCCGTCCAGCAGAATCTGCACCGAGCGAACCCCCACATCTTCACTGATGGCCCAACCGGCGACGATGAACTGTCCGCTAACTTCGGCATCGTCCGCCGGCAAATCAAGCCAGGCTCGCATCGGATAAGGGCAGGGAGCGGCAGTGCCGCTGCCTGGTTTTTGCAAGCCCTGCACCCGGTAGAAGCTGAATGCCTTGTCGCCGGCAAACAGGGAGAGCTGATCCAGTGCTACAACCTGCTGTGCCTGTTTGCACAGGGTGTCGATCACTGCCCGTTTCTGGCCGACAGTGAGTGTGCTGTCTTCAGTAACAAACAGGGCAGTTTGCGCGGGATCCGCTGGCAGGGCGCTGGTATCCATTCCCCACAAGCGTAACTGCGTAATGCGACCGTCGCGCACCGCCTTGTCCTGATCCAGCGTATAGGCATGGGACGTCAGACCAGCGAATTGCAGCTGCGCCGCCGTATAGTAATTGTCAGTAATCAACAGTGGCTCGTTGGTTGTGAATGAATTCGTCAGAATGGTCTGCGTGCGCGCAGTGAATTCACGCCAGCCGGCCATCTTGTTGGACAGTACGCCGGTGCCGACTATGCGTTGCAGCGGCGCCTGCATCGCCTGACTGCCGACACCGGCCAGCGCCAGAGTGCTGCCGATGAAACCGAGCACAGGAATAGCCAGAACCACGCGTGTTGCTGTGCCTTGCGGCCAACGCTGCGCCAATTGTCGCCACAGCGCACGCAGGGAGTCGGGCAAATAAACCAGAAGCGGAAAGTAACCGGAGAGAGGCCAGTGGATACTGGTACTGTCAGCGTCGGTCCAGGGTGCCAGTATCAGGTACACCCCGAGATTGAGCAGGGCGAACGATAACAGCATGGCCGGTGCCCGCTCACCGGCGCTGGCACGCTGCCATAAACTCCAGGCGGTATAGCCGAGCAAGAGATAAAGCGGTGGCGTTACCAGCCCGGCCTGTTTGAACACATGCAGCAAACCGGTGGCCTGAAATTCCCAGGGGTGACGTTCCACCAGATAGAAGCTGGCGCTGCTGAGTTGATTACCCAGATTGAACCAGAGCACCGGGATCAAGCCGCAGCTGGCAATCAGCATCGCCACCCAGAGTTGCGGTCGTGCCCATTGTCGACGCTCGGGTGCAAAGCACAGCAGAAACAACACGGCAGCGCCCGGATACAACAAAAAGCGATAATGAGTCGCCAGCCCCAGCGCCACCGCGATACCTGTTGCCAGCCAGTAGCGCCACTCATCACAGCGCAGCGCGCGATCGAAAAAGCCGATGGCCAGCAAGCCGAAGACGATAAGTGGGACATCAGGCACCGCCAACAGCCCCAGGAATCCGGCCAGCGGCAGACACAAAGTCAGTCCGGCAGATTCCAGCGCCAGGCGCGGCGAGGTGAGCGGGCGTGCGAGCCAGTAGACGAGCAGGGGGACAGAACTACCAAGCAGCAAAAACGGCAGGCGCACAAAGAAGGCCTCGCCAGGCTGCAAGCTCGTTCCCAGACCGGCAAGCAAGGCGGTCATGAAGGGCAGATCGCTGTAGGCGATGGCAGGGTGAGCAGAGGCGAGCCAGTAAAAAATCTCGTCGCTGTAAAGATCCAGTACCGCAGCGAAACCGAACTTCAGCAGACAGATGAGAGCAAAGCCCAGAGCAATCCACCGCCATACAGGAGCGGTGGATTCCTGATTAAGGGTGTCGTGCAAATTGGGCTCCGCTTACAGTTGTACCGCCGGTATCAGGTTCTTGGGAACCATATGAGATGACAGGCGCTTCAGATTCATGATGAACACAATCAGAATCGTCAGCATAGCGGCAATCCAGATGCTGGAAAACAGCGGATTCACGGTAAATGTACCAATCTGGTAAACCACCGTGGCCGTGATGTAGGCCAGCCCCGTACACCAGGAGAAGACCAGCAGAGTCCATTTCCAGCCGGCTTCCTTGTTGACCGCACCCAGCACTGCCACGCAAGGCGCGTAAAGCAGCACGAAGACTAGATAACAGAAGGCCGCAAAAGGCCCCGCAAACAGGCTTGCCATATTGGTGAGCATGGAGCTGCTGACTTCCTGTTCGGCGGCAACAGCTTCCACGTCACTGACATCACCGATGGAGATACCCAAGGGGTCGGTGAGAGTTTCCGTCAGCGCCAGTGCCTCGGCGACAATGGTGCCAAAGGCTTCACTCGCCGCGGCCAGCAAATCGGGTGCTTCCGCCCCCGCGTCACCGGCACTGTCGGGCACTGTGTACAGGGCGTCCAGAGTGCCGACGATGGCTTCTTTGGCGAACATGCCGGTAAACAGCCCGACGGTGGCTGGCCAGTTATCCTCTTCGATACCCAGTGGAGCGAACGCCGGGGTAATGCTGCGGCCAATGGCGCTGAGAACAGAGGCGTCAGAATCTTCGTTGCCAAAGCTGCCATCGGTGCCTATTGAATTGAGGAAGCTCAGTGCAATCACCACTGTCACGATGGTCTTGCCGGCGCGGAAGATGAATCCTTTGAGGCGGAACCAGGTGGTCAGCAAAATATTGCGCAGAATAGGCACGTGGTAAGCCGGCATTTCCTGAAATGACGGTGTAATCTCGCCAGTAAACAGCTGCTTGCGGAAGATCCAGCCGGTAAAGACGGCCAGGCCGATACCGAGCAGGTACAGACCGAAGACGATGTTCTGTCCGCTTTGCTGGAAAAAGGCGGCAGCGAACAGGGCATACACGGTCAGGCGCGCACCGCAGCTCATAAAGGGCGCCATGGCGATTGTCATCAGCCGGTCGCTGTCGCGACCCAGAGTGCGCGCGGCCATCACTGCCGGCACATTGCAGCCGAAGCCGACAATCAATGGCACGAAAGCATTGCCGGGCAAGCCAATGCCCGACATCAGGCGGTCGATGACAAAGGCAGCACGTGACATGTAGCCGGAGTCTTCAAGAAACGACAGGCTCAAATACAAGAAGGCGATTACCGGAATAAAAGTGGCCACCAGCGTGATACCACCACCGACACCTTGGGCCAGCAGGGTGATGACGATATCCGGCATGGCCAGCTGTTCGAGCACCCAGGTCACGCCATCTACCAGAACGGCGGCAAACAGAATGTCAAAGAAATCAATGAACACAGCGCCGACATTCACGGCAAACGTGAACATCAAATAAATCATCAGCAGAAAGATGGGGACGCCAAGCCAGCGGTTGAGGACGACGTTGTCGATTCGCTCGGACAGGCTGTGATGTGTGGGGGAGACTTCCACAACACCATTGAGTAATTGTTTGGATTGGTGATAGCGACGCAGGATCTTGTCGCTGTGCGCCTCATCGTCGGCGGTCTTGATGTTGGCGCGGCCGGCGTCCGGATTGGCGAGTACATCGGTGATGGCTTTTTGTAATTCGATGATGCCCTGACGACGAGACGCCACCATGGCGATCACCGGGATACCCAGCTGCTCGGCGAGCTTGTCCGGATTGACGTCGATACCGCTTTGTTTGGCGACATCGAGCATGTTCATCACAACCACTATAGGAGTGTCAGATTCCAGCAGCTGCTGCGTCAGCACCAGATTGCGTTCCAGGTTGGTGGCATCAACGATGTTGATGATGAGGTCGCTCTGTCCCTGTTCGAGAAAATCCCGGGCGATTTTTTCATCCAGGCCCGAATACTCCTGCTCCAGTGAATAGACACCGGGCAGGTCGACGATTTCCAGTTCCTGGTCATTGATGCGGCTGAAGCCAAATTTCTTTTCGACTGTGACACCCGGCCAGTTTCCCACCTTCTGGTTAGCACCAGTGAGGATATTGAACAGGGTGGTTTTACCGCAGTTGGGATTTCCGATTAACGCTACTTTTTGCACGGGTTATTGAATCTCCACCATGATGATTTCGGCCTCGGCTTTGCGAATGCTGATATAGCTGCCGCTGACCTTGACCTGCATCGGATCGCCCAGTGGGGCAAAGCGCAATACTTGCAGGTCCGAGCCGGGGATAACGCCGAGCGCAAACAGACGACTGCGCATTTCCACAGGTTCTGTCGCCACATCGAGGACGATACAGCGATCGCCGCGCTTCACATCGGACAGGGCCGTTTGCTTCATCTTTGGAATTTCTCTTTCAAATACAGTGGGTTGACTAAAGGATAACTGTCTGAATTGGAGCCGTTACGTTAACAGATGTAAATCTTGTTGACAATCATTCTCATTTACATTTAAATACCGATTACTTGCCAGGAAACAGCTAATGTACGTTTGTATTTGCCGACAAATCACCGACAATCAGATTCGCGACTTGTGCCGCAATGGCGCCAGCAGTCTGACCGATATTCGCGCCCAAAGCGGCGTGGCCAGTGACTGTGGCAAGTGTGGCAAGCTGGCTCAAACTATCGTGAAAGAGTTCGCCAAGTCTACCCAGTTCGTCAACGCTGCCGGTTGATGTATCGCGGCTGCCTTGGCAGTCGATCTGGCCGTTTCCCGGCCATGTTCCCATAAACCTGACCCACCAGACCCCGAGCGTTATCGCAGCCCTGTTGTGGTCGCAGGTTGTGCCGTTGTTAACGGATGCAAATACGATTGCTTATCATTTAAATTTCAATTTAATCAATAACTTACGCCGATTTTTTTGACATCCGGCGGGCTGCATTAGATACTTTGCGCAAATACTCTGCGAGGAAGATCCCATGCAATCGGACGCAACCGTTATCAAACACCTGAATCAGGCGCTGGCCAACGAGCTGGTCGCCATCAATCAATATTTTCTGCACTCTCGCATGTACGAGGACTGGGGGCTGGAGAAGCTGGCCGCCAAGGAATACGAAGAGTCCATTGACGAGATGAAACACGCCGATGAACTGACCAAGCGCATCCTCATGCTGGATGGTCTGCCCAACCTGCAGAAACTGGGTAAATTGCTGATTGGTGAAAATACCAAGGAAATGCTGGAGTGCGATCTCAAACTGGAACTGCAAGCCTGCCCGGATCTGAAAGAAGGCATCGCCTATTGCGAATCAGTCGGTGACTACGTCAGCCGCGATCTGCTGACACGGATTCTCGACAGTGAAGAGGAGCACGTCGATTGGCTGGAAACGCAACTCTCTCTCATCGAAAAAGTGGGCATCGAGAATTACCTGCAGTCGATGATGTAGCAATCGTTGTCCCTGACTGGCAGTGTTGACCCGCTGTCAGTCAGTGTGACACTGATCCCGGTAGCAGACATTCCAATTAACCCGGGTTCATGTTCCAATGCTGTAAAAAACCAGTTACCCCTCGGGTAATGTTGTATGCATGCATGTATTGACCTAGGGTCTAACAGTTTTCACTTGCTTATTGGTGAGTGGGACAACGGCAAGATTCAAATCATCGAGCGCCTCAGTGAGAAGGTGCAGCTAGGCGAGAACGTTCGTCAGACCGGCGCCATATCCCGCGAAGCCTTTGCGCGCGGCATGAGCTGCCTGCATCGCTTCAATGCCCTCATGCAATCCTATCCGCTGGAACAATACTGGGCGCTGGGCACCAATACCTTCCGCGTCACCAACAACGCACAGGAATTCATCGCTGCGGCTGCGGAAATCGGCATCGATATCTCGATTATCTCCGGCGTGCAGGAAGCAGTACTGATTTATGCTGGCGTCATCACGTCCTTACCGCAGAATGATGCGCACCGCCTGGTGATTGATGTGGGCGGTGGCAGTACCGAAGTCATCATAGGTCAGGGACATGATCGCTTCTTTACCGAGTCACTCCCTATCGGCAGTGTTGCCTGGCGTGACCGGTTCTTTGCCGACGCAGTGAAGAAAAAATCGGCGCTTAAAGAAGGCATGAAAGCCGGCAAAGCGGCAGCCCAGGAAATTTTCGAAAAGGTGGGGCCAGGTGTCACTAAAATTGGTTGGGATGAGGCCTATGCCTCTTCCGGCACCATGAAAATGTTGGCCAATATCTGTACCGAACACGGCTACGGGAATGGCGTGATTCGCCGTGATGCCTTGCAAGAGCTTAAATCCACACTCGTCAACGCCATTGCCAAAGACAGATTGTTGCCCGGACTCAAGGAGAGTCGGCGTGATCTGCTGCTGCCTGGTTGGTGTGTGTTGTTGGGGCTGATGGAAAGCTATGACGTCGAAGAAATACAGTTCAGCGCGACAGCATTACGCGAGGGCATGCTCGACTTCATGGTGAAAAACAAGAAAACCCTTGAGGCCATGACCAGCAGTGACTTGCCGGACGTGGTCAGCACCAGGGACTAGGCCTGACCGAGGTTGTTCAACAACCGCAATTGCACACCGATACATTCTTCCTGATCGCCCTTGCGACGCTCGATGTATTCGCCTTGCGCATTCAGATCCCAGCTCTGGCATTGATCTTCCAGATACATCTCCATCTCTTCCATAATGCGACTCGCCAGCTTCTTCTTGGTGATCGGGAAGCAAACTTCAATCCGGTGTGACAGATTGCGCTCCATCCAGTCAGCACTCGAGCAATACACTTGCTGCGCATTATTGAGGAAGAAGTACACACGTGAATGTTCGAGGAAACGGCCTATCGTCGAAATGACGCGAATATTATCACTGACATTGGGGATGCCCGGTTTCAGGCAGCAAATACCGCGCACGATCAAATCAATCTGCACGCCAGCTTGCGACGCGGCATACAGCGCTTTGATGACGACCGGATCGGTCAGGGAATTGATCTTGGCAATAATGCGCGCCGGCTTGCCTGACAGTGCAGCACTGGCTTCGGCATCGATCATTTTTAATAGTGCCTTGCGCAGTTTAAAGGGCGCATGAATGATCGCCTTGGGGTGAATCTTTTTGCCCATGCCGGTGATCTGCTGAAACACTTTATGCACATCCTGACAAATCGTCTCATCCGCAGTCAGCAGGCTGTAGTCGGTGTAGAGCAAGGAATTCTTGCGGTGATAGTTGCCGGTGCCGAGATGAGCATAGCGACGTAATTTGTTATCGACGCGGCGGACGAAAAGCAGCATTTTGGCGTGGGTCTTGTAGCCCATGATGCCGTAGACCACCACTGCACCGGCTTCCTGCAGTATGCTGGCGAACTGAATATTTTCTTCTTCATCGAAACGCGCCCGCAGTTCGATAACGACAGTGACTTCCTTGCCATTGCGTGCCGCTTCCGACAGCGCCTGCACCAGTTCGGATGATTCGTTGGTACGATACAGCGTTTGTTTGATCGAGACGACGGTCGGGTCTTTGGCGGCCTGTCGCACCCAGTCGATGATTGGCAAGAATGACTCGTAAGGATGCAGCAGTAACTGGTCTTCGCGATCGACGGCAGCGAAGATATCACTGTCCAGTTCCAGTGCCACCGGAGTACCCGGCGTGAATTTGGGGTATTTCAGTGCCGGGCGGTCGAGCATGGCCATCACCGCATTCATGCGTTGCAGGTTGACCGGGCCGTCGAGCCGGAATAACTCTTCATCAGTTAATTTGAACTTGTCCAACAGGAAGTTGGTCAGCTCATCCGGACAGTCCTTGCCCACTTCGAGTTTGGTGGCGGCGCCGAAGCGGCGACTGTGCAGCTCCCCGCGCAAGGCCATGGCATAGTCCTGACCTTCCACTTCCGACATTTCCAGGTCCGAGTTTCGCGTCACCCGGAACTGGTGACATTCGGTAACGTTCATGCCGGGGAAAAACTCCTCGACATAGGCATGAATGATGGAGGACAGGAAAATAAAGTTGTCGCCTTCGGCGATGATATTGCGCGGAATCTTGATCAGACGTGGCAATGATCGTGGCGCCGGCACGATTGCCAGGCCACTGTCACGGCCAAACGCGTCTTTGCCATCCAGTGACAGGATGAAATTGAGACTCTTGTTGACCAGCCGCGGGAATGGGTGGGCCGGATCCAGTCCCAGAGGACTGACAACCGGCAGCACTTCTTCCTGAAAATATTCGCGGGTCCATTCTTTCAGTTCCTTGTTCCAGTCATGGCGGGGAATGAAGTGAATGTTTTCCGCCGCCATGGAGGGGAACAGATCCTCATTGAGGATCCGGTATTGCTCGGTCAGCATGTCGCGGGCTTGCTGGTGCAGCGTCTTGAGTACCTGATCGGGGTACTGACCATCCGCCTCGGGACGCTGGCGACCAAAATCCAGCTGCTTCTTCAATCCGGAGACGCGAATCTCATAAAATTCATCCAGGTTGGAGCTGAAGATAAGCAGAAACTGCAGCCTTTCCAGTAAGGGGTGGCTCTTGTTCTTGGCCTGTTCAAGCACCCGGGCGTTGAACTTCAGGTAGCTGAGTTCGCGGTTCTCGTAATAGTCGGTATTGGACAGATCCAGCTCATCCGGCGGGATTTTGGGTTCCACTGGGGTGCGCGCAGAATTGTCCACCACGACCTGCAGTTCTTTCTTCGGCGCTGTACGAGCCATCGCTGTTACCAGTCTGGAATTGCTTGAAAAAGAATGAGTTACACACTACGCGGAGGTGCAGGATTGCGCGCCGCCGACGACGTTAGTCAGCAGACCCTGGTCAGTCAAAATGGCAGTCGTTTGTGACAGCCCGGTGACACACTTGGCCCCGTTCGTGTCTGGCGCAGGCGAAACGCCCGCAGAGCACGAATCTCCACGGTTTTGAGTCTAGCACAGGGGCGTTGGAATGCAGCGTATTCGCGTTGAATTCGCAGGGTTTTCACGTAATTGTAATATTTCTGTCATATAAGCGCTTTATAGTGTCGGACCATAATAAAAGCACATTGCATTGATCCAGTTTCAGTCATTCAGACATCGACAGGCACCACGCCCACGGGAGGTTCCCTCTAATGTTGCCACGCACTCTGCGCCAACTCTTCACCGCACTGACAGTCATTACAGCAACATCATTCGTAACAGCAGCAGAAGTGGATCCCTCGATCCCGGTCTATGAACGCACCAGTGGTGTGTCCGGCAATCTCTCCAGCGTCGGCTCCGACACGCTGGCAAACCTCATGACCCTGTGGGCTGAGGACTTCAAGCGCATCTACCCGAACGTCAATATCCAGATTCAGGCCGCCGGTTCATCCACGGCGCCGCCGGCGCTGACCGAGCGTACCGCTAACTTCGGTCCCATGAGTCGGGAGATGAAAGACAACGAAATTCAGGCCTTTGAATCCCGCTACGGTTACAAGCCGACAGCCATTCCGGTAGCAATCGATGCGCTCGCCGTCTACGTGCACAAGGACAACCCCATTCAAGGGCTGACGATCGAACAGGTTGATGCGATTTTCTCATCCAACCAGCGTTGTGGTGCTTCGGGCTCAGTCAGCCGCTGGGGTCAGTTGGCCATGCGCGGCCCCTGGGAGCAGCGCGATATTCAACTGTTTGGCCGCAATTCAGTATCCGGCACTTACGGTTACTTCAAGGATTCGGCGCTGTGTGGTGGCGACTTCAAGAACAACGTCAATGAACAGCCGGGCTCCGCATCCGTTGTGCAGTCGGTGAGCACCTCGATTAACGGCATCGGCTATTCCGGAATCGGCTATCGCACATCCAGCGTGCGCTCGGTACCGATCGCCCGCAATGCCGACAGCGAGTTCTTCGACGCCACACCGGAAAATTCCGTCGGTGGCAACTACCCCCTGGCCCGCTTTCTCTATGTTTACGTGAACAAGGCTCCCAACACTGAGCTGTCGCCACTGGAGCGTGAATTCGTCAAGTTGATCATGTCCCAGACGGGGCAGGAAATCGTCCTCAAGGACGGTTACATCCCGCTGCCAGGTCGTGTCGTCAGTGCCACCATGCAGGCGCTTGGCTTGTAGGCTGACCGCCAATACCCTGATTGATTGAATGGACAAGGAGATTCGATCCCCGGCAGGGGGTTGAATCTCTTGTTTTATACAGGCTGCACAAAGGTCGTGAAGTGACTGGGCGGTCTTAACTGGATATACTTCGTCGCCTTCACAAGCTGGTTTGATAATGTCTTCTTCAAGTGCCGAGCACAGTTCAGATTCCCAGGCACCTATGTCCGAATCTAAGCCCGAATCGCAGCGTGAGCTGATCGACCTGAGCTCCAACAAAATGCGCCTCCGGCGCAAATGGCGCCATTTCTCTGATCGTCTCGCCAAAACCCTGATTGCAGTGGGTGGCATCGGCGTCATCGTCGCGATCCTGTTGATCTTCCTGTACCTCTTCTATGAAGTAGTGCCTCTGTTCCGCTCGGCAGAAGTCACCGAAGTCGCCCAGTACGAAACACTGGAAGACGCGCAGGGGCCACCTTTGCATGTGGCGGTGGAAGAGCAGGCGGAAATCTTCATGCGCCTGTCGCAAGCCGGCACCGCCAGTTTCTATGCGCTGGCCGACGGGGCATTACTGGCGCAACTGCCGGTGGCGTTGCCGGAAGAGACGACCGTGTCAGCCTTCGCGCTGGAGTCTGAAGAGTCCGGTGTTTTCGCACTGGGCCTGAACACTGGTCAGGTCGTTGTGGCGCAGTACAGCTACCAGACTACCTTCGCGCAACCAGATAATCGCCGCATTCTGACGCCGCAGCTGGAATACCCCTTTGGCGAAGAGGCCTTTGATGTCTCACCGGGACAGGCTGTCACCAGCCTGGCGCTCAATGTTAACGGCGACAACCTACTGCTGGCGGCCACTAACAGCAGTGACTCTCTGAATCTTTCGCGGATCAGCAAGCAGACCGGTCTGTTCTCTGCCTTTGATCTCGGCGGCGGCAGCGCTAACGTCAATATCCAACGTGCCCCGCGGGCGTATGCAGTGCCCGGCGTCAATCGCATGCTGATCGGTGGTGATCAGCGCTGGTTGTATTTGTTCTCCAATAACGGCCTGGCACGCTTGCTCGATCTCGGTGGTGCCATGCGCGGTGACGCGCTGGATTTCACGGCGGAAGTTTTTGTCACCAGTGGTGGAGCCAGACTGGCAGATGCCTCCCTGTTACTGGGTGGCATTTCCATACTGGTGGCGGACAACCGCGGCGCCTTGTCGCAATGGTTTGTGGTGCGTGGCGAAGAGGGCGTCACCTTTGAAAAGATCCGTGACTTTGAGGCCATGAGTGCGGGTGTTGTTGCGGTGACGTCCGAGCAGCGGCGCAAGAACTTCGTTGCCGTGGACCAGCAAGGCAATGTGGCCATCTACAATACAACAGCAGCCAGAGAAGTATTCAGTGCCAATCTGTTGAGCGAGCGCGCTCGCGCTGTTGCTATCTCGCCCCGCGGCGATGCCCTGGTGGTGGAAACCGAAAGTGGTACTCAACGTCTGTGGCATGTCGAGAATGAACACCCGGAAGTGTCATGGTCCGCCTTGTGGAATGAGGTCTGGTATGAGGGCTACCCGGAACCGGATTACATCTGGCAATCGTCTGCCTCCAGCAACGACTTCGAACCCAAGTATTCGCTGGTGCCACTGTCATTCGGCACCTTGAAGGCGGCGTTTTATGCCATGTTGCTGGCGGCCCCGCTGGCGATCTGTGGTGCTATCTTTACCGGCTACTTCATGGCACCCACCATGCGGCGCAAGGTCAAGCCGCTGATTGAGTTAATGGAAGCCTTGCCGACTGTCGTGCTGGGTTTTCTGGCCGGCCTCTGGCTGGCGCCGTTCGTGGAAGGCAACTTGCTTGGTGTGTTCAGCATTCTGGTGTTATTGCCACTGAGTATTTTGCTGGCCAGTTTTGTCTGGTCGCAGATGCCGCGTGGTGTTCGCCATGCTGTGCCTGATGGCTGGGAAGCCGGTTTGTTGATCCCGGTTATTCTGGTGTTTGGTTATCTGTCCTTTGCGTTGGCAACGCCCCTTGAAGCCGTTTTCTTTGGCGGTGATATGCGCGCCTGGATCACCACCGAGCTGGGCATTACCTATGATCAGCGTAATGCACTGGTCGTTGGTTTCGCCATGGGCTTTGCGGTTATCCCCACCATCTTCTCGATTGCCGAAGACGCCATCTTCACAGTGCCCAAACAGCTGACCTATGGTTCGCTGGCACTGGGTGCAACTCCGTGGCAGAGCCTTTATCGCGTAGTGCTGCCAACCGCCAGCCCGGGCATTTTTAGCGGACTGATGATCGGTATGGGACGCGCTGTCGGGGAGACCATGATTGTACTCATGGCTACCGGCAACACGCCGATCATGGACATTAATATTTTTGAAGGGATGCGCACACTGGCAGCGAACATCGCTGTGGAAATCCCGGAGTCGGAAGTCGACAGCACTCATTACCGCATTCTGTTCCTCGCGGCGCTGGTGCTATTCATGTTTACTTTCGTTGTTAACACCATCGCCGAGATTGTGCGGCAACGACTACGTTCCAAGTACAGCACGATATGAGCAAGAACTTTAAAGACTGGTTGCAAAAAGGCACGCCGTGGATCTGGATCAATGCCGGTGCGGTGGCGATCAGCATCGTCATGGTGATCGGCCTGCTGATGTTGCTGGCAGTGCGCGGTATCAACCATTTCTGGCCCAAAGATGTGCTGCAAGCGGTCTACACCCAGCCTGTGTTTTCCGGCGAGCCGATGCCAACACAAATCATCGGCGAGTTTGTCGAGAGTGAGCAGGTGCCGGCCAGCCAGATTGTCTCCTCGGGCATTCCAGTGGATGAGTCACAAGACTTTTATCAGCGTAATTTGATCAAACTGGGTAATCGCGATCTGACCGGTGCTGATTTCAGCTGGATTCTTGATGACTTCATCAGCGACGTCAGTTATCCACCGGACGTGGTAACACTGGAGCGTCGAGAGTGGGGGAATTTTTACGGCTTCCTGCAGGAAGTGCGTCATGACGGCGAAGTCGTCGCCACGACAAACGATGCTGACGCCCTTTGGACTGCCTTTACTGACAGCCTGCAACGTGCCCTGGACATTCAGGAAGAAATTTATGTCATCGAGAACGATGACATCGGTCAGATCAACTACCAGATGGAACGCCTGCGTCTGCAAGAGCGACGCTTGCAGTTGGAAGGGGGCGATACCCCGGAAGCGATGGCTGCTATCAACAGCGAACGCAGCGAGTTGAATACGCAATACAATGCCTTGCAAAGCGAATTGAACGCACTCTATACCAGCGCCAATCGTGATTCCGCTGTCTTCATGGCCGCCAATGAACGCGAGACGGTAGTCGGAATGGCTGACGTGGTGATGGCGTATCGGGCGAATCAGATGGGGCTCATCGCCAAGATTGGCACCTTCTTCGCCAAGCTCGGCGAGTTTCTGACGGCAGAGCCGCGGGAAGCCAATACCGAAGGCGGTATCTTCCCCGCCATTTTCGGCACCGTGATGATGGTGTTGCTGATGTCGATTTTTGTCACGCCGTTCGGTGTAGTGGCGGCGGTGTATCTGCGCGAGTATGCGCGACAGGGTATCGTCACTCGCACCATTCGTATCGCCGTGAACAATCTGGCAGGGGTGCCGTCGATCGTATACGGTGTATTTGGTCTGGGCTTTTTCATTTACATCATCGGTGGTGAAATCGATCAGGTGTTTTATCCCGAGGCTCTGCCGGCACCGACGTTCGGTACACCGGGTCTGCTCTGGGCGTCGCTGACACTGGCACTGCTGACTGTGCCGGTCGTTATTGTGGCGACAGAAGAGGGGCTGGCGCGAATCCCGCGCAGTGTGCGTGAGGGTAGTCTGGCATTGGGCGCCACCAAGTTTGAGACGCTCTGGCGCGTGGTGCTGCCTATGGCCAGCCCGGCCATGATGACCGGATTGATTCTCGCCGTGGCCCGCGCGGCCGGTGAAGTAGCACCACTGATGCTGGTCGGTGTGGTTAAGCTGGCTCCTTCGCTGCCGCTGGATGGCAACTACCCGTATTTGCATCTGGAACAGAAGTTCATGCATCTGGGTTTCCATATTTATGACGTAGGCTTTCAGAGTCCCAACGTCGAAGCGGCACGGCCACTGGTGTTTGCTACGGCGCTGTTGCTGGTAATCGTGATTGCCGTATTGAATTTGACAGCCGTCGGCCTGCGCAATCGATTGCGCGAAAAGTACAAAGCGCTCGACACTTAAATGTCACAGTAATCCCAAAGACTATGAATGAAATGACTAACGAAGCGAACAATGAAATGAGCAAGCCAACCGCCAGTCTGGATGTGTCGGCGAAGCCGGCGACTGCCGCCTATGCCGAGATGCTCGAAGGGGAGGAGTCCTGTATCGAAGTGACAGACCTGAATCTGTTCTATTCGCAGGACAAGCAGGCC
>CAZQFA010000037.1:0-26279 GCA_964592245.1 uncultured Pseudohongiella sp. | reverse complement strand
GAGTGCGGGGAATCGATCAATCGCTGGCTGGAGGTATAGGCATGCACGGTGGTGAGCAGGCCACGGCGAATGCCGAAGGCGTCATGTAGCACTTTCGCCAGCGGCGCTGCGCAATTGGTGGTGCAACTGGCGTTGCTGATGATGCGACTGTCTTTGGTCACCACATGGTCGTTGACCCCGGTGACCAACGTCGCCTCGAGCGGGTCCTTGCAGGGCACGGTGAGCACCACGCGGCGGGCACCGGCATCGAGATGACGCTGCAGTCTATCCAACGTGCGATAGGCACCCGAGCTTTCCACCACGTAGTCCACGCCCAATTCTTTCCACGGCAGCTTTTCCGGGTCGGATTCACTTAACACCAGGAAAGGATCGCCGTCGATGGACATGCGGTCATCCTGCAACTCCACTTCACCCGGATAAATACCGTGCACACTGTCGTATTTGAAGGCATAGGCCAGTTGGGCCGGATCCGCGAGATCGTTTACTGCAACCACGTCATAGTGTTTGCGCAGTTTGGCGATACGGGTAATCGTGCGCCCTATTCGACCGAATCCGTTGATGGCTATTTTTGGCAGCATGTGACCTCACCCGGTTTTTACACCTGTTATGCATTGAAAAGAAGCTGAGACGAGAAACAGCACGTAAAATTTCATTCTGGCGAGTTGCTCACCGCCTTGCAAGTCAGGGTTTTGAGCTGGTAAGCGATGAGGTGGGGGAAGTAATGATTTGAAAAAGGAGGACGCGCACAACCCGGATACGTTTAAGAGAGGGGTTCAACCTCCGGATTGTGAGCGCCCGAAAACGTTAAAAAAGGCCGACCCCTGGGCAAAGCAAGCCGGCCAAAACCTAAAGCATTGACGTCATGCTGTTCCGTTAGCGGGTTGCGACTGACACCGGTGCGAAGACGCGGTAGAAGCTGGTGCGGTCATCGATATTGACCGGCAAGCGCAGCTTCTCCGAGATATCGCTGGCGGAGAACACACCGTGTATCGTGTGCGCTTCCCGCTCCAGCATCAGGCAATAACTCTGGCCGTTCTTCTTCATCGCCCAGATCACATCGGCAATAGTGGATTCCGCCACTTCGAGCGCATCAAAGGCGATCAGATCACGACGCCGTATCATCAAATCACTGACTTTGAGATCGCGCCTTGGTGTGCCTTCTGCCTGCTTTTGTAGCAAGCGCTGATCGCTCAGATCATCGAAACTGATGATGCCAATGAAGTGCCCGTAGGCATCTTTTACCGGTGCCAGACGAAGCTGGGTGTTAAGCATGATGGAGCGCAGTTCATCCACAGTCGTGGTTGCTGACACGGCGACCGGGTCCATGCGATCAAAATCAATGAGGAACTTGATGGCCGGTGTACCCAGCGTGAAGCTCGCCGGGTCTTGTTGCCAGCGCAGATCATCGCCTTCTTCAGTATTGTATAAACGTAAATTTCTCACAGCAGTAATCTCCATATTCAATCTTCGAATACTCGCGATGCCATGAAACGTGTTAGCGGTGAATCATTTCACGCTGCTGCGTCTACTCCTGCAAAAACAGGCTTGGACAATCGCGAACGGAATACCGGCTACACAGAACTCTCTGCAAGCGCCGGAGCGTCCAGGGGGATATTACTGTCGGGGTGGGGCGCGGGATGCCTGTTCGCGCCAATGGGAAGTGCCAGCAAAGAATTGAGGCACCTGGGGGCTTTCCGCCACAGCTCGCGGCAGTGGCTGCGGTAACGCTATGAATTGTGTAGTTTCGGTATCGTCATCCCAGCCCTGAAGATCAACGATGGTACTGATGAGATCACTGGAGAGATCGCCGGTGTATGCCAGCTCGACGTCCTGCGCTAGGGTCGGCGCAGTAAACGATAACAGCAATAACAATGTCAGCAGTGAACGGATCAATGTAGATACCTTTTCTTATGACCTACAAAATCAAATGGCTTTCAGGTTTAAATGACTTTCAAATCACTCTTTGTAGAACCTGCATTTTCATTCTACGCCCACTATCAGAGGGTAGCAAACAAAGAAATGTCGGTATTTATACTCTTTCAATAGTTATCAGACAGCAGATATCAGGGCATGACGCAGGAATACAAGAGCGAGTCTCGAGAGCAGATCAAGTTTCAGCGGTTCAGATTGGCGTGGTGGTATAGCCCTGACACACCGCACTAAAAAAGGCAGGAAAGTTTCTCAATACCTTTCCTGCCTCTCTCATTTCCAAGCGGACACTCAACTGGACAAATGATTATTGCTGCTCAGGCACACTCCAGTCACAACCTTCACAATTCGGGTCGATGTTGTTTTCTGCCAATACAGTGAATATAAAATCGCGCCATACTTCATTGGGGTGCCAGACTGTATTCATGTCGGCTTTGGCTTCCGCCACCGGGACACCTTGATTCACCACTCGGTAGAGGAAACTGAAAGCAGTCGCACGGGCATTCACCTGACAGTGCAGCAGCGTCTTCTTGTCGGCAGCACGCTCCATGGCATCGGCGAACACATAGAAGTGGTAAGGCTGCGGATTGCGGAAGTCCACCGGAATCTGCATGTATTCCATGCCCAGCCCGGTCACCACCAGGTCCTCATCCGGCAGGGCATTCTGGTTATTGGTGAAGGCTATATAGACCACCCGCTCAAAGCCCTGATCGGCGATAGTCTGGAATTGTTCTCGTGTTGGCTGGCCCGCACTGGAGAACATGTCGCTGTACTGGCGGAAGTTGGTGATTTCCGTCAATGGTGCCGGTGGTTCTTCTACAGCCAGTCCCACGGCCGGTAACAGCCCGGCAAACAACAGCGATAGTGTTAACGCTTTCATACCCTTCCCTCTATGATTCTCAATAATTTCAGCGCCTCAGCCCCTGCGGGGCAGCAGCGGCCGCTCGAACAGAACAAGTGTAGCGCAAATCACCTGCCCGGTAAGTAGTGTCTGCCTGGCAGACGCCCAGTTCACGGGATTCTACGGTGGGTGCTGGAGATTGGATTTCCAGCCAAGGCTCATGCTATAAGGCTCGCCAGTTATGAAAGAAGACATCCTCGATCGTTGGCGCCACTCCCACAGCTTCGGCCAGGACCAGAAGCGACCTGGTGAATCGCGCACTCTCATTGTGATAGCCATCACTGCCGCCATGATGGTGGTGGAAATCGCTGCCGGTATCGCCTACGGCTCCATGGCACTGCTGGCCGATGGCTTGCACATGGGCTCCCACGCCGTGGCGCTGAGTATCAATTTCTTCGCCTACGTCTACGCCCGACGCCATGCCCACAATGAGCGTTACAGCTTCGGTACCGGCAAGGTTAATACCCTCGGCGGCTATACCGGCGCCATCCTGCTCGCGCTTTTTGCCGCCATGATGGCCTGGGAAAGTGTTCTGCGCCTGATCAGCCCGGTGAGTATCGCCTTCAATCAGGCCATCTTCGTGGCTGTACTCGGCCTCATCGTTAATGGCGCTTCGGTGTTTATCCTTGGTGTCGATCACCATCATGACCACGACCACGGGCATGATCATCATCACGACCATCATTCCCATGATCATGACCACGGTCACGATCACGACCATCACCATGACCACAACCTCAAATCCGCCTATCTGCACGTACTGGCGGATGCCCTGACCTCCCTGCTGGCTATTTTTGCCCTGCTGATCGGCAAGTATCTGGGCTGGGTCTGGATGGACCCGATCATGGGCATTGTCGGCGCCATTCTGGTAGCCCGCTGGAGTTGGGGCTTGCTGAAGAGCACCAGCGCCATTCTGCTGGATGAACAGGAGGAGCAAGCCCATCAGGATGCCATCGTTGCGGCGATCGAGGCAGAGCCCGGCAACCGCGTTGTCGATCTGCATCTGTGGACAGTCGGGCCCAATATCCGCGCCGCATTACTGGCTGTTGTCAGTACCGTGCCCAAGTCGCCGGACCACTACAAAGCCCAGCTACTCGAGGCAGTGACTGTCGCCCACGTCACGGTCGAAGTGCACAAATACACCGAAAAGTGAATCCAATTACCCACTGACAGGCATCCTACTGACTAGAACTGATTAACTCAGGAGACTGATCATGGGTGAAAACGCCGCAGACATCATGGCTGCGATATTCGTACCGACAATGCTAACCATTGTCATTGTCAGTATCGTGGTTCTTGTTTACAAAACACGCGTCAAGAAGCTGGAAACTCTGACTCGAATCGCCGAGTTGGGCGGCACAGTTAATGACGATATGCTGAAGATGCTCGGTGAAAGCCAGAACAACTCGCACAAAACAGACTACCGCAAGGGGCTGATCTGGCTGGCCATCGGCCTGCCGCTCACTTTTGCGCTAGGCAGCGAAGATGGCATGGTGGGCGTCACCATCGGCCTGATCCCGGTGTTCGTCGGTCTGGCCTTGCTGCTGTCTGGCAAATTGCGGTTGCGTGAGCCATGATGAGCCTCTCGCTGCCAAAAGGACCACTACCATTCGCAACTTCTTGAACAAGGAAATGGGGCTGATTGAACGCACGCGCCTGCGCTCGGACAAGCAGGCGTTTGCGACTCTGGTACGACTGCATCAGGGCAAGCTGCGGGCGTTTCTGCTCAGGCTTACACGGCGTCATGATCTGGCCGATGATCTGGCTCAGGAGACGTTTATTCAGGCCTATCGCAAGCTGCCGGAATTCGCCGGTCACGCCGGGCAATTCAAGAGCTGGCTATTCAGCATTGCCTATCGGGAATTCCTGCAACAGCGACGTCGTGACGACCGCTATCAGGAAGTGATCACTGATCTGGGTGACGAGTTGCGCATCGAACCCGGGCGCTTCGAACAATTATCTGCCGAGCAACTGGATCTGGAACAAGCATTAAGCAAACTCGGGCAAGCCGAACGCGCAGCCATCTCACTGTGCCACAGTTACGGATTCTCCCATGCTGAAGCGGCAGTGATACTGGAATTGCCGGTCGGTACGGTAAAATCACAGATATTGCGTGGCAAACAGAAGCTGCGCGATTTACTGGCAGTCGATACCGCGCTGGCGAGCACAGCAACAGGAGGCAATTCATGAGCAGGAACAACACTGGGGGCTACAGCGATAAGGAACTTGATCGCCTGCTTGCCCAGGAGGCGGTGTTGCGGGACGACGGCTTTAGCGAGACTCTCACTGCCAGACTGCAGCAGGAAAAACCACTGTCTGACAGCCATCGTGAGCCGCGCCTGTTCGGCGTCTTCGCCGGCGTCTGGCTGGTGTTGGCGATTGTGGCCGGGGTACCCGGGCAGTTGCTGGAGTGGATAGCGGCTTACCGCCACTGGTTTACCAGTCTTGCGCAGTCTGAATTGACCAGCGGCCTGCAATTGTCCGCTTTCCTGTCGCAGACAACACCCTTGCTTGCACTGGCAGTACTTGCCGGCGTTGCCCTGTTAGCTGCAACCGTATTGGCTGACTAACCACCCCATTTGAGAAAATTAAGAAACTCGCGCCGGTTCTTTGGCCCGTAGGTCAGGAACGAGGGCTGTGGATTTTCGCGGTAGGCCAGCTTCTCCATACTGACCTTGTCATTGGCAGTCAGCAGGCGAATCTCCGCCTCGTCGATGCCATAAGGCACAGCCGCATTCAATCCGAACACCTTGCGCCGTAGCTCGGGTGTGATAGCAGGGTAGCCGTAGCGCTCCTGAAATTGCTCGGAAATCTGGAAAGTCCGGAATGCCTGAATCTGATCTTGCGGCGAGCCGTACCAGATGGAATCGGTTCCCCACAGCACATTGTCTTCGCCCACATAGGTAAACAGTTTGCCCAGAGCATGCGCGGCATTATTGGGATCGCGCATCAGGAAGCGCCAGGTACTGCCCAGCTCGGCATACACATTGGAATTAGGTGCCACCTCATTATCGATCAGAGACTGAATCAGCGTATCGATACCATCGCGGCCAGTGCCATCGACAAACGGCTGTTCTTCATTGCCGGCGACAAACCCCGAGTGATAGATGAGGAAGTTCATGTCCGGGTAGTCTTTGGCGACGATGCCAATATCCGAGCACTGGCTGTGTTCATAGGATTGTGGGCCGAACGGCAAGCCTTTGTGCACGCAGATATTGCGCACACCCAGACGCCGCGCGCGTTCAATCATGGCGCGACCGGGAGCATCATGGAGGAAGAAGCCCACGCCACCCGGGCCATACTGGGTGTAGGTCTTGAAGGCCGAGATATTCCAGTTCTCTGCCAGCTCATCCATGCCTTCGAGATCGCCATCCTGATTCGGGTTAACACGACCATGGATCATCAGCCGTTTGCTACCTTCCAGCTCGGCAACAATGCGCCGGGTCTCGTCGGCGTCTTCGATGGTGACCGGTTCGGTCTCCCGGGTCGATGGCACAAAGGACAACACCATGATGTCGGTGTCGCTGTCCATGAAGATATCCTTGATGAATTCACTCTGTGACAGACAGTCCAGATAACCACGGTCGCCACCGGTATTGGCCGCTTCGCAGGCCGCTTTTTCCATGCCGGCATAGGGGCGTGAGTCAGGGGGTATCTGGCTGAGCCAGTCGCCTTGCGGATTGACGTAATGGCCCTGCACATCAAAGATAAATTCGCCCCCTTCCACTTGCGCTGCCGCGGTATTGCTATCCAGTGCCGCCTCGGCCAGCAAGTCAAAATAGCCACCAGTACGCTGGTGGTAGGCATTGGCCTGATTGAAGGCCAGTAATGTGCTCGCCGCACCGCAGCTGGAGATCAGAAAGTCGCGGCGGGTTTTGCCACTGCGCCGTGCATTGTCGGTCGCGTTGCCCAACGCCAGCCGATTGCCCTGCTCGTTGCAGGCTGAAATGGGAATAGGTTCGTATTCGCCATTGGATGTACTGTCAATCTTGATGGGCAGGCGGACGCCGTCTTTATCGTATTTATCCATGACAGGCCTCTTGGCAGTGGCGCATTTAGCGGCAGTGATATGGGTAGTTCACTATACACCGAGCTCTGCCGGGACCAAGTTGGCTGTGGACGAAGCGAACCGACGAACCGACTGGCGACAGCAAGACGCCACGTCACACTCGACTGTGGGTCCGCGGCGGCGAGTAATTCAGGCGAGCTACTTGCGCTCGAATTCGGTCAGCAGCTTCAATGCGATCTCGGCGCGATCGGCAGGCACAAAAACATGATCATGGTAGTAGGCGGCGATGACGTTAGCCGGTATGCCATGTGCTGCCAGCTTCGAAGACACCGCTGCGGTGAAACCAACGGCACTGAGACTGGAATGCACAGACAGCGTGATACAGCGCGCCACGAATTGGTACTTGATGCCTGCCGCGTCTGCTGCTGTTTTGCGTAGCAGCAAGCTCAAGCCTTCTTTCTCATGATAACAGGCAAGCGGATCAAGTTGGTCCAACTCACTAAACGGCACCGGATCAATCGTACAGAAAACAAATTCCCCTTCGAGAAGAGTAGGCTGCAACAAGGTCAGCAACTTCTCTAACTCAATTTCTTCAGCCATCAGGCCACGCCTCCAAAACTACTACCACACACTCGGGCCAAACAACCCTCTAACTTGTTACGCTACTGCCGCGTCTTTTCAGGACGCTATTGTGGACACTACTCGAGACACTACAACTACACTCTTGTTACTCAAGTTCTGCTGCGATCTCGGCGTAAAAACCCGGAATGCTGCGTTGCATAAATAGACCATTCTCAGCTTGCGTCCAACTGAATTGCGCATTCTGGATCATTTCTGGAGCTTGCGCAGCGCTGGTGCCGGACAGAATTAATGACTTCATATGGTCACGAATACTCTCCATCTGATTGCGAAAGGCCACCACATCGCGACGATCCATCAAGGCGCCATGACCGGGGATTGCCGTATCGAAATCCAGACTCAACATACCGTTAAGCGTATTCACCCAGCCGCGACTACTACCGCCGTTGGCATAGTCAATAAACGGCGCCGTACCGTGTAACAGATCACCGCCATGCACGGTTTTCAAGTCAGGAAAGTAAATCACGGAATCGCCATTCGTGTGACCGGTTCCCATGTAATAGGCTCGCACTTCGATGCCTCCGAGAAACACTGACGTCTCCTGGGTGTAAACCAGTCGTGGCGGTGCATCCTGATCGCCGCGCAGCATATTATCGCGGGCGTTCTTGTGGGCAATAATCTCGGCGATCTGAATGTAACCAACGTTACCACCAGAGTGATCGCCATGATGGTGGGAGTTGATCACGTAGCGCACTGGCAGGTCGCTGACACTGGCCACGAGTGATTCGATCTCGTCAAAATTCTGCGGGAATTTGTCATCAATCAAAATGACACCCTCGTCGGTGACGCGTACGCCGACATTACCGCCAGACCCGACTATCATGTAGAGTCCGTCTTTCACCGGCTCGATAGTCAAGGCATTTTGCGCAATGGACACTGTTTGCAGGCCCGCAACAAGTAGTAGAAAGGCAGTGAATCTGGAACAGTTCATTTTTGACATAACATCCCTCACTGGCCACTAGGCGCAGCCTGTTAGTAGAAAGATTGTGGTGAATGTAGTAATCGACCTGCATAGACGCAACAGAATCGTCCCGGGGCCGTGACGTGGCTCGCACAAAGACGCATACTTTTTCAATGCAAGTGACTTGTCGACCACCTTCAGGCATCCCGCTCTGAGAGGCGCACCAACTTAAACCCTATTGTTCCAGTTCGCGCTCGAGAGCTTCTCTTCTCGCACCACCCAGAATTGCACTGAGCGCATAGTTACCTTCATGACAGGCGAACTCATACACATTGCCTGAAGCTGGCAAGAAGCGCGCCTCACCGTGCCAGGTCTGAGAATAGTATCGAGGATCCTCGACACTGAACTCATACAGGATCTGCTCGTCTGATACACGGGTAAACCGTTCCAGTACGCGAGCATCTGTCGACAAACTGATGCTTGTCTCTTCCTGCAATGGATGGAAGTTGGTGGTCTCTACCACCAGCGTGTCCCCTTCCCAGAACCCGACTGACTCACCAAACATGGGTTTGATCGTACCCATCTGGTGGTCCTGATTCAGTTTGATAATGCGCGCGTGACTCACCATTTCAGTGCGAATCACCACATAATCTGCAGTCTGAATGATCTCATAATTGTTGTTATAAAGCCCGTTTATCATCGGTGGACCAACGCGCATATTGGTGCTGATACAACGTTCGGCAAGTGGCCGGGCTTCAGGTCCGTCAGAACCGCCGTTTTTCTCACGCAGTGCCGCACGTAACTCTCTACCCTGTACCGAGTACGGTATCCGTCCATCGGCCGGGTCAACAATCCATGACGTCCGGTACTCGCCATTAATGACACCAAAGCGCGTACCCGGGTCTATCCAGAAGGCATTATAACCTCTGCCCTGTGGTAAATCGGAGCCATCGGGTAACTCACCAGCCACCATATTGTCATCAGTGGCAAGTCGCACATTTTGTGGGTGTTCATTAGTAGCACGAGCAATCTCGTCATCACTCAGGGTGAGACTGTCATAACGGGCATTGCGTTCAAGCGTGGTGATGGAAGCGTTCGACCAGGTCCCCTGCAAATCAGGGTGCCCATATTCCGTTCGTGGTGGTTCAAACAGCCCGCCAGCTTCCTGCGCCACAATAGCCGGAGATAGCGGAGCGAGAAGCGTCAAGGCAAGAACAGCTGAGCGTACTGCTGTGCAATCAGGCAGAAGCGTTGGTGGAAGCACGGGCAAGTTAACAGCGGGTTGCGTTATTTCAGGGCAAGCGATTCGTCTGGTCGGCAGCAGCATTGTTATTGTTCTCCTTCTGCGCAAGGTGAGTATGGGCATTACTCGTTACTACGGAGTTGCTCCTCGTTAATTTTATTAGCCCTGACAGCAGCAGGCCGGACAGCAATGCGATCCACATACTCGACGAACTTGGGACGTTTTTCGATGGTCTCGAACATCAACCCCCAGGTCAAGTGAGCCCCGACGTACACATCGGCAGCAGTGAATTGTTCACCACAAATGTAAGGACCGCTGTCGAACGCAGTTTCCAGCGCATCCAGAGTCGCCGCATAGCTGCCAAATCCCAGCGTTCGCTGCCCTTCCGGCGTTACTTCCCAACCCATGGTGCGTGTCGTAATGGCCTGCTCCAACGGTCCCGCTGCAAAGAACAGCCAGCGATAATAGGCCGCGGCAGCCGCCGTTCCGGCAGCCGGTTGCAGCCCTTTGTCCGGGAAAGCATTGGCGAGATAGGCACAGATCGCCGGCACCTCGGTGATGACCGCCCCTTTGTGCGTCAGTGCCGGAACCTTGCCCATGGGATTAACAGCCAGATACGCAGCCTCTTTCATACTGCTGCTGTAATCGAGATAGCGGGTTTCATAGGGTTCGCCCAGTTCTTCCAGCATCCAGTGGGCGATGCGCCCGCGTGATTGCGGATTGGTATACAGAACAAGATCGCTCATCGCGTGTGTCTCCTTTCAGCCAGCGGCTATCAGTATTCGGGTTGTGCTTATTGTCATGCCTTGCATGGTATTGCTTGCAGTGCCTCTTGTAGCGTCCCCCGCGGGGTCTCTTGTATTGCCTCGCGCGGTATTCCGCAACTGCCGGGGGTGCTTCTCAGCGCCTGCTAATTCCTTATGGGAACGAGGGCAGGAAACGCCGCGTCACTTCCAGCACATCGTCATGGTTTATCAGCTGCAGCCCCTGCGCGGCAAATGCGGTCAACTCTGCGGGCGTGGGGAACGTGTAGTAGTCACCACCAGCCGCTTGCGCTCGTGCGGGCAGTGTCTCTCCCGCCGCAATACGCGTTACCGAATCTGCCATCAGTGCACAGCCCTGCTCATACAATGCCAGCACATGCCAGAAATAGGATTTGCCGGGCACCACAGGCAGACGGGTCGTGCCAATCACTCTGCCGGTGTCGATGCTGGCGTCATCGATATAATGCAGAGTAGTGCCGATTTCCGCATCGCCATTGGCGAGCGCGCGAAAAGTCGCCATCACACCTTTGTAGTCGGGCAGCAGTCCGGAGTGCAGATTGAGCACGCCGTGGGCCGGCACTTGCAACACCGGCGCGCGCAGAATGAGGCCGAAGCGAATCGAGATAATGAGTTCCGGCGCGCTGGCCTGCAACAATTCAAGTCCTTCTCCATCATTAATCCCGGTCAACTGGCGCAGGGGTCGCCCGCTACGTCGGGCCAGCCCCTGAAATGTCTGCAACTCCGCCTTACCCGCGACCTGGCCCTGGTCGAGTGCTGGAAAGAGCACGTCATTGCATAGCGATTGTTCAAAAAACGCCAGTCGTTCCAGCTCTGGTGGCCGACCTCCGGCTTTCCCAACCCGTGAGGACAGGAAGAGTGTGACGTCGTGCTCCGCCAGTACGGGCCACAGGTAATTCAGAGCCAGACAGGCCGGCAAATCTCTATTGGCAAGCAGGGTAATCTTCATCGCGGGTGTCGGGGCATGAAAGTGAACGGTCAGGAAAGCGGCAAGGCTATCTATCTACTTTATCAATTCTATCTGCATCAATTAGTACAACCCTAACAGTAGCGCAAACCGCGGCCTGGCGCAGCTGGCAATTGGTCTTGCTGATGACGCGGCGCTGCAACCGGCACGGCCAACAGCCAAATGCGGCTGCAATCAGCAATTGAGCTCTCCAGTCACTGCAGTTAGACTGGTCTGACTATTGGCTGAACCCGCCAGATGTGGCGCCGGGAAATGCAGCGCAATGACAGCGTTAGCGGTCACAGTAGCTCCTACATTAGTCCCCACATTAGCGCCCACATAAGCGCCCACATAAGGCAGCGGATAAGCACAGAGAACTTGCCTTCTCTGATTTGTTGTCGGGACGTCAGAAAGATAGAACGATGGCAATAAGTAGCAATATGAAGAGACCCGAAGTAATGAACAGGAGCAAAAAGTTGCAGCCATTCAGCGACACAAGAAGGAAGCTCGCCCTGGGCAAGTTACCGGCTTTGCTCGCCAGCATGAGTCTGCTCACTGCCTGTGCCCTGCCACGCCCGGGCTTCTTTGCTAATGACGAGTCCGCTATCGAGCTCGCCATCGGTGACTCAACCAGCGTGGATTTCTTCACCTCCGTGGCAAATGTAAATACCGGCATAACGCTGGAATCCGGTCGTACCTACAGTCTCCAACTCGTCATTCTGTCCAACTGGGTAGATGGCTGGATAGAGGAGAATGAAAACGGTGAAACGCTCAATGAATTGGGTTTCGCCAACACCCTGATGCCCTTGTCTATTCTGGGCATTGCACGTCGTTCGCGCCAACACCAGTGGTTTGAATTGATGTTGTATCAACCCCGTTGCAAAGGAGATAGCCTGCGCGGCGTGTCTGACCTTAATCGCGATGCAACCAGTGGACAATATCAATTCGTCGCAACTTGTGACGGCACACTCACCCTGTTTGTGAACGACAGTTATGGTTTCTATTCCAACAATCTTGGATACGCCAATATTGCCGTGTCACGGGTAAACTGATTGCCGTCACTCCAACTCGAGGAGTGAATGATGCACACAGTACAGCAGATCCTGAAACAAAAGCAGTTCGATCACATCTGGTCCGTTGCACCGGATGACACCGTCTTTACCGCAATCCAGCTAATGGCCGACAAACACATCGGCGCCGTGCTGGTCATGACCGATGACCGGCTGGAGGGCATTTTGTCCGAGCGGGATTACGCACGTGAAGTAATTCTCAAGGGACGCGCATCCAAAGAGACTTTAGTTGGCCAGATCATGAGCACCGATCTGATCACCGTGTCAGCAACAGACCTTGTGCGTGATTCACTGAGCCTGATGTCAAATCACCGTATCCGGCATTTGCCAGTGCTGGATGCAGACACCGTCGTCGGCATCGTCTCTATCGGCGATCTGGTGAAAGACGTCATTGATGACCAGCAGGAAACTATCGAGCACCTGGAAAACTATATTCGCGGCTAGAGTGCTTCCTGATGAATGCTATGGCCGCCATCAGGGTGCGGCACAAACGTCAGACGGCTATTGATACAGGCAGGTTGCTCGCCGGGCACGTGACTGACGTAGATTAACTGTGTTGGCAACTGCGCGGCAATCTGGTCCAAAACCGTCAGGATCATGAGCCGGTGGTAATCATCCAGTCCGACACAGGGCTCGTCCAGCACGAGAATCGCAGGTTGCTTGACCATGGCGCGCGCCAGCAGCACTAGTCGCTGCTGACCAAATGACAGTTCGTGATAGTAATCATTTGCGAACGGCGTCAGACCCAATGCTTGCAGCCACTGCCGGGCCTGTCCCTGCTCGCGACTGCCGCTGTCATCATAGAGTCCAACAGAAGCAAAGAAGCCCGACACGACCACATCGAGAACGCGCCAGCCCTTGATGTATTTGTTGTGCAGCTCATTGGACACGACCCCGAAATGCGACTTCAGCTCCCAGATGGTTTCGCCACTGCCCTTGCGCTGGCCAAAGAGCGTCACGTCCTGACCGTAGGCCATGTGGTTTTCTCCGTCGATCAGACTGAGCAAAGTAGACTTGCCACAGCCATTGGGACCATCGATCAACACCTGATCACCCGCCCGCATCTGCCAATTGACGTTGCGCAGCACAACTGTTTCGCCGTAAGCGGCCGTCACATCAACCAGACGAAGCAAGGGGTCATGAGGCGCCGCTGAGTCTGCACCGGGCAACTCAGGCAAGGTATCTGGCAATCGCGGCTGCGGGCTTGTCAGAGCCGCAAATTCAGCAGCGGCCATGACGTCGGTTGGCGCCCCGACAGTCAGCAATTGCAGATCCTGCATCAGTATCAGCTGCGTGATCCGGGTGGGGATATCCGCCGCGCGCCGGCACAACTCCAGCGTGCTGAAACCGGCATCTCGGTAATGATCAATACACTGGCGAATGCGGTCACGCGAATGGCGATCAATGCTTTCCATGGGCTCGTCCAGTATTAACAGGCAAGCGGTTTTCGCCATGGCGCCATACAGACCCCGGGCCAACATGGCGCGGCGCAACTGCCCGGAAGACAGGAAGCGAATACCCTTTTGCCACAAGGCCTGCAATGCCAGCAGATCATGCAACTCGCGCAATAACGACTCGTCCTGCGCACTGGCTGGACGTGCCGATGCCACCAGCTCGCTGACCGCTGTGCCACGATCTTTGGCATCAGCACTGTACTCACTGATATCCAGCCGATTGTCGCGCTGCCAAAGTCGTTGCTGCTCTTCGAACGACACCACAAAGACATCCCTGCGCGGATCAAAGCCAGGTGCATAGTCGACATACTGCTGGCTCTCGCGGCGCTTGCCGGCAATCAGATTGGCCAGCAGTGACTTGCCGGCGCCATTGGGGCCGAACAGACAATAGTGCTCGCCACTGGCAATCGTCAGCTGCGACACGCGCAACAGCTGGCGTCTGCCAATCCGGCACTGGGCATTGCTGAGTGTGGCCAATGCGACCATGAAGCAGGGCGCCTCTTGTGACTGATGATGGAGATCAAACGAGGCAGAGACAAACAGTTAACTCTGCCTTTGTCTGCAGTGATAGCTAACCGGCAAGGCCCAGCTTGCGCAGGAGTTTACTCAACGGGCCGGGTTGCGCAGGTTCTACATAGGGCGTCTCGGTAATCCACTCCGGATTGCGATAAGTCTTTTCGTCGGCAGTGCTTTCCATCGGCGTGTAGTATTTGCACCCCTCGAAATAATAATGCGTCACCTGCGAGTGGCGTGAACGGCTCATGTCTTTTTGCGGCGCGCCACCGTGCAGAACATTGGCGTGCCAGATGATAGCAGTGCCTTTCTTAACGGTGCCGTACTCCGGCGTCAGGTCCTGCTCGGCAATGAGGTCCTGAATACGTTGCTCGTAAACATGATAATTGTGATAGCCGGGCTCGAGATCAAAATCATGCATCCCGTAGTAAGGCATGTCCTGACTACCCGGGTAATACACGAGCGGTCCATTGTCTTCGTCGATATCTTCCAGCGCAACCCAGACGCCGACCATATAGCCGGGAGGCATCGTGCTGAAGTGGATAGTATCCGAGTGGGCGAGCTGGCGCGTACCTACCGGGAAATTGAGAGTCTGGAAAGGCAACGCCTTGCGCCCCATCAGCTGCTGCAATGCCGTCAGTACACGCGCATCGACGGCGAGCTGTCGGGCTTCATCGACCAGCTTCCAGGCATCCTGAACCCGTGTATTGTCGACTTCACCGTTGCGAAAGGCAGCCGGGTAATGGGGGTAGACTTTCTCCTTGATTGCCTCAAGCTGCTCCGGTTCAAAACCAAAGTCGACCTGTAGAATGCCGCGCTCATGAAATTCCCTGACCTGCTCATCGCTGAGCACTGCTGCCTGCGCCATCGTCTCTGTCATTACCAGCTTCTCTTCTCGGTTTTTAATTCACTAATCGGGATTACCGCTGTTCGGCTGATGTTTGTTCTGCTCGACAGCTGTCTTTTCTGGCTGCATATTCTAACGCAAAGCGATAGTCACGTGGGCGATCTGGATCAACGATCATACTCCCGTGTTATAGTGGCAGCGGCCATCTTTTCTTCGTAGCAGCCAGACCAGAAACTATTCGATCGACCATGCACTTTTCTCACTCAGGCAATACGCAAACCCACAGCGGCTTTAGCGCACGGCTGCGCAGCGCCTGCTGCCTGCTGTTGGCGATGCTGTGCGGAATTGTCAGCGCTGGCGTGGCGGCCGCCGAGACCGCCAGCGGCGAGCAGCTGTTTCTTGCCAACTGCGCCGAGTGCCACCAGACCAATGGCCGCGGCATCCGCAATGTCTACCCGGCACTGGATGGCAGTGAAGTGGTCCGCGGCAGCGGTGTGGATGTGGCACTGGTTTTGATTATCGGTCGTGGCGAGATGCCGTCGTTCAAAGGCGCGCTTGGCGCCGCAGAAATGGCGGCGGTGATTAACTACGTACGCAATGCCTGGAGCAACGAAGGTGAATTGGTGACCAGAGAAGCCATTGAGGCCCTGCTTTCTCCCTGACACACGTAGTGTTGTTATTCTGCCTCGGCAAATTACAGACAAAAAAAGGCCCGGAAAACCGGGCCTGCTAAAAGCTAGCTGATAATTAACGCCGCTTAAACACTGGCGTCAATCAAGTCAGTAGCACCCACATTGTGTTGTGACCCGGGCAGGTCACAAGCGATGGGCGCAGTATAGGCAGCCACTGTTGCGTTCTTATTGCAGTCTCTTGAAAGTTCTGTGACAGCAGGCCTCGCCGCCACTCAGGGACAGGTGAAAAGAAACAACTTCAATCCCTTTTCGCTGTCCGCCTCGACAAACTCTGGCGCCACCGGCAGCCGCTCCAGCAATTGCGCTTGTGGCAAGATGTCTTGTACTTGCTCTAACACAAAGTCAGCTGGCAGAAAGGGGCTGTTCAGGGCAGCGAGAAAGCGTCCGCCCGGCTGCAACAGCTTGGGTATCTTCTTCAACACCGAACGGTAATCTTTTTCTGCATCAAAGCTGCCGCGCTGCCGCGTCGGCGGGTCGATGATGATGAGATCGTAACGACCGAATTGCTTGATTCGCCCCCAGGACGTGAACAGATTATGAGGGACTGATTTCACGCGACGCAGGTCCTGATCATTGAGACGGTGATTCTCCTGCCCCCAACTGATACTGGGCTTGCTGATATCCACATTGACCACTTGCCGGGCGCCGCCGGCCAGTGCAGCCACTGACAGCGAACAGGTATAGGCAAACAGATTCAGCACATTGCAATCGACGGCCTGCTCGAGAAGCCAGGCGCGCACCAGTCGCATATCGAGAAACAGGCCGGCATTCTGTCGCCTGCCCGGATGCACTTCGTAGCGCAGCCCGTTTTCTGTCACTATCACCTTCTCTATCGGGGCACCGGTCACGGTGGTTGCCGGCGCTCCCGGTACACCACGTTGCTGGACAACGATTGACTGGATTTGCTGGTGTGAATCAGCGGCTTGTGCCGCGGCAATCAGATCACTGTCAACGTCTGCATCCGCGTAATTGCTGATCAGCAGAACCGGCGCATACCAATCCAGACACAAGTGCTCGAAGCCGGGGTAATTTTGGCCGCGGCCATGAAAGATTCGCCGCGCCTCCGGTTGATGCTGTGCGAAGAACCACTGCAGGGCAGTAATGACCGGATTGTGACTCATGGGCTGACTAACCAGAAAATGAAAAGCCGCCAAGTTTATCGCAAGACTTCGCTCGTCGGGACTTTTTATCTGTAGCAGCCTATCAGTGGCAGCGGCTACAGGGACATAGACAGGTATTTGACCGCTCTGTCTTATCGGGATTGGCGCACGTAGCGGCCATCAAACCAGGGTTCCCAGACTTCAGCGTCATGATTGTACTGCTCAAAGAATTGCCGCACGCTGCCATCATCCTGTGGTGTCCAGGTGCCACGGAAATTCCAGACCGCACCTGCAAAGTTGTAGATGCTGCCTTCCAGAATCATGGCACCAGCGCGCAGGCCGCCAACGATGTCGATAGCGTAACGCCCTGAAGACACCCAGAGTTGACGCCACTGCCGCGTGACCGGATTGTAGTAGTTCATACTCGTGCCGGTGCTACCCTGTTCGCCCTGCCAGGATTCCAGAAGCAGGCAATCCTGTTCCAGTTTGCGAACCGAATTCTCGCCCACTTTTGTGCCCGTGGCGAAATCAAACACGTCCCATTCTCCAACCCAAAAATCAAAACCGGAAAACCCCGGCAGAGTTTCGCATCCGGTCTCCTGCGCAACCACCGGCATCGCCGGCATCAATGCAGCGACAGCAAGCACTGGCGGTAGCAACATGTTACGTAAACGGGATAACCACATGGCTGCGCTCTCCAATATTTGCCCCCGAAACAAGGGAGGATTCAGTCCTTGAGTGTACCGGCGCCACCAACAATGGCAATCTTCAGACGAATTCCGTTGCAAAGCCGCCATGCACTTGGCAACCTGAATGACTCGAATAACTTTTGCACCGCACTCCTGATCAACCTTGTGAGGCCATGCCATGCACCCGCGACGACTAGTTACCCCGATTCTCCTTCTGTTGCTTGTGAGCAGCCGGATTCACGCCGCCGAATTCGAACAGATTGGCGTGTTTGATTTCCCTACTTCGGCCAGTGGCGAAGCGCAGCAGCATTTCCTGCTCGGAGTCGGTTACCTGCACAGTTTCGGTTTTGAACAGGCACAGGCGGAGTTCCGCCGCGCCCAGGAACTGGCACCGGATTTCGCCATGGCCTACTGGGGTGAAGTGTTTACCTATCAACATCCGTTTTTCGGCGGACCACATGAAGGCCCCGGCCAGACACTCGCCAGATTGGGCAGCAGCAGTGAAGATCGTCTGGCCAAAGCGCCAAATGATCTGGAGAAGGGGTTTGTGCGCGCTGCTGAAGCCTATGCGCTCACCCCCGGCGGCATGCCAGCCAAGCGCACTGCCTGGATGAATGCGATGGCCGAGGTTTATGAGCAATACCCGGACAATGACGAGGTGAAAGCCTTCTACGCAGTCGCATTGTTGGCTGGCGCCACAGCGGCTGGCGATATGCAGGAGCGCCTCAACATGCAGGCCGGGGCGTTGGCGATGGAGCTGTTCAAAAAGAATGATAATCACCCGGGCGCTGCGCACTATGTGATTCATGCCTTTGACGACCCCATCCATGCGCCTATCGCTCTGGAATCCGCCTGGAAATACGCCGATATAGCCCCGGCTGTGTCGCATGCCCGCCACATGCCCACACATATCTTCATTCAGCGCGGCATGTGGGATCAGGTGGCGCTGTGGAACGAGTCAGCGTTTGTCGTTGCCAAGGAACTGTGGCGCCCCGGCGATCCTGCCGATCCGCAAAATCATGCCTCGGACTGGGGGCAATACGGCGACCTGCAGCTGTGGGATCTGGAACGCTCGAAATTGTGGATTGCACGCGGTGAACAAACACTGCGGGAGACGCCGGATCAGGCGCGCTCTGCCAATACCCTGAAAACCATGCAGGCTCGTCACATCATCGAAACCGAACAATGGCAAACAGAAGCGCTCAATGACAGCATGAACGATGATCAGCTGCTGGCCCTGGGTCTGAGCGCAGCCAATCTGGGTGACATGGCCCTTGCCACAGAAGTCGCACAGTATCTGGAAAGTCGCGCCGAAGAAAATCCCAATAACGAAAACCTGCAAATCAGTTATCGTGAAGTTGCCGGCCTGACCTTGCTGCGCGAAGCCGAACAGGAACAGGCGAACAATCAGCAGGCAGCGGCCAACGCCAAGTTTGAGCAAGCGTTGACCTTGTTAACCGAGGCAGCAACGTTGGCCGACGCGGGCGCCCTGCCGCGCGGCGCGGCTATCCCGCTCAAGCCGGCTCACGAGCTCGCCGGCGAGGCCATGCTGGTGGTAGGCGAAAACGCACGTGCGGCAGCTCTTTTCGAAGCTTCATTATTACGCACGCCTAATCGTCCACGCTCCTTGCTCGGTGCCGCCCGCGCCCATCGCGCGCTCGGCCACGGTGCCGCAGCCGACGAAAAGTACCGCGCTTTGCTCACCATCTGGCAAGACGACAACCACCCTGCCGTGCGCGAAGCCAAAGACTGGCTCGACATGTAACGAGGGGGTCATTGCGCTAAATCAACCCCCGGGCAATGTCACTAGGCATTCGCCCGGGGTGATGCTAAGGTTCGGCGTTGTTGCAGTCTGAAACGCCATCATCATGCAGGATCTCATCGACCGCGCCAAAGCGGCCATTATTCATAGCTATGCACCCTATAGCGATTTCCGGGTTGCGGCTGCCATCAGTACAGCCGACGGACGCATCTTTACCGGCGTCAACGTGGAGAATGCCAGCTATGGCCTCTGCCAGTGTGCCGAGCGCAGCGCCATTACTGCTGCCGTCAGCGCCGGAGCCCGAGAAATCACCGCCGTTGTCATCTACACGCCCACCGACACCCCGACTGCGCCCTGCGGAGCCTGCCGGCAGGTAATTCGTGAATTCTCGGAGTCGGCTTTGATACTATCGGTGTGTGATTCACAGGAGACACTGCAGAGCACAATCGCCGAACTGCTACCGTCTTCGTTTCAATTCGATCAAGGCAAATCAACATGAGTAACGAGATCACCCGGCTCAGTCTGCCGGACTTGCAGAACAACCCGGAGCAGTTCCGCCACAGCCTCTATCAGGGGCTGAAGGACTACGGCTTCGTCATTCTGCAGGATCACGACATCTCGCGTACCCGACTCGATCAGGCCTATGAACTGGCACAAGCGTTCTTCGAATTGCCCAATGACATCAAGATGAAGTATGACAGCGGTAGCGGCGCCGAGCGCGGCTACACAGCCTTTGGCCGCGAAAACGCCAAGGGCAACCCGCATTCCGACTTGAAAGAGTTCTGGCATATTGGCCCGGACGTGGGGCCGGAGAGTGATTATTACGGCAAGTATCCCAACAATGTCTGGCCGCAAGAGATCGCCGGCTTTCGCGACTGTTTTACCGGCCTTTATCGCGAGCTGGAACGACTGGGCAAAACCATGCTGGAGGCACTCGGTCAGGAAATGGGTGTGGAAGAATCTTTCTTCCGCGACATGGTCACCGACGGCAATTCCATTTGCCGCTTGCTGCATTACCCCGCCGTCAAGGGACTGGATACGCAAAATTCCATGCGTGCGGCACCCCATGCGGACATCAATTTGCTGACGCTATTGGTGGGCGCTACTGATTCGGGGCTGGAGCTACTGGATCATAATGGCGACTGGATGCCGGTGGAGAGCGACTCGGATGATATTGTACTGGATACCGGCGACATGATGTCACGCCTCACCAACGACGTGTTGCCGGCAACCGTGCATCGTGTTGTCAATCCGAACCTGCAGGATCGCTCACGCTACTCCATGCCGTTTTTTCTGCACCCCCACAGCCGCGCGAATCTCGACTGCCTGCCACAATGTGTCGGTGCTGATGGCCCAAAATACCCGCCCATTACCGCCGGTGAATTTCTGCAACAGCGTCTGGTCGAGATCGGTCTGATCAAGAACTGATTGGCGGGCTGACGCTACTCTCAGGTCAGCGACAGATAGAAGCCGGCGATCGCCGCACTCATCAGATTGGCCATGAAGCCGGCCAACACGGCACGTAAGCCCAACTCGGCGATGTCATTGCGGCGGCCCGGAGCCATCACTCCCAGACCACCCAGCAAGATACCTATCGACGAGAAATTGGCAAAACCGCAAAGCGCAAAAGTCACGACGGCTTGTGTGTGCGTGCTGAGCTCGGCCATTTGTTCGGTAAAGGCCACAAACGCCACGAACTCGTTGAACACAAGTTTTTGGCCGATCAGACTGCCAGCCAGCTGGGTTTCCTCCCAGGGGATGCCCAGCACCAGTGCCAGTGGCTGGAACAACAGTCCCAGAATCATGTCGAGGGACAACGACTCGAAGCCGACAAAACCGCCGAGCCAGCCCAACAGCGCATTAATCACGGCAATCAGGCCGACGAAGGCCAGTACCATGGCGCCGATATTCAGTGCCAGCGTCATGCCACTACTGGCACCGGCCGCCGCAGCATCAATCACATTAACGTGCTCTTCTACTTCCAGTTCCACATCATCGCCTTCGTTTTGCAGCGTTTCTGTTTCCGGCATCAGCAATTTGGCCATCAGGAAGCCACCCGGCGCCGCCATGAAACTGGCTGCCAGCAGGTAACGAATATCGACACCCAGCAGCACGTACCCGGCGAGCACCGAACCGGCCACCGTGGACATGCCGCCCACCATCACTGCAAACAACTCCGAACGGGTCATGGTCGGGATATAGGGACGCACGACTAGCGGTGCCTCGGTCTGGCCAACGAAAATATTGGCCGTGGCCGACATGGACTCAGCCTTGCTGGTTTGCAGCAACAGGCGCAGGCCGCCGCCAATGACGCGAATCAACCAGCCCATGACACCCAGGTAATACAACACCGAGACAAACGAGGAGAAAAACACCACCACCGGGAGCACATGGAACGCGAAAATAAAACCAAGCTCGAAGGCACCAATATTGCCGAAAACAAATTCAATACCGTCCTGGGCGTTATTGAGAATGCCGCTGACGGCCTGTGAGATATTCTCCAGAATGGCAATGCCAAGCGGCAGATATAATGCCAGGCCTCCGAGCAGAAACTGCAGCAGCAACGCAAAACCGACAGTGCGCCAATTAACGGATTTGCGCTTCGCTGAAAAACTATAAGCCAGCCCAAAAAGCAGGACGATGCCCACCAAACTCAACAGTGTATTCATGATTGTTTAACTTCTTGATGACGCCCTGTACCGGGCCGTTGCTGAAAAGAATTGAACTGCTCCAACACGGCACTGAGTGCTTCTTCCTGGAGCCCGCTGCCTGCTACCACCATGTCCGCGTGGGCGCGGCTGGGGGCGACATATTCGTGGTACATGGGCAAAACTGTGTTTTCAAACTGACTGACGATAGAGTCCTTGTCGCGTCCGCGCTCACGGCAGTCGCGCTCAATACGGCGACGCAGGCACTCATCAATAGGCGTATCAACAAACAGACGCCAGTCGAATAACTCGCGCAATTGCGGATTCACCAGCGTCATGATGCCTTCAACGATGAGCAGATCCGGAGGCAGCAGCTCTTGCGACTGCTCGCTCCGGGTATGGCGGGTGTAGTCATATTGCGGCAAGGCAACAGCATTGCCGCGGCGCAAGGCATGCAACTGACGCCGCAGCAAATCATGCTCGAAGGCATCGGGGTGGTCATAATTGGTGAGCAGGCGCTGCTCAAAGGGGAGATGCGACTGATCATGGTAATAGGCATCTTCGGCAACGACCTGCACCTTGATGTCCGGCCGCTGCTGACTGATATGCTGCTGCAAGCGCCGGGCGAGCGCCGACTTTCCGGAGCCGGAAGCTCCGGCGATGGCAAATATACAGGAAACCACGATGATTGCGTGTCAGCTCAGCACTACTCTAATTCAGCTTGTTTATTGACCGCCGCATCGTCCTGATGCCATTGCGCGACTTGTCAGAGCGCATGCTGATTCCGTTCGCTTGTTCTTATGACTTCGCCAGTAACCGGGCGATCTCGTCCGGCTCGGGGAAGCGGCCAACCTCAAACTTGGAAAATAGCATGTCTCCATTTTCGATGACATCGAATATTCCTCCGGCACCGGGAATCAGTACCGGTTGGACACCACAAGCCTGTTCTATCTCTGCTGACACACGGTCAGCCTCGGGTTTGTAGTTTCAGGCCGTGCAGTAGTGAATTTCTATCTCTCGCATAATGATCCTCCAATTACGTCAAAACAGGATGAACAGAGTGACTCGCCACTGTAGCAGACTTGCATTCACTTCACCCCGAAGCGTCTTTATCTTGTAACATTGGAAAATCAGACTGTTAAGCTTTTTCCAATGGATTGAATCATGATGCGACGCAACCCCCTCTTTCTGGCAACTGGCGTTGCCCTGCTGTTCAGCACACTGACTGCCCAGGCACAGGAAACTCCGGAATCCTGGTTCAATGAAGGCCGTGAGACTGTGGAGCGCAATCTGGCAATGCGGGCAATGGCGGCCAGCGCCGGCAGAGCAAAGAATATCATCCTGTTTGTGGGCGACGGCATGGGCATCTCGACAGTCACTGCAGCGCGCATACTGGAAGGCCAGTTACGTGGCGAGTCCGGCGAGGAAAACGAGCTCTATTTCGAGACTTTCCCCAACGTCGCGCTATCCAAAACCTACAACACCAACTCACAAGTCCCGGATTCTGCCGGCACCATGTCAGCCATGGCCACCGGCATCAAGACTGACGCTGGCGTGATCAGCGTGAATCAGAATGTCCGCCGCGGTGATTGCAGCACCCAGGAAGGCAATCAGGTGATGACGTTTCTGGAACGCGCCGAGTTGCTGGGTATGTCGACAGGCGTCGTCACCACCGCCCGCCTCACCCATGCCACACCGGCTGCCAATTATGCCCACAGCATGGACCGCGATTTCGAAGACGATCGCGATGCCGAGGGCCTGAGCAATCCTGGTAATTGCATGGATATCGCCCGGCAGCTGATCGAATTCCCCACAAACCTGCGCGGCAGTAATGGCCTGGAAGTCGCCATGGGCGGCGGCCGCCGCAGCTTCTTGCCTCGCACCGCCGGTATCGATCCTGAGACGGGCGATCAGGGCGAGCGTCTCGACAACCGCAATCTGGCGTTGGAGTGGCAAGCGAATTACCGCAATAGCGCGTATGTCTGGAACAAGGAGCAGTTTGACGAGGTCGATCCTGCCAGCACAGACCATCTGCTCGGGCTGTTTGATCCCTCGCACATGCAGTATGCGCTGGATCGTGATGCGGATTCGGCTGGCGAACCCAGTCTCAGCGAGATGACAGCGAAAGCCATCGATATCCTCAGCCGCAATGACAGTGGCTACTTCCTCAATGTGGAATCCGGCCGCATTGATCACGCCCATCATGCCGTTAACCCGCGGCGTGCGCTGATGGACACTATCGCCCTCAGCGACGCGGTGCGTACCGCGGTGGAAAAAGTCGATCTCAGCGAAACCCTGATTATTGTCACTGCAGATCACAGCCATGTCTTTACCATTGCCGGCTACCCGACCCGGGGTAATCCGATACTGGGCAAAGTTGTTGGCGTAGACAACAGCGGCGAGAGTGAAGAGGATGCAGCGCTGGCTGCGGATGGCATGCCCTATACGACGCTGGGTTATACCAATGGCGCCGGCTTCCATGTCATCGAAGACAGTAGCTCCGCCGACGATGTCTATGATGAGGGTGTTTATCTGGAGGGACGCGCTGATCTCAGTACAGTGGATACCACCCAGGCCGGGTTCCATCCGGAGACACTGGTACCGCTATCAAGCGAGACCCATGGCGGTGAAGATGTCGCCATCTACGCCATTGGCGCCGGTGCCGATCTGGTCCGCGGCGTCATGGAACAGCACGTGATCTTTCACGTCATGATGGCTGCCGCGCAGATGGATGAGCGCTGATTCAGTCAGCGGCGGCCAGCGTTGCCGCGAGGATATCGATACCCTGATCGAGATGCTCGCGGGATACATTTAATGGTGGCAACAGGCGCAGCATATTGCCGCCGGCTGTACCGACCAGTAGCTTATTGGCGCGCAATCGATCCGCCAGTTCACTGTTTTTTATGTGGCACTTGACCCCCACCATCAAACCCTTGCCATGGATGGAATCAATTTGCTGTGGATATTGTGCAACCAGTTCCTGCAGACGGCGTTGCAGGTGTTGTCCTTTATCTGTCACTTCATCCAGCAGCGACGGTTCCAGCAGCAAATCCATGACGCCGTTACCTACGGCCATCGCCAGCGGGTTGCCACCAAAAGTACTGCCATGTGTGCCTACGACCATGGTGTCACCCACCGCTGCTGTGGTCACGCAGGCGCCAACGGGAAAACCGCCACCGAGTCCCTTGGCCAGCGCCATTACATCCGGCGTGACGCCGTAATGCTGGTGCGCAAAAAGTTTGCCGGTGCGACCGACACCGCACTGCACTTCATCAAACATCAACACCAGGCCGTGTTCATCGCATAGCGCTTTGACCTGTTGCATGAACTTCTCGGTTGCCGGACGAATACCACCCTCACCCTGCACGGGCTCGAGAATAATGCCGGCTGTCTTGTCGGTAATCGCTGCCTTCAGCGCGTCGACATCTTCCCACGGCACCTGGTCGAAGCCGTAGTCAGAGGGGATAAAACCACGTGTGTGATTCTTGTTGCCGGCCGCCGCCAGTGCCGCCAGCGTGCGGCCGTGGAAACTGTCAGTGAAACCGATAAGCCGCGAGCGTTGCGGATGACCGCTGGCATGCTGGTAACCGCGTACCGCCTTGATACCGGCTTCGATGGCTTCGGTGCCCGAGTTGGCAAAGAAGACCCGCTCGGCGAAACAATGCTGGGTCAGACGCGCTGCCAGACGTTCGGCCGCCGGAATGCGAAACAGATTGGAAACATGCCAGACTTTTGCCGCCTGCTGTTGCAAGACCGACACCAGATGCGGGTGCGCGTGACCAAAACTGGTGACGGCGATACCGGAGAGAAAATCCAGATAAGCCTCGCCCTGCTCGGTAAATAATTCACTGCCTTTGCCATGGCTGAACACCAGATCCAGTGGCGGCGCGTAGTTAGGCCATAGCGATTCCCGGTTCAGGTTACTGTCTGCGGCAGCGACTGTGACAGCGGCTGACAATGGATCGTTGGTGCGGGTCATGACATGTCCTGTACAAATGAAACGGCTCTGTGGCGAGACCGGCCAAGCAGGCAGGCCCAGACTTTCAAGGGCGCATAGATTAGCAGGAAAAGGCTGTGCTGCCGACTGTCAGGCCGTCGAAAACTGCAACAGCGCAGTTGTCCTCAGGCCGCAGCGCCGCAATCAGTCGACGCCT
>CAZQFA010000036.1:0-27546 GCA_964592245.1 uncultured Pseudohongiella sp. | reverse complement strand
AAGCTGTTCGAGATTGAGTCACAGCGCAAACTTGCCGAAGCGGCCCGTTTCGACAAAGAGGTGATGAATTCCGAAGTGATCATTCTGGAGGACGCCAATCACTGGATCTTCGGCTCCCATGAAGACGCGGTGATCACTGCCATGAAAGCGTTTATTGATACGCTGTAAGCGTTATACCTGCAGACTTGGTAGACAACCCTCAACAACAACTATTCCTGCCACTAACACTCTCTTGTCACAGCTAAGTTTTCCCGGCGTCGCCGTGCTGTTTGCCCGCGTCAGCTTTTTAGGTGATGATGGGCAGGCTTGACAGCAATCAGTGGCATTTCGAGCCATCTGTTTCTTGCTGATTTGGTGAGATAACAACTTCAAAAACTTCACTACATTCGGGTTGCCAACCATGATCACCCAAATTTTCAGAAACACATTCATTGGCGGACTTTTTCTGGCTGGCGGAACTGCATTGTTTGCCCAGGATGATGTGCGCATTTTCAATACAGTCAAACTCAAGCTGGCCGATGGCGAGCCGGTCATCGGAGGCACGATCGATACCTATAACGAAGACGTTTATTGCGCTATGGCCAATGCCGGATTCGATTTCATGTGGATCGAGATGCAACACAGTGATCTTAATTATTCGCAAGTGGCCGACATGATCTGGGCCTGCAAAGACGCGCCGGCCATCCCGTTTATTCGCATTCCGGCAGCCACCGAAGGCGATATCCAGAAGGCAACTGATATCGGCGCTCTGGGCATCATCGTGCCGATGGTCGATGCATTGGAAGAAATCGAAACCGCCGTGACTTATGCCAAATACCCCCCTCTGGGTAAACGCAGTCAGGGCGGTGGCCAGTATCGGGCAATCTGGGGCAACGACTATCGCCAGGCAGCTAACGACAACATCATGGTCGTCGCCATGATCGAGCAACCGGAAGGCGTCGCCATTATTGAAGAGGTAGTCGCCACGCCGGGAGTGGATGTTGTGTTTGTTGCCAGCTCCGATTTGAGCAGTTTCACTGCCAGACGCCAGGGCGACCCGGAATACGAAGCACTGGTAACAGAAGTGAAAGATGCCACTCTGGCCGCAGGCCTACAGGTGGGTGGCCCCCTGGGCTGGCTCGAGGAACGGGAGGGCTACCAGTTTTTTCAAGGGCCTGGTGTTGGCGCCTTGTTGCGCACCGGTACCCGCGTTTCGCTCGAGTCAGCAGATCCCTGTCGCTACCTGCCTTCCGGTGCCAGTCCGGTGGCCGGTGAGGATCCCTGTCCCTGAGACGCGCAGCTATAGCAATGTTACAGTCTTGTTCGAAGCAACCCTGACAACAGAAGACTTTTATAGGTTATCGTGTCTCTCTATATGGAAATGGAAAAAATCGGCCCGCGGATTCGGCAGTTTTTGCAGAAAGAATCCGCAGGGGGCCTGTTGTTGATGGCAGCAGCCATCGCAGCACTTATCGTCGCCAATACGCCACTGAATCGCTTTTACGAAATGCTCATTACCACGCCGGTGGAAGTGCGCGTGGGGGCATTGCTAATTGATAAGCCTCTGCTGTTGTGGATTAACGACGGTCTCATGGTTTTCTTTTTCTTCATGGTGGGTTTGGAACTCAAACGTGAAGTACTTCAGGGTGAGTTGTCGAGCCCCGAGAAAATCATGCTGCCGGCGGTGGGAGCTATTGGTGGAATTGTTTTCCCGGGCCTCATATATGTCCTCTTCAATTACGACAATGAATTGGCCTTGCAAGGTTGGGCAATTCCGACTGCCACTGACATTGCTTTTGCGCTAGGAATTCTGTCTCTGTTGGGCTCCGGCGTTCCGCTGAGTGTCAAAGTGTTTCTGACCTCACTGGCGATTTTTGATGACATTGCCGCCATCGTTATCATCGCACTTTTCTACACAGCCAATATTTCCTTGCTGTCGCTACTGTTTGTTGTGCTTTGCCTGCCTTTGTTGTTCTGGCTGAATCGTTACTCTCGCGGTAGTCGGTTTCCTTTCGTGCTGATAGGCATACTGATGTGGGTCGCCATGCTCAAGTCCGGTGTCCACGCAACACTGACTGGTGTCATTCTGGCGATGTTTATTCCGATTGAAACCGCAGGTAAAGACAGTGAATGCATGTTGAGGACCATGGAAAAGTCCTTGCACACCTATGTCGGTTTTCTGGTGTTGCCCATTTTCGCCTTTGTGAATGCCGGTGTGACGCTGATCGGACTGGGGCTTGATGAGGTGCTGCATACTGTCCCAGTCGGTATTGCTACCGGTCTGCTGTTCGGCAAATCACTAGGCATTTTTGGCTGTTGTGTACTGGCCGCCTGGTTGGGCTTCGTGAAGTTACCCAGGGATATGACATTCAAAGCTTTGTTTGGCACAGCAGCGTTGTGCGGCGTGGGATTCACCATGAGTCTGTTTATTGGATCGTTGGCTTTTGAAGAAACGGGCATCAATCAACTGTTCGACGAACGGCTGGGTATCATCGCAGGGTCGCTCATTTCGGGAGCGCTAGGCTTCTTTATTCTGCGCCGTTGCTATCCAAAAGAAGAAAGTGCTGCTTGATTGGCACGTGCTACGTCATCCTCGGGCGCGAACAGCGAGAAGAGCCGGTATTGAGGGCGCTATTTCGGGTTGTTTTTCTAGAATTGCAAAATTGGCGCCCGGCCAGGCTACGTTGGTCGAGTCACTAATTCTGACAACCCCTGGCCAATCTCCTTAGCCCAATCAGCTTATCTCAACCTTGCCCCATTAACCTTACCCCAACCACTCCAGATTGGCGTAAATGCAGTCAATTCGAGCTTGTCGCTGCATGGCTTGCGGTTTCCGGTTACGACCCGCCGTAGCCGGTTTGCCATTCACCTTCCCGGTATCAGTAAACACTGGACAAGCAGAAGGCAGGGAGCTACCTTTATCCGTCTTATTTTCCAATGAGATCAATAAGTAACCCTCTGTAACACTCTCAATACTCAAAGTGCCATGCACGGGAGAGAAAAATGATAAGAAAGTCCCTATCCACACTGGCCATGGCGGCAATGGTAGCGATCATGGCATCGCCAGCCAGCGTTTTCGCCCAGGTCAATATCGAGTCTGCCGAGCCTTTCAAAGTAGGCACCTTTGCGGTGGATTATGAGCAATTTGTCGGTCTCGTCATGCGCGATGATTCGCTTATCGTTGACGTTGCCGCTGCCAATCAGGCGATGGAATTGATGCCGCAGTACGCACCGGTTGATATGCCAGCCGACATGCTGGGGTTCATCGAGCAGTACGAATACGGCCTGAAATATCGCGTCTATGAAGTCGTGAACTGGCTGGTTGAGAGCAACCAGCTCAGCGGCAGCATGCCAGACTACATCCACGCGGTTGAGGACGTCGACATTCGCGCGCCGATCCAGTACCCCAGCAAGATTATGAATGCCGCGGTTAACTTCTATACCCACGCCTGCGAAGGCTGCAACGACGACGAACTGGCACGCCGCACCCGCGAGCGTCAGGAAAACCGTGGTGTTCCCTACCTGTTCCTGAAGCCGACTCGTGGCGCAGTGATTGGTGATGGCGAAGACGTCATCATGCCTTACGGTCGTGACGAGATTGAGTACGAAGTTGAAATGGCCATCGTATTTGGCCGCTCTGGCAAATACGTCTCTGCAAATCGTGCCTACGATCACGTGTTTGGCTACATGGTCGCCATGGATATCTCCGACCGTGGTGGCCGTCCGCCGGGTGGCTACGGTGTGCGTTCAGACTGGTTCGTTGGTAAAGGTCACGATACCTTTGCCCCGCACGGACCGTGGATCGTGCCAAAGGAATTCTACGGTGATCCCATGGAGCGACTGCACCAGATCACTGTGGTTGATGGTGTAACCGTGCAGGAAGCGCGTGCCGGTGACATGATTCACAACATTCCCGAGCTGATCGAATACGCGTCATCGCTGATTACGATCTTCCCGGGTGATGTGCTGCAAAGCGGTACTTCCGGTGGTACTGGTGCTGGCCGCGTTGAGCGAGCCACAGGTTCCGGTTATCTGGTTGACGGCGAGACCATCAGCGCCACGATTCAGGGTATTGGCACACTGACACACCGTGTCGTCCGTGAGCGTTCTGTACCTGCCGATCTGTCCGGTTCACAGCTGACTCCGACCAGCGAATACCGCGACTAGTTCTCACCAGAGAATTTCACGAAAGAGAAAGGGCGCATTTTAATGCGCCCTTTTTTATTGCTTGTCTGTTGCCTTCACCAGCATCCATTGCTGCATCGCAGCAGGTGACAAGGCGCGTTTTAACAGTTCTCAGAGGCTGCCTAAAATTTAGCGCCAGACGCCTGCAACCCCGTCACTACTAGCCGCTCGGCTATTCTGGTATCAGCAGATCCTGTCTGTGTGCGCGTGAATTGTTCATTGCGGTGATGGGCCCATAAACATTGTCATGGGCATTCAGCGAATAACTGGTGTGATCCAGACATGATTAGCCAATTATCACCTTTTTCGGTGATGTGCTGACCCTGCAAGAAAGTTTACATACCAATAACAAGATTTCTATTGGAGGGCGGGCACGTGGCAAACGGCAATGACAATAATAAAGATTCCAAGGGCGTTGCAGGCACAGCGGATAATGATGTTCTGACTGGCGATGACAAGAACAACAAACTGTATGGGCTGGACGGTGATGATCTGCTTGAGGGGCTTGCCGGCAACGACCATCTGTTCGGTGATGCGGGTAATGATCAATTGTCCGGTGGTAAGGGCAATGATCAACTCCACGGTGGTGCCGGTGATGACCGTGTAGTCTGGCAAGCGGGCGATGGTAATGATACCAACGACGGTGGAGATGGGAGCGACACTTATGTGTTGCGCAGCTCTGATCTGTATGCGCAGCATATTTCACTGCAAAGTACCGGTAATGGCAAAGTTATTCTCAAGGTTCAAGGTGAAGACGGCGGTAATTTAACGCTGCAGGACTTTGAAGATTTTCAGCTGCAGGTGGGGCTGGGCGGCATCTCGCTGGATGTCTCACAACTGGCGCCAGGCACTTTTCTAACGCCGCTGGCGCTTGCCGGCGGTGCTGGCGGTGATGCGATTGACCTCAGTTCGAGCTCAGATCCGGTAGCAGTCGATGCCGGGGCGGGTGATGACAAGGTCAGTGGCGGTTCGGCGGCTGACCAGCTCAGTGGTGGTGATGGTGCCGACATTATTTCGGGTGGCGGTGGTGATGACGTGATCGACGCCGGTGTCGGTGATGACACTGTGCTGTGGCAAGCCGGCGATGGCAACGACACCATTGACGGTGGTGAAGGCATTGATGCTGTCGACCTCAAGCTCAGCGATTCACTACCAGGTAGTCTCTCCATAAGTGCTGATGCTGCCGGTAACGTCATACTGCTTACCGAAGATGGCTCTCAGCTAACACTCGACGGTGTCGAGGATATTGTGATCAATGCCGGCAATAGCGGCGCAACCATTACCATCGGTGATCTGACTGGCACCGACATTGCCCAGGACACCTTGTATTTTGTTGGCGGAAGTGGTGACGACTATGTTGATGCCAGTGCCACGGACCGTCGGATCAATGCGTCAGGCGGGCTGGGTGCAGACGTGCTGCTCAGTGGCTCCGGAAATGACATTCTCGATGGTGGGGCCGGTAACGACTATCTGGATGCCGGCAGTGGTCTGGGAGTGGATACGGTGCTGGGTGGCAGCGGAGACGACGCTATTGCCGTCACTCTGGGTGATGAGCAAGGTAGTAGCGCTATCGATATAGTCGATGGTGGTGATGATACGGATACCCTGCAAGTGCATTTTGTTGAACCGACTTCGCATGATCTGGTCTTGCGCGTGCGTAGTAATGGAGACGGCACCTTTAACATTACCAGCGAAGATCTGGGTGGATTCGTAATTAATGAAGCTGTGCACGTCAGCCATGTTGAGCAGCTTGCTATTAGCGCCGGTGAAGGCGCACTGAATTTCGAACTTGATTCCCTGTCAGCAACCACACTGACCGACGGTGTTTCCTTCACCGGTAGTGCGGATGCGGATTCCTTTGACGCCTCAGGCACAGACGTGACTACCAATCAGTTCGGTGCAGGTGGCGATGACAACCTTATAGGTGGTGCCGTGGCTGACTACCTGTCTGGCGGTGAAGGCAACGACAGCCTGGTCGCCAATGCCGGCGATGACGTACTGGTTGGCGGTGCCGGCGATGACCTGCTGGATGGTGGAGTGGGTCAGGACACCGCGGATTACAGCGCGGCGACCGCCGGCGTCACTGTCGATCTCAATAACACTGCCGCTCAGGATACCGGCTCTGCTGGCTTCGACACGCTACAGAATATTGAAGTGCTCGTAGGTAGCGAGTTCGCAGACACGTTAACGGGCAACGACGGCTTTAACATTCTTAACGGCGGGGCCGGCGATGATGTGCTCAGCGACGCGCCCGGCAATGGCATACTGATCGGTGGCGCCGGCAATGACACGCTGGATGGCGATGTCTCCTATGCGGACGACCAGTCTGGCGTGGCAATCAATCTGTCCAGCGACGCGGTGGATACTAACGATGACGGCAACGCTGATCTTGCTGCCAACACCGCGAACGATGGCTACGGCGATCAGGATTCTCTGGGGAGCAATGTCTTCAATGTGCTGGGCTCGCAGTTCTCGGATTACCTAACAGGCTCGGCTGGCGATAATCTGCTGCGAGGTGCTGCCGGCAACGACGTTATCAACGCACTGGCTGGCGACGATTCGATTATCGGTGGCAGTGGCGATGATATCATCGATGGCGGAGACGGTTTTGACTACCTGAACTTTATCGATCAAGGCTTTGATGCAGTGGGTTCAGCGACACAAGGGGTCAGTGTCAATCTCACTACTGGTGAAGTTACGGATGATTTCGGTAATAGCGATCAGGTCAGCAATATTGAAGGTGTTATTGGTTCAAACTTTGCCGATCTCGTTCATGGTGATGAGAACAACAACACCTTCATTGCTCGCGCTGGTAATGATGAACTCTATGGCCATGGTGGTCAGGACATCATCAATGGTGGCGCCGGCAACGACACGATTGATGGCGGTGACGGTGAAGACACGATTAATGGCGATATCGGCGACGATATTCTAACTGGTGGTGCCAACGCCGACTTCTTCCAGTTCGCGACCTTTACCGGCGGTGGCGGCCTGCCCAGTGGTCACGACACGATTACCGACTTTTCTGTTTCCGAAGATGTGATTAACCTGGCACCTTTTGGCATTGCCAATCTCGCCGGCGTGCAAGCAATTGCCACAGATGACGGCACTGACACGGTCATCAATATCGACACAGAGCAGTCTATAACGCTGTTTAATGTCACTGTCGCGCAACTTACCGCGAGCAATTTTGCCTTCGATACTTCCAATCCTCCCTCCGGCCCAATTGTTGGCACGGAGAGTGATGACAGTCTAGAGGGCACGGTAGATGACGATGTGATCCAGGGATTGGGAGGTACTGACTTTTTGCGTGGATACGAAGGTGCTGACTATCTGGACGGCGGCGATGGGCAGGATCGACTCTATGGCGGACCCGGCAATGATGTACTCGATGGGGGGAACTTGGCCGACTTCGCTATGTATATCGAAGATCCCGCTGGCGTTTACGTGAATATCAACACAGGGTTGGCACAGGACGGCTACGGTGATGTTGATAACTTAATCAGTATAGAAAATATACTGGGAAGCGCATTTGATGATGTGATCATTGGTAACGATTCAACAAATTTCATATTTGGCTCATCGGGACATGATCTAATCGATGGGCGAGGGGGTACGGATCGTATCTTTGGCGGATCAGGTGATGATGAGATTCATACAGGCGCAGATGGTGCAGATTTTGTCGACGGGGGACCCGGTAATGATGAAATTTACGGTGATGCCTTTGCCTGGGACAACATCAATGGTGGTGACGGCAACGATCTTCTGATCGATCCAGCCGGCACCGGTATTTTGACAGGTGGGGCGGGCAATGACTCGATAGATGGACGTCCGGGCTACGAGAGTGACCCTGCCGGAATAATCATCAATTTCGGGTCAGGTGACTGGGATGTCTACGGAGACGGCTCCACCGTAGTGGCTGCGCGAACGGCCATTGATGGTTATGGCGATACCGACATATTGCTGGCCGGTGCCCGCGACCTGAATGCATCAAACTTTGCTGACTATGTTTTTGGCTCTGATTTCCAAGAATTCTATGACTTGCGCGGCGGTGATGATGTCGCTTTCGGTCAGGCCGGTGATGACTATTTCCGCGGTGGATCAGGTAATGACACGATTGATGGAGGAGACGGATTCAATGGTACCGATTATTGGGACGACGGATTCGACGCAGCCGGAGCTGTTATACAAGGTGTGGTCGTCAATCTGTCTGCTGCTGATTTTGCTTATGACTGGAATGGACAGTCAGGACTCGCGCTCGCGGGTCAGGCAGTGGATGGTTGGGGTGACGTCGATACTCTGTTCAACATCGACGCTGTAAACGGTTCAGATCGGGATGATGTGATCGTCGGACACGATCAACACAATTGGCTCTGGGGCGGACTGGGTAATGACCAGATCTACGGTGGTGGCGATGGCGACAACCTGATTGGTTATGCCGGCAATGATTTGCTCGATGGTCAGGATGGCGAATGGGACACCGCCTGGTACGACGTTGGCGATGTCAACAACGGGGTAGTCGTCAATCTGGCTGATGGCGCTACTTATGAAGACGGCTTCGGCGGCCAGGATACGCTGGTCAGTATCGAAAACGTCCGCGGTACGCATTTCGATGATTCGATTGTCGGCAATGAGTTTAGTAATAACCTTGAGGGTCTGTCTGGCAATGACACACTGAGTGGCGGAGGCAGTGATGACTGGCTCTATGGCCATGACGGCGATGACGAACTGTTCGGTGGCGATGGTAACGACTGGTTGCATGGTGAGTTCGGCACTGACTTGCTGGATGGCGGCGCCGGTGCTCATGACTGGGCAAACTATGCGCCCTGGCGCGGTACGACCTCAGGCGTTACAGTCGACTTGTCGGCTGTTGTTGCTAGCGCCGGTGGCTACAGCAATGTCGTTGTCGTGAACGGTGACGGATTTGGTGGCATTGACTACCTGCGTAATATTGAAAACGTCAACGGCACTGATTACAACGATGTCCTCACAGGTGATGCGCTGAACAACGAGTTCTTCGGCTATGCCGGTGCTGACACGCTGGATGGTGGCGCTGGCGATGACTATCTTCAGGGCGATGATGGTAATGACACGTTAGTCGGTGGTATTGGTAACGATACACTCGCTGGCGGTGAAAATAACGATACGCTGACTGGTGGTAGTGGTTTGGATCAGTTCCGCTTCCGCAGCTTCACCAATGAAGGCAACCTCACAAGCTTTGGCGAAGACGTGATCACTGACTTCAATGTCAGTGAAGATATTCTCGATCTTTATTCTACAGCCCAATTCTTCAATATCACCGATTTGCAAAATGCGGCCAGCCAGTCTGGGAATGATGTGGTGATATCAATCAGTACCAATACCGGTATCAATGGCGACGCCGAGACCAATTCCATTACTCTGCAAGGGCTGGTTCTGGCGGATCTCGAATCGATGCAGATCTGGTATACACCGGTGGCTGGCACCGAAGGCGATGATGAGCTGTTCGCTCCGGCAAATGGTGCCAATGTCGAAGGCCGTGGTGGTAACGATATCCTCAATGGTAGCGCCGGAAGAGATGGACTGGATGGCGGAACTGGCGACGATGAATTGTACGGCAATGGTGGTGACGACTGGCTCAGGGGTGGCGAAGGCACCGACATCCTGGATGGTGGTGCGGGTTGGGACCATGTCGACTTCAGCCATTGGACCGGCGTTACCCAGGGAGTTGTCATTGATCTGTCGAGCAATCAAGCGAGCAATGACGGCTTCGGTTTTACCGATACCCTGATCAATATCGAAAGCATCAGCGGCTCCGGCTTCGATGATCATTTGACAGGAGATAATAACGATAACTATCTCGGCGGTGGTGCAGGCAACGATACTTTCGTCAGCACTGGCGGCAATGATTTCATGCAAGGTGATGATGGCGACGACCAGTTCTTTGTTTATTCAGGAACAGGCAATGCCGGTATGCAGGGTGGCGCTGGCAACGACTTGTTCTACCTCAGCGATGATCGTCATGCGTCTATTGATGACTTTGAAGCCGGGCCGGGCACTAATGATGTCATTGACCTCAGCGCAGTCTCGACGCTGAATGATTTCAGTGCTGTGTCGAACGCGGCCAATGATGACACATGGGGTAATACCAATATTGATCTCGGTAATGGCTATAACCTGCATCTGGTCGGTGTTAGCACTTCGCAACTGCATGCTGATGATTTTAGTTTCTGATTGAGTTCATCGCGATACCAGGTAATCTCCTGTGCCCCCTTGTGGTGTCGCGCTTTTTATTGTGGGCCACGGACGGCCAGATAATTGGTTGGAACACGGATTGGTAATCAAGACCAGTCACAATCTCGAAGTAGTCCCAGCAATATTCTTACGCCTTCTCTGGGCCAGAACTGGGAAGGCGTGAGCCAATCGTCAATGATGCAGGCGCTAACGATATGCCCAGCGCCGTGCATGTCGTCGGGTTATAATCCAACACCGGTGATCGTGACGCATAGTGATGTGTTGTGATTTGTTGTGATGTGATGTTTTGAAAGGCGGCTACAATGAAAGTAAGAATGTTGTGCGGGATTATCGCTCTTTGCTTTTCCGCAACGGCGGGCCAGGTCTCAGCACAGGAAGAGGATGCTCAGGCTTATGCCCTTTCTATGGCTGGTGCATTGATTAATAACTGGTGCGGCAGCAACTTTGAAGCGCAGCAGTTTATCAGTATCCACGCCTGTAACTACCAACTGGCGCAACGCTACAATCAGGGTGTTTCCAGTGGTCATTTTAATGAATGTGCGCGGGCCAACGGCGGGGATATCATAAAAATCGCCGATTGCATGCTGCTCCAGTTTGAACAGTGGATTGCAGCCAATCCGTTGCCAGCGAACTAGTTAGACGCACACTACAGTCAGCGGCAATAAAAAACGCCCCGGACAGGTTACTGGCCGGGGCGTTCTTGTTATTGCGCAAGTTACTGCTATCAGGGATTCACGGTCACCGGCACGTAGGCGTTGGACCAGCAGCAGTGATTGTCGAACTTGCTGTCAGGCGCTTCGAAATTGTCGACTCGCAGGCGGACAACATACTCACCCGGCTCCCAGAATGTGGCCTGGGTTGTCACCACATCCCAACCATTTTCCATGCGTCCTTCACCGTTGCTACCGCGTTCGGCGCCAGTAATTTTGGCGGACTCGAATTCGGGTTGTGCTGGACCCTGATGCAGAATCCATTCAGTGCCGATCGGGAATGTCAGACTTTCCACATTATATTCTGCGCGATTGCCGCGGTCCTGGGCATAGGCAGTCAGAGTGACCGGCTTGCCGACACTGGCAATGACTTTTGGCCCGTAAATGCCTTCGCGGTCGGTGGCCTCTTTGCCATTCAGGTCAAAGCGGATAGCCGGATTCAGTGTACCCAAGGCACGCTCGGCGCGGCTCATCTCATACGCAGTTGACGTGGCGCGACCAGGTACAGAGTAACTGAAGCCATTATGCTTCAGGGTCCAGACCACATCTGTATCCGCCATGTCTGCCGGTACGGTCACTGCAAACGCGCCGCGCTCCTGCAGACCGACGAAACCGCCACGATCGTAGGTCGGGAAGTGCGTTGGCTGCACACCATCGAATTGCGCTGGTTCGATGAAGTTGTTTGCGCCCAGTGGAATGTCGACTACCTCATCACGATTCTTGTTCACGAATCCGAAGACCATGGTGATAGAGCCGTCGTCATTTTTAATCCAGCCGTTGAACATTGGCGCGACGGCATCCCCCTCCGATTTGCGATTGGCCAAAGGATAGTCGCGCAAGTGTGTTGGCAGTTGGGCGTACAAGGGGGCCGCGAGCATACCCATTAACAAGGTAGTGGTGGCAGCAGTTACGATTTGCTTGAATTTAGTCATGGCTTTCTCCTGCGTTGGCAACGACGCGAGCGTCACGCTCTTTGCGCTCGGCGAGCATGCGTTGATAGCCTTCTTCGTCCAGATGAGTCACTGCAATCCAGGCGTGTGACATTTCGTCCGTTGTACGCTGTCCTGCTCCGACCCATTGATCCGGGTCCGGGTTGCGTGGATTGTCTGCAGTGTTGTCGTACCAGGCAGTCAGAATGATGGTGGCACCGGCCGGAATTAACGGCTGATAACCGTCTTCGTAGGTATGACTGTGGTTCCAGCCGGCATTCCAGTTGGATGCCTGACTTAATACTTCGCGTCGACCTGTGTTGGGATCGAACACTTCCATGGACATGGCAACGCCACGCAAGTGCAAGTGCGGTTGCCAGCTATCCAGACGTACCGGGTGGTCGAAGGAGTGCATGCCCTGAGTCATCAGCTTGCCGTGTGGCGGGATGAGGTAGTCGCCACCGCTGCTGAGGAAGTAAGAGCGCAGATCCTGTGGATAAGCAGAGTCCTCATCGAACTTGTCTTCTTCGTCGTGATACCAGATACCAACGGACACCTGATCATCTTCTACTGCTTTACCATCGGGGTAGTAATGGATACTCCAGCCGACCTTGGAGTTGGCCGGTACCGTGCGGCAGGCGCCTTCCGGTACCATCTCGCCCAGTTTGCCGTAGGCGTATTCAGACAGGCGGCTGCCGTTTACCCATTCGCCAGCTTCGTTCTGCACAATGAAATGTGAGTTGGCATGGTGTGTAGATCCATGAGCTGCTTTGGATGGCAAGGTCTCTACAGCCTTGATGCAACGGCTTTCCTGAATGCCGGAATCGACTTCCGGTTCCCACCACAAATCCTGACCGTTGGCGGGGACATCCCACTTGGCCGATTGGATGATGTGGTCAGGTGGGCCAAGCTCTGCAGCCAGACGCCATTGACCGATAGGCGGGAATTCTCTGGGCGGCGGTAACTCTTCCGGGTTACCCAGTGGCGAACCGGCCTCAACCCAGGCGACGATAGTATCGATGTCTTCCTGTGACAGGCGCCAGTCACCTTTCAATTCTTGCACACCGAGATCACCATCATATTGATAAGGAGGCATCTCTCGCTCCGCCACCTTCATGCTAATCAGCGGCGCCCAGGGACGAACTTCTTCGTAGCTGGTGAAAGACATGGGGCCAATCTGCCCGGGTTGATGGCAGATCTGGCAGTTATCCTGAATGATTCGGGATACTTCTTTGGCGTATGTGGGGTGCGCCTCAGCAGGTTCAGCGGCGCCGCTGAGATTTGGCGCCAGAGCCATTGCTGAGAACAGCCCGACTAAACTCGTTTTTTTCATAATACTCTCCAGTTTTTATCCTATGGCACGCAGTGACGGCGATTGTTGGCAGCCGTAAATTCGGTCTAATGCACATTCACAGACTGGAGTGTAGAGCGCTGGTTGTGGCGTTTATTGATCTAAATCAGAAGAATCCGCAGCGTAACCCCTGCAGTTGTAACAATGTTTTTCGTTGGCTTAAGCTGGAGAAGGTGTGTAGTCGGGTCGGGTGTCAGATCATTGATCTGTGACAAGTCAGTACGGCCATGGGTGACTATCCTCTGGGTTTGGGAGTACGGGGAGTGCAGGGAGCATGGAAAGTACAGCGGGTTCGTGTGCGCTGACACAAATTCCTTGCTTTATCATTTGCTTGCTTGAGGAGTGAAGTGATGCGGGGCAGCAGAAACTTTTCTCTACCTCTTTATATCGCGATAGTGTGTGCGCTGTCGTGGCCGTTTCAGATTGCGTTCGTCTGGCTGGGCAGTGACGCGCGGCCGATCTTGTTGCTGTCAATGCTGATGGCAGGCGCAAGCACCTGGTTTGCAGCACGCTATGTCTTTGGCGACAGTCTGGCGCAGGCCGGATGGCGCTTCGGTAAATTCCGCTACTATCTATCAGGTTTATTGCTGGCTGCGTTGCTCTGGCTGTTTCCGGTGCTGGTGGAACAAGCATTGACGTCGCCGCGCATTGACTGGTCAGCAGGCTTGCAGACAGCCGTGACTCTGCTACTGACATCGTCACTTCTGACTCTGCTGCCGGCCTTTGCTGAGGAGATAAGCTGGCGTGGGTATTTGTTGCCGAAATTATTGCTGTGCTATTCGACGCGCCAAGCGCTACTCGTGCATGGCCTGGTCACGTGGGTCTGGCACTTGCCTTTTCTGCTGGTAACCGGCAGTAACCTGGGCAGCGATCCGTTCCTGGGAATTGCTTTGGTTCTGGCCGTGAGTCTGGTGCCGGCAGTGATGCACGCCGTTGTGTTTGCGTGGTTCTGGGCACGCAGTGGGAGCTTGCTGGTTGTCACTTTCTATCATGTCATGTTTGATGAAATACGCGACACGCTGGCAACCACCATCGGCTTTGGCTGGTTTGCGGAGAACTGGCAAATGCTGGTATTAACGGTGCTGGGACTCCTGTTGATAGTAAACACGCGATGGCTGCAAATGCCATTGCAGCGTCAAACGAGGTAAACAATGACTCAAACTGCACAGCGGTGGCAGTGGGTGGCCTGTAAAGCAGGGACACTTTATGCTGCAGGCGTCTTCGCTGCCGGATTTGCGTTGGGTATTGTGCGATTGCTGCTGCTTACTCCAGTTGTTGGTGCAACCTTGGCGGTGCTGATCGAGTTACCAGTGATCCTGTCGATAAGCTGGCTTTTATGCCGCCGCGCGGTGGAGTTGCTCGCTGTACCGGTGCAGTGGCAAGCGCGTGGGGTGATGGCCGCATCGGCGTTCGGAGTACTTTTGCTCGCTGAATTCGGCATCTGGATAATGCTGTTTGATGGAAGCATTCAATCCTTCTTCGCCCGCTATAGTCAAACCGAAGGCATAATCGGTTTGCTGGGGCAAATTCTTTTCGCGCTGTTTCCGCTAATTCAGCTCGCAAATTCCCGTAAATAGTCGTTCCATCACTCTGGAAAATTAACAACACCGTTAATCAGTCTGACAGCCGTTCACCATGCCTGGCGGGCTGGGCAATAACTGATGCAATGTCATGTCCGATGGAGCGCCCACAGGTCGTGGCCATCGCCCACCTGGCATTGCCTGAACTAATACCCGTTAATTGCCGTATATAGTATTCCTACAGCACCTGAGGCTATATTGTGCGTGTCGCGCCAGTATTTACCTCAGCCGTGTGCCCAGCTGCCGGATAACACTATGATAATAAAAAGAATACTGCCAGTTCTCCTGCTTCTGATCACCGCCAGCTGGTTAGCCCGGCTGAGCCACGCTGCCGAGTTTCCGGAGCAAAGTCGCGTACTGGTGATCTATGGCAACCCTGATATTGGGCCCTGGGAGCAGAACTTTAACGAGATCATTCTGGAGAATCTCGCCACCGAGGCAGCGATACCGGTTATTCCGGAATTTCTCGACCTGATTCAGGCAACAGTCGAGGACCAACGCGTACTGGCCGAGTCTCTGCGACTGAAGTACTCGCGCTTGCAAATCGATCTGGTGGTCGCTGTGCTGCCAGAGGCGAATTCCTTTGTATTCAATTGGGTGGAAGTCTTCGCGCCGCAAGCGAGGGTGCTGCATGTGGTGCCGGGGCTGGATGTCTCGCAAGCCAGCCAGCCATTGGCAAACTCTCAGATTATTGAAACCAGTCTGGCGACGGCGATGGAGCAAACGCTGGAGTTGATCCCACGGCTGCTGCCTGAAACCGATCACATCTACCTCATAGGCGGCGCCAGTGAGGGAGACCAGTCCTATTTGCAGCGCTTTGAATCTACCCTGCAACAATCAGCAGTGACAGAGATCCCCTACACTGTGCTGAGCGGGCTGACACCAGTGAGTATTGTGCAAGAGCTGGCCGATGCGAGTCCCGATGGCGTCATCATTATGAGCACCTATGACCGAGACAACACAGGCTCGGCAATGCGCACCATGGCAGTGAATCAACTCCTGGCTGACAACATCCCTTTGCCAATTTTTAGTGTCTTCGATACGTTGCTTACCAGCGGTACTCTCGGTGGCAATGTGTCGTCCTCAACACTGTATGCCAATACCAGCTCACGCGTTGCAGTGGCTATGCTTGATGGCGAGCCTGCACGACCACCAATCTATGCAGATACCGGCTTTCTTTTCAATGGCGGCCTGTTGGATCGGTTTGAAATTGATCGCAGCTTGTTGCCACCTGATAGCGAAATAGTTAATGACAGTCCCGATCTGTGGCGAGACTATTCGAACTGGATCATCCTCGGGCTGACCATCATTGTGGTGCAACTGGCACTTATTTCTGCTCTTGTGTTTACAATAAGGCGACGCAAACTCGCAGAATCCGAGCTCAAGAGAGTGCAGAAGATGGAAGCACTGGGCAGTCTCTCCGGTGGTATCGCCCATGACTTCAACAACATTCTTATGTCGATAATGGCTAATGCCGAACTGTTGAGTTTGAGGCCGGGAAATCAGGAGATGGTACGCTCCCGTGTGGATAACATCCTGAATGCCAGTGAACGCGCTCGCGATCTCATCGCACAGATCCTCATGTTCTCAAGACAGTCTGCGAGCTTTGAAGCCAAACCGGTCAGCCTGATTACTGTCGTCAATGACTGTCTGGAGCAATTGCGAGCATTCATGCCGGCCGACTGCAATCTGGAATTCACCGTGCCCGATTCGTTGCCGGCAATAAATGGTGATGCGTCACAGCTTGAGCAAGTAGTAACCAATCTTTGTGTCAATGCCCAGCATGCCATGACCAACGGTGGCACGATCCGTTTGTCGACGGCCGTGATGCAAGTTGAGAAACCACTGAAAACGCTGACTGGCGAGATCCCACAAGGTGAGTACGTTCTGTTAAAAGTTCAGGACACGGGATCAGGAATCGCCGCTGAGGACCTGCAGCATGTGTTTGAGCCGTTCTATACCACCAAGCCGAGAGGCAAGGGCACAGGACTTGGGTTAGCAATGGTTTATCAGATGCTCAAGGCGCATGGTGCTTACATTGATTTGCAATCACACCACGGCAAGGGCACGACCGCGGCACTGTACTTCCCGCTGGCTACTGATAAAACTGTATTGCAGGAGAACCAGAATAAACAGCCAGCGGCCACTGGCAATGGTGAGCGAATCTTGCTCGTCGACGATGATGAAATGGTTCTCGAAGCCACTCGCCAAACCCTGCAAGCTCTGGGTTATCGGGTTGCCGCCTGCTCAAGTCCAAGATCAGCACTGGACGCATTTCAGGCAAATCAGGATGACTACGATCTCATCTTCACGGATCTGACCATGCCGGAGATGGATGGTGTACGGTTGATTGCGTCGATTCGATTACAGAGTCCTTACATCCCCGCGGTTATTTGCTCCGGTTATTCGGAAACCCTCTCTTCAAAAATCCTCGATGATCTGACAATTCTGCGTAAACCCAGCAGTCTTGTCGAGATTGGCGATGCTGTGCAGGAAGCATTGCGCAAGTCCACTGTCACAGCGCAATAAAAAAGGGCGGAATGATTGCTCATTCCGCCCTCTCGATTTGGAAACTGCACTGACTGTCTGGCAGCTCCGCACGATCCGCCGCTACAACCAAAAAAGCTGCAGCCGAATCGGCTTTTTCTTAGTGACCGCCACCGCTAATAGCAGCTGGCAATGCCATGGCAGTCAGTTTCGCACCATTTTGCAAGATGATGTACTGGTGACCCTCATGCATCCAGGAGCTCATGCCGTAGCGAGTTTCAGCTGGCACTTCGATGCGGCCCAGTTCTTCGCCTGTTTGCTTGTCAACAGCATACAACAGAGGTGTATTGTCGTGGTCCACACTGGCGTAAACCAGCATGTTGGCAGTTGTCACCATGGAAGGTGCGCGACCGCTGCCGGTATCACCGATATCAACACCCTCAACCGCCGGGTTGTTGCGAATACGGTCAGGGGTTTCACCTGCCGGGATGCGGAACGCAATCTCACCAGTGTTCATGTTGTAGCCAGTGATGCTGCTGTACAGCGGCTTCACGTAAGGCAGACCTGAACGCAGACGCGGTGGACGCGGGCGCGGGCCATTCGCATAGGCAGCGAAAGTGGTACCAGTTGGCGCGTCGATGAAGGCATCAGCTTCTTCACCCGGCATTACTTGCTGCCAGCTGCAGTTGTTGGCTGAGGCAACATAGAGGAAGCCAGATGTTGGATCCGCTGTTGGTGGCGCATAGATGTTGGCGCCGCCGCCATCACCTGGGCACATTGCTGAAGCGATTTTGCCTTCTTCGTTAGCATTGTGAATCGGTGGATTGAACAGTGGGCCCATCTTGTAGTTGGCCATTACTTCCAGCGCTTCGCGACGCAGTTCAGGCGTGAAGTCGATCAGATCGTCTTCAGTAATACCCTGCATCTCGAACGGTGGTGGTGCCGTCGGGAAAGGCTGGGTAGTGGCCAGTTTCTCGCCAGGAATTGTTGAAGCAGGTACTTCGCGTTCTTCCATTGGCCAAACTGGCTCGCCAGTAAAGCGGTCGAAGGTGTAAACAAAGCCTTGCTTGGTGACTTCAGCAACTGCAGAAACAGTGCCGCGACCAGGGATATTCAGGTCAAGCATGACCGGTGGCGACGGATTGTCGTAGTTCCACACGTCGTGCTTCACAGTCTGGTAGTGCCAGACGCGCTCGCCTGTTTCAGTGTTCAGTGCAATCACACTGGTACCGAACAGGCCGTCACCCGGACGGAAACCACCGTAATAGTCGATTGTCGGCGGGTTGGTCGGGATGTAAACGAGATTGTTCTCCGGATCGGCTGTCAGTGGTGCCCAGGAAGAAACATCACCCGTCCATTGCCAGGCATCGTTTTCCCAGGTTTCGTGACCGTACTCACCCGGACGTGGAATCACGTTGAACTTCCACTTGAAGGCACCTGTGTTCTTGTCATAGGCAAGAATATCACCGGGTACGTTCTCGATACGCGATTGCAGATAGCCTTGCTCAGCAGAGTTACCTACAACAATCGTGTCGTTGACAACGATCGGTGGAGAAGAAGTTGTGATGTAGCCGGTTTCCAGCGGAATACCTTCATAGGGGTCGTAGGGGTGACCCAGGTCAGCCAGCATATCGACCACGCCGGTTTCCGGGAAGCCTTCAATGGGGACCTGACCGCCAAAACCATCCAGTGGTGCGCCGGTTTCGGCATCGAGGGCTACCAGGAAGAAACCTGGTGTGGAGATGTAAACAACTCCTTTGCCATTAATGCGCGAGTAAGCGATGCCTTTACCGTAAGAGGCGCGCATGGAGTATTCCCAGCGACCTGTGTTCGGCAAGCGATAAGACCAGATTGTCTCGCCGGTCTTGGGGTCAATGGCGACCACATTGCGGCGTGGGCCAGACACAGTAAACAGTTTGCCGTCTACGTATGTGGGCGTGGAGCGACCTGAGTAGCCACCGAAGCTGGAACCATCCCACTCCCAGGCAACCTCAAGTTCTTCAAAATTGTCGGCAGTAATTTCGTCGGCAGGGGTATAACGCGTATGGGCGTAGTCGCCGCCGAGGGTGTACCACTCGACTGTGTCGTCGGTGACCAGATTCTGGCTCATGCCAAGCTGGGGCAGCATCCCCAACACAGCAGCCAGACCGCAAAGCCCGGCTAACTTGCCGAACAATGTGCTGGACACGTGTGAATTGCGTGCATTCATTGTTGTAACCTCTTATGGATATGCGCCGGCAAGGATACCACAGCGGCGCGGCAGGAGAAGCCATTCACGACCGTTCCACAGGGCATTCTGCCTATCGATTCGGTGATTTTTTGTGGCAGTAGCTGCCCTGGTGACAGGGGACCGCCCAATCTGCCCAGATATAGTGCAACTCAGCGATTGATTGCGTGTTTCTTCAGGATGCTGCTGTCAGCCGGGACTCGCCAATGTCACTGCTGCTCGTCGGCCAGCCGCTGCTCCAGAGCGGCGTGTGCCGTGGTGGCATAATTCTCACAACCCGCCGGATCGAGCATCGCATCACTATTGGCGCCGCTTTCACGCAGCGCCAGCTTGGCAAAAACTCCGGAAAACTCCGGGTGCGTGCTGATCATGATGTCGCAGGGCAGAGCCGCCACGCGAGCGATGCTCTGGCGCAAGGCGGCGACGGTGTCGGGGTGTTCACTAAACAGAAAACCGGGGGCCGAGACTGCCGACAGGCTGTCGGCATAGACCATGTCGAGACAGCGGTCAGCCTCGCAGGAGCGCCAGGTCCAGGAGGTGCCGCCCGGGGTATGGCCGGGAGTGTAATGTACGGTCAGGGTCTGATTTCCGACGCTGATTGTTTCCTGATCCTGTACCGGAGAAACATGGCGCACCGCCGGAAAACCATCGCCGTAGGCTACTTGCGGGTCATCAGCTTGCGGCAGCCCCGGAATCAGTGCGCTGGCGGCGGCCGGGCTGCTCAGCACGGTTGCGTCGCTGGCCCGTTGCAAGGCATTGAGACCCCCGGCATGGTCGAAATGGGCGTGGGAAAGGCCAATGAATTCAACATCTTCAAGTGCGAATCCCAGACGGTTGATGTTGTCTGCGATCTGCGCTGCAGTCTGTGACAGGGCGCCATCGAGCAGAATCAGGCTGTCGCCACCATCAATCAGTATCGCCGACAGGCCGGCACTCCCAACGTAGTAAGTATTGCCAAACACCCGAAAAGGCGCGTGCGGGACATTCCATTGCTCGCACAGCGTACAATCGATGGGCGGGTCGGCCTCCAATGCCAGCAGCGGAGGGCACATTGCAGCTGCAAGGAAGGTCATAGTGAGAGAAACCATTCTGGGCATCGCGAGCGGACTCCTTGTCTGGGCCAGAGTTGTGCCAGGCTTGGCGACAGTTGGCCAAGTTTGCCTGAGCCCTCAGTGTAGCGGCAATCGTCGGCAATCGGCTATGGTTGCTGAACTCGTCCGCTTTGGCGCAAGGTTGCGGTGGAATAATCAAGTGGCGTCCGGTCAAATTCCGGTCCAACAAAGAGAGCGCCGAGTCACCAATTCTCGCTGTGGCAATGCGGTACTCAATCAGCGCGGTGACGGATAAACTGTGATGGACAAAAAGGCGCTTCGCGCCGGTCTGCTTGATACTGGTAGCATTCCCTTGCTGCGTGAATTGCCTCGATTTTTGCTCGCGGTGTAACATAGTGCTTGACCTTCAAGCCCGTTGAAGGCTTTAAATAGCGTTGTATCTTGCCGATCCCAGGCACCGAGAACCCATGCTGAAAAATCTGCTTGCGCATTGTCTGATAGTCCTGCTGTTGTTGCCCCTGAATGCAACGGCCGGTGCTGCTATGGGCGATGCTTTCGGCAGTTCAGACAGCCTTGGCAATGAAGACCCGGCAATGACAATGGCAGCGCATGGCGTCCACCATGATGTCAGCGCCGAAACGACCTTGTATATGGCACATGATGCCGAGCCCGCCCACGCGGCAATAATGCAAGACAGCCAGCAGCAAGCGATGATGGCTGCTCATGAGCATGGTGCCGAAGATTGTGATGAATTCTGCATGAATTGCAGTAATCATTGCTCCAGCACAGCCATCGTTACGGGTGGCGAGCATGTCATGGATCTGCAACGGCGTTATGTCCTGGCTGATCGCGAGGCTGCGATCAGTTTCACCTACCTGCTATTTCGTCCCCCCATCCTGAGCTAGTGGATTAGCGCGTAGCCGCGGCTACCAGTCAGTTCAACCTCGAACCCCAGCAGTGCGCCATTGCGCTGCTGACTGTATCCATGCAGCGAATCCAGATCTTTGATCTTGGTTTCTGCGCGCCGATCCTGACCAATTTCACTTATGGGTAGTGCTATCCATGCATTTGCAATATTGGAAAATTTCAGGAGAAACCGATGAAGGGATCAGATCCTTCAAACACACTGGTCGTAAATTCCGACCAGTTGCTGCAACAATCCCGACGCCGCTTCGTGCAGGGTTTACTTGGCGCCGGTCTGGTAACGGCAGGGATGGGTCATAGCCGCTCACTGGTAGCGGCGACCTCGGCGCAGGCCAATCACGCGCCCCTGACACTGACCGGGCCTAGTTTCGCACTCACCATTGATGAGGTTCAGGTCAATTTTACCGGCATCCCGCGTCGGGCAACGGCGATTAATGGCTCGATACCGGGACCTACCTTGCGCTGGAAAGAGGGCGAGGAAGTCACTATCCAGGTGACCAATAATTTGCGTGAGCCGACATCCCTGCACTGGCATGGCATGATTCTGCCATTCCGTATGGACGGCGTGCCGGGGATCAGCTTTCGTGGCATCGCGCCAGGTGAAACATTTACCTATCGTTTCCTCGTACAACAGAGTGGCACTTACTGGTATCACTCCCATTCCGCCTTTCAGGAAATGACCGGAATGTACGGGGCGATCGTGATAGAGCCGGCTCAGGGAGAACGCATCGAGGCAGAGCGAGACCATCTGATCATGCTGTCCGAGTGGACCGATGAAGACCCCATGTTTGTTTTTCAGAAACTGAAAACTATGGGGCATCTGTACAACTTTAATCAGCCGACGCTGCCCAATCTGGTACGCGAGATTGCGGAGCAGGGCTTGCAGGCCGCAGCCAGCAAGCGCGAGATGTTCAACGCGATGCGCATGAAGCCGACGGACCTGGCTGATCTTTCGGCAGAAACGCTGACCTATCTGTGCAACGGTGTCACGCCTTCGGGTAATGACACCAAACTGTTCAATCCGGGTGAACGCGTTCGACTGCGTTTCATCAATGCCGCAGGCAACACTTTCTTCGATGTCCGTATACCCGGATTGTCACTGGAGCTTGTGCAAGTCGATGGCGTTGATACCGAGCCAGTCACTGTCGACGAGTTTCGCTGCGGCCCCGGGGAGACTTATGACGTCATCGTGCGGCCAACCGAAGACGTCTACACAGTGTTTGCAGAAACCATGGAGCGCACGGGTTATGCGCGAGCCACACTGGCAACGCGACCGGGCTTGACGGCGCCACTGCCAGCGCAGCGGCCAGCCCAGTGGCTCAGCATGAGCGACATGATGGGTGCCATGGATCATGACGGCGCCGACGCCCATGCCGCCATGGGGCATGTGATGCCGGCCGCTGCAACAGTCACTGCCAGGCATGCCAGTTCCGAATTTGGCCCAAGCACGGACATGCGTGTGGACAACCCGCGACTTAACCTTGATGACCCGGGAGTCGGACTGCGGGAATTGCCACACAGAGTGCTGACGATGGCGGACATCCGCAGCCTCGACAGAACGCATGGTGATCAAACGCCGACGCGAGAAATCGAGATGCACCTGACCGGGAATATGGAGCGCTACAGCTGGTCAATCGACGGCCTTGAATACGGCAAGTCGACACCGGTGCTGTTCCGTCATGGTGAAAGACTGCGGGTGCATCTGCATAACGACACTATGATGACGCATCCCATGCATTTGCATGGCATGTGGAGCGACGTTGAAGATGCTGACGGTAACTTCCTCGCGCGCCGTCACACTATCCCGGTGCAACCGGCACAGCGCGTGTCGTTCTCGGTGACTGCCGACGCGCTGGGTCGCTGGGCCTGGCACTGCCACTTGCTGCTGCACATGGATGCCGGCATGTTCAGGGAGGTGATCGTCGCATGAAGACTTCCCGATTGCGTCAACTTGCCATCGTCGCACTCTGTCTGTTGACCAGTTCCCTGGTGCGCGCACAAGGGCATCAGGATCATCAGGATAACCAGAATCATCAGGGCCGCCAGGGTCAGCAGACGGAGCCGCCGGCGATGACACATGAGCATGCCGGACATGCGGCGATGACTGCAGCGCCACAGATGGCGATGGATGAGATGGCTGTGTTACCCGAGGTGCGTGATCCGCATGCCAATTCCGGCGGTTACACACTGAGTTCCGGGCCCTACACACTGGAAGGCGTGGGTCGCAAGCGTCTGGCGGATGAAAAATGGTTTGCCGGACTGTGGGTCGACAAATTTGAAACGCGCGAAAGTGAAGTGGAAAGTTTTCAGGAGTTTTCCGGCTTTGCCTGGACGGGAGACAGCTACCAGCGCTTGATGTTGCGTTCTGATCTGGAGTGGCGCTCACTTGCCATTGAAGAGTCGAGAACGGAGTTGGTGTATTCCCGGGCGATAGCGCCTTTCTGGAACATGCAGTTAGGTGCGCGTTATGACCATGGTGACAACGCGCATCGCAGTTGGCTGGCATTCGGCGTTAGCGGCCTTTTGCCTTACTGGATCGAGGTGGATGTCACTGGCTTTGTCGGCCCGGAAGGGCACTCAGCGGCGACACTGGAGTTCGAGTATGACCTGTTGCTGAGTCAACGGCTTATTCTGCAACCCAGAGCAGGAATGGACTTCTACGGTGACTCTGATCTTGAAGCGGGGCACGGCAAAGGGCTGTCCAAAAGCGAGATCGGCTGGCGCCTGCGCTATGATATTTCACGACAATTCTCGCCCTATGTTGGCTATGAGCGCGTGCATCGGCATGGCGAAGCCGCTGCGCTGTTCGAGCCATTTGGTCAGCATCGCGAAACCCAGTGGCTGGCAGGGTTTCGCTTCTGGTTTTAGACCGGCACGGCTAGCAAGTGGGGAATGAAAATATTTTTCGCTCCCCACTTGACCTTAGAGTTAGATCAAAGTCTAAGCTGGTACCCAGTTAACAAGTGGGTGTGAAACCCTACAGGAGAGAACGTGAGTTGCCATCATGACGCGCATGCCGGCCATCATAAGCATGCAGAAAAGAATGACCATTCCGGAATGCTGGATCCGGTTTGTGGAATGACTGTAACAGCAGAGTCTTCGCATCACCATCATCATGCCGGGACCGACTACTATTTTTGCAGTGCCGGATGTCAGAGCAAGTTCAGTGCTGATCCGGATAAATACCTCGGGGAGAAAGAGGCTGAAGAGGCAGATCCCGAGGCCTGGTACACCTGTCCGATGCACCCTGAGATACGGCAGCAAGGCCCTGGCACTTGCCCAAAGTGTGGCATGGCGCTGGAGCCGGAAACACCGAGTCTGGAGGAGGAAGAGAATCCCGAGCTGATTGATTTTCGCCGCCGCTTCTGGGGCTCACTGCCCTTTACCGCCGTGGTTTTTGTGCTGGCCATGTTTGGGCACGGGCGCGACTGGTTGCCTGAGGGCTGGCAAAGCTGGGTAGAACTGGTGCTGGCGACGCCGGTGGTGCTCTGGGCCGGATTTCCGTTCTTTGTCCGCGCCGTGCAATCTCTGATCAATCGCAGTCCTAACATGTGGACCCTGATTGGTCTGGGTACATCACTTGCCTATCTTTACAGCGTAATCGCGACCGTAGCCCCACAGGTTTTCCCGCCATCATTTGTTATGGATGGCAGGGTTGGCGTTTATTTCGAAGCTTCTGCGGTCATCATCAGTTTAACGCTGTTAGGGCAGCTGATGGAATTACGTGCCCGGGCGCAGACGTCAGCAGCGATTCGCGACTTGCTGGATCTTGCGCCCAAGAAAGCACGGCGCCTTGGCGATGACGATAGCGAGGAAGAAGTGGACGTCAGCGCCATCAAGGTGGGCGACCGCCTGCGCGTGACGCCAGGCGAAAGTATTCCTGTGGACGGCGTGGTTGAAGAGGGAAGCAGTTCGGTAGACGAGTCCATGCTGACCGGTGAGCCCGTGCCAGTTTCCAAGCAACCCGGCGATAAAGTGATCGGCGCGACTATTAATAGCAGCGGCAGTCTGATCATTCGCTCTGAGCTGGTGGGGCAGGACACGACTCTCTCGCAAATCGTCAAAATGGTAGCGCAGGCTCAACGCTCACGGGCGCCGATGCAGAAGCTGGCTGACCATGTCGCCGGTTACTTCGTTGTCACTGTCGTACTGGTTTCCATCATAACGTTCTTTGCATGGGGCTTGCTGGGACCGGAACCCGCCTGGGTCTATGGACTGATTAATGCAGTTGCAGTGTTAATCATCGCCTGCCCATGCGCACTGGGTCTGGCAACGCCGATGTCGATCATGGTGGCGACGGGTAAGGCCGCCGGTCAGGGTGTGTTGTTCAAGGACGCAGCCGCAATCGAAAGCATGCGACAGATCGATACGCTGGTGGTCGATAAGACGGGCACGCTGACAGCGGGCAAGCCTGTCTATCGTGACGCCAAGGCATTTGCCGATTTCACGGCAGACGAAGTACTGCAACTTGCTGCCAGTCTCGATCAGGGAAGTGAACATCCACTGGCGCGCGCTATCGTCGCTGCTGCCAAAGAGCAGGGGCTAACGCTGGATAAAGTGGAAGATTTTGATTCCGCCAGCGGTGTTGGTGTATCAGGCAAGGTCAGGGGTGAGCATCTGCTTCTTGGCAATGCTGCCTTTATGACGAAATCAGAAGTAGACACGCAGTCGGTGGCTGACAGTGCCGATGAATTGCGTGCCGATGGTGCCAGCGCGGTGTTTCTCGCAGTCAATGGTCAGGTAGCCGGTATTCTGGCAATCGCTGATCCAATCAAGGAAAGCAGTAAAGAAGCAATTCAGTCGCTACATGACAGTGGTTTAAAAATTGTCATGGCGACCGGTGATGGCGAAACCACGGCGCGTGCTGTGGCGAAGGAGCTGGGCATCGATGAAGTACACAGCGAAGTAACGCCGCAGGACAAGATGGACCTGATCAGCAGACTGCAGCACGAAGGTGCCAAGGTCGCCATGGCCGGAGACGGCATCAACGATGCGCCTGCCCTGGCCAAGGCCGACATTGGCATCGCCATGGGTACCGGCACTGATGTGGCCATGAGCAGTGCCCAGCTTACGCTGGTGAAAGGCGACTTGCGGGGCATTGCCCAGGCACGGGTGCTTTCCGAAATGACTGTCGCCAATATGCGCCAGAATCTCATGTTTGCGCTGCTGTACAACAGCATTGGTGTGCCGGTGGCTGCAGGGGTGCTATTCCCGTTCTTCGGGGTTCTGCTGTCGCCGATGCTGGCAGCATTGGCGATGAGTCTGAGTTCGGTTTCGGTAGTCAGCAATGCCCTGCGCTTGCGGGCGCAGAAGGCCGGCTAGCGCCATTTCCGGCTTGCCGAACGCCTAGTTGGGTAGCGGCGCTCGCGGCGACTGGCGAGAGCCGCCCTCCCACCACTGAAAACGTGGGATTTATCTATGTGGCTGAAAATATTGATTATTTTAGAATTCATTTATCAGTCATTTCACTATTCTTCAGTGCTTTTTTGATAATTGCTCAGACTTTTTCAAAATTTAGGAAGATAATCCTTGATCCATTCCACTATAGTGGGCGCTGTTACCTGCCCATCGGCCGAAACCTGCAAAGTGGTGGCCACGACAGGACCTAATTTTGCCGACTGACTTGAGGAGAGCTTCAGAATGCGTCAAATCACACTAATAAAGGTCATTCTATTAAGTCTGGGGATGATTCCAGTGGCCCACGCCCAAGACGGCGAGATCACATTCCACCGTGATATCGAACCGATCCTGCAGCGTAGCTGCCAAAACTGTCACCGCGAGGGCGGCGTTGCGCCGATGCCGCTGGTGACTTACGAGCAAGTCGCGCCATTTGCCGGCTTGATTGAATACAAGACCGGCCTGCGTGACCGCGCCGGTGCCATGCCGCC
>CAZQFA010000035.1:25765-27706 GCA_964592245.1 uncultured Pseudohongiella sp. | reverse complement strand
CAGTCGGAAGAGGCGGGCGAGGAAGTGGAGGAGATAGTCGTGACTTCCACCCGCAGCCGACGCAGCTTCGAAGACTTGCCGACCCGGGTAGAAGTGCTTGGCAGTGAAGAGCTCAACGAAAAAGCCAATATGAAGCCCGGTGACATTCGTATGCTGCTCAATGAAAGCACAGGGATTTATGTGCAGCAGACATCAGCGACCAGTTTTAATTCGACAATCCGCATGCAAGGGCTGGATGGCAAGTACACGCAATTACTGCGCGATGGCATGCCACTCTACAGTGGCTTTTCCGGTGGTCTCAGCCTGCTGCAAATTGCACCGCTGGACTTGCGTCAGGTAGAAGTCATCAAGGGTGCCAATTCTACCTTGTACGGTGGCGGCGCAATCGCCGGTCTGGTCAACCTGGTTACCCGGAGGCCCGCGGACGATCCGGAATTGTCGTTGCTGCTCAATGCAACTTCGGCCGATGGCGTCGATGCCAGTGCCTTTTACACGGCGCGTGGCGAGGTGCTTGGGACCACCCTCTTTGCTTCTTACAATGTCAGCGACGGCTATGATCCCGCCGGTATCAACCTCAGTGCCATCCCTGAATTCGAACGCTGGACATTCAATCCCAAGCTGTTTGTTTACGGTGACAACAGTGAGTTGATGTTTGGCCTGAGCATGGTCAAGGAGGACAGGCTGGGCGGTGCTATGTCTTATATTGCCGGTGATCGTGCGCAAGCAGCGTATTACGAGGACAGTGCCACCTTGCGCTTATCAAGCCAGCTGGAATATTCACGACTGCTGGATTCCGGTAATGAGTTTGTCATCCGCAATAGTGTCAGTCACTTCGATCGGGAATTGTTGGTGCCTGATTTCGCCTTCAGTGGCGCACAGCTTTCCAGTTTTACTGAAATCCACCTGCTGGGAAACTCCACTACGACGGATTGGGTTGTCGGGCTGAATTTGTGGGCCGAGGAATTTGATCAGGATTCCGGCTTGGCGGCAATGCAGATCGACTATGAACAGCGCACTGCTGGCGTCTTTGCGCAGGGTACGAGAGCGTTGTCAGATGGTTTAACCCTTGAAGCCGGTCTGCGTTTCGATCACGACAGCGATTATGGTGAGTTTGTTTTGCCGCGCCTGTCATTGCTCTATACCGGATTCGCTGATACCAGCATTCGTCTGGGCGGTGGCCTTGGCTACAAACTGCCAACACCGTTCTCCGAGGAGGCCGAACGCATTCAATTTCAGGGCTTGCGTCCGCTGCAGATCGACAATCTCGAAGCCGAACAATCGGCGGGGGTGAACGCTGACATCAATCGTTCCTGGCAATTGAGCGATGCGCTCTCGCTCGATCTCAACGTACTGCTTTTTTACACACGAGTAGATGACCCCTTGCTGCTTGAATTGCAGAGTGACCAGACCTACGCCTATCAACAGCCGATTCCTGCCATTGATACTCGCGGCACCGAGATGAATGCGATATGGCGTTGGTTCGATTACAAATTTTTCCTCGGCTACACCCATGCCGATGTACAGCAGCGCTGGCCAACCGAAACCCGCGAGGCAACACTGGTGCCCGAGGATCGGGTCAACATGGTGTTTGTCTATGAGAAGGAAGATGATCTGCGAATAGGGCTGGAAGCTTATTACTATGGCAAGCAGACACTGGAGTCAGGCAGGCAGAGCCCGGAATACTGGATCTTTGGTTTGATGACAGAAAAGATTTTCAGCGATGACTTTTCGTTATTTCTGAACTTTGAGAATTTTGGCGATACGCGTCAAACGCGTGACGGCCCAATCTATACTGGCCCGATTACCAGTCCTGAGTTCGTCGATATCTATGCGCCGCTGGATGGCTATGTCATCAACGGTGGTGTGAAGCTGAGCTTTTAGTTTGACCGCCAATATAACAGCACGGATGTTCAGCAGAAGGTCGTCGGAAGTTGCGCAAGC
>CAZQFA010000035.1:20484-25665 GCA_964592245.1 uncultured Pseudohongiella sp. | reverse complement strand
TTGTCGAACTGGCTGTCGGGCGCTTCGAAATTATCCACTCGCAAGCGAATGATGTAATCGCCCGGTTCCGTGAAAGAAACCTCAGTCGAAACCTCAGACCACTCGTTAGTGGTAAGACCTTCCGGGTTGTCTTTCGCGCGAGTTCTGCCGCGAATCTCCGGCGTTTCAATTTCCGGCTCGGCAGGTCCCTGATGCATTACCCAGTAGGTGCCGAGGGCGTAATAGGGATCGACTCCTTCATAGCCATCGCGGTTGCCGCGATCCTGAATCAGCGCCGACAAAGTGATTGACTCGCCAACGTCGACAGTTTGAGGTTCTGCGTAGATGCCTACTGAATCAACGGACTCTTCGCCATTTCTGCTAAAGCGGATAGCTGGTCGCAGTGAGCCTGATGCTGACTCGCCTGCACTCAACTCATAAGCCGGTGACGTAGCACGGCCTGGAACGGACCAGGTCTTGCCGCCCGATGTCAGTGTCCACACGACTTCGGTGCCTGCCATGTCAGCAGGAAGAGTCACACCGAAGGCGCCGCGTTCCTGAATACCGACAAAGCCGCCGCGGTTGTACACGGGGAAATGAGTGGGCTGGGCGCCTTGAAATTGAGCGGGCTCCAGTTTGTTGTTCGGCCCCACAGGAATATCCAGTGCTGCCGTTCTGTTCTGGTTGGCGAAACCGAAGATCATGGTTGTAGTGCCATCTTCGTTGGCAATCCAGCCATTAAACATGGGCGCTACGGATTCGCCTGTAGTTCCGCGAGTCGCCAGAGGATAGTCACGCAGCCGTTCCGGCAACTGAGCGTACAGCGGGGCTGCTGCAAGCAGCCCCATCATCAGTGGCGACAAAAGTCTGGTAACGGTAAACAATTTCATCACTCAGCTCCACCATCCACGCTAGCAACGCTGCTGTTGTCGCGGGCTTTACGCTCGGCAAGCAACTTCTCATAAGACTCCTGATCCAGGTGAGAGATGGCGATCCAGGCATGAGACATCTCATCCGTGGTGCGCTGTCCAGCACCTACCCACTGATCGGGGTCAGGGTTCATGGGGTTGTCTGCTGTGTTGTCATACCACGCACGCAAGATGATGGTCGCGCCCGCAGGAATCAGCGGCTGATAGCCTTCCTCGTAGGTATGGCTGTGGTTCCAGGCAGATGTCCAGTTGGAAGCCTGGCTCAACACTTCAGTGCGACCAGTTTCCGGGTAGAACACTTCCATTGACATGGCAACACCACGCAAATGCATGTGCGGCTGCCAGCTGTCGATGCGAACCGGATGGTCGAAGGAGCGGAAGCCCTGAGTCATCAACTTGCCATGAGGTGGGATCATGTAATCGCCGCCAGCAGACAGGAAGTACGCACGCAGGTCTTGCGGATAGCTTTCTTCTTCGACGAACTCATCTTCTTCGTCGTAATACCAGATACCAATGGTTACCTGATCATTCGGTACGGCATTACCGTCAGGGAAGTAGTGAATCTCCCATTCAACCTTGGAGTTGGCCGGTACACGGCGACAGGCGCCTTCGGGCACTTTTTCGCCCAGTTTGCCGATGGCAAATTCTGACAGGCGATCGCCGTTAACCCACTCGCCATTTTCATTCAGCACCTTGAAGTGCGAGTTGGCGTGGTGAGTTGAACCAATGGCTGCTGCAGAAGGACGGGTCTCGACTGCCTTGATGCAGCGGCTTTCGTCGATGCCTGAATCTACAATAGGTTTCCACCACAGATCCTGTCCTTGAGCGGGAACGTCCCACGCCTCAGACTTGATCGTGTGATCGGGTTCGCCAAGTTCACCGGCCAATCGCCAGTCGTCGACAGCAGGGTACTGTCGCGGTTGCGGCAGATCTTCCTGGTTGCCGAAAGGCGCGCCAGCGTTAACCCAGGCGACGACGGTGTCGATGTCTTCTTGTGACATACGCCAGTCATTCTTGAGCTCCTGTACGCCCACATCATTGTCGTAGTGGTAAGGAGGCATTTCGCGGGTGGAAACCTTGAGCTGAATCAGTGGTGCCCATGGGCGAACCTCTTCATAGCTCATGAAGGACATGGGTCCGATTGATCCAGGCTGGTGACATACCTGGCAATTCTCCTGAATAATCCGGGAGACTTCGTTGGCATAGGTCGGGTGTGGTGCAGCTTCCTGAGCATTGCTCAGAACTGGAAACACTGCTGACGCTATAAATGCACCTAAAACTTTCTTATAAGCCATTTTTCCATATCCTCTTGTGGGCCGTGATGTGTGAGACGCAGGGCGTGTATTCACACTGGACTCTAGGGTAAAAATTGCAGCCGCTTATAGTGCTGATTTGAGCCTCGGTCTGCAAGTGTATAAATGTAACGAGTTGTCGACGAGATGTAACAATTCTGTTGCTTCATTATACCACTACGACGCCGTAATTCCTTTAGTTTACTGGTGTTTACTTAAGCGCAGCTGAATCTGCACCACGCTGGGGCGAAAGGGGGGGGAGACGCCTGTTTGCCAATGCAATACACCAGTATTCACATTTTATTGCGTTTATGCAGTTTGCGCGAAGCAGCTGCCCTTAGCCGTGGTTCAAATGAGTGATCCGATAACAGGGCCAAATGGGACTAAAGGAGCGCGATTGCAAGGGGGCAGGTATCCGGATATTCCTGATAAGAGCTCAATAACAGGATAGCAGCGCCAGTTTGCCAATCTGATACTGACTACAAATGGCGCGCTAATTATAGGGCTCCAATCGGACCTGAATCGCTGTGATATAAAACTGTGAAAAACCTCCATAGGCCGAATCTGCGCCCGCCAAAATCCAAAGCTCGCCGCTATCATTGGTCTGCATGATGATGGGCTGACCTTTGGTAGTAACGGTTTTCAGTTCCCAGGGTGTCTCGGTGGCGGGGTCACAGTTGTGACCATTGGCCAGATTTCCGACAACACGGGCATTCGCGCCCGCCTGAGATTGTTCACCGTAATCCACATTGAGGCGTAACCAGCCGTCGATTGGGCTGGCAACCGGTTCAACACCAGCAGCGCCCAGTTTTATGGCGACATTTTCACCCGCTGCGCCGCTCGCCATGCTGCAGCCGCTTGGCACGTTAGAGGCGATTTCGGCTTCAATTTCCACGCGATAGTACTGTGCTGGTAACAGGCCTTTAATTGGAGCGGTCACCAGCATTGCCAGATCACCGGAGTGGTTGTTGCCGGACAGGCGCAGCCCATAGCGTCCAAAAAGATCTCCCGGCAATTCCTCCCGCCGATAATCCAGATTGTAACCTGGTGCTGAATTGCCCTCCGGCAAGTCGGCGAAGAGCGCAGTGAAGCCCTGCATGCGGCGTTCAAAACTGAAGATTACTTGTTGGCTGAAGGTATCTTCGACAAAACAACGTTGCCCCTGCAAGAGGGCATATCGGGTCAGTTGCAAACTGCCATCAAGAAAGTCTGGTTGGTCGCTGTCCCAACTCATCACCGCCGAGTCACAACCTTCGAAGCGGAGGGTCACATTGCCCCAGGACGATGTCACCGGATTGGCCTCGTCCCAGAGATGCGGTGGGCGCCCGCCCGAAAACTGCACCAGTTCAGTCAAAATCGAATCACCCACAACGCGCCCGAGTCCGAGTAGCCATAGCGGGTTACCACTGTTGTCATAGCTGTACCAGCCGATCTGAGCTCGGGCACCGTTCAGAATTTCAACTTGCACCGCGTGGGCAGGTTGCGCGTGGCTGAGCCAGAGGCCGCTCATGTCTGCTCTGGGGGTACTGAGATTGGAAGGAATGGGTTGGGCTTGTGCGAGGGGCAAATAAAAAGCCAATACTGAAAAGGCAATGCAATAAAAAGTGCGCATGGTTTGACTCCGGAACGACAATCCGCCAAGGCTGCGACGCCGCCGAATTATAAGAGCAAGTAGTGACTCTGAGAAGAGGCTTGCATAGAGGCTGTGTAGCAGTGCTGCCGAGCCAGTTCCACAACCGAATTTGAACAGCCTTTGCTCAGGCCGGAGATGATTGCGAGTTGTCATAAGTTTCTTTTCAAAGGGCTTCATATACGCAACTGGATTATCAGCGTCGCGTTTTGCGAACAGGTTGAACAAGAGTCGTCCTCTGGGCATGGTATTCCTCGATGGCGGGCCCGCGTTTTCGCGCGTGGACGTACTGTGCTAAAAAAAGACGCGACATTGTCGGGAAAGTTACAAATCAAGGTGTTGGAGAAGCTTGGATACCGCTTAATCAAGATATTGGCCGAAATTAGGTGCGAAGCGATGTCACGAATCGTCGGCCTCCGAAGTGCATATTGCCATTATGAAATTAATTGCAGTGATGTTTCACAGAAACCAGCTCACAACTCACTGTTCAAGGTTGTTCCACAGAGCCGGGTTAGCCCTTGAAATTTCATTTTCATACCGTCAGGTTAAATAGCAAGGAAGTTGATAGCTAACGACTATCTTGTCACGAGCAAATCGCTCTTAAACACACGAATTTCTGAAACAGGAGGTTCTATGAAATTACGAAGATCACTCTTACCCACAGCAATCCTTACTGCCAGTATGGCGTCTGGAGTTGCTCTGGCACAGACACCGAGCCCCTACATGCAACCGGATGATACCTGGATCAGTATTAACGGTACCGTTCTGGACGTCAGCCGTGATGCGTTCGAGCTCAACTACGGCGACGGTGTAGTCACAGTTGAAATGAAAGATGGCGACAGAGATGCGGATGCCTACAATTTGCTGGAAGGCGATGAGGTAGCCGTTGGTGGTCTGATTGATGATGATTTTTTTGAGACTACGTCCATTGAAGCGAGCAGCGTCTATGTGACGAAGTTGAACACCTATTTCTATGCCGATACTGCGAACAATGAAGGGTATTCCGGTTGGCATAATCACGATCTTGACGCTGGTGAAGTCATTGCCCAGGGCACTGTGACCAAGGTCGATGAAGATAATTTCACTATTAACCGAAACTCGCAATCACTGAACGTGTCTACCGTCTATATGGATAACAATCCGCTGGACGACGCAGGATATAACCGAATAGCGGTTGGCGATGTAGTGCAGGTTAGTGGCGATATGGAATTTGGTTTTATGAGTGAAGCAGAACTCGAGGCTAATTCCGTGATTACCCTGGTTGACCGTACATGATGTCGCTGACATCTGATGGCAACTCATAACAGCAGTTCGCAAATGGGCCCCAGACGGGGCCCATTTTTTTGCCTGT
>CAZQFA010000035.1:0-20384 GCA_964592245.1 uncultured Pseudohongiella sp. | reverse complement strand
CCAGGACATCATGCTGGTTAAACGCTCACTTGCATAAGAACTGTTAGAGACTGACAATGCCTGATCGTCAGAAGCGTGTGCATGAGTTAAGTCTGAATGTCGCAACATTATTCAGCTCCAGATCAATTCAGGATTGCCGTTATCGGTGATCTGCATACTTTTTGGGATCATGTCGATCTGGCGCAAATATCCGGGCTGTTTTATGACCTGCTGTGCTTTGTTGGTGATCTCGGAGGCGGAACTCGCGAGAGTTCTCTTGCGGTTGCTCGCAATATCTCGAAGCTGCAATTGCCGACACTCGTGATGCCGGGTAATAACGACACCGGTGATATTCATGAGCTGGCCGCAGAACTGGCCCACCAGTCGGGCATTCAAACCCTGATGGCGATGGGGGCGGATGACAGCATAAAGCAGCATTCTGTGCGCCTTTGTGGATATACCCGTCACACGATTGAAGTTGGCGCGCGCAGGGTTGCCTTGATCACCGGGCGGCCACACAGTATGGGCGGGCCTGAGTTATCCTTTCCTGATTTTATGCAAGAATCCTATGGGATTGGCTCGCTTGATGAGTCCTTCAGCAAATTAAAGGAGTTGATTGAGCATTGTGAAGAGGATGAATTACTGTTCATCTCTCATAACGGTCCCAGAGGTCTTGGTGAGGAGCCGCACGATATGTGGGGATGCGACTTCAAGGAGGGCGGTGGCGATTGGGGAGACCCTGACCTGCAGCTGGCAATTGAGTATGCGCAGTCTATCGGCAAAAAAGTACTGGCTGTTATTGGTGGACACATGCATTTGCGCACCAAGCAGGGCGCTGTTCGGTCCTGGATTTCAGAGCGCGAAGGTGTGCAGTATGTGAACGCGGCAAGGGTGCCGAGAATATTCAATGACCGTGACAATGTTTTTCGTCATCACCTGGAAATGACCCTGACGGAATCTGATCTGTCAGTTAAAGAGCTGTTATTGCCGGAATATTGATCAAGGAAGTTCCCCGCCCAGAATCGCTTCTCTACGCCTGTCAGAGATACCAAACCATTCGGCGATTTGTGCCATCAGTTCCAGCTCTTCTGCTTCGAAGTCATCATCGGCGGCGGCAACGGCAGCTGCCAACGAGAACGCAATTTCCCTCTCATTTCGATCGGCATTGAATTGTGCACCCAGGACTTGTAGGCGCTGCAAAGGTGTGCAATCAGAGATGTTGTCCTGAAAACTCTGAATCAAGCTTTCGAGTTTGTCATCGCCGATGAGCCCGTCTGTGAGAATTCGCAGCGCTCCCTTGATTGCAATCAGCTCCGGTTCCTCGGCTTCGCCGTCTGCCATCATCATAATAAACATGGTCTCGGCGAAAGGTGAGACGCGCGCAATCGAAGCTTGTTGGCGGGAATCTATTCCCTCTTCAACTTCTACTTCGATATTGCCCTGTTCGAGCAGTGCCGCTTTCAGCCTGAGTACCTTGCTTGTATTGATGATCATTATCGGGAACCGTCATGTTATTAACGTGCGATATCTTCTATCTATTAGTGCCATAATTCCACCTGAATCGTCCTGGCGGCACGTGGTGTCAGAAGCTGATTTGTCTGGATGTCGCGTATCTCATTGTCGAATCGCTGTGATCGTTATGTCGCACTCGATTACTATCCTGGATTGCGCTGAGCTGGCTGCCATTGACGCTGCCGGTATCATTACCAAAACCGCCCTGTGGCAGCATGAAATAAAAGGCGAGAGTGAACAGCGAAGCCTGCAACTCATGAGCGTAAACAGTGCCAGACGAGCCGATCAGAGCGCGCAGGCGATGTTTGAATTGCAAGCCCGGAATCAGCATCGATAACAATCGCATTTTTTTGGTGGATTATCACCGCGGCCCGGTAGCAACGGTTACAGATAGCGATTCAGGTAGTAGTGCTATTTCCAGGTCACTTCCATGGCGAAAAAGTGATCGAACACCTGCCGGTTCGGATGATTGGCCTCATTACGCTCCGGGCTGCGAATATAAAAATCAATTTGTTGTGTGGCAGGATTAACTGCACCTGCTTCGCCAGAAGTGGGAGAAAGCTGCACTGCAAGCGTTTCCCGGTCACGCATGCCCTGGGTGACCATGAAGTGAATTTCATAATCTTCATAGAGGGTCTCGCCATTGAGTGTGGCGGTTCCATATCCCCAGCCGGCGACATACAACAGACTCTTTGGCCAGTTACTGTCGCCACAGCCCGCGTTGCCATGTTCAAACAGGTAGGCAGCGATGCCTCCATCCTGGCAAGGCGAGAATTCATTGAATTGCTCCAGTTCAATCCGGTAGGTTCCCTCGGGTATTAGCATTTGCGCGCTAAATGTGCCGGAGTTGTCTACTTCATTGACGTCGATTGTCACCTGGCCGCCAACGCGGCGAACGTTTGCGGCATTGTCGCCCATATGATCCCAGGGACTGGCATCATTCAAGGTGCCTACCTGGTAGAGACTGCGTCCAATGATGTTGAACTTGCCATCATAAAGTTCGTGTTGCTCAGGTATATATAACCCCATCTGCGTGTCAGGTTGGCTGCGTGCGCCGCGCTCGACTGTTGTGTTTTCAGCAGGGGCCTGCTGATCGCAGCTGATGAGTGTGCCAAGCAATAGAAGTGGAATTAGAGGGCGCATGGGTAGCTCCTTGATGAGGAATTCTTTTTGTGGAATTTATTGAGTCTTGTATTGATTGTCCTGCACTTGACAGGGGCCCGCAACCGGGTCAAACAGTGCCCATGGTGTGAACATGTTCCGACGCAACGATACGAGGACTATTTTGGGGGAGGTATGTATGCTGCGTAGAGGGGGCAGGCCCGAGAAACACGAGTTTCATGTGATGTCAGGTTGGGAAGAAACCTGATGACGGTGCTTTTTGCTATTCGCGGCAGTGATACGCCGATATTCAACCCTCGTCTTCCCAAAATTTTGTCATCTCCACAAACATAAACGACGCCGACCAGGTAATCAGGCTGAGGCCGGTGATGGCTTCGAGGCCAACCAGAAAGCGCAGGTGTTCTGTGGGAATCATGTCGCCGTAACCGACAGTGGTGTAGTTGACGAACGAGAAGTAAACGCAGTCCAGCAAGCTGCCATTGACGACACCGATGACATCACCAAAGCCGCCGTGGAGCAGCATGAGGTAGAAGGCGAGAGCGAATAGCCAGATCTCCACGACATGGGCGCAAATAGTGCCGAACACGCCGATGACGACGCGCAGGCGATGTTTGACTTGTAAGCGCGGAATGAGCTTCGATAACAGGCGCAGGATTTCATAGTGAATAATCACTGCGGCAGTGACCAAAAACACATTGACTATGAAAGCGACTAGCAGCACGGATTGTGGTCCAGGCTGGTGATGCACGAGTTGGCGAAAGTAGCTGCTGCGTTCAATTTAGTGAGTCAGAGAATAGATCAGGTAATTGATGCCGAGACGGTAGGCGGCATTGGCGTACTGCGTGGGATACCACTGATCATAAGTATGTTCCCAGCCATCACCCATGTCAGAGTTCCAGTTCACCAGCACCATGACGCGGCCGTTATCATCCATGATGGCGTGATTACTGGCGATGTCGATACCGGCCTGGCCGAAACCCTGGCGCCCGCCACGGCCGGGAATCATTTGCGGGCCATCAATGTCGTAAAAGGTGTGGAAGATTTCGTGATCGGAATGTAACTCAACCAGCTCACGGTCAGGAAAGATGCGGGAGAAGTCCTGATAAAAGGCGTCCCACTGCTGCTGTCCCCAGAAATCATCGATCAGCAGGAAGCCACCGCGTAACAGGTACTCGCGCAAGTTTTCGATCTCGGCCGGGGACAGGGAGATGCCGCCATTGCGACCCATTTCCAGCGCATACAGGAACGGGTAGTCGAAAATCTCTTCATCATCGAAACGTAGCACAATCGGCTCGCTCATGACGCGTACATTGGTCAGGCGGGCAACACCGCGCAGAAAGTTTTCATCCGAGGCCGGGAAGTCTGTGGTCCAGGGGCCGCCATAAAAGCCACCGCTGTAATAGCTGTCATATTGTATGCGTACGAAGGCAAATTCCCCGGCAATGTCATAGAGGTCCTCGCGCAGGGGTTGCGCGCCGGAATGGCTGCTGGTAACTGCCAAAAGCATCGCAGCGGCAACGGCCAGCAGGCGTTGTCTGATGACGCTATAAAAGGGGCTTGTGAGGGGCATTGGCACCATCGCTTCAGGTGGATGTCAATTACGGTCAGCTAGTGTGTATCGACAAGCATTTCAGATCAAGTTATCGTGCTGACAGGTGCCTTGATGGGCCGAAAAATCATGACAAAGCGATTATTGAGACAGTACGACCGACTGCGGGCAGCCCATTGGCTGCGCGCCGCTGTTGCCTGCGTTTTGCTGATTATCGGCGGTAGCGGCCACGCCCAGGATGCTTTGCAAGCGTTACTGGAACTGGATGCCGAGCGCCAGGCGCTGGAAGCCGAAATTGCCGATCTGGAGTCGGCCAATGGCCCCTACCATGAAACCCTGCTCGAGCCCCTGCAAGCCCTCGCCAATGTGCTGCAGACACAGCGCAATCTGGACGAATTGAAAAGCGTCCAGAACCGGCGTCTGCAAATTACCCGCACCATACTCGGCTTTGAAAGCCCGGCTGTAGTACCGCTTCTTGATGAACAGCTGGCACAGCAGATCCAGCGTGGCGAATGGCAGGCTGCATCCGAAACACTGGAACACCTGCGCCATCTGCAAGTCAGTAATTTCGGCAAGGAATCTGAACCGGTATTGGAAGTGATGCAGCGTCAGGCGGATTGGTACCTGGCACGGCTTCTGGTTGATGAGGATCGCGACGCGGCGGACAACTTCCTCGACAGTCGCGAGGTAGTGGATGAAATGCTCGATTTAGCCGAAGACCGCTTTGGAGAAGACAGCGAACAACTCATCCCCTGGCTCTACCAGCGCGCCTACAATCTGGCGCAGATGGTGCAAATACTGAATGCGGAAAATCGTCTTGCCAGTGAAACGCTGAGTGAGCTGGTGCGGCGCGAAGGCGCGGCGCGGGTCAGTACCGCCTCCAGCCGTTTCGGCTATTCCCCTCCGATCCCCTTGTTTGGCCCGACCAGGGTCACCCCCGTTATCGATCGCTCGCGCGGGGAAATGGCAATCGGCAGTGGTTATATCCGTGAAGCAATAAGTTTTATAGACGACATCAAGGACATTGCCGAAGCCAGTGACAATCTGGAATTGCAGGGAATTGCCGCGATTTATCATGGTGATTTTCAGTTGCTGATGGATCGTGGCACGGCGCGCGGCAAGTATCAGGACGCCAGAGAGTTGTTACTTGCAGCAGGGATCTCGGCGGCGAGGATCGATGCCTTCTTTGCCCGGCCCGTGCCATTGCCTTATCACAGTTTTGCACAGAGCTTTGCTGCCCTTGAGGATTTACAGTCGCTCAATCGTCCGGAGCCTGCTGACTTGCCGGCAGAAGCTGTTTTCGTCGGCGAATTCACCGGCTGGAGTGAGGACTTGCCCGGACTCTCAAGGCCACAAAGCATCAGTGAATTTGTTGCTGAGCCTGCTGCCTATAATGAGGTGCTGTTGCAATTCTATATAAGTCCAAAGGGTTCGGTGTCTTCCATTGATACGTTGTCAGCTTCACCCGATGAGCGCGGCGTGCGCCGCGAAGCCCGACGCGCGCTTGATGGCATTCGTTTTCGTCCGGCATTCGTCGATGGCAAATTGCAACGCTCTCGCGATGCAGTGCTGGTCTATCGCTTTGATTGGGACGACTAGATTCCAAAAGCCGCACGCCAGCCATTAGTTGTTGGGAGCCAAATTCGGCTTCGACAAGGAAACACAGTACACTGACAACATGCATTGCCCGCCGCGACCGCAATTCATGTTGCTTTACAGCCGCGGTCGGCAAGTACTACTAAATACAGGACTAATAACAGGCCTAATAACAGGGAGAACCCTATGTCTGATTCAGCAACAGCCGGCGATCAAGCCAGCCGCAATCTAATGGTTACACTCGCAGCGTTCGCCAGCCTTGTCGCCGGACTCGGGCTGGGTTTGTTGGCTCTGGCCGGCCCATTGGCGACCTGGATGGGAATGGCCGACTTTCGCATGGGCTTCGGACTGCTGCAGATCGTCAATGCCTGGGCCGACTGGATTGCGGGAATCGCCTTGCTGGTCACTATCGGCGTGTTCGTCGTCAGTAAGAGCAAGCAACTCGCCAATGGCGGCATGCTGACCAGTGTAGCCTTCTGTGGCGCCATCGCCGCCGGTCTCGCCTGGTATATCCCAGAGACGTTTCGGCCACCGGAAGGGACGCCTGCCATTCATGATATTGCCACTAATCCGGATGCGCCGCTGGAATACATCACCATAGCGCCGCTGCGCGCCGATGCGGCCAATAACATGGACTATGGGGTGATGCCGGGCATGGAACCGGAAGAACACAAACGCCTGCAACGGGAAGCTTATCCGGATATCGTGCCACAGGAATTCAGTGAGTCAGTCGATGAGGTATTTGATCGGGCACTGGCGGCGGCAGAGAGTCTGGGCTGGGAAATTCATTCGGCGGATGCGCAATCGGGTCGGATCGAAGCTACTGATACTACTTTCTGGTTTCGCTTCAAGGATGATGTTGTCATCGAGATTACGCCGACTGTCAACGGCTCTGTGCTCAATGCCCGCTCCCTGTCACGAGTAGGGCGTTCGGATGTGGGTAAAAACGCCGCGCGCCTGCGGGAGTTCTTCGCGCTGCTCTGAGTCTGAGCGCGTCAGTCAATTGACGTGGAGGAATCTGTCGATTGCGTGTTATGAATCAGGCAGATTCCAGCTCACTGACAATCGTCGCCAGCAATTCGGTAATGATGGGATCAAAGCGTCCGGCACTGGTGTATTTGCTGATTTCAGTCATCGCTTCCTGCGGCGTGCAGGCATCACGGTAGGGGCGTTTGGTGGTCAGCGAAATGTATTGTTCCGCCACTGCGACTATTCTGGCGCCAACGGGGATGTTGTCTGCCTTGATGCCTGCAGGGTAGCCGGTGCCATTATAGTTCTCGTGATGGCACTCGATGATCTCCAGCATAGCTTCACTCTCATAGCCGGCACCGCGTAACTTGCGTACTCCTTCACGCGGGTGCATCTGTATTTGTGTTAACTCGTCATCACTGAGCGGTCCGTTACGATTCAGTACGCTGTCCGGAACGATCGATTTGCCCAGTTCCGCCAGATAGCCTGCTTCCAATATATCGTGCTTTTCCTGATCAGCCAGCCCCAGCCTGTCGGCGAGTAGATAAGCCATGATGCCGGTCAGGCGCGAAAAACCGATACTGTTATCCAGGCACTCAACCGGCAGGATCAGATCTTCGGGGTAGGGTACGCGTTTTTCCAGTTGTGACACCAAACCCTGCCGGGCAGCCACTGGTAACTGCACAGCTTTAGCGAGACAGTCGCTGATGCCGATGAGTTCATACAAATGGGCGCTGGCACGACGGCTGCGGGAACTCACTTCTTCGCGCTCTTTTTCCAGTAATAACGAGCTCTCGCCGTAGGCGAGTTTGGCGTCGGCATTCTCCGGTTGCAGGTCGAGTACTTTTTTCAGATGCAGTTGGGCCAATTCGGGATCATCTGCCTGCATCAGCAGTGAGGCGATGTGTAGCCGCTGTTCGATGTTGTCAGGTTGCGCCTCGACACTCTGGAGCAGGGAATTGATTTCTTTCACCAGCGTCGGATTCTCTGCCTGTGTGTAGGAAGAGAGTCCGGAAACCGGTCGGAAATCGAACAGGTGTTTAAGCTCAGTGTAGGTTGCTTCATCGACGGTGACCTTGCCGGGTTCGCAGAGGTTTTCAATGCGTGCGGCGAGCTTGACCGTGTCGCCAAAGGCGGTGAACGACTGGCGTCTGGAACCGATGATGCCAGTGGTGGCAACGCCAGTGGCAATACCCACGCGCAGAGCGAATGGATAGTCGCTCTTGCGCAGTCGCTGCTGCATCTTCAGGCCACAGGCAACGGCGAGAGTCGTATGTTTCTCTGCTCGCAACGGTGCGCCAAACTCGGACATGATGCCGTCACCCATGTATTTGTCGATATGGGCGTTGTACTGCAGCAGGATGATTTCCATATCGGTGAGGTAGCGATTGAGAATGTTGATGACATCTTCTGCGGCATGTCCCTCTGAATATTTCGTGAAGCCATTGAGGTCCGAGAACATGACACTGATGCGACGATTTTCAGTGCGTATCCGGTTGTCGATCATCAGCTTGGCAACGGCCGGATCCATAGTCGAGTAGAGCGCTTCTTCCACTTTCTCTTTGTGGGCGCTGATGGTTCGAGTCTGTTCTTCCAGTGCCCGCGTGCGCTCCTCGACTTTGTAATCCAGTTCGGATTCGAATTCGCGGATAGTGGCCATAGTTTGCTCGAGCAATTCGGCGTTGCCACTGGCCTCGGCGCGAGCGCGCAGGGATTCGGTCATTTTTTCCTGCAGCTTGCGATGGGTAAAGCCCACAACGAATGCTGTCAGGATGAGAAAGCCGCCCCAGCTGGTCAGCAGGGCCCAGAGACCAAACAAGTCGTCAGGCCCCATGAAGCGTTCGGGGTAAAGGCTGGCAAAAATGGCGATGGCGAGAAAGGTAAAGAAGGCGCCCAGTGCCCCGGAGCGAATGCCCAGATAGTAGGAGCTCAGCAATACCGGTAAGTAGAAGAAGTTGAGAAACGAGAGCTTGGCTTCGACCAACCAGACGATGGCGCTGACTACCAACAGGATGACAAGAATAAATACCCCTTCAAAATTGGTGATCAGGTATTTTTTTAACGCTTCCATCGCGGTTTGGAGTTCCTGCCATCGGCATAAAGTGGGTGACCCGAGCTTTTGGCTGCCGGGCTACAGACCTTGTGAATCGGGTCTTTGCGGGAGATTTAAGCACTTTTACCCGACCCTAACAACTTGTTTGCCCAGGCCGCCAGCTGCGGCTGTAACTTTCCACAAGTCGCCTCCGTCATAGGTCTTAAGTGTGCCGATGGCAAATTTTGCGCATTTGCCGTTTGTCCACAATACAATACATTTTAGCGTTGCCCCCTTGATTATTGTGGTGAAATGACTATATTTGGTCCGACCAATTTGGTCAGACCAATTTCAGGCCAGTTTTAAGACCTCAGTCCAGGTCACATTCAACCAGTTTTGAAGTAATCACCCATGTCCAAAGGCAACACCTTAAGCCATGACATCGCCGTGTCATTGCGCACTGATATTCTGCGACATCGCTACGAGTCCGGTGACCGTCTGCCGTCGGAGCGCGATCTGGCTGCGCGTTACGGTGCCAGTCGTGGCGCCGTGCGTGAGGCGATTTCGCAGCTGGAGCAATTGGGACTGATTGAGGTCCAGCCCGGGGGCGCCCGCGTACAACCCATAGAGGCGGCCAGTATCGCTATCCTGGGGCCGATGTTGGGCCTGGAAGAGCAGCCTGATCCGCTGCTGGTGGATCAGTTCTTACAGACCTTCGGAGCTCTGGCGGCGCTGACGATTCGTGAGGCAGTAGCCGTGGCGGACAATGAACAGCTGCAATTGATGCAAACGCGCATGGCAGAGCTTCGCAAGTACAAGGGTGACCTGACCAGCGCCGAAGCGCAGGCGAAGTGGTTTGGTTTTATCGAATATTTATCAACAGTTGCCAACAATCTGGTCGTACAACTGATAGGCAACGATCTTCGGGCGCAGTTTTTAGGCAAGATGCTGGAATCCGGTGTGAAAAAGCCGACGCTGCGCAAATTGACAGTGAGTGATCTGATGAAACGTCTCGAAGCAGCCATCAAGGTAGCTGACAAAGACCGGTGCAGCAGCATTCTTACTGAGTATTTTGACGAATTACGACTGGCAAGCAATCAGGCATTGCAAAGCCGGCAAGCAGGATAGTGAACATGATTGCGATTGATGTCGTGTTGTGGCTGAAGCAGCCCCGATCAGGAGTAAAGGCATGAAACGAATATTGGTCCCCATCGCCATACTGGCCGGGTGTGTAGTGATCGCTGCCGTATTGATCAGAACTCCCACCGAAGTCAGTGCCACGGCGCCGGAAATCATTCCGGTCTCTGTGCGCGTGGCCGAAGTGAAGCGCGAATCAGTGCAACTGGTAGTCGAGTCGCAGGGCAAGGTGCAGGCTGCCCAGCAGGTCAACCTCTCGGCACCGCTGGCCGGGCCGGTTGAATGGATTTCGCCGTCTCTGGAAGCTGGCGGTTTCGTCAGCACCGATGAGCCATTGTTACGCATTGATAACAGTGATTTTGCAACGGTCCTGGCCCGCAGTCGTGCCTCCATGCAACAGGCTCGTGCTGAGGCTGAACACGCTTCGGGTGAGCTGGCGCGCCTGCGTGAACTGGCCGAGCGCCGTCTGGCCAGCGATTCACAGCTGCAGGACGCCGAGCGTCTGGCCCAGGTTAACAGCGCGCGTCTGGCTGATGCTGAGGCCGCCTTCGCCCAGGCTGAGCTGGATATGCAGCGCACCGAGCTGCGGGCACCATTCAACGCGGTAGTGGAGAGTCGCGCTGTCGAAGTGGGCCAGTACCTGAACCGGGCTTCGGCCGTGGCGGTATTGTATGGCGCCGATGTGGTTGAAGTACGGGTGCCACTGGCTATTCGTCAGCTGGGTTTTCTGAATATTCCTCTGGGGTCCCGCGGCGAGTTACCGACAGATCAGGCGCCAGATGTCACAATAAGCGGTTTATATGGTGGTCAGGAATTGCATTGGCAGGGCAAGCTGGTCCGTACCGAAGCCAGTATCGATCCCAACAGCAACACAGTGCAGACGATCATCCGCGTCAATCAGGATGATGCGACAGTACCATTACCCATTGGCCTGTATGTGCAAGCCAGCATTATTGGCAAGGAAGTCGACAATCTGATTGCCCTGCCGCGCTCGGTAATACGTAACAATAATCAGGTACTGGTAGTTGATGCGGAGAACAAGATGTATTTCCGCGAGGTTGAGATCTACCGTCTGGAAGAAGAGCGGGTGCTGATCAGTGCCGGTTTGAATCCGGGTGAAACCATTTGTATTTCACCGATTCAGGCTGTGGTCGACGGCATGTCAGTGCAGCCCGTCAGAGAAACCCTAAACCCGACTTCACAGGCTGTGTTGTGAGCCGAAGCTGCTGCGGCAGCGTCAGTTCCTTTTGAGGTAGCGCATGCGTACTCCTATTTCATGGTTTGTCAGAAATCCCGTGGCCACCAATCTGTTGATGATGATTTTCATCGCCAGCGGCGTGGTGTCCTATATGAATCTCAATCAGGAAGAATTTCCCGATATCGAGTTTGGTGTCATTCAGGTCAGCGTAGCCTATCTGGGTGCCACCCCGGCGGAAGCAGAATCGGCGATTTGTTTGCGCATTGAAGAAGCGCTCGAAGGCGCAGAAAATATTGAACGCCTGACCAGCACAGCCCGTGAAGGCGGTTGTGACGCGACCGTGGAATTGACCAGCGGCGCCGACCTGAATCGCGTGCTCAATGACGTCAAGGGCAAGATCGACGCCATCACCACTTTCCCGACGCAAACCGAACGGCCTATCGTGCGCGCCTTTACTGCCAGCGGCAACGTCATGACGATTGCGCTCTATGGCAACACCAATGATCGCAATCTCAAAGCGGTAGCCGAAGGTGTGCGCAACGACATTCTCGATCTTGATGGCATCTCGACCGTCAACATCGAATACATTCGCCCGTTTGAAATTTCCATCGAAGTGTCCGAGTTCACGCTGCGGCAATACGGTCTGACGCTGGATCAGATCGCCCGCGCTATCGACAACGCGTCACTGGACATGCCTGGTGGCACCTTGCGTACCGAATCCGGTGAGATCCTCTTGCGTACCAAGGGGCAGGTTTACAGTGGCGCCGAGTATCAGGACATCATCGTACAATCCTATCCCGATGGTACCCAGTTACGCCTTGGCGATATCGCCACGGTGAATGACGGCTTCGCGGAAGGTTATCTGGATGCACGCCTCAATGGCGTGAACGCAGCCATCATCGATGTGCTGCGAGTGGGGGACGAAGACATCGTCTATTCGGCGCAGCAGGTTCGTGCATGGATGCGCGGCGCCGAACTCGATTTGCCTGAAGGCATGCGTCTTCAAGTGGTCACTGATTCCGCTGTCGCGACTCAGGACCGCATTACGACAGTCGCCGGTAACGCTTACACCGGCTTGCTGTTGGTGTTGTTGATTCTGGCGCTGTTCCTGCGCTTCAAGCTGGCCATCTGGGTGGCGGCCGGTATTCCCATTGCCATTGCCGGTGCACTCAGCCTGTTTCCCAGTGTCGGCCTGACCATCAGCTCGCTGACGGTAATGGGTTTCATTCTCGTACTCGGCATCATTGTCGACGATGCCATTGTCGTCGGCGAGCGTATCCACACCTTCGAGCGCAAAGGGTTGTCCGGGGAAGAAGCCGCGATTGAAGGCACGGTGGAAGTGTCGGTGCCGGTGATCTTCGGTGTTATGACGACCATCGCCGCCTTCCTGCCGATCCTGTTACTGGATGGCCAGATGGGCGCCTTCTTCAATGCCATCGGTGCGGTGGTGGTGTTTTGCCTGATGGCCAGTCTGGTGGAATCGCAGCTGATTCTTCCCGGTCATATTGCCCATCGCAAAGTGACAGGTTATTTCGGTGAAGGCACGCGCCTGGTCACCGCCTGGCAGTCCTTTCAAGGCAAGCTGGCCGATGGCATGGAATACTTTGCCGACAATTACTATCGCCGCGCCCTGAACAAGGTGCTGCGCTACCGCTATGCCGCCTGGGCTGCCGCCACCGGTGTGATCATTATTACCTTTGCCCTGCTCATGAGTGGGCGCGTGATTTTCCAGTTCATGCCTTCGGTGGAAGGTGACGTGATCTGGGGTACTGTGCAGATGCCGGCAGGCGTGCCTATCGAGATTACCGAGCGCGCCATTGGCCAGCTGGAAGCTGCGGCGATCGAGCTTTCTGCCGAGCTGGACAGGGAGCTGGTAGATCTGAAGGCCAGCGGTGCGGCGCCGGAATCCACTGCCCGCGTTGTTGATTCGGTGTTGACGGTCATTGGCGGACGGGCACCACGGGGTGGTCCCGGTGGCGGCGGTGGCGGTGGCTCCGGTAGTTCCGAGGTGGCCGAAGTCGTGATGTATCTGACGCCGTTTTTCGAACGTGGCGAAATCAGCTCCGCTTATATTCGTGATCGCTGGCGCGAGAAAGTGGGCAGCATTCCGGATGCGCTGGAACTGACTTTCGTGTCAGATTCTTTCTCCGCAGGGGATGCCATTAATTTCCGTCTTGAAGGCCGCGATGAGAACAACCTCAAACTGGCGTCGACACAGCTACGTGAAGAACTCGGTCGCTATCCCGGTGTCTTTGACATCACCGATTCTTTCCGGGCCGGCAAACAAGAAGTGCAAATTCAGATTCTGGAGCGCGGTAAAGTATTGGGTCTGACGCTCAATGACATCGCCACGCAAGTTCGACAAGCATTCTATGGTGCCGAAGCGCAACGTATTCAGCGCGGCAGTGACGACGTGCGGGTGATGGTGCGTTATCCGGAAGATGAACGTCAGTCTCTGGGCAATCTGGAAGAATTATTGATTCGTACTCCTTCCGGTGCCGAAGTGCCGTTTCTGAGTGTGGCGGATTTCTCTCTGGGTAGCAGTTACTCCAGTATCAATCGTCAGGACGGTCGACGCATCATTACTGTCCGCGCGGATATTGATCGTACAGTTGTTAAACCCGAAGAGATTCGTCGTGAAGTGATCGCCAAATATCGCGATCAGTGGGCGAGCGAGCTGGACGTCAACATGGCACTGGGCGGAGAGGGCGAACAACAGATGGAATCAATCTCGCAATTGTTCTCGACTTTCCCGCTGGCGATGATGGTGATCTTTGCGTTGTTGGCGATTCCATTGAAATCCTATACACAGCCGCTGATCATCATGAGCGTGATTCCGTTCGGTGCTATTGGCGCAATCTGCGGCCATTTTATTATGGGCGCGGATCTGGTGTTCTTCTCACTGCTGGGCATCATCGCCCTGAGCGGTGTCGTCGTGAACGCCTCGCTGGTGCTGGTTGTGTCGATCAATCGTCTGCAAGAAGAGGGCATGGGCATGGTCGAGTCGGTATCCAAAGCCGGCATGATGCGTTTCCGGCCGATCATTCTGACTTCGGTGACCACGTTTATTGGTCTGGTGCCACTGATGGTGACCGCCAACCCGGCCACTTTCTTCGTCATTCCGATGGCGATATCTCTGGCCTATGGCGTTTTGTTTGCGACGATAATCACGCTTTTCCTCGTGCCGAGTCTATACTTGATCCTGCACGACTTTGTCGGGCACACGGATTCTCGCGAAGAGCGGGCGCTGGCTTACCAGAGCTAGATTGTCCGCGTTTGACGAGCTGAAATTCGGAAGTGCAGCGACAGAGGATTGCTGCTTGTCTGCGTGGATGAACGGAGTAGATTGATGACGCAAAGCCATGCCCGCATGTTGGGCCTGCTGACATTGTTGTGGTTACCCATGCTGCATGCTCAAAGCAACAGAATTGATCAGGTGGCTGAAGATGCCCCCGAATTGGCCGCCTTCGGTTCCCATGACATTGGCGTGCAGACGGTACAGTTCAACACCGCCGACAGTGTTGATGTCGTCAACACGGAGCGTGGCGGTGACACTGCCCGCTATGAGCGACCACTGGTTCTGGAAATCTGGTACCCGGCGACTCTGGGCGAAGGCCAGTCCCCCGGCACCGAGTATCAAACCCAGACACGCGATCCGCGTATCATTGCCACGCTCTCCGGTCGCGCCGTGCGCGAGGCAATGCCGAGCTCTGCCGGCCCCTTTCCGTTACTGATTCTGTCTCATGGCTACCCGGGAAATCGCTATCTGCTCAGCCATATCGGTGAGAATCTTGCCAGCAAGGGTTACGTGGTGGTCTCCATCAATCACACCGAGAGTACTTACGGCGATCAGGCACCTATTACCAGTACCTTTTATCACCGGCCGCTTGACCAGCGACTGGTGTTGGCAGCAGTGGCTGCGTCGGCCAACGAGGCGGGCAATTTTCTTGCCGGGCTGGTGGATGTCGAACGCACCGGAATCGTTGGTTTTTCCATGGGCGGCTACGGACTCATCAATAATCTGGGCGCCGGTTTTAATCCGGCGGCAGTCTCTTCGTTCATGGCGCCACCCAATGACTTGTTGTACGCCCATGCCTCGGATAATCCCGACTATCGGGCGCAGCTGGATGCGCGCATCAAGACCGGCATCGCTATCGCCCCCTGGGGCAGGCAATTGAACTTCTGGCAGGCCGAAGATCTGCGTGGTATCGAATTACCGATGCTGATTGTGGCCGGAGATCAGGATACGGTGGCGGGCTACACGGAAGGACCGAGAGCGATCTGGGCCGAAGCGGAAAACAGTGATCGTTACCTGCTGACTTTTGCCGGCGGCAGCCACAGTGTGGCAGCGCCGATACCGGCACCGCAGGAGGTGCAGGGCACCGAGGCAGCAGGGCACTATACGGATCCGGTTTGGGACGGCGTAAGGATGAACAATATCCTCGACCACTTTGTCACAGCCTGGTTTGATCACTACCTCAAGGGCGCCGACACCCTGAACTATTTCTCAGCGGCGACTGGCGGCGACTGGCCCGGCTTTGCACCCGGTTCGGCTAGCGGCCTGACCATGGAGCACCTGGCGCCAGGCGAAACAGCAAACTAGGGCAGGAGTCCTGCTGGTCTAGCGGATCACCGCCAGGCGGATTGGTTGCACACTGATTTCCCGCCAGACATCACCGGTCACGTAAGGATCCTGCTGCAGCCATTCATCCAGCGCCGCACGATTGGCAAATTCCATGTACAGCGTTGAGCCAATCATGTTGCCCGCACTATCCAGAATGGCGCCACCCGCGATCAGCTTGCCCTCAGCTTTCAATGCTTCGGCTCCTGCCAGATGCGCTGTTCGCGCTTTTTGGCGGCGTGCGGCGGCATCGCTATCGCTGCCGTCATAGGCGGTAACTACAAACTGTTGCATGGTATTCTCTTTCATTTTCCTGCTAATTTTCAGATTGACTGTCAGGCGATAAATTGCGCGTAGAGTTCCTGGAATACCGGCACCAGTGACAGCATCAGTAACAGCGCCATACTGATATTAAAAGCGCGCACATAAGTCGCGTTCTTCAGAAATTTTTTCAGGCTCGCTCCGAAGACTAACCAGAGCAGTACGCAGGGAGAGCTGAATAACAGAATCAGACCGCTGATAGTCAGTACTTGCGCAAAATAACTGGCACCGATCACTGTGTAAGTGGCAGTAGCACCAATGGCGAGTGTCCAGGCTTTGGGGTTAACCCATTGGAACGCTGCCGCCTGCAGAAAAGTCAGCGGCTTGCCTTTGGTCTGGCTAGACTCGGTCACTGGCGCGCTGGCTATCTTCCAGGCCAGAAACGTCAGGTAGGAGGCGCCAGCTATTTTCATACCGACATGCAAACCGGGATAGGTTTCAAAAATGCCGGCCATGCCAAGTCCCACCGCCATTACCATGAGCGGGAAGCCGAGAATGATGCCAAAAAAATGCGGCAGGCTGCGACGCACACCAAAGTTCAGGCCCGACGTCATGATCATCGTGTTATTCGGGCCGGGCGTGCCGGCGCCGATGATGGCGAATAGTATGATATTCACATATTCCATAGCGGGTACGCGGTTTAATCCGGGTTGCAGACAGAGTATTCAACAGCGACATCAGCCTGATGGCACTGCACGCGCGTACGAGATTGATGCGAAGCGGAATACTGACAACTGGAAGACAGACAACTGCAGAAATCAGCTGGTCGGGTCAGGTGCCATAGTAAGGGTTTAATGATTGCAGTCAAGTTTCCGGCAAAATGCCCGATTGTTAGACTGTGCCCGAGCTGCCTTCCCGTATGCCGGATTATGCGAACTGAAGCCATCCGGCCTCCGCAACTGAAACCGGAAACCCTATTGTGATCTCATCCCTGCTGGTCAATGCCCTGACCCCCATCTTCGCTATTATCGCTGTAGGTTTTCTTATCGCGCGGACATCAATCGCTGGTCCCGGTGCCTGGGAACTGGTGGAAAGGCTGACCTATTACCTGTTTTTTCCGGCCTTGCTGGTGCTGCGCCTTTCTGACTCTCGCTTCAGTGGCAGTCAGCTGCAAGATATTCTTCTGGTCTTGCTGGCGGCGGTGGCTGTGCTCTCGGTGTTGCTGCTGGGGCTGCGCAAATTCATCGCTGCTGACGCCGGCAGCTTCAGTTCGGTGTATCAGGGCAGTATTCGCTTCAATACCTACATTGGACTGGCCCTGATCGAGGCACTTTACGGTAATGTCGGCATTACCCGTGCAGCCTTGTGTCTGGTGGTCTTCATCCCGCTGGTGAACGTGCTCAGTGTGATTGCGTTGACTGCCGGTAGCGGAGAACTCGGTCGGCGTCTGACTGTTGTCATTGGCTCTGTCATGACCAATCCACTGGTGCTGGCCTGCGGGTTTGGTTTGTTCCTCAGCTACAGCAATGTCATCGTACTGCCGGATTTGGCCATTGAAGTCATCACCATACTAAGCCAGCCGGCCTTGCCGCTGGGTTTGCTGGCGGTTGGCGCCGGTATTCGCTTTGTCGCACTGGGTGAGCAGGGCTGGCCATTGTTTGTTGCGCTGTTCACCAAGCTGGCAGCATTGCCGGCGCTGGTGTTAGTGGCTTGTATCGTGTTGCAAACGCCTACCGGGCTTGCCCAGGTGCTGTTGGTACTTGCGGCACTGCCGGCACCGCCTTCAGCCTATATTCTGGCGCGGCAGCTCAACGGCAATGTGGCACTGATGGCCAATATCATTACCAGTCAGACGCTGGCTGCCTTTGTCATGATTCCGGTATGGCTGGAGTTAAGCGGTCGCTTCTTATAGTCTTGCTCGCATCATGTCCTGCCTGCAGCATCCACTCACTCGCTTCCAGATTGCGCAGCCGGCTTTTCGCCGGAGATGTGTGTCGTGACGCCATCGCACAAGGATTTTTGGTTCGTGCCCTTGGGCGGCTGCGGCGAAATCGGTATGAATCTGAACCTGTTTGGCCATGCCGGTCACTGGTTGATGGTGGATTGCGGGGTCACCTTTGAAAAATCGACTCAGGGTAATACCGGCAATCGCGTTGAAATGCCGGACCCGGTCTTCATCGCCAACCGTCATGAAGCGCTGGTAGGCATTATTGCCACCCACGCCCACGAGGATCATATCGGTGCCATCCCGCATTTGTGGGAGCAGTTCCGCTGTCCGATTTACACCACACCTTTCACCCGCAATGTCGTGTTGCGCAAACTGCGCCAGTACCGTATCGATGCGCCGATAGTGACGGTGTCGCCAGGTGAATCCATGGATCTGGGGCCATTCAACGTGCAGTGGATTCCCATTACTCACAGCACCCCGGAAACGCACGCCTTGCTAATTACCACGGCAGCCGCGCGAGTATTGCACACCGCTGACTGGAAACTTGATTCGGCACCCATAGCCGGAGCGGCGATAGAGCCAGCTCGCTATCAGCAGCTGGGTAGGCTCGGCATTGATGCCGTGGTGTGTGACTCGACCAATGCGACCCTTGCCGGCCACTCCGTGTCCGAGTCGGAGCTTTTTAGTGGCTTGCTCGATCTGGTACAAAATTCACCGGGTCGTGTTGTCATCGGTTGCTTTGCCAGCAACATTGCCCGACTGCAAACCCTCGGCAATGTGGCGCATGTGTCCGGGCGCTATCCGGGACTGCTGGGCAGATCATTGGAGCGCATGGTCAGTTGCGCGCGTGCTGCAGGCTATTTAAGCGAGAATTTCTCTACATTATCCGGCCTCGAGCTGGGCTATCTGCTGCCGGAGGAAACGCTCATCATTGCCACCGGCAGTCAGGGCGAGCCGGGCGCGGCTTTGCGCAGACTGGCGCTGGACTCGCATCCGGATGTCAATCTGGCGGCAGGTGATCATGTCATCTTCAGCGCCAAGACCATCCCCGGCAACGAACTGGAAGTCGCGTCCCTGTGCCAGACTTTCACGGAGCGGGGTATCAAGGTCACCCACGGTGATGCGCATCCGATTCCCATCCATGCCTCGGGCCACCCCTGCGCCGAAGAGCTGGACTTGATGTACCGCTGGTTGCGTCCGCGAGTGGCAATTCCGGTCCATGGCGAAGCACGGCACATGGCAAGAAACGCACAATTGGCGCAGCAAGCGGGCGTGCCTGTGCAGTTGACCGGTATTAATGGCGATGTCTTTGATGTCGTCAATAACCGGCGGCTCGCAACGCGTGTGCCTGTGGGACGACTGTGGTTCGATGAAGACAATGCCAGACTGGCACCGGTAAAGCTGTAGTAACGGGACGCGGTGAAAGGATGTCATTAAACTGCAAAAATGACTTGCTAGAGTGACGGCGTTCTCACGGAAAAGGATTTCCGGAGGACTTTGCGACAGAATCGCTTCATTCCAGCTGATCAGTTCGTTAGACTCCCCCACTGAATACGCTGCCAGTGTTGTGGCGAAAAGTTTCGCTTCTGACGGATGCCGGGGCGACGCGCAGCGAATCCTCTCAATCTATTGATCCCCTTTGCGATATTAAAGAAATTACGGGTTTGTCGTTATAGTTGTACTCATGATTTTTTCACGCCTGACAATTTTGGGGCTGCTGAGCCTGTTGCTGGTTGCTTGCGGTAATCTGGATACTGCCGGACTGCGTCCGGTTACCTCCAATTACTGCGACAATTTCCTCATCTACGACATGTGTGCCCGCGACAGCAATCGCGACGGCGTGGTGGACTACGTCTATTTCACTGATAGCAATGAGATATTCATGTATCGGGAAGGCGCAGATCGGCGTTTCCCCGCGGATTTGCTGGTGCATGAATGCGCGCAAATGATGGATGAAGACCTGGTGGCGACGACCAGCCGTCTGTTCTATATCGATGAAGAGACTGGCTATCTCGAGAAGCAGGATATTCGTGGCTCGATGATGATCAAGTACATCGCCTACATGCCTGATGTGACCGCCTGCAATATGAGCAACGAGCAAGCGGCTGACAGTTAGGTCAAAAACTGGCTGTTTGCGGGAAATTCCCCAAAGTTCGCTGCAAAGTACGTAATTCTACCCACAAATTCTGACAATTTGCCTCGGCTATCTTGCAATTTGTCACAGTTCACCCCTCAAGGCTCCCCTATAATGCGCCGTTAGCTGTAATGGCCGCATCCCGACGGCCCCCACCCCGTGTGGATTACCAAGCAGAATAAGAAAAGACACAGGAGATTAACGTTGAATCGATTCACTCTCTGCGCGCCACAGCAGCGTGCCCACTCTACGCTGCGTCGCAATCCTGTCTGGCGCGGTATTGTATTGGCTACTGCCCTGTCACTGCCGCTGAGTCTGTCAGCGCA
>CAZQFA010000034.1:0-30306 GCA_964592245.1 uncultured Pseudohongiella sp. | reverse complement strand
ATCTACTTCAATCGCAACGAGGATCGCGTGGTGATTGACGCCAATCTATGGCTGGTGGAATTTACATCATTGCCCGACAACGCCGATGAGTGGCAATTGCCCGGACGGCCCGACTCACTGTCAGCACTGCCCTGGGACGTCAGTGAGGAATCGAACTTTGCCGTTGGCAATAGCCGCTATCAACCGCGACGGATTTTCCAGATGCGGCAAGCACGGGAAATGCGCAGTACCGAATTTCACTACCTCGACCATCCGGCCATGGGAATCGTGGTCAGCGTCGAACCCTATGAAGTACCGGAATTGCCAGAGCCTGAATTACCGGAACAGGATGCTGACTTCGGCGGCGCGCAGTGACTGGCGCCGCTAGTCGTTTAACAGTCCCGCAATCAAGTCGCTAACCAACTCCATTCCGTCACTGACTACGACAGCAATTTCTGCCAGCGTGATCTCGCCGTCTGTCAAACCGGCGGCCCAGTTCACAGATAGTGCCAACATGGCATATTCGAGCCCCGCCTCCCTGGCCAAAGCCGCTTCCGGCATCGCTGTCATGCCGACAATGTCACAACCGTCGCGTTTCAATTTCTGAATCTCTGCAGCTGTCTCCAGACGTGGCCCCTGGGTGCAGCCATAGACACCCTGTGAGACAAGGGTCTTCGGCTCAGTCTCCTGCGCTAACAACGATTCCGTTCGCTGGATCAGCTCTTGCCGCAAGGTCTCGGTAAAGGGAAAGGTAAAATCAATGTGTGTGACTTGCTGCAGATTGTCTTCAAAAAAGGTAGCAGGTCGCCCGTGCGTGTAGTCGATGATCTGATCCGGCACCATATAGGCCCCTGGCCCCATTTGCTCTTCAATACCACCAACAATATTGACGCCAATGACTTGCTGCACCCCCAGCTCTTTCAATGCCCAGACATTGGCGCGGTAATTGATGCGATGGGGCGGGATCGCCGAATCACTGCCATGTCGCGGCAAAAAAGCCAGTCGCTTGTCTGCTTTTTGATAGATATCCACGGCAATCGGGGTATCACTCCAGGGGGTTTCAACAGAGACAGTTTCCGCCTCGCCCAAGCCGTTAATTTGGGATAGCCCGGAGCCTCCTATTATTGCTAGCATTCCGTCCTCGTTACTTGTGCAGGAATTGATCGTCGCAGTGCTCGACGATGTCGCAGCGGACATTAAACCAGCAATACCACAGAAGACAAGCGCGGGAGCGCTGCGATCAAGATAACTGCAGGCAAATGAGCATCGCTGCAATAGTTAGAAAAAGTGAGTGAAAGTCGGAGATAGTCGGAAAAGACAGGACCAGGTAAGCAGAATCGGTATCGTGAGCGATAGATGCCTGTCTGCAAGGCTACTGCGTCGGGAAGGTGAGCCCTTCCCGACTTGGATTGCGCTTCCTGTTGTTAAAGCTGCTGTTCAAGCGAACCAGTCAAGGTTTAGCGAGAACCGATAGAAAGCCACAAGTAGCTAAGATCCATTATTACCAGTTTGGCCAATTTTCAAAGCGTTTAACGAACTTCTTATTCAAAAATGCAATACATTTCACAAAAAGCCCGCTTTTCCCGCTGTCGCCGCTATCGTTACAGCCTTGAGAGGCGCTGGAAATCCGGCTCTGGCAAGGTGTTGTTTATCGGTCTTAACCCCTCGACAGCAGACCATCACCAGGATGATCCGACCATTCGGCGTTGCGTTCGCTTTGCCCGGGACTGGGGTTTCGCGGCCATGGAGGTGGTCAACCTGTTTGCCTATCGTGCCACCTACCCCGCGGACCTGAAAGCCGCCGCAGACCCGGTTGGCCCTGCCAATGATCGCTGGATTAACCGCTGCCATCAGCAGGCGGATCTTACAGTAGCCTGCTGGGGTAATGATGGTGCTTTTCTCGACCGTGCCAGCAAGATTCGGCAGAAACTGGACGACCTGCACTGTCTGCAAATGAATCGTTCTGCCGAACCGGCACACCCGCTTTATATGCGCGCCGAACTCAGGCCGCGCCCGTTGACTGCAACCGCCGGAACCGCCTGCGATGACTGAGAACCGGAGTTTTCTGCATTGGCTCTGGGATCGTCAATCCCTGCCCAAAGCGCTACGCAAATGGATCTACAAACGCCTGAGTAAGCGGCAGGCGGCTCCGGACTTCCCGTTTGAATGTGATTTCTACGGCCTGAACTATAGCGGCAACCTGCAAAACGGTATCGAGTCCGCCATCTACTTCTACGGCGCTTTCGAAAAACCCTTGCTGTATTTTCTGCGCGACAGCATGCAGGGTCTTGCCCCGGCGGGCGGCGTCTTCTGCGACATCGGTGCCAATATTGGCCAGCATAGCCTGTTCATGTCCCGCTACGCAGCCCAGGTTCATGCTTTTGAGCCTCTGGACAGCGTCAGTGCTCGACTTAAACAGCATATCGCCAGTAACCAGCTCACCAACATCACAGTGCATGACCTCGGCCTCAGTGACAGCAATGGGAGATTGCCCTTCTTCGCCCCGACTGGCAGCAATCAGGGTGTGGGGTCGTTTGACGCGCAATCACAGGCCCGAGGCAATACCCCGGTGGGCGAACTGGCCATTGCCCGCGGTGATGACTATTTGACTGCTCAGGGCATCTCGCGCATTGACGTGATGAAAATAGACGTCGAGGGATTCGAACAGAAAGTACTGGCCGGCATGCAACAATCGCTACGACAACTGCGACCGCTTATTGCTCTGGAAGTGACCTATGGCGACAGCCATTCATTTGCCAGTATAGAAGCGTTGCTGGCGGCCTTGCCTGAAGATTACGCGCTTTATATCTTCGATACGCGCAAACCCGATGGCAGCACGGCGCGCCGGCGCGGTGCTCGCGCCAAGCGTACTGGAGAGTATCGTCTGTTGCCCCTGACTCACTGGCGTGATCGTGATCAGGATGACCTGGTGGCCGTCCCTGTTGAGAAACTGGCCAGCATTTCCCTGGGCAATAGCTGACTGGCAACACCGCCAGCCCGGAAGCCGCCCGTTAGCTCAGGCAGTTTTCACTCCTCTCAAGATAGCCCTCTCAAAATAGCCCCCTCAAATCACTCCCCTCAAAAAGCAGAAGGCCCAACACCAGAAATTCAATTCTGATCTGGGCCATGAGCAAAGTACTGCTTCAATAATACTATCGACTTTACATTAGATATCTTTACTATTTTATTGTTATCTATAGCTATTATTAACCCTCAGCTCTCACCATCTTCGACCGTCAAAATTACCTTGCCACGATGCTGTGCGGCCAGAAAATACGCCAGACGCTTTGGTAGCGAAGCAAACGGTGTGGGGCCATCAACAGGCGTTGTTAGCTCACCGGAGGCCAGCAAGCCGGCAAACATTGCCATATCCTGATTCGCCTGCAAGGCCACCAGTTTGAGTCGCTTGCCCGTCAACAAACGCGCCAGCGGAGCGAACAGCAGCAACATCATGTAGCGCGCAAAATTGCCACCCACAGTCACGTAGGCGCCACCGGGATTCAGCACGCGCAGATAGCGCCAGGGCCACTGCGTGGTCTTGGCGTCAACGATCAGGTCATAGCGCTCGGGCATCCTGGTAAAATCCTGCTGCCGGTAGTCGAGCACCCTGCCAAACCCGTACTCTCTCATGATGTCGAACTTGTCTGCGCTGTCGACCCCCGTGAGCTCAGCCGCGTATTGACGCGCCAATTGTGCGCCCAGGCAGCCTACGCCACCACCGGCGCCGTTAAAGAGAATTCTTGCTCCATCGCGTATCGGCCCTGCCGCGGTCATCGCCTGCCAGGCCAGAGCAGCAGCTTGCGGCACCCCCGCAGCCTGTTCATCACTCACCTTTTCAGGAATAGCCGTCAGCGAATCTGCATCACAGCACACGTATTCGGCGAAACCGCCAAAATGATCCGCGCTGAGATCGCCAAAGACCCGGTCGCCTACCTGCCACTTTTCGGCACTCGCTCCCACCTCGGCGATCACCCCGGCGATGTCACAACCAGAGATTGTCACCTTGGGTTTGGTAAAGCCGAGAAACAAGCGCAGAATCCATGGCTTGCCTGAGACAATGCCCCAGTCAAAATCATTGAGTGAAATTGCGCGCACACGGATCAGCACCTCGTTCGCCTCTGGCGTCGGTCGAGGCACTTCTTGCAACGTCAGTTGCTGTGGCGACTGCAGATAGCGTGTGGAATAGAAGGCGCGCATAGGATTACGAGATATCGGCGATGGTCATAGTAATCGGCTTTCGTTCGCCGCTGTCACAGTCATACTACGAAATGCTGAGTGGATTTGTTACAGGCAGCGCTCGGCATTCGCCTGACTCACATTGCCCACATTGAACACATTGCTCACATGACTCTTATGACTTTTATGAATTTTATAACTCACAGCACTAAACGCTCTGCGCCAACATAAAAGAACGGGAAATCAAAGCGCAGACCCGGTGTCTGACACGGCTGATAATCTGCCGAGCTTGAGCGCTCTCTCGCTTCTGCTACCAGACGCTCGCGCGCAGCCAACTCGCCTTCGTTAATCAATGCGTCAACCCACAGGGCGGCCAACTCACCATCGTAGGTTGACAGATTAGCCGCAGCGGACATTGCCTGCGACAGCTCTCCCAGTTCTTGCTGAAACGACTCATAGTCCGCCCGCACCTGATCGGCGGCAGCAAAATCGCCACGTGACAAATGCGCGGTCTCCAACAACGCACTTCCCAACAGTCGATACAGCATGGCGGAATCCTGGGCGACGGCCTTCTGGCCAAGCGCGGCGCAATATTGGGCGACATCGGCTCGCAAGCTGCCAGTTTCACTGCAATAAGCAATAATCGAAGTATGATTGTTATAAAGCTGTGCCCCTTGCAGACTGAATAACAAATTCAGGCGCGCGTAGGTGGCCACCAGTGGATCAGCAGTCGGGATCATTGCCTGCAATCGGGCCAGCTGATCGAGGAAATGCACATCATAATCAGCTGCAGTACTGGCGGCACGCAGCGAGGCCACGGCACCATTGTCGTCACCCTGCAACACCCGGTACTTGGCAATCATTTGCCAGGCGAAGGCGTTATCGCCACTGGCCTCAGCCACCTCGTTCAGCAGGGTCGGCTCACAGCCGGCTTGAGTGATATCCTGCAAACAGGCATTGAGAAACTGTAAACCCACGAGTGGTTCTTCGCTGTCAGTTGCGAACAGGGATCGTAGTTGCTCCAGCCGCTGATCACGCTCACCAAAAGCCGCGATGGCTAATGCACGATCTGCCGGGTCAGGAGAATTACCGAGCGCCGTTGCCATGACCTCGTTCACTTCGGCCAGCACCGTATCAAAATCTCGTCCTGTTGGTTGCACTTCCGGGTAGCAGGCGCGCACACCATCGATGGACGTCACTGCTTGTGCTTCAGCCCTGGTCTGCAACCATTGCACCAACATGAAGACAAACAGCAATATCAAGCTGGCGCTGATAAACAGGAAGCGCTGTTTATGATCTACTGGTGGCATCAGCAAGGTCCGCCCTCAGGATTGGCAGAAGAGTGAGTGCAAATAGTAGCACGCAGCTTGAGAAAGGCTGAGCGTAGTGAAAAGGAGATGGCGCACCCGGCAGGATTCGAACCTGCGACCACCGGCTTAGAAGGCCGATGCTCTATCCAGCTGAGCTACGGGCGCGAAGTAGAACTGTGTACTGTCTTATATCACCTGCAAAAGTGCAGTTTCATGCATCGCCTCTTTGTTACAAAGGCCTCGCTCGTTCCAGTCAGCAATCATAGATTGCTGCCGTTACAGCGGCGCTCATGGCTGACGCCATGAAAACGCTTGCTTCCACCCAGCTGAGCTACGGGCGCGAAGAAGAACTGTGTACTGTTTTATCTCACCTGCAAAAGCGCAGTTTCATGCATCGACTCTTTTTACAAAGGCCTCGCTCGTTCCAGTCAGCAATCATAGATTGCTTTTGATACGACCATGAAGTGCCGACAGGCGGGCGTATTGTACACAAACTGGCGCAACGACTCAGTCGCTAAATCGGCCGATTATCGGATTTCTTTGCTGGCGCTGACGCCTCGTCGCCCTTCTGCCGCGAGTAGGTATGGTGGGTGTGGGGAGTGCCGTGGCAGGTCAATCCGGTATACATACCGGCAAGCACCAGATTCAGGTTGCGATAGAAACGCCGCCAGCGCGCAATAATGCCTGCTCTCTCGGGCATTACCTCGGTTTCACCGCTGGTCGTGCCGGTATTGAGCTCCTGCAAGCGAGTACGCTCACCGTCCACTGTTCTGGCTTTGTGTTCATTCATCGCTTTCACCCCCTGCTGCTGAATTCAGGCTGCTCACAATCGGCGGTTGCTGCTGACGCCAATGCACGCAGATATGATCAGGCTAATACAGTGGCAGACAGTTGCCCAGCCGCAAACCGGATGAATGACACAATCCGGCGGTTCTGAGGGGGAAATGGGGTGACTGATGGGGCTCGAACCCACGACAACCGGAGTCACAGTCCGGGGCTCTACCAACTGAGCTACAGTCACCATAAAGCGGTAGAATTTTGGTCGGGGTAGAGAGATTCGAACTCCCGACATCCTGCTCCCAAAGCAGGCGCGCTACCAGACTGCGCTATACCCCGAATAATTCAAGTCAGGTCCTGACTTACGCGCCAAGTATGCCTGAATTTTGAAAGGTCGGCATCATACTCGCGTCTCCCGGGCCCGTCAATGTGTACAGGCCACGGATTTCGGCTCTTGCGTCAATTTCTAGGGCAGCAAAGCTCGCCATTGCGATCCCCGAAAGTGGCTTGCAGCAGGTAGTCAGGACTGCCGCTCAATGCGCCAACTGCTGCCACCGGCAGCGTCTTCAATCACCACATTAAGCTCGGCCAGTTGATCGCGAATCGCATCGGCCTTCTGCCAGTCCTTATCGGCACGTGCCTGATCTCTTGCAGCGACCAGCGCATCAATCGCTGCCGCATCCAGCTCTGCCCCGCCACTGCGACGCAGGAACTCTGCCGGGTCTGCTTGCAGAATGCCCAACACCGCCCCCAGTCTTACCAGCAATGCGCCCAACTGGCTGGCGGCCTCACTGTCTTCTTTCTTCTGACGGTTGATTTCGGACACCATATCCGACAGCACGGCGAAGGCTTCCGGCGTATTGAAGTCATTGTCCATGGCAGCCTGAAACGCTTTTTCGAAGCGCGAGTTGGCCAACATTTTCGCCTCTTTCAGGTTCAGGTCCTTGAGTGCATGGTAAAACCGCTCAAGTGAATTGTGGGCCTGCTCCAGGCTGTCCAGTGAGTAATTAATTGGACTGCGGTAGTGGCTGGATACCAGCAGATAGCGCACCGCTTCGGCGTCGTGCTTTTTTAGCACTTCGCGGATGGTGAAAAAGTTGCCCAGTGACTTGGACATCTTTTCATTGTCGATGCGCAGCGGCCCGTTATGCATCCAGACATTGGCAAAGGTGCTGTCAGTAGCACACTCAGACTGAGCGATCTCGTTTTCATGGTGCGGGAACATGAGATCCGAACCACCACCATGAATGTCGAAAGTATCACCCAGCGCACAGGTCGACATGGCCGAGCACTCAATGTGCCAGCCAGGGCGGCCGTAGCCCCAGGGTGAATCCCAGCCAACGCCATCATCCGGGGATGCCTTCCAGAGCACAAAGTCACGCGGATCTTTTTTCAGTTCACCGACTTCGATGCGCGCCCCATCCAGCAATTCATCGAGATTCTTCTTCGACAACTTGCCGTAGTCCGGGCAGCGCGCGACAGAGAAATACACATCGCCGTTGCTGGCTCTGTAGGCAAAATCCTTGCTGACCAGCGTCTCGATCATGCTGACGATTTCTTCTATATGTTCTGTGGCACGTGGCTCCTGATCGGGTCGGGCAATCGCCAGGGCCTGCTCATCCTCGTGCATCGCCTTGATGTAACGTGCTGTGATATCGGAAAACAACGCGTCTTCTTCTTTAGCACGCTTCAGGATCTTGTCGTCAACATCCGTGATATTGCGCACATAGGTGACATCGAATTGACGATAGCGCAGATAACGCACAATAAAATCGAACGCCACCAGCATGCGCGCATGACCCAGATGACAATAGTCATAAACAGTAATGCCACAGACATAGAGTCGAATCTTGCCTGGTTCGATGGGTTGTAAAGGCTCTTTACGCTGGGTCAGCGTGTTGTAAACAGTAATCACAATATTGACTTGCTCTTGGCGATGCGAATTAGTTGGACCACGAATCTCGCAGCGTGATCGTGCGATTGAATACCGGCTTTTCAGGGCTCGAATCTTTGCTGTCAAAACAGAAATAGCCCTCACGTTCAAACTGGAAATTTTGTTGCTGGCTGTCCAGCACTGACGGCTCGACAACACAGTTCTCAATCTTGATCAGCGAATCCGGATTCAGGCAATCGTGATAGTCGACGTCCTTGGCTTCCGGTTTTTCAGCATTAAAGAGACGATCATACAAGCGCACCGTAGCAGGCACGCCTTTGGTCGCTGACACCCAGTGAATGACGCCTTTGACCTTGCGGCCTTCCGGGTTTTTACCAAGGGTATTTTCATCGACACTGCAATTAAGCTGCACGACTTCACCTGTCTCGTCGCTAATCACTTCATCACAGCGAATCACATACGCTCCCCGCAGCCTGACTTCACCGCCCGGAACCAGGCGTTTGAATCCCGCTGGCGGCTCCTGTTCAAAGTCACTGCGATCAATAACGATCTCGCGCGTGAGCGGTACGGTGCGCTGACCAAGCGACTCCAGTTTCGGGTGTGCGCTCATGGTGAGATCGGCGTGGTAATCATCCGCAAATGTCGTCAGCACTACTTTCAGCGGCCGCAGGACGCACATGGCACGTGGCGCATTCTTGTCGAGATCGTCACGAATGGCGTGTTCCAGCATACCCATATCAACCACACTCTCGGCCCGGGCCACACCAACACTTTCACAGAAATTGCGAATGGCTGCCGGCGTGAAACCACGGCGGCGCATACCGGCCAGTGTCGGCATGCGCGGATCATCCCAACCATCAACGATGCCGGATTCGACCATTTCCCGCAGCTTGCGTTTGCCCATCACTGTGTAATTGATCTTCAGTTTGGCAAATTCGGTTTGCTGCGGCAGGACATAGTCGTCTTTGCTGTCCGCCAGATCGCTAACCACTTTCAATGTATCGATATCCAGATTGTGCAGAATCCAGTCATACAGCGGGCGGTGGTCTTCAAATTCCAGCGTGCACAAAGAATGAGTAATGCCTTCGATGGCATCGGAGATGCAGTGTGTGTAGTCATAAGTGGGATAGATGCACCACTTGTCGCCAGTCTGGTGATGGCTGATATGACGGATGCGATAAAGCACCGGATCACGCATATTGATATTGGGTGACGCCATGTCGATACGCGCCCGCAAGGAATATTCGCCCTCAGCAAACTCACCGTCGCGCATGCGTTTGAACAGGGTCAGGTTTTCCTTGATGGTGCGATTGCGATCAGGACTGTCAGTACCCGGCTCGGTCAAGGTGCCGCGATATTCACGCGCCTGATCAGGGCTGAGGCTGCAGACATAGGCTTTGCCCGACTCGATGAGTTGGACGGCAAAGTCGTAGAGATGGTCGAAATAGCCGGAGGAATAACGCACCTCGCCACTCCACTGAAAGCCCAGCCACTTGATGTTGTTCTTGATCGAATCAACAAACTCCTGGCTCTCTTTCGCCGGATTGGTGTCATCGAAGCGCAAATTGCATTTGCCGTTGTATTCTTCTGCCAGCGAAAAATTCAGGCAGATGGATTTGGCGTGGCCAATGTGTAAATAGCCATTGGGCTCTGGTGGGAAGCGTGTATGCACCCTGCCAGCGTGTTTGCCACTGGCAAGGTCCTCGCTGATCATGTGACGGATAAAATTGGAGGGAGTGGCTGCACCTGCGGCACTCTTGTTTCCCGATGCTGAATCAGCCATGGATAATCTCTTTTCTCTGCTGTAAATCTTCGAAACGTTAAACTGTGTGTTGCTTGTACTGGGGATGTCTATGCGTGGATCAGGAGTGGTTCTGCCCTGGTGACGTCCATTGTCGCCAGCGCGACTCTTTTTATGACTCTGCTGGCTAACAGTGGCGGTGTCTGGCCCAGCCCCGCCAAAACCCTTATTATACCTGCTCCGAACGGTGGTGTTCCAAGTTTTCACCACAATTACCGAGAATGAATACCGAGATTGAACCGGTTGGCAGCCTCTCGCGGAAATGTGATAGCCGCCACCGACTCTGCTAATTGCCGCGCCATACCTTCCAGCGGCGCAGCAAACGGCCAGATAAAGATCATCTTTGTTCATCAAACTATCGACAAGGACCCCGCATGATTGTTCTACACACCAATAAAGGCGACATCACTATCGAGCTGGATTTCGACAATGCGCCAAATTCCGCTGCCAATTTTCTGCAATACGCCAAAGACGGCTTCTATGACGGCACTATTTTTCACCGGGTCATCGATGGTTTCATGATTCAGGGCGGTGGCTTCACTGCGGATATGCAACAAAAAAAGCCCGGCAGCCCCATCGACAACGAGGCAGATAATGGACTCAAGAACATGACTGGCACCCTGGCTATGGCACGCACCGGCGACCCACATTCTGCCACCTGCCAGTTCTTCATCAATGTCAACGACAACCATTTCCTCAACCATCGGGACAAGTCACCGCAAGGCTGGGGTTACGCTGTATTCGGCAAAGTCAGCGCAGGCATGGACGTGGTTAACAGCATCAAGGACGTCGACACCGCCAATGCCGCGGGCCATCAGGATGTGCCAGTAGAGCCCATCGTCATTGAATCCACTACTGTCGCAGGTGACGAGTAGTTTTGTCCGGGCGACTGCTGTTTATTTCCGACCTGCATCTGCAAGTCGCGCGCCCTGACCTGACTGCCGCCCTGCTCGATTTTCTCGGTAAGGCCGAAGGCCAGTGTAGTGCTCTGTATATACTCGGCGATCTGTTTGAAGTCTGGCTTGGGGACGATGTCCCCGACCCGCTGGCTGCGCAAGTGGCTGCCGGGCTCTCCGCGTTGGCCAAGTCGGGCACGGCAGTGTATTTGATGCACGGCAATCGTGATTTCCTGCTGGGAGAGGGATTCGCTCGCTCTGCTGGCGCCACCCTGTTAGCCGACCCGACGGTGATCGATACCGCGGTCGGTCCGGTTTTATTGACGCACGGTGATCACTTGTGCACCGATGATGTGGACTATCAACAATTCCGAACCATGGTGCGCAATCCCGAATGGCAGTCAGCATTTCTGGCCAAATCCATTGCCGAGCGCATCGAGTTCGCCAAACAGGCACGGGCGCAGTCCAAAGAAGCCACCGCCACCAAGGAAATGGCCATCATGGACGTGAATTCCAGGGCTGTGGAGGAATTCCTGCTTGCCGAAAAACAGACGCAATTACTGCACGGACACACTCACCGTCCCGGACGCCACCCTCTCGACGTCGCTGGCAAAACTGGCTGGCGCCTTGTATTGGGTGATTGGGATAAGACCGGCTGGTTTGCCGAGATCACAGAGGCCGGCGCCACCTTGCAGCAGTTTGCAATCGAATCAGCTCAGGCTGACTGAATGCGGCCGACCGGACTCACATAACGCTGGAAATGTGCCTCACACAGCACCTGTAATTCCGCCTCGATCATCTCGCACAAATCTGTCAGTGCCAGATGGGCGAAGTCAGGTAACACGTACACACCATACTCCTGCAATTCACCGATCTGGCGATGGCGCTTGCGTAGCAGATTATGCAGCCAGCAATAAGGGGATAGCGTCGGGTCGTAGGGCACAACCAGTTGCTCCAGACCCAGCTTCAAATTCGGCACTGAGAATATACGCAACTTGTTTTCCAGAATCTGGCAGACGAGTTTTTCAATTCGCCGCAGCACTGCGCTCTTGGCATCAACGTCGTAGCTGTTCCAGTCAATCACTTCAAACGCGTAACGCTTGCAGCCACGACAGACCTTGTCTCCCAGTGAAGTGGTAGAACAAATGCCGATACAGGGGGTTTTAACAGCTTGCATGGATTCCGTGACGCTATGATGAATTCGGTGCGGGGTTGACCAGTTTTGTGACGTACCCGAAGCCAGTGGATTCAAGTTGCTTGCCCGTTGGCGCCTTACCTGAGGTAAGTCGGAACCGGGACAGCAGACTTTAGCAAAACTCGTCACGCCTGGCACCGCTTTCCTGTAGTGAATTCCTGGCGGAAGTCGAGCAAGCTGCGCCCCCCTACGCCCCACGATCGCTGGCGATAGCGCCCGCTGCAGCTGGATTTTTGCTAGCAATTACAATAGAATACGCCCACTTTTTTGGTGCCAGTCAACGCCTGAAAAAGGTAACAATCATCCTGCGGGTCAAGGCCATTCGGACACTTCCCGTGGATCAAGTTACCCACCTGCCCTGACTGTCCGGATCACGACCTACTGTACGTTTGCTGCGGGGCATTCGTCATCCGGCCTTCTCCGGTTCACACCGGCACAGTGGCAGATAAACGCCCTGGCACCCCCTGAATTTCTGCAAGCCTGGCACCGTACTTGCGACCGATTCCCGGTAGCAACCAGTCTCGCAGTGACTACTTAACGAGGAACTCATCGTGTTAGAGGCTTATCGACAGCATGTCGCAGAACGCGCCGCAGAAGGCATTGTCCCCAAACCGTTAAATGCAGAGCAGGTCGCCGAACTGGTCGAGCTGTTGAAAGCACCGCCGGCCGGCGAAGAGGACTTCATTCTCGACCTGATCACCAATCGTGTTCCCGCCGGCGTTGACGAAGCGGCCTATGTCAAAGCCGGTTTTCTGTCAGCGCTCGCCCGTGGCGAAGCCACGTCGCCGCTGATCGACAAGGCAGCGGCCACCAAACTCCTCGGCACCATGCTGGGCGGTTATAACATCGCCACACTGGTTGATTTGCTTGATGACAGCGATCTCGGCGCAGCCGCCGCTGCAGAGTTGAAGCACACCCTGCTTATGTTCGACGCCTTCCATGATGTGGCCGAGAAAGCCAAGGCCGGCAACGAGCACGCCAAGTCAGTCCTGCAATCCTGGGCCGAGGCCGAATGGTTCCTGAACAAGCCTGAGCTGCCGGAAAAACTCACAGTCACCGTATTCAAAGTCCCCGGCGAAACCAACACCGATGACCTGTCACCCGCTCAGGATGCCTGGTCACGACCCGATATCCCGCTGCATGCACTGGCCATGTACAAGAATCCGCGCGACGGCGTCACCGATGCTGGCGAGCAGATCAAGGAACTGAAGGAGCTGGGACACCCCGTTGCGCTCGTCGGTGATGTGGTCGGTACCGGTTCGTCGCGCAAGTCCGCCACCAACTCTGTGCTCTGGCACGTTGGCGATGACATTCCCTACATCCCCAACAAGCGCGCCGGTGGCGTCTGCATCGGCGGCAAAATCGCGCCGATCTTCTTCAATACCATGGAAGATGCCGGTGCCTTGCCATTCGAATGTGATGTCGACGCGTTGGAAACCGGTGATGTGATCGATATTTATCCCTATGCCGGCAAGATCACCCGCCACGACAGCGACGAGGTTGTCACCACCTTTGAGCTGCGCACCGAGGTGTTACTGGACGAAGTCCGTGCCGGCGGTCGTATTCCGCTGATTATTGGTCGCGGCCTGACACAGCGCGCTCGTGAAGAACTGGGGCTTGAGCCATCCACTATCTTCCGCTCGCCTATTGCCGGGGAAGAATCCAGCAAAGGCTTTACGCTGGCGCAGAAGATGGTTGGCAAGGCTTGCGGCGTCGCCGGTGTGCGCCCTGGCAGTTACTGCGAGCCGCGCATGACCACCGTGGGCAGCCAGGACACGACTGGCCCGATGACCCGCGATGAGTTGAAAGATCTGGCTTGCCTGGGCTTCTCGGCCGATCTGGTTATGCAGTCTTTCTGCCATACTGCTGCCTACCCGAAACCGGTAGATATCGAAACCCAGCACACCCTGCCCGATTTCATTCATACCCGTGGCGGCGTCTCCCTGCGCCCCGGTGACGGCATCATTCACTCCTGGCTGAACCGCATGCTGTTGCCCGACACAGTAGGCACCGGTGGCGACTCCCATACCCGCTTCCCGATCGGTATCTCCTTCCCCGCTGGTTCCGGTCTGGTCGCTTTCGCGGCGGCTACCGGTGTCATGCCGCTGGACATGCCGGAATCTGTGCTCGTGCGCTTCAAGGGCGAGATGCAGCCTGGCATCACCCTGCGTGATCTGGTCAATGCAATTCCCTACGCCGCCCTGCAAAGTGGCGACCTGACCATTGAGAAGAAAGGTAAGAAGAACATCTTCTCCGGCCGCATTCTCGAGATTGAAGGCCTGCCGAATCTGAAGGTGGAGCAAGCCTTTGAGATTTCTGATGCATCAGCCGAGCGCTCAGCCGGTGGTTGCACCATCCGTCTCGGCAAAGAACCGATCATCGAATACTTCAAGTCCAACATCACCTTGTTGCGCTGGATGATCGATAACGGCTATCAGGACGCGCGAACGCTGGAGCGCCGCGCCCAGGCCATGGAACAGTGGTTAGAAAATCCTGAGCTGATGGAGCCGGACGCTGATGCCGAGTACTACAAGATCATCGAGATCGACCTCAATGAAATCAAAGAACCCCTGCTGGCTTGCCCGAATGACCCGGACGACGTCAAACCCTTGTCTGAAGTTCAGGGCACCGCCATTGATGAGGTCTTCATTGGCTCCTGCATGACCAATATCGGTCACTTCCGCGCTGCCAGCGAAGTACTGAAGCAAGTGGACGGCGGTCTGCCGACCAAATTGTGGATTGCCCCGCCAACAAAGATGGACGAACACCAGCTAACAGAGGAAGGCATCTACAATGTTTTCGGCGTCTCTGGCGCGCGCACAGAAATGCCGGGCTGCTCGTTGTGCATGGGCAACCAGGCGCGGGTCGCTCCGAATTCCACGGTGGTGTCCACGTCAACGCGTAACTTCCCGAACCGACTTGGTCAGGGTGCCAACGTGTATCTGGCGTCTTCGGAACTGGCTGCCGTTAGCGCCGCTCTGGGCAAAATCCCGACCATGGATGAGTACATGCAATACATGGGCAACATCAATACCATGGCGGATAACATTTATCGCTACCTGAACTTCAATGAAATTCAGGACTACATGGAAGCGGCCGAACGTGCCAAGCAGATACCGCTCACCAATGTGCAAGAAGTGGCCTGACGCCTGAGTCAGGCGCTTGGAAGATAGCTGGTTCTCTGAACATTGCTATCTGCACTCGATAAAAAAGGGAGCTTACAGACAAGCTCCCTTTTTTTGTCTCTCTATTTTTTTCCTTTTAGTTGTCTCTTGTCACCAATCCCTTTGCTACACCCTCACCCTCACCCTCACCCTCACCCTCACCGTCACCCGCACCTTCACTTACGCCACCTGAGCTGATCCCAGGAGTAAAATCCAGCAAGCACTTTGTTTACGCAAAATTTACGCCCTTGAGCGAATTCGACATAGCGAATTTACGCACGGCTTGCCTACACTGGCAGCCATGCAATTATTTGCTCCATTCCTGTTAGTACTCGGTATCAGCCTGCAAGTGCTGGCGATTGCTGCGCTGTTGGCTGGCGTGAGCGAACTCTTCCCCTTGCAAGCCGAATTTACCGTGTTTGCCTACTCCGCTCTCTCCTATAGTGTGATGGGTATTATTGCGATCACACTGGGCCGCAACTATCAGCCGTCTCATCTATCTCCACGCCACATGTTCCTCACAACCGCCGGCACCTGGTTCGTGCTATCGATCGTCGCCACATTGCCACTGGTATTCAGCCCGCTCAACCTGACGTTTACCGACGCGCTGTTTGAGAGCATCTCCGGACTTACGACGACAGGCTCAACGATATTTGCCGACATTGCCAACCTGCCACATGCAGTCTTGCTCTGGCGCTCGATCTTGCAGTGGATTGGTGGTATTGGCGTTATCTGCATGGCTGTCTTGTTGCTCCCGTTTCTGCACGTCGGCGGCATGCGACTTTTTCAAACCGAATCTTCACACTGGGAAAATGGCAACAACATCCCCAGAACCAAGTCTGTGATTCTCACCATCGTTAACGCTTACGCGGCACTAACCCTGTGTTGCGCCATTGCCTACAGCGTGACTGGTACGCCACTGTTTGATGCCATCAACCATGCCATGACCACAGTCTCGACTGGTGGCTTCGCGACAACCGAGCATTCTTTTTTATACAGCAATAATGCCACGCAGTGGGTCGCAATCCTGTTTATGCTTGCCGGTGCAATTCCATTCACACTGTACCCGGCACTGGCATCGCGAAACTCCACCCGTTTGTTCAAGGATCAACAGGTAAACGGGCTGCTCAAGGTGATAATTGGCCTCACAGCAGTCCTTAGCGCAGCCTTGATCTTTATGCCAAAGTCAGCAGCAACGCCTGCGAACTGGGTCGACAAGGTCACTTTGGCCGCCTTCAATCTCGTGTCTGTCATTACTACAACGGGTTTCGCCAGCAGTAATTATGCCGCTTGGGGAACCTTCGCTTGCGCCCTGTTCCTGTTTGCGACGTTTATCGGCGGATGCTCAGGTTCAACCAGTGGCGGCATCAAGGTCTTCCGCTTTCAGATTTTCTTCAGCCTTATGCGGGCACAGCTGGCGCGCTCGGTACACCCACGTATGACTATTACTTCATCCTATGCAGGCAAACCGATCAGGGACGAGATTATTACTGCTCTCAGCGCCTATTTTTTTCTGATGATGGGCGCCTTGGTGCTGTTGACTCTTATCCTGAGTCTTTCTGATCTGGACCTGCTCGCTGCCATCTCCGGCGCAGCCACAGCGTTGATGAATGTGGGGCCTGGGCTTGGAGACACCATTGGTCCGGTGGGTAACTTCCAATCATTGCCCGATTTTGCCAAGTGGGCTCTCGGCGTTGGCATGCTATTGGGGCGCCTTGAGTTCCTGACTATTGTTATACTGTTCACAGCCAGTTATTGGCGAGGATAAGATTGATGCAAGGGCCAAGCTACAGACTCCAATTCGCTTTAGCGGCAACACTCCCCCTGTGCATTGGCATTTTCAGTTGGTTCGTTCACGGCACCATCAATACCGTCAATATCGCCCTGCTCTATATCCTTGTCGTTATTGTTACCGCCGTTAATACCGGCACCAAACCAGCGCTACTGTCGGCGGTGGTGAGCTTCCTCGCCTTCAACTTCAGCTTCACCGAACCGCGCGGCACTTTTATAGTCATGCACCGGCAGGACCTGCTAATGATTGTGCTGTTCTTGCTGATCGCTGTGATCGTCGGCCAACTGGCTGCCAACATCAAGGAACAACTGGAGCGAATTCGACTGCGTGAGCTCATGACGCGCACAGAACTCAAATTTATTCAGTCCCTGTCATCAGCCATGAGTCCTGATGAAATCATCAGCGTATTGAAACAGTCGTTGCGTAAAGTTCCACGGCTCGAGTACCGGCTATTGAACTGCACGAACAATGGGATCGACTGGAGCGAGAAAGAACATTTCGAGCTGGCCAAAATCCGCCAACAGATCGCTGATCACCTGTCCAGCGGACGGGCACAACTGCATACAGAACTGCAGGGCGAGAATACAGTGCTTTTATTTATTGGCGATGGCGAATCCACGCGTCAGGTCTTGATTGTTTTTCCCTGTCCTGACACATCACGTGATATCGCGCGTATTCTGGCACAACAGGCGATTCTGGCGCTGACCAGAATTCGCCTAAGCTCTGCGTTGAAAGGCGAAATTCAGGAAAAGGAGAACGAACTGCTCCGCTCTTCCCTGCTGTCATCCCTGTCCCATGATTTCAAAACCCCATTGACGACAATGATTGGTGCCAGCAGCACCCTGCTGGAGCTGGGAGAAGGGTTATCCGCACAGGAACACGATGAGCTACTGGAAACCATACTCACCGAATCCCGTCGACTGAACAGCTTCACGGAAAAATTACTCGACATGGCACGCCTGGGCCGCGGGCAATTTGCACTCGAACGTACAACTATCGCATTGGACGAAATAGTGCATGCAGTGATCAAACGAATCCGCATGTCACACTCGCAATCAGTCAAGGTGAGCATACCGGACGATCTGCCACTAATCAGCGTACACACTGCCTTGCTTGAACAAGCCATTTACAACGTTGTTGATAATGCGTGCAAGTTCAGCGATGGCAAAGCGCCGGTGAGCATCAACGCCATGCGCCGCAATAACGAATTGCTCATCATCATTGAAGATTCGGGACCGGGTATTCCGGATGCTGAAAAACAACGCGTGTTGGACATGTTTCACAGCGCCGATCAGGGTGATCGGCGCGTCGCCGGAAGCGGATTGGGATTGGCGATCTGCAAAGGTATGATAGGCGCTCATGGCGGCAGCGTCTCAATCTCTGACAGCACCGAACTGGGTGGCGCCCGGGTCACTTTATGCATTCCACTGACTACGGAATGAGTCAATGAACAAAATATTGATAATCGATGACGAGCCGCAAATACGCCGCTTTTTGCAAATCGGCCTGACTTCTCAAAGTTACACTGTCGTTGTAGCCGACAGTGGTAACCAGGGCCTGGCGATGAGTACACTTGAACAACCCAACCTGATTATTCTCGATCTTGGTCTGCCGGACATGGAAGGCATAGAAGTTCTCACTACGCTACGGGAATTTTCCAACTGCCCGGTTATTGTACTTACCGCAAGAGACAAGGAAATTGAAAAGGTGAAGCTGCTCGATGCCGGCGCCAATGATTACGTCGTCAAACCTTTTGGCATTCAGGAACTTCTGGCACGAATTCGTGCCTTGCTACGCGACACCGGCAACAGTGAGCAAGCAAAATCGATATTTGACGACGGCCGCTTGCACCTGGATATTCTCAAGCACAAGGTGGCGGTACGAGGTGAGGAGATCCACCTTTCGCGCAAGGAATTCAAGCTGCTGAGCATACTCGTTGAAAACGAAAATCGAGTGATGACGCAGAAACAATTGATGGATCAAATCTGGGGAAAGTCGCACGAGAATGACACCCATTACTTGCGCATACTGGTGAAAAAACTGCGCACCAAACTAAGTGATGATGCGGGCAACCCCGAATTCATAGAAACCGAGCCCGGAGTGGGCTATCGTTTTCTACCAGCCAGTCGCCAGTAGTTAACAGAGAGTACGCAGAGAGCTATCAGAGACTCACCACTAGACAGTACTCTTCTCCACCACCTCAAAGACGTCTTTGGATAAAGTCGGCTCTGCTTTGATGCGTTGCAGCTGTACCTGCATCAGGCTCTGCCGCTGCGCATCGTATTTCTTCCAACGCGTTAGCGGTGTTAGCAAACGGGCGGCAATCTGCGGATTGAGCGCATCCAGCTCCAGCACACAATCAGCCAGAAATTCGTAACCAGAGCCATCAAGGTTGTGGAATGCCGCGTGATTTTGACCGCAGAATGTGCCAATGAGTGAACGCACCTTATTCGGATTGCGCAGGGTAAAATCAGCATGCGCCATCAGGGCTTTGACGCGAGCCAGCGCACCCGGCAAGGGGCTTACCGCCTGCACTGAGAACCACTGATCGACGACCAGCGCTTCGTGGCGCCACTGCTCGTAAAAACTCGTCAGCGCCTTCTCTGCCAACGGCTTCGCAGCTACCGCATCGGAATGCGCCAGGCAGCGCAGCGCCGTCATCTGGTCAGTCATATTGCTGGCGTTGGCAAATTGTTCGTTACACTGCTGTATCCACTTCTGATCTCCTGTTCGTACCAGATAGGACAGCGCCAGATTTTTCAACGCGCGCTGGGCAATTGCCTCGGCGCTGGCAGAGAATTCAGTAGCGCTGACATTCGCTGTGTAACAACGGGCAAATTCTTCCTGCAGTGCATTGGCAACGATGTTGGCCAGCGTATCGCGGACCCGGTGCAGTTGGTCCACATCGGCAACTGTGGCCCGCTCGATCAGGAAGCTGAGCGTGGGCAGCGTCACCAAATGCGCGATCATGGCTTTGTCCACCGCAGGCTCATCCAGGGCATTGACCAACACCTGACGGACCGTGGTAATCAGTGTCGCCACGAGTTCATCATCCGCACTCAATTGTTCCTGCCCCTGGGCTTGCCCTTGCCCTTGTGAGCAGCAATGATCAACGACCGCACAAGCCAGACTCTGCATGGCACTCCAGCGGTTGAAGCCATCGCTGTCATGCACCACCAGAAAAGCCAACTCGTCCAGTGAATAATCGTATGATGATTTAACCGGCGCACTGAAAGAGCGCAGCAAGGAAGGAATCGGCTTATCTTTAATGCCTGCAAAAACAAATTGCTGTTCGGCTTCCGTCACTTCCAGCACGCGATCGGTTTGCACCGCGGCTGTCGAAGCCGCTTCACCCGCCAGAACCAGCGGCAGTTCCTGACCATCGGCGCTCAACAGGCCTACACGCAAAGGAATATGCAGCGGCAGTTTATTGCTTTGCCCCGGGGTGTCAGGCGTGTACTGCTTGACTGTCAGGGTGAAAGTTTCATCGTCAGCATTGAATTGCCCCGCCATATCCAGTTTCGGCGTGCCTGCCTGTGTGTACCAGCGGCGGAATTGGCTCAGATCCTTGCCGCTGGCCTCCTCCATGGCTTTGACAAATTCTTCCGTCGTCACCGCCTGCCCATCATGACGGACAAAGTACAGATCCGATCCGGCACGGAACAATTCCGGCCCGAGCAACAGACTGATCATGCGCACAACTTCAGCACCTTTTTCGTAGATGGTGACTGTATAGAAGTTGGCAATTTCCATATAGGAGTCAGGCCGTACAGAATGCGCCATTGGCCCGCCGTCTTCGGCGAACTGTACGGTCTTCAGGAAATTGACATCTTCGACGCGCTTGACGGTGCGCGATCCCATGTCTGCCGAGAACTCGGAGTCACGGAACACCGTAAAACCCTCTTTCAGACTCAATTGGAACCAGTCGCGGCAAGTGACACGATTGCCCGACCAGTTGTGGAAGTATTCATGGGCAACGACAGCTTCCACGCGCTGAAAGCCGAAGTCTGTAGTAGTAGCAGGATTGGCGAGCACACAGGAAGTATTAAAGATATTCAGGCCCTTGTTTTCCATGGCCCCCATGTTGAAATCGTCCACCGCGACGATCATGAAAATATCAAGGTCGTATTCACGGCCATACACCTCCTCGTCCCAACGCATGGCATTCTTCAGCGAACGCATGGCGTGATCGCACTTGTCGAGGTCTTTCTCCTCGACAAAGATTTGCAGATGAATTTCACGACCGCTCATGGTGGTGAAGGCATCATCGATGACGGCAAGGTCACCCGCTACGAGAGCAAACAGATAGCTGGGTTTCTTGAACGGGTCATCCCAAGTTACCCAGTGACGCGAGTCGTCGTCCTCAACATCACCACGGGCCACCGGATTACCATTGGACAGCAACACGGGATAGCGCGTCTTGTCGGCAGAGATGGTTGTACTGAAGCGGGACATGACATCGGGACGATCAAGATAATAGGTGATCTTGCGAAATCCTTCCGCCTCACATTGCGTGCAAAACATCTTGCGCGATTTATACAGGCCTTCCAGGGTCGTATTGTTTTGCGGTTCGATGCGTGTATGGCAAATCAGTGTGAACGACTCTGCAGGCTTACCGAGTATTTCGGCAAGGCCATTGATCGTTAATGACTCCTCATCGACACTGTAATCCGTCTCCGCGAGTGCTTTGTCATCCAATAGCAAAGATTGCAGTTCGAGTCGTTCGCCATGCAGCTGCAGACTGTCCGGATTGCTGATCACACTGTCGGGGTTTTTCCTGAAGGCCAGCTCAGCGACGACCAATGCGTGATCCTCGAACAAGTCGAAACGCAGCGTAGTGCTTTCGATCAGAAACTCCGGTGGCTGGTAATCTTTCAGGTAAGTTGTTCTGGCCTGAGCGTTTCTCATGACATCTACTCAATCTGTTAGCGTGAATGACTATCTTAAAAATCTGCCCGAACTGAAATGTCGAGCAGCTATATCTGGCCCATCATCAGGTATTGGAGTAGTTCGCTAGAGGCTGGCGGCAACCTGATAACCGGAGAAACGGCGGACGTTAATGACTCCGGTATCGAAAATCAGATACTGCCCCTTGATTCCCAGCAAGGTCCCTTCAACCGTCGCCTCTTTGTCGAAATTAAATGACGCTATCTTTTCCGGGTACTCCTGCACCGGATATTGAATAGTCACCGGTTCGACGCCGTTAATGATACTGACAGAGAAGAAACCAAAACGTTGTTTCATCTCCTCAATCTCATCAGCGCACTCGGCCAGCAATCGATCCCGCTCCGCCGGCATATCGAGCTCGGTCGCATCACCCTTGAGCATGTCACGCCAGTTGGTCTTGTCAGCGACATGCTGCTTCAACATCACTTCCAGAGTGCCGGATTGCAGTCGGCTGCGGACGCGCACTACTGCCAACGCCTGCGTGGCGCCCTGATCGATCCAGCGAGTAGGCACCTGAGTGGCACGAGTAATACCCACTTTCAAACCCGAGGAATTGGCAAAATAGACGATATGGTCCTGCATACAAAAGCGCTCACCCCAGGCGGGCTCGCGGCAGGTACCCTGATCAAAGTGACAACGCTCCGGGTGAATAATGCAGGAATCGCATTGCGCCAGTTTCTGAAAACAGGGGTAGCAATAGCCCTGATTGAAGCTCTTGTTGGTTTTACGTCCGCAGTGCACACAATAAATCTCGCCCGTGTATTCGAGCCGCAGCGTTCTGCCCAGCGTCTCATTCAATGGCAATGACTCGTCACCAACACGCAGTGAATACTGCACAGGCGCTTCCAGCCGCGATTTCATCTTGCGTAAAATGCCTTTAACAGCATTCATCAATGTTGCTCCAGCGGATTTTTGCTACCGGGCCAGACGCCGCTGCCGGCACCACAGCCTTTTGGCAGATTGGCGTACGTGCGTTGCGCTTCAGGCAGGTGGTGTTCCTCGTACAGGATAACCAGTTGCATGCAGCGTTCAGTTTGTTCGGGTGTCAGGCGACTGCCGTCATCCCATTTACCCAGCTCTATGGCTTGCTGCAAATTGCCATACATAACCGGCGTCATGTTGGCCACCAACTCCTGCAAGTTTTCGGGCGGCGGCATAACGCCATCAGCACCCAGCAACTCTTTCTCATTACTCATAATGACCTTCAATAATGACCTTCATACAACCTTGAACAGGTTCTTCAATTTCTTGCTGGCGGCGTCAACGTCGTCGCCAGCTCGTGTGTAGTGAATCTGCGCATTTCCCTGCCGGGACTCCCGAGCAGGCTACCTACGGTCTGCGACTAATAGCATCTCTGTGCAGTAAGCCGCGGTAAGTCAGCACCACCAGCGCGGCAATCGCCAGTCCGGACAGCAATCCACCCACATGCGCGGCGGTGGCAATCCATGAACTGGCAAAAACTTCCATCAGCACCAGAGCGACAACAAACATGCCGAACATATTAGTGGGAATCATCAGCTGTGAGCGCGGCATAAAAGTGTGAATCAACCAGGCATAGCCCACCAGACCATAAACAACACCGGACATACCACCGAAATTATTGCCCTGGGCCACCAGATACTGAGTCGTATTGCTGATAAATGAGGTGCCGATAATGACCAGCACAAACATCCAGCGCGGATGATTCGCCTCCAGTTGACGGCCAAAATACCAGAGCCAAAGCATATTGAATACCAGATGCAGCTCGCCAAAATGCAGGAACATCGGGGTCAGACTGCGCAGCCACTCGCCAGGGCCACTCATATCAGCAAGCAACGCCCATACACTGCTCACCGCGACCGGCGGATAGAACAAAAAGTCCACTCGCCCTACTCGCGCCCCCAATGCGCTGATGACGGCCACGGCCACACAGGCGGCAATCAAGAGTGCGGTGACCGGGCTCTCCCAGAGTAACGCCACGACCCCTTTTGGTCTGCGCGTAGGCAGCGCAGCAACCCGCTCTGCTTCTTGCCGCCAGCCATCGGACTGCCAACTGGCTAACGCTTGCTGCACGTAGCTCGCTTGCTCAGGCGTTGCCACATAGATTATTTGCCGGCCACTCTCTTCCACAACGCGATGCTGGATTCCCTGCTGGTTGAGGAAGCCGACGAAATCGCGCAGATCCATCTCAAGCTCGAGATTGGCGGCTTCAATCATCCGGCCGCACCAGTCGGCTACCCCAGCCCAGCTTGCTGCGACAAGCCTGATAGAAACTGTGATTGGGTGGATGTATCAATTGCAACGTCACGGTTTTTTTGCGTACCAGCAACACATCGCCCGCGTTGGTCGAATAACGCACTTCGCCATCACAGCTAAGCTGGGGTTGCAGTGTGCCTTTCTTTGCCACAACCAGCCTGATTTCGCTGCCGCCATCGACAACGATCGGCCGACTACTGAGGGAATGTGGGTACATGGGTACCAGAACAACCGCATCCAGATGAGGATGCATAATCGGGCCGCCGGCGGACAATGCATAGGCTGTAGACCCGGTTGGTGTTGCCACGATCAGGCCATCGGACTCCTGACTGTAGACAAAACTGTCGTTAACGAACAGTTCGAACTCAATCATCTGGGCAGCTTTGCCGGGATGCAATACGACATCGTTCAGGGCCGAGCCCAGATGCGTTTCTGTGCCGTCGCTCTTCAGGTAAACATCGAGCAGGAAGCGCTTCTCGACGGTATATTGACCAGACAGCACTTCACCAATGCTGGATTCGATTTCATCCGGCACGATGTCCGTAAGAAACCCCAATTTGCCACGGTTGACGCCGATAACAGGCACCTGATCCGACGCCATGGTCTTGGCGACATTCAGCATGCTGCCATCGCCTCCGACCACCACTACCAGATCGCAATGTTGTGCCAGCTCCTCGCGCGTGCAGTGCTCCAGATCCGCATCGGGCAGCAACCGGGCAGTACCCGCATCGAGCACAACCTGCATGCCGCGTCCCTTGAGAAACGTCACCAGCCGGTTCAGGGAGTCAACCGCCCCGGCATGATCCGGTCGACCGACCAGGCCCACAGATTGGAAATTTGCCATCAAATAAATACCATCTCGTGCATGGCACGAGTATATCACGATGCTCTTGTTGCCTCGCAGCGGGGATAGCGACAAATTAATCCGGTATCAGATCACAATCCCGATAGCCTGAGTGTCGCCCCTTGAGTGAAAATTCAAGTAGAATCCGAGTCCTACGTAAATTCGGAGACAGAAGAGCGTGATAACTTCGCTGACAGGGGATACGCAGATTGCTGTACTGGGTTTGGGCTATGTGGGCTTACCATTGGCTCATGCACTGGCTGCCTACTACCCCACTCTAGGTTTTGACATTAACAAGCAACGCGTCGCGGAGGTCAATGCCGGCTTTGACCGCAATTTGGCACTGAATAGCGAAGATTTCAAAGAACAGCGCAACATTCGTTATACCGATGAAGCGAGCGAACTAACAAGCGCGCAAATCTATATTGTCACGGCGCCAACCCCAGTCAATCAACAGAACCAACCCGACCTGGGCCCGGTACTCAATGCCGCCCGACTGGTCGGCCGCCATCTGCAAAGTGGCAATGTGGTGATCTTCGAATCAACCGTCTATCCGGGCGCAACAGAAGAAGAGTGTGTGCCGGTTCTGGAGCAGGAGTCAGGCCTGACATTCAACAAGGATTTCTTCGTCGGCTATAGCCCGGAACGGGTGAATCCTGGCGATGGCGCTCACAGCATCAGCAATATTGTCAAAGTCACTTCCGGCTCAACACCCGAGACCGCCGATCTGGTTAATACTTTGTACGCCAGCATCATTCAGGCCGGCACTTTTCAAGCCAGCAGCATCAAGGTCGCGGAAGCCGCCAAAGTCATTGAAAACACCCAACGCGATTTGAATATTGCGCTAGTGAACGAATTGGCTATCCTGTTTCACAAACTCAACATTGACACTCAGGAAGTGTTGAAAGCAGCTGGCAGTAAATGGAACTTCCTGCCCTTCTCGCCGGGTCTCGTCGGCGGACACTGTATCGGTGTCGATCCTTATTACCTGACATACAAGGCGCAACAAGTCGGCCACCACCCGGAAGTTATCCTTGCCGGCCGTCGTATAAACGATGGCATGGGCACGTATGTGGCCGAACGGGTTATCAGACTCATGTTGGCCAAGCGTATCCATGTCATTGATAGCAGAATTCTGGTGCTGGGCCTGGCCTTTAAGGAGAACTGCCCGGATGTGCGCAATACGCGTGTTACCGATATTATTGGCACCCTGCAGACCTATAACGCACAGGTAGAGGTATTCGATCCCTGGGTCGAAAGCACGGATCACGAATTACTGATCAAGGAGCCCGCCAAGTCACACTATGATGCTGTCATAGTTGCCGTTGCTCATCGCCAGTTTGTAGATTTGGGGGTCGCCGGGATACAACAATTCTGTAAAGATAAAGCGGTAATCTTCGACGTCAAACATCTGTTCCCCAGCGATCAGGTAGATGGCAGTCTCTAATGCGACAATCACAGCAAGCGGTTTGATTCTATGGATATACTGATTACCGGTGCAGCAGGATTTATTGGCCATGCCCTCAGCAAGAAACTGTTGGCTCGTGGCGACCGGGTCATCGGTCTTGATAATCTGAATGATTACTACGATGTCTCATTGAAAGAAGCCCGTCTGCAGCAATTGCTGGACCACAATGACTTTCAGTTTTTCAAACACGATCTCGAAGATGCTGCCAGCATCAACAAACTGTTTGCAACAACCCGACCGCAACGCGTAGTCAATTTGGCAGCACAGGCTGGTGTTCGCTATTCACTGGAGAACCCGCAGGCCTATGTGAGCTCCAATCTGGTCGGCTTTGTAAATATTCTCGAAGCTTGCCGTCATCATCACGTTGAACATCTGGTCTATGCATCCAGCAGCTCGGTCTATGGCGCCAACACCAACATGCCATTTTCTGTGCACAATAACGTTGATCATCCGATCAGCCTGTATGCAGCAAGCAAGAAATCCAACGAGCTGTTGGCACATACCTACAGCCACTTGTTCAATCTCCCCTGCACCGGTCTTCGCTTTTTTACCGTCTACGGTCCCTGGGGTCGACCTGACATGGCCCTGTTCAAATTCACCCGTGCGATACTGCAAGGCGAGCCCATTGATGTTTTCAACCACGGCAAGCACAAGCGTGATTTCACCTACATCGATGACATCGTCGAAGGCGTGGTACGCACACTGGATCACGTCGCGCCGGTAAATGAACAATGGAACAGTGACGAACCAGACCCGGCTACCAGCAAAGCCCCTTACCGCCTTTATAATATTGGCAGCAATAATCCGGTGGAGCTGATGCGCTATATAGCAATTCTCGAACAGGAGTTGGGGATCGTTGCCGAGAAGAATTTCCTGCCGATGCAAGCAGGAGACGTGCCGGTCACCTATGCGGATGTTGATGCGCTCATGAATGACGTTGGCTATAAGCCGGAAACATCTGTGGAGACCGGCATTGCCAATTTCGTTGCCTGGTATCGTGACTTCTATCAGGTATGATTTGTTAGTCGGACTGACAAATTGAGGCGTGCATCAAGGAATAATTTGCAAACGCAGCGGCGTTGCCGTGTAAATCAGGTCTTCGAAATTGTTCACCTGATACGCAACAAAAAATTCAAGCTCGAGACCGACAGCCTCGGCATCGAAGCGGAAATCCTGCAGTACAGCGACTCGCTGATGCGCCTTTAGTGGGCCAACAACAACGGCCGATTTGAGGCCCGCACCAGTGCCATCCCAGCGCAGCAATCTGCCTGACTCATCAAGTTGGAACAACGCCCCGCTCTGCGTTCGGATTAATACATGGATACTGCCCTGAATCCCGACATGGGTGCTGTCAAGATCGACTTCTGTAAAGACATCGACTGCTTCATTCCTGCGTACGGCATTGACAAAGCTGAGTCCGTTATTGAGCGAAGCCGCCATTGCAATACGGGCATCGGTACTCCTGCCACTGATAGTGCCAAGCGTGAACTTTGGCAATTGTGGCGTCTGGGCAGCGGAATAACTGGCAATCTGATGGCGCACCAGATTCAGTGTTTGCACGGCATCTGCTGGCGCCGCAGCACCTTCGGCAATACCACAAGGCACACCGACACAAGATTGCGCTGGATTGGAAAAACGTGCGACCCGGTTGCCCGTATTGAATGCCGCTGGCAACGCCATGACCGTAGCAAACAAGCCATCAACACCGTAGCCGGTCGCAAAGGGGAAAGTACCACCCATACCGTCTTCACGCTGCGAATGGGTCAGCCCCATGTTGTGCCCCAGCTCATGCGCGACAACCACATCATCGGGACAATCGATGGCGATGACTGAATAACCGAAACTGGCTTCCTGACTGCTGGAGAAGTCGCCTCCAGTTTCAAAGCCGCCTACGGGGGCCAGACCACAACGCGACGTCTCTGCCCCCAGCGGTCGCAGTAACATCACCAGATCACCGCCGTACTGCTTGCGCAGCTGACCAATGGATGACAGTGCCGGATGTCCCGCATTAAGTAAATCATTTAACGTCGTATCCATGTCAACGGATGAGGGATAGTCCACTTGACCGTGATAAACAGGACGCAAGCGAATTTTCACACCGCTATCAGCATAAATCTGGTTAGCGACACTGACCAGCTGGTTTATACGGGTCTCGACGCCAAACGGATATAATGCCGCCGTGTCAGCGGTGTAAAACGCCATCACATCAATGACCGTTTCTGACTGATCCACCGAAGCGGCATTGAATGGATCAGTGTTGAGCAGGCTCTCATTGAAATCACTGATGCCGTCTGAATCACTGTCCCGGCGTACATCCTGCACCACATAGACGTAGTCATCGACACGCAGACCACCCATGATCAATGACGAATAGACTACTGGCGCTGACACTGCGCTGGTCTTGAATGAATAGCTGAATGCTCGCGTTTCTCCGGCTGCGAAATTGCCGAGATCACAATACAGTACTTCTTGCAGCGACTGGCTCAGCTGTTGCCGACAGAATGCAGGTGCTGTAGCCAGCTCGCTATTCTCCAGAAAGAAATAGATCTCCAGCCCCAGATTAGTGTGCGCCTGGGTACTGGTATTAGTCAGCTGCACAGTGGCCTGTACCGTGCCGCCCACCACCACCGGTGCGGGTGACAATGTCTGGGTTATCCTGAAGTTGTCATTGCTGATATCGCCAACGCTGGCCGCCGACGTCGTCAGACCGGCATTCAGACTACTGCCATTACCGAGCTCCAGCGGCAGGACCATTGCCGGTGTCTGCCCTGCTGCGCCAGCCGCATCAGTCGCTGGCGGCAGCACGTAGTCGTGCTGAATACTCACGCCGCTGGCATGCAAGCCATTGGTTTCGTAGATCCAGCCAGCGAAATGCGCATCCGCATCTTGCTGCGACATGGTGATGCTGTGAGTTTCAATCTGAAATGCTTGCTGGCCTGCTACCAGATAGCCATAAAGGCTGCTTTCGCCCAGCGTCAAAGAAAGTGAGTAATGTTGGCCATCCAGATTCGTTTGTGCCTGAATGACGCGATCGCCATTGACGTAGCGACGCGTTGATAGCACCTCGAAGTCGGTGACATAGTTGCTGGCTATTTCGATAGCAATGGCATCGCCACTTTGCAGCAGGTGCAGGCCTGCGCTGTCGATGCGAATGCTGTGTGGATTGGCAGCGTGAGACGGCGGGCTGCTGGCAGGCAATACTTCACTGAAACGCAGTAGCGGTAACGCCGATGCCGCCGAGGACAGCAGCGCCAGCAAGAGCGCCAGGAACGATAGTAGCGATGGCAGATTCTGTTGATGATTGCGGGTTTTCATCGTTGTCTGGATAGAGCCAGTACGCCGAAAAGTGGCAAATTAACTTTGTGGGAATATTTTCCAGTTCTGTAAGAGAATAGCCAGCAGATTTTGCGCAAATCCCCCGCACTTGACGGGCAAAAAGGCAATTTAAGTAGTTTTACGGGCACTTTCCCCGGTAATTTTTTCGCAGTTGGAAGAAACCACCTTGATTACCCCTGCTCCTGCTTTCAGGGACCTTCGATTGAGCATCGGATTCATGATTTTCAAGGCAGAACAAACAAGCGATAAATTGGCAATGACGGAGCAGTTTCACCGTCTGGGGAGAATGCGCCAGCAGGAGCAATCTGCGCATAGATTGATGGCGCAGTCTTGCGACTACACAGCCAGCAAAATGCAACCGGTAAACTGCAGCTGTTTGAATTGTCAGGAGTGGAAACGAAATGCGGGGTGTACGATAAAATGGCGGACCGGACGGGGCTCGAACCCGCGACCTCCGGCGTGACAGGCCGGCATTCTAACCAGCTGAACTAC
>CAZQFA010000033.1:25865-32327 GCA_964592245.1 uncultured Pseudohongiella sp. | reverse complement strand
TGCAACGGACTGGGTTTCAGGCACCCATTTCCAGTATGATGAGACATGCTTTATTCACTTGTTCGTCTACTGCACTTCGCCATTTTACTGGTGTTCGCCGGTGCCGTGATTATTGAGAACATGGCCATCAAGCCGGAGATCAACAGCGAAGATGCACGTAATCTCGCCCGCGTCGATCGCGTCTGCGGGGTGATGGCGGTGCTGACTCTGGCCATCGGCTTGTTGCTGTGGCTTGGCATCGGCAAACCCGCAGACTTCTATTCCGCCAATCCGGTCTTCCACGCCAAGCTGGGCCTGTTTGTACTGCTGATCGCTCTAGCCATCAAACCGGCGCTGTTCTTCAATCGCCATCGCCTGTCGACGGCGACGTCGATCGCGGTACCAAATTCAGTTCGCCTGTTATTGAAGCTGGAGTTGCTGGTATTTGCCGTGCTGCCAATACTGGCGTTTCTTATGGCACGCGGGATAGGCCTGAGTGGCTGAGTAGCTCACAGACCGAGAAACTGCAGACGCGCGCCGAAGCGCTGACCATTACAACAATAACAGACAGACCACCGAGACCATGACATCGCCCATTGCCCTTGCCAGACATTGCGCCATGCCGCGACTGCTGGCGACGCTCGCCTGCTTTCTCATAGCCGCGTTGCCTGCCATCAGTCCGGCCCAGCCCTTTGATCCGGATGCCCTGCGGCGCACACTGGCCAGCCCGGACCGCAATGTGGATGACTTCATTCGCGATGCAAGCCGCAAGCCTGTCGAGGTGCTGACCTTTCTGGGCATCGAAACCGGCATGCAGGTGCTGGACGTTTATGCAGCCGGCGGCTACTACACATTTATTCTGGCGCGGGCGGTAGGTCCGGATGGACGAGTGTTCGCACAGAACACGCCCCGCGGCCTGAACTACGAGGAAGATCGCCAGAATATTACCCAGGGCGAAGCGCTGGAGAACAAGATCCGCGCTGGCAATCTGGACAACGTCACACAATTAATAGCCCGACTGGAAGAGCTGCCACTGGCACCCGCCTCTGTCGATGCCATCCTGCTGGCGCAAGTCCTGCACGATTACTACAATCCGGATCCGGTCCGAGCCCGCGCTCTGCTTGATCAGCTCTTTGCGCTTCTAAAACCTGGCGGTGTAGTCGGCGTAACCGACCACGTTGGTATTGCCGGTATGGACAATCGCGACCTGCACCGCATGCAAATTGATCAGGCCATTTCGCTTGCCGAAGACGCCGGCTTCACCGTGGAGCAAAGCGATTTGCTACGCAACCCACAGGATGATCATCGCCGCAATATTTTTGACCCGCGCTTGAACCGCAATACCGACCGCTTTTTACTGAAGCTGAGCAAACCCCGCTGATCTGTTGCCTTTGGACGAAATCGGGCGGATTTGCTACTCTCGATTGCCCCGATGGCGCAGCTTACGAACAGCGAAGCAGGCCTTGGTAGCGGGATATCACTGGCCCTGCCAGCAGAGGAACAAGAATGAAGAAACAGCCCGATAACAAACTCAATGCCCTCTATCGTGCCGACCCGATTGCCGCGGACCGCTTACTGTGGGGCCGCGAGACAGCTGTCAGCACACGCCGGGGATTTCTGAAGAATAGCGGTCTGGCTACTTTGAGTGCCGCCATAGGCATGCGCATCCCGTTCGCCGGCCTGATGCCGGCGGGGTTGATACCCGCTGCTTTTGCCGCCAGTAACGCACCCGATGTCATCCCCGGTAAAGACGGCCTGATTGTGCTCAACGACCGGCCACTCAATGCCGAGACCCCGGCGCACTTGCTCGACGATGCGGTGACACCGAATAACCGCATGTTTATTCGCAACAACGGCATACCACCAGAAAACATCGATGTGGAGAACTGGCAGCTCAGCATTGCCGGCGAATCCTGCCTGCGGCCAACGACTTTCAGCATTGCTGATCTGCGTGCACGCTTTGAAACAGTGACCTTACAATTGCAGCTGGAATGTGGCGGCAACGGCCGTAGTGAGTTTGTCCCCGCTGCCAGCGGCAATCAGTGGACCACAGGCGCTATCGGTTGCCCTACTTTCACCGGCGTGCGTTTGCGCGATGTACTCAATTACTGTGGCATTGCCGAGGATGCGGTCTACATTGGTTACTACGGCGCAGACACACACACCAGTGGTGACCCGAATCTGGACCCGATCTCGCGTGGCGTGCCAATCAGCAAGGCCATGGAACGCGAATCACTCATCGCCTGGGCAATGAATGGCGAAGACATTCCTTTGCAAAATGGTTACCCACTGCGCCTGGTCTGTGCCGGCTGGCCCGGCTCGGTATCAGGCAAGTGGCTCAACCGTCTGGTAGTCAGGGATCGCGTCCACGATGGCGAGAAGATGGCGGCACCTTCCTATACGGTGCCAGCCAATCCGGTAGCACCCGGGTCACGTGTCCCAGATGAAGACATGCGCATTATTGAATCCATGCCGGTGAAGTCACTGGTGACTTTCCCGCAATCTGGTATCAGCCATGATTTCCGGGAACGGCTGCCTGTACGCGGCCACGCCTGGGCCGGTGATCAGCAGATCAGTGCTGTCTTTATCTCCATTGATTTTGGTGCCACCTGGCTGCCCACATCAGTGCAGCCGGCGGCGAATCGCCTGTCCTGGCAAACATGGCAATCCTGGGTCAATCTGCCCGAGCCCGGTTACTATGAGATCTGGGCGCGCGCCATGGATGACCGGGGCCGTTCTCAACCTATGGTAGTTCCCGGCTGGAACCCGCGTGGCTATCTGAATAACGCCTGCCACCGGGTGGCAGTACAAGCGGTATAATCGGGTAATGAGAATCTTCAAACAGCTATTTCTTATCACTCTGGTATTTGTCTCGCTCAGTGGACCGGGCGAGGCGCAGCAACAGGATGCAGAGACTGGTCTGATCATGGCCGATGGCTGGCAAGCGGTGCGCGGTAATTGTGTCGCCTGCCATTCAGCGCAGATGATCACGCAAAACTCGGGCACTGCCGCGGTCTGGATCAGCCGCATTCGCTGGATGCAGGAGACTCAGGGTCTGCGCATTCTGGAGCCGGAACTGGAAGCAACCATCGTCGAATACCTGAGCACCCATTATGGTCAGCGCGAGGCGGGTCGACGCGCGCCCTTACCGGCCGACCTGATGCCAGCCAATCCCTACGCCACAGATGAGTAATTGAAGTTCAGACCATGTCAGACAAACAAATCTCCATGTTCGCCGGTGATGACAACGAACCGGCACCACAAGGCAAGCCCGTCACTGTTTCCATGGCGCGTACTTGTAAAGGCAGTACCCAGAAAGTCTTCGACCAGTGGTTGATTCCTGTATTCATTGGCGAATGGATGTTTGGTCCACACACTGGCACCAGTGAAGTCATTGAATTACGAAATACAGTCCGGCGCGGCGGTGAGTTTCAATTCAGAACACGCAGTGGCAAGCAGGAAGTGATTTACAGCGGCCACTATGAAGTCTTGCGCATTCCCAATAGCCTCAACTTCACCTGGGTGGATAGTCGACGACCACAGATAACGCTGGAAGTGAGCGTCGATTTCAGCGCCCAGGACGAAAAGACGCGCCTCAAGGTCAGCGTTAAAGTCCCTGCCGAGATCAAAGACGAGAAAGATGCCATCAAGGAATTATGGGGCGCCCGCTGCGATGCCCTGGTCGAGCGACTGAAGACGCATTGAGCGCCTTTGGGTTTCCCGTCCGGACCTGCATTTTAATCACCGCTTAATTGTGCGGAGTTGTTTCCATGCAGCAAGCCACTGAAGACACAGCCCGCACACCCGGGTTTACCCAGGCAGCACTGTGCTTCGGCGGTGTTATCGCGATCATTTCGGGCGGCTTGTTCTGGCTGGCTGCCGATCTGCACAGCCTGTTGTTTCTCTGTCTCGTCTGGGCGGGCATCCATGCCCGAGTCCTTGGCCATTCCGCGCTGGCGATTCGCCAGCTCATGAGCACGGCGATTACCCGCGCCTTGCCCGCTCTCTATATTTTCATGCTCATCGGGCTGGTGATCGCCAGTTTCATGCTGAGCGGCACCATTGCCACACTTATGGTCTATGGTCTCGACTGGCTAACACCAGCGACGTTTCTGCCAACAGGGTTGATTCTGTGCGCATTAATGTCGGTGACTACTGGCACGTCCTGGGGCACAGCGGGAACGTTGGGCGTAGTTTTTATTGGCGTCGGTTCAGCGATGAATATTCCGCTACCCTGGGTCGCTGGCATGGTCGTTTGTGGCGCCACCTTTGGCGACAAGATGTCTCCGGTTTCCGACACCACCAATCTGGCAGCCATGAGCGCCGACACGGACCTGTATCGCCACATATTCGGCATGCTCTATACGACAGTGCCGACCTTTCTTGTCACCTTAATGCTGTTTTCAATCCTTGGCCTCTCAGCCGGTGGCGCTGTGTTACCGAGCGCCGAACTAGAACAGATTCAGACAGCCTTGCGCAACCAGTACTCGCTGCAACCGCTGCTGACACTGTTACCCATTGGTGTGCTGTGCGTGCTGAGCATCCAACGCGTACCGGCGGAACTGACGATGACCGGCAGTATTCTCACCGCCATCGTCATTGCCTGTCTCTATCAGGGCACGGATTTCAGTGTCGTGCTGAACAGCCTGTGGCAGAACAGTCCGGGGAATACCGGCCGCGGAGATCTGGATGCGCTGCTGGGGCGTGGTGGTCTGGCCAGCATGAGCTGGACACTGTTACTGGCCATTCAGGCGCTGGCTCTGGGAGGTATTCTCCACGGTGCCGGCATACTGAGCAGCTTGCTCACCGGACTGATCGCCCGCTTGCAGCGCACTGCCTCAATCGTCGCCGCCACTATCGTCTCAGGCTTCGTCGGCAATCTGGCAATGGGCGAGGCGTACATTTCCATTATCCTCAACTGCCAGCTATTCCGGGAAAAGTTTGCCACCCGGCAACTGGACAAGGCTGTGCTGTCCCGTTCGGTCGAGGAAGGTGCCACGCTGACCACTGCACTGATTCCCTGGACCACGGCGGGCGCGTTTTATGCCGCAACACTGGGAGTCCCGGTTTTGGACTATGTACCCTTCGCCTTTTTCAACTACCTGAACGGCATCGTGGCAGTCTTCATGGCAGGTTTGGGCATTGGCTTACTGAAACCTGCCTTAGAGCGTCAGGGCAATTTTTCCTGATAGACCCGTCGCGCCGCATCAAACTGTGAATACACATGGCGCTTTTCAGATTCAGAACGCCAGCCAGGCCAATCCTCGGCAAGCTGCTGCAGCTTATCGATCCATTGCAGTGCGTAGCTGGCTGATTCCGGATTGGAAATTGGTTCGTCACCGACTTGCAGCCATACGGGATTGGTAAACGCCTGCGCATAGTTTACGTCCATCGGAAAGCGGTCATCCTCTTGCCCTTCAGTGCGCAGGTGGCACCAGCCGGTGCGATTGATATCGACGGTTGTCGAAATGTCCAGTGACTGGCCGTTACCGCGCACCGGGAAGCGCTGCACTTGCTGACCGTTACACACCAGCTCCACGGAAGTCATTGCGACCACAGAGCGCAGTCGTCCCTGCAAGGTCACTTCGCCCCCGCCCGGCGGCAGGTTGACCGTGTCACCCGGCAAGGCGCCGTTGATGCGCATCTCCAGGAGCGGGCCAGAGCTAACGAAAGCGCGGCCACGCACCATGGCATCGAACCAGGCTTGCATATCGAGTCCGGCATTGCCCGTGTAAACATAGGTGCGCACCGAACCCACCAGTTTGCTGCGATGCAGTGAGCTGATAGAGTCCTCGCCGCCGGTTGCAGTCACCCGCAGTCCGTTATTCCACACGGCATAAAGGGGATAGAACCCTGCTGTGTTGGCGTCGGACCATTCCAGCGCGTCGGTTGTATCAAGCGCCGCATCGACAATGAAACCCTTGCCACCGCCGAGATTGCCCGTCAGCGGATCATTCTCGCCATTGAAAGGATGGACATAACCGGTTACCGCGCCTTGCGCCTTGGCCTTCAAAAACATGTCGGTATTACTGGGGTACAGGCTCTCGATCGCTGTGCCCTCATAACCGGTGACAAACGGGGAAATCAGATGCTCGCGCAGACCGAACATGAAGACATGACCATAGAACGGCGGTCGGTATTCCTGTCCCACAACCACCAGCTGGTCCGGCTCGGAGATCGGATGCACACCGCCACCGGGGACAAAATAGTGGTAATCGAGAATGCGATTGTCCTTGTTGGCCACCTGCTCCAGCACCAGATCCTGATCCTCGGCACGGGACATCAGCATCAGGTTTTCCAGCGTGTTGTGCAGGTTACCGCCGTAATTACTGTGCACGTGGGTTGAGGCGCTGTACCAGCCACGCGCCCCCATATCTGTCATCTGTGCCATCTCCACGACAACAGGGGTAACTTCATCTGCTGCAATCTCTACACTGAGATCTTGCGGAAAATACTCAAAACCCTTCACCACATTCAGCTGCG
>CAZQFA010000033.1:0-25765 GCA_964592245.1 uncultured Pseudohongiella sp. | reverse complement strand
GGCACATCACGATTCGATACCAGCAATAACTCTTCACCGTTGGGGAACCACGAAGGTGTGATGTGCATGTCCCAATTGCCGAAGTAAAGTCGGTTGCTGCCGTAATCATTGTCACTCGAGATGGCGATGGGATCACCGGCCCACTCACCATTCTCGATGGCGCGTACCTGCACATTGAAATAGCCATTGGGCTGTGTTGTCACATAGGCTACGCGTGAACCGTCAGGCGAAAAGACCGGATCCGTATAGACAGCCTCATCATCGGTTAGTTGATGGACCGTTCCAGTTTTCGTGTCGAGAATTTCCAGCTGGATACGCTCATGATCATAGTCAGCCGTGAAAATAATCCAGCGGCCATCGGGCGACCAGTCAGGCGATGAATGATACGCCTCAGACGAATAGGTCAGCTCTTCAGCAATACCTTCTTCCGGACGCACGCGCCAGATCGAGCCGTGCATGGAAAATGCGATCCACTCGCCGCCCGGCGACCAGGCTGGCGCCCAGGGTGTGGAATTTGGCGACGGGGGAAAGTAGAAATTGTGCATGTAATTACCGCCGCTACGAGCATGCGGGTAAGCCTGTGCCGAGGCAAAATTTGCGTTAAAAAGCGCAATCGATAACAGGAAAATTACGGGCAATAGTCGAGAAGGACTGGCTGTAAAACTTGGCGTGCGCATGAGTGACTCCGGTTCGCAGATCATCGCCGTCAGACTAGCGCATCTGCTGCAGAGCAGGAAGTGTGGATGCAGAAGATTGAGGATTTACAGCAGAGGATAAGCCCGCGAGGCTAAGTCAGCGCGCAATGACGCACTGTTATGTTGCAGGCAATATTGCTAGTTCAGTTAAAAGGTTTCGCTGAACGGGTTTACTGATGGGTTTCCAGAAGATAGTCAGCTAATGCCTGAGTCTCCTCATCACTGAAGACATAGCCCAGTTTGCTGCGACGCCAGAGAATATCAGCAGCCGTGCAAGCCCACTCCTGATGCACCAGATAATCCACCTCGCGCTGATACAGAGAGGCACCGAAGTGCCGGCCCAGCGCCGTCATGTCACCTGCATTGCCCACGAGATGCCGGGTCATGGTGCCATAGCTGTGTACCCAGCGATGCAGCAGCGCCGGGTCCAGCCAGGGCCATAGCTGCGCCAATTCCGCCTGCAGATTGTCTGTCTTGTCGAAATCACCGCCTGGCAACAACGCCGTACGGGTCCAGGCCTTGCCCACAGCCAGATGCGCTTCCAGCTTGTCCATCACCGCCTCCGCCAACACTCGGTAGGTGGTCACCTTGCCGCCATAGACTGACAGTAATGGGTGCGGACTGCTGATCAGATCGAGGCGATAGTCCCGGGACGTGCGGGTTGCTGACTTACCTTCTTCTTCAACCAGTGGCCGGACGCCGGAATAGCTGCCGACAATATCATCGCGGGGCGTGGGCTTTTTGAAATACAGGTTGGTAATCGACAACAGGTAATCAATTTCGGCTGCCGAAATCGGAATACTGTCGAGATCACCGTGGTATTCCTCTTCCGTAGTACCAATCAGCGAATACTGATCGAGGTAAGGAATCACAAAGACAATGCGGCCATCGTGATGCTGCAACAAATAAGCGTGATCGCCATCGTGCAGCTTGGGGACTACGATATGACTTCCTTTTACCAGCTTGATGGGTTTGATATCGCGACGCTTCGTGAGATCAGCCAGCAAACTCGCCACCCAGGGGCCGGAAGCATTCACAATCGCCCGGCTACGGATCTGATATTCACTGCCATCAGCTTCATTACGCAGAGTGGCGCACCAACCGTCCTGCTCGGCGCTGAGAGCGATACACGTGGTTCGCGTCAGAATCTGTGCGCCTTTCTCACATGCCAACAAGGCATTGAGTACCACCAGGCGTGAATCGTCCACTTGCGCGTCCCAGTACTCAAAACCGGTTTTTATAGTCGGGTTAAGGGGGCCCTCAGCGTCGTAGCGCAGTGCACGCGATCCCGGATAAACCTTGCGCCGTGCCAGATTGTCATAAAGAAACAAACCGGCCCGCAGCATCAACGCGCCACGGGAATTATTCAATTGCGGAATCTGAAAGGCCAGAGGCTTGATGATATGTGGTGCCGCATGTGTAAGTACTTCACGTTCAATCAGCGCCTTGCGGACTAATGAGAACTCATAAAATTCCAGATAGCGCAGACCGCCATGAATCAGCTTGGTCGACCATGAGGAGGTCGCACCAGCCAGATCACCTTTCTCACACAGAACCACGTCCAGTCCTCTGCCGGCGGCATCAGCCGCCACGCCGGCACCATTGATGCCGCCACCAATGACGAGGAGATCATGCAATCTGGCAGTTGTTGTCACGCTGTAATTCCGGGAAATAGAGGCTTGTGGGACAGGGAAAGAATTAGTGTAACATGCTGTTAGTTAATTGCAGTGTGCTGCACTGCATACCCATCGTTCATCGTCGCTTTATGCGGTTACAATAATAAAACAAGTCTGTCATGTTATGAGTCACTACATACTCTCAATCGATCAGGGCACGACCAGCAGTCGTGCGTTGGTATTCGACACAGATGGTCAGCAGCGCGGACTCGGCCAACAGGAATTTCATCAACACTTTCCTGCCGACGGCTGGGTGGAACATGATGCCAGTGAGATTTGGCAAACGACACTCGACAGCTGCCACAAGGCAATCAGCAAGGCTGGCATCAGCGCGCAGGAGATTGCCTGCATCGGCATTACCAATCAGCGTGAGACCACCATTGTCTGGGATCGGCGCACCGGCAAACCGGTACATCGCGCCATCGTCTGGCAGGATCGCCGCACCGCCAGCTACTGCGCCGAACTACGCGAGCAGGGCCTGAGCGAGACTATTCAGAATAAAACCGGATTACTGCTGGACCCCTATTTTTCAGCCACCAAACTGCGCTGGATTCTGGACAATGTTCCGGGCGCCCGTGACAAAGCCGAACGTGGCGAGCTGGCCTTTGGCACTGTCGATACCTGGTTGCTGTGGCAACTGACCAACGGTGAGTCGCACTGCACTGATGCCAGCAATGCCAGCCGTACCATGTTGTTCAATATCCAGACCCAGCAGTGGGATGAAGAGCTACTGGCGTTGTTCGCCATCCCGCTCTCTGTTTTACCGACGGTCAAAGACAGTGCTGACGATTTCGGTATGACGGCAGCGGATGTCCTCGGTGCAGCCATTCCCGTCACCGGCATTCTCGGCGATCAGCAGGCCGCCGCATTCGGGCAGTGTTGTTTTCAACAAGGCATGGCCAAGAGCACCTATGGCACTGGCTGCTTTCTGTTGATGAACACCGGCACACAGATCGTCCAGTCGCAGTCGCGCTTGCTCAGCACAGTCGCTTATCGTCTGGAGGGTGAGACGCACTTCGCGATTGAGGGCAGTATTTTCATGGCCGGTGCAACCATGCAGTGGCTGCGTGACGAGATGCGCCTGTTACAAACTGCCGCCGAGTCTGAAGCCATGGCCAGACAAACCAGCGATTCGCTGTCGGTGTATCTGGTGCCGGCCTTTACCGGTCTGGGTGCGCCCTATTGGGATGCCGATGCCCGCGGTGCCATCTTCGGCATGACCCGGGACACCGGTGCCAAGGAAATTGTCACCGCCGGTTTGATGTCGGTGTGCTATCAGACGCGCGATCTGGTGGAAGCCATTGCCAGCGACGGCATCGACCTTGACACCTTGCGAGTGGACGGCGGCATGGTCGGCAATGATTTTCTGGTACAGCGGCTGGCTGACCTGTTGGCTTGTGAAGTGCATCGTCCCACAATTACTGAAACCACTGCACTGGGCGCCGCCTTCGTCGCCGGTTTACAAGCCGGCGTGTTTCCATCATTGGATAATATCCAGGCTCGCTGGCAACTGGAGAAAGCCTTCAAACCCGAGAAGCAGGAATCCTGGCGCCAGTCTTGCTACGCCGGCTGGCTCGATGCCGTGCGCCGCACGCGCAGTAATTAATTGTCAGACTCAACAAAGCATTAACCGACTATGACATTGAATTTGCATTTATTTCGCCACGGTCAAACCAACTGGAATGCTGAACGCCGTGTGCAAGGCCAGAGTGAATCGCAGCTCGATGCTCTGGGCATTGAGCAAGCACAGCAACTCGGCCAACGCCTGCAGGGCCAGCGATTCGCCGCAATTTACTGCAGCAGCAGCGTGCGCACTCGCGAGACAGCAGCCCATGTTTTTGCCGGTCATGACCTGCCCATCACCTACCTCGATGCGCTGAGGGAAATTCAGATGGGGCCATGGGAAGGTCAGCTCTATGCTGATATCGAGGCCCGGGAGCCGGATTCCTTTCGCCACTTCTGGCACGAGCCACACATGTTCAATGTAAGCGGCGCCGAAACCTTTTCCGAATTGCAAGCACGGGCGCTGGCAGTGCTCGATGACATAGCGCGCCAGCATGATAACGGTGAAATCGCTATCGTCAGTCACGGCGCCTTGATCAAGAGCGTCTTGTGTCATGCGGCCGGACAGGAAATCAAAGACCTGTGGGCACCTCCGAAGATGCACAACTGTGCTCACAGCATCGTGCGGCGGCACAGCGATGGCCAATACCACATCCTGCAATATGCCGATCAGGCCTACACAGAGCAGACGACTGCCTGAGTCATGGCTTGAATGACTGTGCTATGCTTGGCGCGCTTCGGCCGCTAACGCACAGTGCAAACCAGTGCCGGAGCAGCACCAATGCATGCCTTACGAGACCGCACGTGAAGACCCGAACCCGTCATTTCATCAGCTTCGCCAGTATCGCCCTGACGGTCATTGTTATTTCCCAGGCAATCGGTTTATGGGTGAACAACAGCATTCCCGTTGGCAGCACTGTGGAGATCAACAGTTTGCTGCACTTCACCCACGTGCGTAACTACGGTGGCGTCTTCGGCATGGCACAGGGGATGGGTTGGTTGTTCGCGCTGGTGAGTATCGGCCTGCTGATCGGCGTCAGTCTCTACCTGTGGTTCGGCAGACAAATAGCGCAGATAGAATATATCTGTTTCGGCTTTATCGTCGGTGGCGGCGCCAGTAATATTCTCGATCGCTACCTGCACGGCAGTGTCATCGACTTTATCGACGTCCAGCACATCCCCTACTGGAACTACGTGTTTAACACGGCTGATGTCATGGTCCACGTGGGCATCTGGCCATTACTGATCTACAGCTTCTTTGTGGCGCCGCAAAAACCTGCCTAGTCAGCGACCGGTTCACCGACCTCGGCGAAATCAATGGCAAAGCTTTCTGCTCGGGCCTGCTCACACCACAACTGCACTGACGGGTGTGCCAGCATAGTCTGCATGTACTCGGCACACACATCGTTAACCGTGACGCCGTAAGTGTGAAAGCGCATTACCATCGGCGCATACAGACAGTCTGCCATGGAAAAATCTCCGAACAGGAACTCGCCATGCTGGCGATAGCGCCGGCGCGCTTTCGTCCACAGAGTCTCGACACGTGCTACTTCCTGCTGCACCGCTTCACTGAACTCCACTCGCCGCCGCGCCCGGCAGTTCATTGGCAATGCATTGCGAATGGCCGTGAAGCCGGCGTGCATTTCATGGCAGTAGGCCCGGCACAGCGCGCGTGCTTCCTTGCCATCCGGAAGCGCTCGATCTTGCAGGTAGTTGTCATTGACGTATTCGCAAATCGCCATGGATTCCCAGACCGATAATTCACCGTCGATCAGTACCGGCACTTTCAGACTGGGGGAATAGCGACGCAGCAACTCCGCCGATTCGGCGTTGTAGAGCGGGATGATGACTTCCTCGAAGGGCAAGTCGAAATGCTGCAGCAACAGCCAGGGTCGCATGGACCAGGAGGAGTAGTTCTTGTTTCCCAGGACCAGCGTCATGGCCATCTTCGATTCTCCAGTGTGAACGTCTTGCAAGCGAAAGACGGACTATAGCTGAACAGACCGGACAGTCAACGTGCACGTCTGCGGTGACATTTTCTGACGCTGATAGCCGTTTTTCGGAACGTTCAAACAAGAACGAAAAATGCCACTCAGAGCGCTGATTTTTAGTACTTTTTCTGGCAAAACTCGTCACTTTTTCCGCATGGACAAAGCCCACCCTTTGGGGTAGCCTCTGGAGTGTATCTGGCTGGGAAGTGCCGGTCTTTGAGAGACTTAACTTGTTGTTTTTCAAGGATTATTTAGGGGGATGAATTATCAGGGCCAATCCCCGGCAGAACAAATAATAAATGACTCTCATTTTTTATCAGCGAGGCAAAAAATGATAAGAAAAGAAACCCTCTTGAAAAGCTTCAAGACTTCGGCCCTCATGGGGTTGATATTGAGCTCTTCCGGTAGCTTGCTGGCTCAGGATACGGTCGAATGGACCACTCTGGGTAACGATTTTGCCCATACCCGTTTCTCACCTGCTGACGAAATCACCATCGAAAACTTTGGTGATCTGGAAGTGGCCTGGGAATGGGATGGTGCCAGTCTTGGTGCGGTAAGCGGCCGATCTACACCCAGTTATATAAATGGCAAGCTCTATACTGTGGCAGGTGCCCGTCGTCACGTTGTTGCCATTGATCCCAAATCTGGAGAAACCCTGTGGACCCATCGTCTGCCTAACACCGGTCGCTGGGAATACTCCATGCGCGCAGACTACGGCAAAGGCATTGGCTACGCAGAAATCGATGGTCGCGGTGTTGTCTACATGATCACACCTGGCTTCTTCCTGACAGCACTGGATGCCGAAACCGGTATTCCGCTGGAAGGTTTCGGTGAGCCGGTACCCATTGAAGGCTTCCCCGATACCGGTGTAGTCGATCTGCTGGCTGACCTCGGTCACCCTTATGACCCCTATGAAGGTATTCCTCTGGAAACCGGTTACATCACCGCCTCTTCACCACCCATCGTGGTGAACGATACAGTCATCGTCGGTAACTCTGCCGAGCAGGGCTACCACCAGTCCCGCATCGAAAACATCCCGGGCGATATTCTCGCTTACGATGCCCGTTCCGGTGACTTCAAATGGAAATTCAATGTCATCCCGCGTCCGGGTGAATATGGACACGAGACCTGGGAAAACGATGCCTGGCAATGGACCGGTGACGTGTCTTCCTGGGCGCCGATCTCTGCCGACGTGGACGCCAATCTGGTTTATATCCCGACTAACGGCGCGACCATCGACTACTACGGTGGTTTCCGTCCCGGTGACAACCTGTTTGGTACCAGCCTGATAGCACTGGACGCCTCCACTGGTGAGCGCGCCTGGCACTTCCAGATGGTGCATCACGACATCTGGAACTATGACAACCCGATGGCGCCGATCCTGCTGGATCTCGACGTCGAAGGCCAAGGTCAGGTTCCTGCTGTCATGCAGGTCACCAAGCAAAGCTTTGTCTATGCCTTTAACCGTCTGACGGGTGAGCCAATCTGGCCGATCGAAGAGCGTCCGGTACCACAATCCATTGTGCCGGGTGAAAAGCTGTCGCCCACACAACCTTTCCCGACCAAGCCGGCTCCGTTCGACATTCAGGGCGTCTCTATTGATGACCTGGTTGACTGGACACCGGAACTGCGTCAGCAAGCTATAACAGCTTACGCGGATTACCAGATGGGCCCCTTGTTCAACCCGCCAATTCACCGCGACAATGACATCGGCAAACGTTCTGCCATGTTCTGTCCGGGCGGTGGCGGCGGTGCCAACATCACTGCGCCTGCTGTAGCCGATCCGACGACTGGTATGTTGTACGTGTCTTCACAGACTGCGTGTTCAGCGATCCAGCTGGTACCAGGTGAAGAAGCGGATCTGCAGTATGCCGAGCCGACTGGTACTACTTACGCACAGTACGCGAATGGTCCTGGCGGCGGTGCACCGCGTCATCCGGCTGGCATTCCACTGTACAAGCCACCGTACAGCCGCATCACCGCGATCGACATGACCACTGGTGAACACGCCTGGATGATCCCAACCGGCAACACTCCGGAGCGAGTTGCCAACAACCCGGCTCTGGCTGGTCTCGACATTGGCAACACTGGTTCCGGAAACCTGGTGCCAATGACAGTCACGTCAAACATGCTGCTTTACTCTGATACTGAATCAGACGGCACGCCAATGCTGTATGCCGTGAACAAGGCCACAGGTGAAACTGAAGCCGCAATCGAAGTACCCGCGCGCAGCCGTTATGGCATGAGCACCTGGGTGCACGATGGACATCAGTACATCATCCTGCAAACCGGTTCCAAGCTGACTGCTATGGCCTTGCCAGGTGCAGCCGTCACAGGTGGCGGCGCCCACTAGGCAGCTCACAAGACAGAAAGCTAAACCGCAAAAAAAAGCCCGTTCACTGATTACAGTGAACGGGTTTTTTATTGCCAGCAATAAAGTACGAGCCAGCTAATGCTTCAGACTTGTCGCTGGCGCTTGAACAAACGCTGAAATTTGCCAGTCGTCAAACCTACGCCGACAAGCACGAGTGCGCCGCCAAGTAGCATAAAGAGCGTGATCGGCTCGGCCAGAAAAACAAAGCCCCAGACAATACTGAACACCGGTACCAGGTAAGTAGTCATCACCGCGTTCTGCGGTCCGATCCTGTTCAGCAGCTTATAGAACAGCAAGTAGGCAACTCCGGTACAGAGTACACCCAGCATGAGTACACTGAACCAGATTTCCGGTCCGGGCCAGCTGGCGGGTCGTTGCCAGATGGCCAGCGGTAATAGCGCCAGGGTCGAGGCAGCCAGGCCGCCCACAGTAATCGTTATACCGCTCACTCCAACCAGCTTGCGCGAGACAATGTTGATACAAATTCCATAGCACGTTGATGCCAGCAGGCCGGCTCCGATAGCCGTATATTCGCCGCTGGCTGCCACCAGAGATGAAGGATCGAGCACCAGCAAGGCGACACCACCGAAACCGACGAGCAGTCCAATGACCGTCATGCCTATCAGCCGCTGACCAAAGAACGCTATGGCAATGATGGCCGTAAAAAACGGTACCGTCGCATTGAGAATGGCGGCCAGACCGGCACTGACCGACAATGTGGCAAAAGCAAACAGCGTGAAGGGTATTGCCATATTGCCCACGCCTATCAGGGCAATCAGTAACCAGTGCTGGCGCAACTCGGCAGTCTTGCCACGCAGCAGATAAATCGGCAGCAGAACCAGCAAGGCGCTGCCCACGCGCAGTTCGATAAGAAACAACGGTCCGAACAACGGGGCGGCGACGCGCATGAACAGGAATGACGATCCCCAGATCGCAGAGAGCAATAGCAATACCAGCAGATCACGCCGGGATATTTCAACCACGAGATGTCACCTCAAAAGAAGCGGGCAAGGTAAGAGCAATCAGGTGTCACCGACACCCGAGCGAGAGTTTGTAACGGTGAAACGAAGGACTACTGTGCGGCGTAGACCTTGCTTGTTGCAGCCAGCGCGGCATCAATATCCACTTTGATACCCATGTTCTGCAAAACGTTACCGAGCGCACTGAGACAGTGGTACACGTTCTGGCGATTGCTGGCATAACCCATCAGGCCAATGCGCCAGACTTTACCGGCCAGAGCACCGAGTCCGGCACCAATCTCCAGATTGTAGTCCTGCAGCAAACGCGTGCGAACCTGCGCATCATTGACGGAATCAGGAAAGCGTACAGCATTGAGCTGAGGTAATCGGAATTCCTCTGCGACCACGAAGGACAGGCCCAGCGCCTCAATACCGGCCGCAAACGCGGCATGGTTGTTGGCATGACGAGTCCAGGCATTGGCCAGCCCCTCTTCCTGCAGAATCACCAGCGACTCGTGCAAGGCATAAAGGGAATTCACTGGTGCTGTATGGTGGTAGGAACGTTTGTTCTCCGACCCCCAATACCCCATGACCAGATTCAGATCGAGAAACCAGCTTTGTACCCGCTGCTTGCGCGAGCGGATAACATCGGCAGCCCGGTCAGAAAAGCTGACCGGTGAGATGCCGGGTACGCAGGACAGACACTTCTGCGTGCCGGAATAAATGGCATCAACGCCCCAGCCATCCACATCCAGCTCAATACCGCCCAGGGAAGTGACGGCATCGACGATGCTCAGGCAATCGTACTTCTGTGCCAATGCACAAAGAGCCTGTGCATCGCTGCGCGCGCCTGTCGAGGTTTCTGCATGCACAAAGGCGAGAGCCTTGGCGTCCGGGTTTTCTGACAAGGCTTGCTCGGCTTTGTCGATATCAACCGTAGCGCCCCACTCGTCTTCAACCATGATGGCAACGCCACCGGCTCGCTCGACATTTTCTTTCATGCGCCCGCCAAAAACGCCGTTCTGACACACCACAACCTTGTCACCCGGTTCCAGCAGATTAACGAATACCGTTTCCATACCCGCTGAGCCCGGTGCCGACACCGGGAAGGTCAGTTCGTTTTTGGTCTGGAAGGCATACTGCAGCAACTGCTTGACCTCATCCATCATGGCAATGAAGGCCGGGTCGAGGTGACCAATGGTCGGGCGCGACAAAGCTTCAAGAATCCGTGGGTTCACATCCGAAGGGCCGGGACCCATCAATGTACGTTGCGGGGGATGGAAGCTCTGCGTCATAGTGGCATTACCTTGATGTTTGTTGCGTGTAGTGACGATCCGCCAAGACACTATTGTAGCGAAATCGTGACGTTAAAAAACAAAAAACCCGGCTACTGTGCAGTAGCCGGGTTCTGAAATCGATCTTTTGAAAAGCGTGATTTACTCTTCAGTTGTCGCTTCAGTCGCGTCGCCCAGGTCGCTACCTACCGGACGATCAACCAGCTCAACATAAGCCATTGGGGCCTTGTCGCCAGCACGCTCGCCACACTTGAGGATACGCACATAACCACCGGGGCGGTTGGCGTAACGTGGGCCGAGTTCACTGAACAACTTGCCAACGGTGGCTTTGTTGCGCAGACGATCAAACGCCAGACGACGATTGGCAACGCTGTCTTTCTTGGCCAGAGTGATCAGGGGCTCGGCAACTGAACGCAGTTCCTTGGCCTTGATCAGGGTCGTCTTGATAATTTCATGCTCTACCAGCGAAGTAGTCATGTTTCGAAACATTGCCGAACGATGTGAGGCGTTGCGGTTGAGCTGGCGGCCACTGTGTCGATGACGCATAACTTTATACCTTTAAATTCTCGCTACTTTCTAATTAGCCTGTGGATAATGACTGCAGGCGTTATCAGGCTGCGCGGTCATCTGACTTCAGGCTGGATGGCGGCCAGTTTTCGAGGCGCAGACCCAGTGACAGTCCACGAGTCGCCAATACATCCTTAATTTCAGTCAGGGACTTCTTGCCCAGGTTAGGTGTTTTTAACAGTTCTACTTCGGTACGCTGAATCAGGTCACCGATGTAGTAAATATCTTCTGCCTTCAGACAGTTCGCAGAACGAACAGTCAGCTCAAGGTCATCAACCGGTCGCAGCAGAATCGGGTCGATCTCGTCTTCTTGCTGCTCTGGCTCGGCGATGATTTCGCTTTGCAGGTCAACGAAGACGCTCAACTGATGCTGCAGGATTGTCGCGGCGCGACGAATCGCTTCTTCCGGATCAATAGTACCGTTGGTTTCCAGATCGATGATCAGCTTGTCCAGGTCAGTACGCTGTTCAACACGTGCGTTCTCAACAGAATAGGAAACACGAGTCACTGGCGTGTAAGACGCATCCAGCAACAGTTTGCCAACTGCACGAGTTTCTTCGTCATCTTCTGAACGAGTGTCAGCCGGTGAATAGCCACGGCCTTTACGTACAGTTAGACGCATGTTCAGCTCACCATTGCCGTTCAGGTGCGCGATCACGTGATCAGGATTGACGATTTCTACGTCGTGATCCACTTCGATGTCAGCTGCAGTCACTGTAGTAGAACCTTTCTTCGACAGTGTCAGAACCGCTTCATCTTTGTTATTCAAAATAACTGCCACACCTTTCAGGTTCAGCAGGATTTCAATTACGTCCTCACGAACGCCTTCGATTGTGCTGTACTCATGAACAACACCATCGATCTCGACTTCTTCAACGGCACAACCAGGCATAGATGACAGCAAAATACGACGCAGCGCGTTGCCCAGCGTGTGGCCGAAACCGCGCTCCAGCGGCTCCAGCACCACTTTTGAATGACACTTGTCGAATTCTTCGACCTGTATCACTTGTGGTGTTAAAAAGTCTGATAAAGAAATTTGCATGTAATCCACCCTTTGTGTGATTAGTTCACTACTTGGAATAAAGCTCGACGATCAGGTTCTCGTTGATTTCCGGAGGCAGATCTGTGCGCTCTGGCTTACGAGTAAATTGACCTTCCAGTTTGCTCTGGTCCACAGACACCCAGTCGATCGGGCTACGCTGTGAAGCCAGGTCCAAAGCAGATTTGATTCGCAGTTGTTCCTTGGCTTTCTGACGAATAGCCACAACGTCGCCTTCGCTCACCTGGAATGAAGGCACGTTTACCACTTCACCGTTAACGGTGATGGATTTGTGACTAACCAGTTGGCGTGACTCGGCACGTGTTGAACCGAAACCCATGCGATACACAACATTGTCCAGACGGCATTCCAGCAGTTGCAGCAGGTTTTCACCGGTTGCACCCTTCTGGCGAGCAGCTTCCTTGTAGTAGCCGCGGAATTGCTTTTCCAGAACGCCGTAAGTACGACGAACTTTTTGCTTTTCACGCAATTGCACGCCGTAATCTGACAGGCGGCCACGACGTTGCCCGTGCTGACCAGGAATTGCCTCGGTCTTGCACTTGCTGTCGATCGGGCGCACGCCACTTTTCAGGAACAGATCAGTTCCTTCACGGCGAGATAGCTTACATTTCGGGCCTAAATAGCGGGCCATATTCTATTCTCCTGTTTACACGCGCCGTTTCTTCGGCGGACGGCAACCATTGTGCGGAATTGGTGTCACATCTGTGATATTGCTAACTTTCAAACCACAGTTATTCAGTGCGCGAACAGCGGATTCACGGCCTGGGCCGGGACCATTCACCTTCACATCCAGATTTTTCAGACCGTACAACTCGATAGCAGTCTTACCGGCTTTCTCTGCTGCAACCTGCGCAGCAAATGGAGTGCTCTTACGTGAGCCTCGGAAGCCTGAACCACCGGCAGTAGCCCAGCTCAACGCGTTGCCCTGACGATCGGTGATCGTGACAATCGTGTTGTTAAAAGACGCATGAATAAATGCAATGCCGTCAATGACCGCAGTGCGCGATTTTTTCTTGCCTGATTTATTTGAAGATGGCTTTGCCATGGTTATTTCCTAATTGGTTTACGCGGGCCTTTGCGCGTACGTGCATTGGTCTTGGTTCGCTGGCCACGAACCGGCAAAGAACGGCGATGACGAATTCCACGGTTACAACCCAGATCCATCAGACGCTTGATGTTCATTGAGATTTCGCGGCGCAGATCACCCTCGGTGCTGAATTTGCCAACTTCTGCACGCAACGTATCCAGCTGCTCCGGACTCAAGTCACTTGTCTTGGTACTCGGCTCAATCCCAGATGCTTCACAAATCGCACTGGCCTTAGTTGGACCGATACCGAACACATACCGTAATGAAATTACGATGTGCTTGTTATCTGGTATGTTAACCCCGGCAATACGTGCCATAGATTTACTCCGTTTTCCCTATCGTCTTTCAGACGCTTATCAATTAGTCGCTTAACCCTGCCGCTGCTTATGGCGAGGCTCTGCGCTACAAATTACTCGTACCGCACCGTTTCGTCGGATGACTTTACAGTTACGGCAAATTTTCTTAACTGACGCTCTAACTTTCATCGCTACTCTCCGTCGTCACCCGGCTATATGCCAGTGCGGCCATAGTTGCCAAGTTTGGACTTCTTCATCAGGGAGTCGTATTGATGCGACATCAAATGCGACTGGACCTGAGACCAGAAGTCCATGGTCACTACCACTGAAATCAGCAACGCTGTACCACCCAGGTTAAAGGGCACGTTCGCCAGCATTTGCATGAAGTTTGGCAGCAAACAAACCAGGGTAATGTAGACTGCGCCAAACATGGTCAGTCGGGTAATCACCCCATCAATATAACGCGCGGTGTGCTCACCGGGACGAATCCCCGGAATGAACGCGCCTGACCGCTTCAGGTTTTCTGCCACATCGCGCGGGTTAAAGACCAACGCGGTATAAAAGAAGCAGAAGAAAATAATCATGGCGCTGAAAATAATGATGTACAGCGGCTGACCCGGGCCAATCAACAGCGCCAGATCCTGCAACCACTCAGAGCCTTCCGACTGACCGAACCACTGGCCCAGTGACGCCGGGAACAACAAAATACTGCTGGCGAAAATCGCCGGAATTACACCCGCCATGTTGATCTTCAGCGGCAAGTGACTGGCCTGGGCCTGGTACATCTTGCGGCCTTGCTGACGCTTGGCGTAATTCACTGTGATGCGTCGCTGGGCGCGCTCCACATAAACAATACAGGCCACCACACCCACGGCGATCAGGCCAACAACCAGCAGCAACACACCGCTGATTTGACCTTCGTAGGCCTGCGACAAAGCAGTGCCCACAGCGGCAGGGAAGCCGGCGACGATGCCGGCAAAGATCAGCATCGAAATACCGTTACCGATACCCTTTTCAGTGATCTGCTCACCCAACCACATCAGGAACATGGCACCTGTTACCAGCGAGATAATCGCGGTCAGGTTAAACGCCAGTCCTGGGCTGTACGCCATTGGCGCCAACAGACCTACTGTCATACCTGTGCCTTGCACAGTCGCCAGTACCAGTGCGCCGTAACGCGTGTACTGGGTAATCTTGCGACGACCGGACTCACCTTCTTTCTTCAGCTGATCCAGCTGCGGGCTCACCGCAGTCAGCAACTGCATGATGATGGATGCCGAAATGTACGGCATGATGCCCAGCGCCACGATACTCATGCGTTCCAGCGCACCGCCGGAGAACATGTTAAACAAATCTGCAAACGTGCCTTCGTTCTGGGTAAAGAACGCCTGCAGTTGCAGCGGATCAATGCCCGGTACCGGAATGTGTGTGCCGATTCGGTAGACGAAGATGGCAAACAACAAAAATAGCAGGCGTGACTTCAGCTCACCGAGGCCGGCGCCGATGTTTTCCGGATTAATGTTGGGTCGATTTGCCATCTTTAATTCTGCTTCGTCTCTTAACTACTGCTCGCAAATTTCGCTGCGCGTCTTACTCTTCGCTGGCGGAGTCGTCTTTCTTCGCTTCCGCTTTCGGTGCTGCTTTGGCCTTGGCTTTCTTCTTCGCCGGCTTGGCAGCTACTGCCTCAGCCTCCAGCACCTTGCCACCAGCTGCTTCAATCGCTGCGCGGGCGCCTTTGGTTACGCCAACGCCTTGCACTGTCACGGCCTTGGTCACGTCACCAGACAGCATGATCTTGGCACGCTTGATGTCTGCAGTGATGATATTGGCTTTACGCAGCGCTTCCAGATTGATGACGTCTGCATCAATGTTGTTCAGCTCGCTGGTGCGAACTTCCGCAGATACGCGACCGATTCGGGAGTTAAAACCGAACTTCGGCAGGCGCATTTGCAAAGGCATTTGACCGCCTTCGAATCCTGGCTGGACTGTACCGCCGCTACGAGCTTTTTGACCTTTGTGACCACTGCCACTGGTCTTGCCCCAGCCACTACCGATACCACGGCCAACGCGCTTGCGAGCTTTTGTGCTGCCCGGTGCCGGGCTCAAATCATTAAGTTGCATGCTCAGGCCTCGCCTTCAACGGTCAACAAATAGTTAACCTTGTTAATCATTCCACGCACCGCCGGAGTGTCTTCCACTTCTACGGACTGATGCATCTTGCGCAAACCCAGCCCTTGCAAACACAACTTGTGCTTGGGGAGTGACCCGATAGGGCTGCGTACTAATGTAATTTTAACTGTCTTCTTGGCCATCGCTGTCTAATCCAATCTAGAACTTATTGTTAAACCCGCCAGGTCAGTTGCCGGTCGGGATAACCTCGATGATTAGCCCTGAGGCTAACCGACAATTTCCTCAAGTGACTTGCCACGCTTGGCAGCAATTTCTTCCGGAGCGCGCATGTCACGCAGACCTTTGAAAGTTGCGTTGACCACGTTGACCGGATTGGTAGAGCCATAGCACTTGGCCAGAACGTTCTGTACACCAGCCAGTTCGAGGATGGCACGCATGGCGCCACCAGCAATTACACCAGTACCTTCTGATGCTGGCTGCATGTAAACCTTCGAAGCACCGTGACGAGCTTTAACCGGATACTGCAGAGTGTGTCCGTCCAGGCTAACAGAGATCATGTTGCGTCGTGCCGCTTCCATGGCCTTCTGGATCGCCAGAGGCACTTCACGCGCCTTGCCACGACCAAAGCCAACGCGGCCATTGCCATCGCCAACGGCTGTTAACGCAGTGAATCCGAAAATTCGACCACCTTTTACTACCTTGGCTACACGATTAACCTGGATCAGCTTTTCTTGCAGACCTTCTTCGTTTCTGCCTGGCTCGTCTTTAAATGCCATATCAATAAACCTGTTCAACTAGTACCAGAGCAGTTGTGCTCCGATCTGAAAATCAAAACTCGTTAGAAGTCCAAACCACCTTCACGGGCGGCTTCAGCCAACGCCTTCACACGGCCATGGTATGCATAGCCAGAGCGATCGAACGCGACTTTCTCAATACCCGCAGCCTTGGCGCGCTCGGCAATCAGTTTGCCGATCTTGCCTGCTGCTTCGATGTTACCGGTGGCACCAGCTTTGGCTTCCTTTTCAACAGTGGAAGCACTCACCAGCACTTCATTGCCAGCCGGAGAAATAATTTGTGCATAAATGTGACGCGGCGAGCGGTATACACACAAACGGTGTACTCGCAGTTCACTGATTTTAGCTCGGGCTCGGCGTGCGCGACGCAGACGAGCAGTTTTCTTAACGCTCATAATTTAGACCCTACTTTTTCTTCGCTTCTTTTCTGAACACACGCTCATTGGCGTAGCGAATACCCTTGCCTTTATAGGGCTCAGGTGGACGGAATTTGCGGATTTCCGCGGCAACCTGCCCAACCAATTGCTTGTCAGCGCTAGTTAATACAATTTCTGTCTGCGTCGGTGTATCCGCAGTCACGCCTTCAGGTAAGGCATAATCGATCGGATGTGAATAACCCACAGTCAGATTCAGCGTTGTACCCTGTGCCTTGGCGCGGTAACCAACGCCTTGCAGTTCCAGCTTGCGCACGAACCCTTCACTGACACCAACAACCATGTTGTTGATCAGCGAACGGAAAGTACCTGCCATGGCATTCGCCTGACGCGAACCGCTAGTAGCAGTGACCTGCAATGTTTCACCTTCTTGAGACACACTCACGAGCTGATGCAAGGCTAGCTGCAATGTACCCTTCGAACCCTTCACCGATATTTCTTTATCGGAGAATTTTGTTTCTACGCCCTTGGGTAATGGAATCGGGCTGTTAGCTACTCTGGACATGTCGCTTCGACCTACACAAAAATCATTAGAAAACTGTGCAAAGCACCTCGCCACCAATACCGGCAGCTTCTGCTTGCTTGTCAGTCATCAACCCTTTACTGGTTGATAAAATCGTAATACCCAGGCCAGCTCGGTTCTTTGGCAAGTCTTCCTTACCTTTATAAGAACGAAGACCTGGACGGCTCACACGCTTGATCTCTTCAATCACCGGCTTGCCTTTGTAGTATTTCAGGTTAACGTTCAGTACCGGCTTGCCACCTTCTTCTTTAACGGCATAGCCACCGATGTAACCTTCAGCCTCGAGCACTTCGCTCAGGGCAACCTTCACTTTCGATGAAGGGCAGCTCACTGCTGGCATTTGCGCCATTTGGGCGTTGCGAATGCGCGTCAGGAAATCTGCAATTGGATCTGTCATGCTCATCTGTGTCTCTCCTGACTACCAGCTTGCTTTGGTCAGCCCAGGCACGTCTCCGCGCATGGCTGCTTCACGCAGTTTGTTACGGCACAAGCCAAACTTCCGATAAACACCATGAGGGCGACCAGTCAGTCGGCAGCGATTCTGTTGACGAACGGGGCTCGAATCGCGCGGCATTTTCTGCAGCTTGACCTGGGCTTCCCATTTCTCGTCATCACTGGCATTCACGTCTTTCAGTACTGCTTTCAGCGCAGCACGCTTGGCCGCGAATTTCTCAACAGTCAAGGCACGCTTTTTCTCTCTGGCAATCATCGAAGTTTTTGCCATATCAAACTCCTCTTTATTTATCAGCTGCAGGGGCGGCGTTGCTTTCAGTGTCAGCTCCAGCAGGAGCAACACCACGGAAAGGGAAACGCATAGCAGCTAAAAGTGCTCGGCCCTCTTCATCACTCTGAGCAGTCGTGGTGATAGTGATATCCAGACCACGCAGCACATCAATCTTGTCATACTCAATTTCGGGGAAAATGATTTGCTCACTTACACCCATGGCATAGTTGCCACGACCATCGAATGACTTCGGGCTCAGGCCACGGAAGTCTCTGATGCGTGGAATTGCAATGCCTACCAGACGCTCAAGAAACTCGTACATACGCTCGCCGCGCAAAGTCACTTTGCAGCCAACAGGCCAGCCTTCACGAATCTTGAAACCGGCGATAGATTTGCGCGCCTTGGTCACAACCACTTTCTGGCCACTGATCATTTCCAGATCATTCGTTGCATTCTCAAGGATCTTCTTGTCGGCAACTGCCTCACCCAGACCCATGTTCAACACGATCTTGGTGATTTTGGGCACGCGCATTGGATTGTCGTACCCAAACTGTTGGGTCAACGCCGGCACGACTTCTTTTTGATAATACTCTCTTAGTTGAGCCATCTGGCAACCTACCAATAATTAATCTATTTCTTGACCGTTGGACTTATAAACTCGCTTCTTCACGCCGTCTTCCAATACCTTGATACCAACACGGTCTGCCTTGTTGGTCTGAGCATTGAAGATCGCCACATTGGAAATGTGCAACGACGCTTCTTTCTCAACAATCCCGCCGGGCTGACCCGCATTGGGATTAGGCTTGGTGTGACGCTTCACCATGTTGACGCCGGCCACGATCACGCGGTCCTTGCCAACCATGCGCGAGATAGTTCCACGTTTACCTTTATCTTTACCGGTGGTTACAACCACCTCATCATCACGCTTTAACTTGTTCATTAGTCACTATCTCTCTTAACTATCCAACCGGCCCATTTGCGCTTAAAGCACTTCGGGTGCCAGGGAGATAATTCGCATAAATTTCTCGTTGCGAAGTTCCCGGGTCACTGGTCCGAATACGCGCGTACCAATTGGTGCATCCTGGCTGTTCAGCAGGATTGCTGCATTGTCATCAAATCGAATGAGTGATCCATCGCCCCGACGTACGCCTTTCTTGGTACGTACTACCAGAGCAGTCACTACCTGACCTTTCTTAACTTTACCGCGTGGAATTGCTTCCTTGACGGTGACCTTGATGATGTCGCCAATGCGCGCGTAACGGCGATGCGAACCACCCAGCACCTTGATACACATGACGCGTCGGGCGCCGCTGTTATCGGCTACATCTAAGTATGACTGCACTTGAATCATCGATTCACTCCATCTTGTATCTGTCTAGCAGATACAGATTTTCAAATTCTGCTGTTAAGCAAAAATTCCTAATTAAACCTGTGTCGCCTTCTCATCGACAGAAACCAGAGTCCATGACTTGGTCTTCGAAATCGGACGAACTTCCTTAATCGTTACTGCATCACCTGGCATGCACTCGTTATTCTCGTCATGCGCATGAATCTTGGTAGATCGCTTGATGATCTTGCCGTACAGCGGGTGGCGAACGCGGCGCTCAACCAACACAACAATGGACTTGTCCATCTTGTTGCTGACTACCTTGCCAGTCGTTGTACGGGCTAACTTTTCTTGTGATTCAGACATGTTTATGACTCACTTTTCTCTTCAGCAGTACTCTGCTTTTCGGCGATCAGAGTTTTAACCCGTGCAATATCACGCTTCACATTACCTACCAGATGAGTCTGACCAAGCTGACCAGTGCTCTTCTGCATACGGTAGTTAAACTGATCCTTATAAAGACCCTGCAATTGTGTTTGCAGCTCTTCTACAGATTTTTCTCGCAACTCACTCGCTTTCATTACATCACCGTTCGTTTAACGAAAGAGGTCTCAAAAGGCAGCTTGGAGGAAGCCAGTGTAAAGGCCTCTCTTGCCAGCTCTTCATCAACACCTTCAATTTCAAACATGACTCTGCCCGGCTGAATCTGGGCTACCCAGTATTCAACACTACCCTTACCTTTACCCTGACGTACTTCCAGTGGCTTTTGGGTAATTGGCTTGTCCGGGAAGACGCGAATCCAAATCTTGCCGCCTCGTTTGATCTTACGAGTCATGGCACGACGCGCGGCCTCAATCTGGCGAGCTGTCAGGCGACCGCGTGATATTGCTTTCAGACCGAATTCGCCAAAATCTACTTTACTACCGCGCTGAGCCAGACCGCGGTTGCGGCCCTTCATCTGCTTGCGGAATTTCGTTCGCTTTGGTTGTAACACGTCGTTTTACCTCTAGCTGGCCTTGGACTGAGTAGGCACAATCGCCTCATCCAGATCCAGAATCTCACCTTTAAATATCCAGACTTTCACACCGATGATGCCGTACGTAGTGCTGGCTTCAGAGGTGGCGTAATCGATATCAGCACGCAGAGTGTGCAGAGGTACTCGACCTTCGCGATACCACTCGGAACGTGCGATTTCCGCACCACCCAGACGACCGCCTACCTGCACCTTGATGCCCTCTGCACCCTGACGCATGGCATTTTGTACCGCGCGCTTCATGGCACGACGGAACATCACGCGACGCTCGAGCTGTGATGCAACGCTGTCAGCGACAAGCTGTGCATCCAGGTCTGGCTTACGAATTTCTTCAATGTTGATCTGTACCGGTATGCCCATCTTTTCAGTCAGGACACCGCGCAGCGCTTCAACGTCTTCACCTTTCTTGCCAATCACGATACCCGGTCGCGCGGTGTAAATAGTGATCTTGGCAGTCTTGGCTGGTCGCTCAATCTCTACTCTGGCAACTGAAGCATTCGCCAATTTCTTCTTAACGAAGTCCCGTACCTGTAAATCAACTAACAGGTTGTTGGCGTATTCTGCACCTTCGGCAAACCAGACCGATGTGTGCTTCTTGACGATGCCAAGGCGAATACCTGTTGGGTTTACTTTCTGACCCATCCGAATCTCCTAGTTATCCGCGACCGTAATTGTTATGTGACAGGAACGCTTGAGAATGCGATCGGCGCGACCCTTCGCTCTCGGCATAATGCGTTTCATTGTCATACCTTCGTCAACGTAAATCGTTGCGACTTTCAGCTCGTCCACGTCAGCGCCTTCGTTATGCTCTGCGTTGGCGATCGCGGAGTTCAATACTTTCTTGATGACTACCGCACCTTTCTTAGTGCTGTAATTCAGCAGCTGCAACGCTTCTTCAACACCTTTGCCACGGATCTGATCAGCAACCAGACGTGCCTTCTGCGCTGATAGTCGTGCACCTTTTAATCTTGCTGACACTTCCATCACTAATCTCCTAGCGTGCCTTCTTGTCTGCCTGGTGACCGCGATAGGTACGCGTCAAGGCAAACTCACCCAGTTTGTGACCGACCATGTCTTCGTTCACGAATACCGGCACGTGCTGACGGCCGTTGTGAACTGCGATAGTCAATCCAATCATATCCGGAGAAATCATTGAGCGGCGTGACCATGTCTTGATCGGACGCTTGTCATTACTTTCCACGGCTGTTTGTACTTTCTTCATTAAATGAAGGTCGACAAACGGACCTTTTTTAAGTGAACGTGGCACGAATAAAATCCTCTATCACTTGCCGCTAGCGGCTTGATTTTCTGCGGCGAACAATCATGTTGTTCGTACGCTTGTTAGTACGAGTCTTGTAGCCCTTGGTCGGCGTACCCCATGGCGACACAGGATGACGTCCACCGGACGTACGTCCTTCACCACCACCATGTGGGTGATCCACCGGGTTCATGGCAACACCACGAACAGTCGGGCGAACACCACGCCAACGCTTGGCACCGGCTTTACCCAGCGAGCGCAGTGAGTGCTCTGAGTTGGAAACTTCACCCAGAGTGGCTCGGCACTCGGTCAAAATTTTGCGCATCTCACCAGAACGCAGACGGACAGTCGCGTACTGGCCTTCGCGTGCAACCAGCTGCAGAGATGTACCGGCACTGCGCGCGATCTGCGCACCCTTACCTGGCTTCATCTCAACACAGTGCAGCGTGCTACCCAGCGGGATGTTGCTCAGCGGTAAACAGTTACCAACCTTGATGGCTGCTTCCTGACCAGACATCAGGACATCACCAACAGCAACCTTCGCCGGGGCAATGATGTAACGACGCTCACCGTCTGCGTACTTCAGCAGAGCAATATTGGCTGATCGGTTAGGATCGTATTCCAGACGCTCTACTACTGCTTCGATACCGTCCTTGTCGCGACGGAAATCGATAATTCGATACTTCTGCTTGTGACCACCGCCCTGGTGACGACGCGTAATGCGACCCAGGTTGTTACGGCCACCGGACTTTGACTTTGGTGCAGTCAACGGTGCATAGGGCTCGCCCTTATGCAGATCGGGATTGACCACCTTGACGACAAAACGTCGACCAGGTGATGTGGGTTTACACTTAACTACTGGCATGATGTCTCCCCTCTACCCCTTAACCTATGTCTGCGAAGTCAATTTCGTGACCCGCTTCCAGACGCACATAGGCTTTCTTCCAATCGGAACGCTTACGCAGTTTGCCCTTCGCGCCACGCTTGGTTTTGCCTTTAACATTCAGCACCTGCAGGTCATCAACTACGACATTGAACAAAGATTCAACGGCTTTCTTGATTTCCGGCTTGGTAGCATCACCAGCAACACGGAAGGTGTACTGGTTGTTGTATTCACCCAGCAACGTTGTCTTTTCCGACACGTGCGGGCCAAGAATTACGGTATACATACGTTCCGGATTCATGACAGCATCTCCTCGACCTTTTTCAGCGCCGGAACTGTGATCAACACGTTCTCGAAACCTATCAGGCTAACTGGATCCAGTCCGGATGCATCCAGCACATCAACCTTGTGCAGGTTGCGAGCTGCAAGGTAGAGATTCTGCTCTACGGATTCAGCCACGATCAGCACGTTATCAAGTTCAAATTCCTTGAGCTTGCCAACCAGATCTTTGGTCTTGTGTGAATCGATAGAAAAATCGCTGACTACAATCAGGCGCTCCTGACGAATCAGTTCAGACAGTATGCAGCGCATGGCACCGCGATACATTTTCTTGTTCAGCTTCTTGCTGTAGTCCTGTGGACGCGCAGCAAAAGTCACACCGCCACTACGCCAGATCGGGCTACGAATCGTACCGGCACGGGCACGACCGGTGCCCTTTTGACGCCATGGCTTGCGACCACCGCCACGTACTTCGGAACGAGTCTTTTGCTTGACTGTGCCCTGACGTGCATCAGCCAGATAAGTCACAACAGTCTGGTGTACCAGAGGCTCGTTGTACTCACGACCAAACGCTTCGTCAGAGAGTGAAACTGTTTCTTTCCCGGTTTTCTTACCAGGCAGCGCAAGTGCTAATTCCATGACTTACCTACCTCTTAACCTTGATTGCAGGGCGAACGATTACACTTGAGCCAGTGGCTCCAGGCAGCGCACCCTTGATGAGAAGTAAATTGTTGTCCAGATCAACACGAATCACTTCGAGACTCTGGGTCGTCTTGCGCACGTTACCCATTTGACCGGCCATCTTTTTACCTTTCCATACACGGCCTGGCGTTTGACACTGACCAATGGAACCCGGCGCACGGTGCGACAATGAGTTACCGTGAGTGGCATCCTGCATGTGGAAGTTGTGACGCTTCACACCGCCCTGAAAACCCTTACCTTTAGAGGTACCAGTGACGTCCACTTTCTGGCCAGCCTCAAAACGGTCAACTTTCAGTTCACCGCCGAGCTCAATACCGTCCAGATCCGCAGTACGGAATTCCCACAAGCCGTCGCCCGCTTCGGTATTTGCCTTGGCAAAATGACCGGCCAGCGCCTTGCTCACACGAGTAGCCTTGCGGGCACCAGTAGTTACCTGGATTGCGCTATAGCCATCTGTTTCCTGGGTTTTGATTTGTGTGACCCGGTTAGGTTGTACTTCGACAACCGTTACAGGCACAGAAGCACCCTCTTCAGTGAAGATACGGGTCATCCCGCTCTTACGACCGACTAAACCTATCGACATTGTTTTAAGACCTCATCGTGCAAGGGGCTAAAACCCGCTCTGGCCGCTGACGCGTTACACTAATGTACGTTACCGCTATGGGTAAGCGAATGTTTCAGTGCGCCAAAACTTTTAATCCAAAAAAGTAAAAGGGCAAAGAGGACTGAATGCTCTTTGCCTGGTTATTTGTTGTCCGGTTATCCCAGACTAATCTGTACTTCCACGCCGGCAGCCAGATCAAGCTTCATCAAAGCATCAACTGTTTTTTCAGTTGGCTCGACGATATCCAGCAGTCGCTTGTGAGTACGGATTTCGTACTGATCGCGCGCGTCTTTGTTAACGTGCGGTGAAATCAGGACGGTAAACTTCTCTTTATTCGTCGGCAACGGGATAGGCCCTCTAACCTGTGCCCCGGTGCGCTTGGCGGTATCTACAATTTCTTGTGTAGATTGATCAATCAGCCGATGATCAAAGGCCTTGAGCCGAATTCTGATACGCTGATTTTGCATCAACCAAAATCTCCAAAAAATATCTTATATATTAAATAGTTACCGCACACTTTTTTGGCAGCTGTTTTTTAATTGCCAAAAAAGGATGCGCATTGTAATGGCGAGGAATTTCCAAGTCAAGGAAATCTACGCGCCAAACCCTCAAATTCTCTGGCCTGTAGCCGATATTATCGCCGCCAGCTGCGAGGCAATTTCCCCACAATTTTGACGATTATCGAACTTACGCTCGATTCGGCCGGCTGTCAGCCTGATTTTCTCTCGGGTTTACCCGTTACCGGAGCGTCGCCCCGAAAACCGGGAAATTTTCTCAGTTAACCTGCTTTTTGCTTGATCAATCTGGGATTGACCAGTGAGCAGGTTGTGCCAGCGATTGGTCCAGGTTAGCCCGCCTGCTGGTCGGCGCCCCTCCGGGGTGCCTTCAGTCGCAAAAAAGCCCAAGGTCTTTTTTGTTCCCTCAGCGCTCGCCCTTTTATGCAGCCTGCCTAACCTGCACCAACCGCTTTGCGAGACTGGAAGATCAGTTTTCTTCCAAAGACACCATGTCCCACTACCCTGCTACTGCCGGCAGACATACAGCCCGGCGACAACTCGAGTAGCGTGCGAGGAATCGTGGAACAAGGCGCGGATACTTTTTGGGCGGGGAGCTTACTGAAGTAAGTGACCCGATCAAAATGTTTTCGCAACGCAGTGCCGCGGTTCCGCAGCCGCTACGTCCCACAATCCAAACTTGCTATTGCCAACAAACATCCAGCCCGGTGACAACTCGAGTAGCGCGCGAGGAACTGCAGTATGAGGCGTGGTTATTTTTTGAGCGGAGAGTTTACTGTAGTAAATGACCCGGTCAAAAAATGATCACAACGAAATAATGCGGTTCCGCAGCCGCTACGTCTTCACAAAAAAGCCAGAGATTGCTTAGACAATCTCTGGCTTTGAGGGCAACGCCCGATCCTTACTCAATGATTTTCGCTACAACTCCGGCACCTACAGTGCGGCCGCCTTCACGAATCGCAAAACGCAGACCTTCGTCCATGGCGATCGGGTTGA
>CAZQFA010000032.1:16418-33133 GCA_964592245.1 uncultured Pseudohongiella sp. | reverse complement strand
TGCCGAAGCCGGTCGCACGGCGTTCTATTTGCCACTGGCCGAGCGTGAGCAATTGACGCCGGATATCCTGGAAGGCATCGAATCGCTGTCGCTAATCAGTCTCGATGATATTGATGCCATCGCCGGCGATCTGGAATGGGAGCGCGCTGTCTTCAATGCCTTTAATGCGGCGTCCCAGTCAGGCACACAATTACTTTTTGGTGCCAGCAGCGCCATCAGTGAACTTGCGTTTGCGCTGCCTGATTTGAAATCGCGGCTGCAGTTGGCGCCGGTGTATCAGTTGCAAGCACTGCCCGATGCTGACAGGAAAGCCGCCTTGCAGATGCGGGCCGGTCACCGGGGGATGAAACTGGGGGACAAGGAAGCAGACTACCTGCTGTCCCGCGGTGAGCGCAGCATGACCGCCTTGATGACCATGCTGGCTACCCTTGAAACCAGCTCCCTGAATCAACGGCGGGCGTTGACCATTCCCTTCATTCGCGAAACGCTGGGCTGGTAATTGCCGGGGATTACCTGAGAGATTCGCAATTTGCGATCGCTGCGGGGAGCTGGCTAGATGCTGACCTGATAATGATTGCGATAGAGGCGAATATAGGCGACAAGCGCAGAGAACAGCGTCACCGTAAACAACACTTCCAGCAAGCCCAGCCAGCGCCGCTGCGGATCGAAAGCGATCAGTACGGCATTACAGAAGTACAACAAGACCACGAACGACATCCAGGCATGGGTACGCAAGCGTTGCTGATGCAGGCCGCGGGCGAATATCAGCAGCGGAATCGATTGAATAAGCCAGATTACAGGCGTGGCGGCACTCACACCTTCCAGTGCTGCCAGCGCACCGAGTAAAAAACAGCCCAGCAAACCGTAGTACGTCGCGAGAATGGCCCAGTGCAAACGCTGCAGTGCCAGCGGTGGTAAGTTGTCGGTCGGAGTCATCGTTAGTGAGTCAGGCGGGCGCTGAGTTTGGCCAGGCGTTTGCCAAGGGCAATACAGAGTTCGCTTTCACTGTCGCTGATCGGCCTGTCATTATCCGGCCCGGCCACATGGGTCGGTCCATAGGGCGTCCCGCCAGCGGTCGTTGTACTCAGGGCCGCTTCGGAGTAGGGGATGCCACAATAGACCATGCCGTGGTGCAGCATGGGAATCGCCATGGTCAGCAGGGTGCTTTCCTGGCCGCCATGGAGCGAAGTGCTGGAGGTAAAAGTCGCCACCGGTTTGTCGATCAGTGCCCCGGAAGCCCACAGTCCCCCGGTATTGTCGATAAAGTATTTCAGTGCTGCACTCATGTTGCCAAAGCGCGTCGGGCTGCCCAGCGCCAGACCAGCACAATCGCGCAAGTCTTCCATCTGACAATAGACTGCGCCTTCGGTCGGTACGGCCGGTTCAGTCGCTTCAGTCGTCGCTGAGACCGCAGGCACAGTACGCAGGCGTGCTTCAAATTGCCCACTCTGTTCAATGCCGCGCGCAATCAGTTGCGCCATGCGCGCCACCGCGCCGGTGCGGCTGTAATACAACACCAGTAGATAGGGCGTGCTCATTCGCTGTCCCTGATGAGCTCGAACACATTTTCGGGCGGCCGGCCCAACACTGCCTTGTCACCCTTGACGATGATCGGACGCTGAATGAGGCGCGGATGTTTGCAGACGAGATCCAGCACAATGGCATCGCTCAGGGTTTCGTCGCCCAGACCGAGCTCTTCGTATTCAGGCTCGGATTTGCGCACAATGTCGCGTAATTCCATACCGAGTTTCTGCAGCAGTGACTGCAATTCTTTCGCGCTAGGCGGGTTTTCGAGGTAGTAGACAATCTCCGGCTCGATTTCGTTTTCTTCCAGCAACGCCAGCGTTGCGCGCGATTTGGAACAGCGGGGATTATGGTAAAGGGTAATGGTTGTCATGCTTGCTACGTACCTCAGTTCTTTACAACATCGACGAATTTGATGTTGCCCATTTCATGCTCGATAGTAGCATCCAGTTTATCCTGAAAGTCCTTGATCTGCTGTAGTTCGCTGGACTCACCGCTGGTACTTATCAAATCTGAATCAGCTTCGCGCAATGCCTTCCAGACTGCAACCACTGTGCAATCATTAACCGCATGCGTCGGTAAAAAGTGGGGCGGATTGTCGCTAGTGCTGGTAATCAAGCCAATATTACGCAACCTGATGATGGCGTTCTCGATGGCCATGGGATTGCTGTCGAGCGACTCAATCAACTGATTCTCAGTCAGCGCTTCTTCGCCGCTATTGAAGCGTTGAAAAATTGTACCGGCCACCGCCAGGCTCAGGCGTTCACTCTGGGAAATACTCAGTTGCAATTTATCTCTGCCAGTACGCGTCTTGGCCGGGTTTTGATGATAGAAGGCGATACTGCTGCCTATCAGTGCCACCAGCCAGCCGATGTAGACGAAGAACATGATAATGATCGCCGAGGCAAAGGCCAGATACAGGGATTCTCGTGCTGAGGTAATAAAGAACTGCTGAAATATGGAGCCCATCAGTTTCCATATGATGGTTGTAACCAGTCCGCCAATGAATGCCGAGCTGAATTGCACGCGCGTATTGGGCAGAAAGCCGTAAGCAAAAGCAAAGGCCAGTGACATCAACAGGATCGGCGCAATACCGGCAATGAACTGGATGATGATCGTGCCATAAGCCAGATCGTCGAGAAATGCTGTGAAGAAATTTGTATTGACGTAACTGGTGATACTGACCGAGATGAATAGCAACAGCGGGCTGACGATTACGGCAAAGAGGTACTCGCTGATGCGGCTGGACCAGGAGCGCCCCTGTTTGACCGCCCAGATGTAGTTAAAGGCTGCTTCGATCTTGCGCATCATATCGAGCACGATGTACAGCAGCATGCCGATACTGGTGATGCCGATCAGTTCTACTTGAAGATTATCAACGTAGCCGAGAATTTGTGCGGTGACTTCCGTACTGCGCTCACCGAGAGGCTCCAGCAAAGCCAATAGCGTCGGTTCCATGGCATTGTGTGCACCCAGACTCTTGAGCACGGAGAAGATCAGGGCGAACAGCGGGAAGAAACCGATAACGGTGGTGAACACCAGACTCATGGCGCGCAGGGAGAGTTGTTCCTGGGTCAGGTCGCGCGCAATGGCCACAGTAATCTGACAGGTACGAATCAGCGTGCGCCGCCACCAGGGCAGCTGTGCCACAGGTTGGTGCCAGAGGAAATTATTGATCTTGCGCCGCCACTGCGTGTAAAGAAGCCGCAGCTGGGTCAATTGCATCGCCATAAATTAGTTGCCAGATTGTATGAGGGCTCGCGAAGCGGCCTCGATTCGTTATTATACGGGATAACAGAGAGCTTCCCATTGTCAGGATAGAATTAATCCAGACAACTTCACACAACCGGATGGCATTGATGAGCAGGCAGCAGGCCTTTCAGGGCCGGGTAACAGGGCGTGTACAGGGTGTGTTTTTCCGCGCCGAGACACGCGCACAGGCCCAGACGCTGGGGCTTGTGGGCTGGGTGAGGAACTGTGAAGACGGCACCGTCGAGTTTGTCATTGCCGGTGAAGAAACTGCCCTGCAGACCATGCGCCAGTGGCTGGCACACGGCCCGCAAAGAGCCCGGGTTGAGGCGCTGGAACTGGCGCCTTGCGAGTTTCCGGATCTCACCGAATTCTCGATTCGGCGCTAAATCCAGCGCTAAATCCCGGTGTCAGAGCAATGCTGCGAAGAACTCAAGCACGGCCTCTGGTGCCAGGGTTTGCTTTTCACCACTGCGTCTGTCGGTGTATTCCACGATGCCATCAGCCAGCGAGCGCGGTGAAATGACCAGTCGATGGGGAATGCCCAGCAATTCGGATTCGGCAAACTTGACGCCGGGACTGGTTTTCTTGTCGCGGTCATCCAGCAGTACTTCCAGCCCCAACTTGGGCAATTCCTGATAAAGCTTTTCGCCGTATTCGCTGACCTGTTCGGATTTTTGCGCGTCGATAAGAACAATAACGACGTGGAAAGGCGCAATGTTCATCGGCCAGATGATGCCGCGCTCGTCATGGTTCTGCTCGATACAGGCAGCGACAACGCGGGTCACACCAATGCCGTAGCAACCCATGCTCATGATCACCGACTTGCCGTTGACGTCGAGCACCGAGGCGCCCAGCGCTGCGCTGTATTTCTTGCCCAGCTGGAAGATGTGTCCCACCTCAATGCCACGCTTGATGGCCAGAGTGCCTTTGCCATCCGGACTGAGGTCGCCTTCATTGACATTGCGCAGATCGGCAACCCGCGAATACTGACAATCGCGCTGCCAATTGGCATGTTGCAAGTGTGTGCCTGCCTTGTTGGCTCCACAGACAAAATTCACCAGTGCCGTGACGCTATGGTCGGCGATAGTGGTTATTTTCAGATCGCGCGGGCCGATTGACCCCGGCTTGCAACCGACAGCTTGTTCTATGGCGTCATCACTGGCAAAGGTGAGTGGCGAGGCGACTTCAGGCAGTTTCGCCGCTTTCGTTTCATTCAGCTCCTGATCGCCCCGTAATAACAGCGCCACCAGTTCACCATTGTGTTCACCGTCTTCGTTGCAGCCATGAACAATCAGCGTTTTCACCAGACGCGTTGCTGGCACATTGAGAACTTCACAGACTGCTTCGATGCTATGGGCAGCGCCGGTATCCACCTCGGTGCAGGGCAATGGCTCGGCATCTTGTGCCAGATCGGGGATAGTGCCGGTGGCCAGTTCACGATTGGCGGCGTAGTCGCTGTCGCTGCTGAAGACGATCTCGTCTTCACCCGAGGCCGCAAGTACGTGGAATTCATGGGAAGTACTGCCACCGATATTGCCGGAGTCGGCAATGACCGCGCGAAAGTCCAGCCCGAGCCGGTTGAAGATGGCCGCGTAGGTGTCGTACATGACCTGATAGGTTTCTTGCAGCGATTGTTCATCGGCATGGAAAGAGTAGGCGTCCTTCATGACAAACTCGCGAGCACGCATGACGCCAAAACGGGGACGGCGCTCGTCGCGGAATTTTGTCTGGATCTGGTACAAATTGGCTGGCAGCTGGCGGTAGCTGGCGTACTCGCCGCGCACGATATCGGTAATGACTTCCTCATGGGTCGGGCCAAGGCAGAAGTCGCGATCGTGGCGGTCCTTGATGCGTAACAGCTCTGGCCCCATCACGTCCCAGCGCCCCGATTCCTGCCACAGCTCAGCTGGCTGCACCACCGGCATGGAGACTTCCATGGCACCAGCCTTGTCCATTTCATCACGAATGATGTTAGTGACCTTGTGCAGGACACGCAGACCCAGTGGCATCCAGGTATAGAGTCCACTGGCGAGTTTGCGGATCATTCCGGCACGCAGCATGAGCTGATGGCTGGTTATTTCCGCATCGGCAGGTGTTTCTTTGACTGTGGCGAGAAGGTATTGGCTAGTACGCATGTCTTTAATTCCGTATAAAAAAAGGCAGCCCGGGGCTGCCTTTTCTGGATCGCGCGGATCCGTTTACTCAGGTGGTCGGAATCAGCTTCCGACTCGATGCACCTTATAAGAAACCTTACAGAGCATATTCCTTGAGCTTCTTCAGTGGCAACACTTTAACGCGTGTTGTAGCTGGTTTGCGCGGGATATCCATAGTTTCGCCCGGACGGAACGGGTTTGGAACACCTTTGCGAGCAGGTCGTGCAGGGCGCACAACCGACTTGATTTTCAGCAAGCCAGGCAGAGTGAACTCGCCAACGGCACGCTTCTTGATGTGGCGCTCGATCAGCACAGCCAGTTCGTCAAGAACTGCTGCAACTTCTTTCTTGCTGACATCAGTGTTAGCAGAAATTTCATTCAGAATTTCAGTCTTGGTGTACTTCTTTTGGATTGCCGGAGCTTTACGCTTTGCCGCCGCAGTTGTTTTCTTGGCAGCAGTTTTGCCAGATTTTTTCTTAACAGCCATGCCCATCTCTTCTCGGTTGAGTTAGTTACAGTTGTATCTGATCTACTTCATTGAGACATAAAGTGGACCTGGATACAGGTTTGAGTGTTTTGTTGCCCGTGAGTTGATCTGGTGATTCGTCCTTGCCGAATCTCGCTATGTGAATCGTTCCCCAGTACGCGTTTCAATTCGATAGTTCAGATTCGTGAGAAGCAGGGTGCTCCCCATCAACTCTCAGGGGGTGTATTTATAAAGCATTCACCATGGGGTAGCAAGTACTAATGGTAACTTTACTGATATTGTCGAGCGCCCAGAAAACGTCGAGAAAAATAGTATCAATTTGCGATCAAGGAAGTGTGAAATTGATTACAAATTGATCATCTGCAAACTGGTCTGAGTGGTAATTTTTTGTTAGTCGAAACGACGAAAAAACTGCATTCGCATACCAGTGCTGAGCAAGATTTTTTTACGGGGCTAAAGATCGCCTTTATTCGCAGTCCGGATAATCCATGCGTGAAAATCAATCACCCGTTCGGGGGAGATGCCAGTGCAAGGGCCGGGCCAATGTTTCCTGATGGCGGGCGATTTGAATAACTGCTGCGTTGGCGCGGTGGCCGTTATTTGTCTCCGGCGGGTAAATGACCGGGGTAGCAAAACAAGGTGCGAGTCATTTTGCAATTAATGTATAATCGCCCGTTTTTACGGGGCGGTCCGGCAGTCAGGGGCCGCAGTACAGCAGGAATTGTTCGAATGCCCATCTACGAATACCAGTGCGGAGAGTGCCAACATCGGCTCGAGGCATTGCAAAAAATCAGTGATCCGCTGCTCACGGATTGCCCGGAATGCGGCAAGCCCGCCCTGAAAAAACTGGTGTCAGCGGCCAGTTTTCGCCTCAAGGGTGGTGGCTGGTATGAAACTGATTTCAAGAAAGAGGGTAAGAAGCACCTGGCGGAGTCCGATTCTGCCAGCAGCAAGTCCGATAGCGCTGGCAGCAAATCTGCGCCATCCACAGACAACAAAGCAGAGAGCAGCAAGTCGGATAAAAAGTCCGATAAAAAGGACAGCAGTGCGCCTGCCAAGTCCTCGACCGGCACCGGCAGCTCGAACACGTCAAAACCCGCAAACGGATAAGTTTACAGTCGTTCCGCTATTCAGGCGGTAGAACATCTATACAGGATTTTTGTTATGCGCTCTCACTATTGTGGTGAACTCAATGAGACCTTCGTCGACCAGGAAGTCACCCTCTGTGGCTGGGTACATCGCCGCCGCGATCATGGTGGTGTGATTTTTCTCGATGTCCGGGATCGGGAAGGTATTACCCAGGTCGTCTATGACCCCGATATCGAAGAGAGTTTCGCGATCGCTGAAAGCGTCAGAAACGAATACGTCATTCAGCTGACGGGTAAGGTCCGCCTGCGCCCGGAGGGCACCACCAATAAGGATATGCCTACCGGACAGATCGAAGTGCTGGGGCAAAAACTGACTATTCTGAACGCTGCGCAAACACCACCCATGCAGCTGGATGAGCACGAAAAAGTCGGCGAAGACGTGCGCTTGCGTTATCGCTATATTGATTTGCGTCGTCCCGAGATGGCGCAGCGATTGCGCTTCCGTTCCAAAATCGTCAACACCGTGCGTAATTTCATGGATGACAACGGCTTCCTCGATATCGAAACGCCGCTGCTCACGAAGGCGACTCCGGAAGGAGCGCGCGATTATCTGGTGCCGAGTCGAACCCATCCCGGACGTTTCTTTGCCTTGCCGCAGTCTCCCCAGCTGTTCAAGCAGATTTTGATGGCGGCCGGCATGGACCGCTATTATCAGATCGCCAAGTGTTTCCGTGACGAAGACCTGCGCGCTGATCGCCAGCCGGAATTCACCCAGATCGACGTTGAGACCTCGTTCATGGATGAAGAGCAGATCATGACCATCATGGAAGCGTTGATCGTGCATATCTTCAAAACGCATCTCGATGTCGATCTCGGCAAGTTCCCGCGCATGAGCTATGCCGAAGCCATGCAGCGTTTTGGTTCGGACAAGCCGGACCTGCGTATCGATCTGGAGCTGGTGGACATCGCCGATGTGATGCGCAATGTGGACTTCAAGGTATTCAGCGGTCCGGCCAATGATCCCGAGAGTCGGGTCGCAGCTTTGCGTGTGCCCGATGGCGCTTCCCTGAGCCGTAAGGTAATTGATGATTACACTGATTTTGTCGGTATTTATGGCGCCAAGGGACTGGCCTGGATCAAAGTCAATGACATTGACGCCGGCATTGAAGGCTTGCAATCACCAATCATCAAATTCATTGGTGAAGAAGTGGTCGGCAAGCTCATGTCGACACTGGAAGCCAAAACCGGCGACATCATTTTCTTCGGCGCTGACAAGAGCCATGTCGTGAACGAAGCCCTCGGCGCACTGCGTTTGAAAGTCGCCCAGGATCTGGGGCAAGTGAAAGCAGGGTGGGCACCGCTGTGGGTGGTGGACTTCCCGATGTTCGAGCTCGACAGCGAGAACAACCTGACACCACTGCATCATCCATTCACAGCGCCTTCCTGTGATGCCGAAGAACTGGCCGCCAATCCGGGTAAGGCGCTGTCACGTGCCTACGACATGGTGCTCAATGGCACTGAATTGGGCGGTGGCTCGGTGCGTATCAACAAGCCAGAAATGCAGCAGGCAGTATTTGAAGTGCTCGGTATTGGTCCGGAAGAAGCAGACGAGAAATTCGGCTTCCTGCTCAGCGCCTTGTCCTACGGCTGTCCGCCACACGGTGGTATCGCCTTCGGACTCGATCGCCTGATCATGCTGATGACTGGCGCTACATCCATTCGTGATGTTATTGCCTTTCCGAAAACACAATCTGCTGCGTGTCCGCTCACCGATGCGCCTGGCTCGGTGTCGACCAAGCAATTACGTGAATTGAATATTCGCCTGCGCGAACAGGCCAAGCCGGAAAATCAGGAATAAAGAGAGAGCCGGTAGAAAACGCAAGAAAAGAACGCAAGAAAGTTTGGAGTAAACCATGGCGGGTCACAGTAAGTGGGCCAACATCAAACACCGCAAAGCAGGTCAGGACGCCAAGCGCGGCAAGGTCTTTACGAAAATAATTCGCGAGCTCACTGTTGCCGCGAAGATGGGCGGTGAGAGCCCAGCAGACAATCCGCGATTGCGGGCCATTGTCGACAAGGCACTGGCGGCAAACATGACGCGCGACACGATTGATCGCGCGATTGCCCGCGGCGCCGGTACTGCCGAGAGTGAGAACCTGGAAGAGCTGGTCTATGAGGGCTACGGTCCCGGTGGCGTCGCCGTGCTCTGTGAATGCCTGACGGACAACAAGAATCGCACCGTGGCAGAAGTCCGGCATGGCTTCAGCAAGTTCGGCGGCAGTCTTGGCACTAATGGTTCGGTTGCCTACCTGTTCGAAAAAACCGGCATTATCAGCTTCCCGGCCGGTAGCGATGAGGAAAAGATCATGGAGTCCGCACTGGAAGCCGGTGCCCATGATGTCATCAACAACGCAGACGGCAGTATCGAAGTGCGCACCACACTGGAGACTTTCGGTGCTGTGCAGGACAAGCTGCAGGAAGACGGTCTGCAATGGCAGCGCGCCGAGATGACGATGCTGGCGTCTACCGAAGTGGATCTGGATCTGGAAGGGGCGGAGAGCCTGCTGAAACTCGTGGATCACATGGAAGATCTTGATGACGTGCAAAACGTCTACTTCAACGCCAATATTTCCGACGAGATTGCCGATCAACTGTAAAGGGCGGCCGTTGCTCGCCTGTCCACTCAGCAGCGTGGCTTGTCTGCTATAACCGGGCGGTATCTCGCATGGCAACTATTCTCGGCATCGATCCGGGGTCCAGAATTACCGGCTACGGCCTGATCAAAACCGCCGGCAACAAAATACACTTTGTTGCCTGTGGCTGTATCCGCACGTCCGGCGAAGAACAACCCCCTCGTCTCAAACAGATCTTTGCCGCGCTGGATGACATCATCAGTGAATTTACACCCGACGAAGTGGCGATAGAGGAAGTCTTCATGGGGCGCAATGCCGCCTCGGCGATTAAACTCGGGCAGGCGCGGGGCAGCGCTATTGTGGCATGCATGAATCATGATTTGCCGGTTGCCGAGTACCCGGCGCGCAAGGTGAAACAGGCCGTAGTCGGTTCCGGTGGCGCCGAAAAGGCGCAAGTGCAGCATATGGTCAAAGCCCTGCTGGCGATCAGTGATACCATACCCGAGGATGCGGCCGATGCGCTGGCCGTGGCAATTTGTCATGCCAACACCCAGAATAATCTCATTCGACTGGCCGGGGCCAAACAGTTTGCACGCCGCCGATTGCGTTAATGCAGTAGCGCTTGTGAGCTGACACGCTGAAACAGCGATTACAGGGCAGAAGGAAAACCGAACTTGATTGGACAGATACGCGGCAAACTCATTGCCAAGACGCCCCCAGAAATTCTGATCGATGTGGGCGGCCTGACTTACGAAGTGCAGGTGCCCATGAGCACTCTGTATCAACTGCCGGAGCTCGACAGCCAGATCGTGCTGCACACCCATTTTGTCGTGCGCGAAGACGCACAACTGTTATACGGTTTTGCGGATATAAAGGAAAAGTCCATGTTTCGCGCGCTGATCAAGGTCAATGGCGTGGGCCCGAAAATGGCGCTGGCAATTTTGTCGGGTATGGAAGCAGATGAATTTGTGCGCACGGTGCGCAACAATGATGTGGCTGCCATGGTGAATATGCCGGGCATCGGCAAGAAGACGGCAGAGCGGCTCATCGTCGAAATGCGGGACCGACTGGCCGAGTGGGATGCAGCAGGCGGTACCAGTATCAGCGATGCTGGCAGTGTTGCCAGCAATACCGTCACCAGAGAAGCCGAGGCGGCCTTGCTCTCTCTGGGCTACAAACCGCAACAGGCCAGTCGTGTCATTGCCCAGATTGCCAAGCAAAATCCCGAATTGACTGACAGTGAGGCGCTGATTCGCCTCGCCCTCAAGAGTATGCTGTAACCATGAATGATGAGCGCCTGGTCGCGGCGACGACCACTGCCAACGAAGACAATCAGGACCGGGCTATTCGCCCGTTGCACCTGCAGGACTATGTCGGTCAGGAAGAAGTGAAGGCGCAGATGGATATCTTCATCAATGCCGCACGCAAGCGTAGCGAACCGCTGGACCACACACTGGTGTTCGGTCCGCCCGGTCTCGGCAAGACTACCCTGGCCAATATCATTGCCAACGAATTGCAGGTTGCTATCAAGACGACATCCGGGCCGGTGCTGGAAAAAGCCGGAGACCTGGCGGCGATGTTGACGAATCTGGAAGCTGGCGATGTGTTGTTCATCGACGAGATTCACCGGCTCAGTCCCGCCATCGAGGAAATCCTCTATCCGGCCATGGAAGACTACCAACTCGATATCATGATCGGAGAGGGGCCGGCAGCGCGCTCTATCAAACTGGACCTGCCGCCGTTCACTCTGGTCGGTGCAACGACTCGCGCCGGATTGCTGACATCACCGCTGCGGGATCGCTTTGGCATTATCCAGCGGCTGGAGTTTTATTCGGTGGATGAGTTGACCAGTATCGTCACCCGATCTGCCGGCATCATCGGTACTCCCATCGACGCCTCTGGTGCCAGCGAGATTGCACGGCGCTCCCGTGGCACCCCCAGAATCGCCAATCGGTTATTGCGCCGGGTGCGCGACTTTGCCGAAGTCAAAAGCGATGGCAGTATTCACGGCGAGTTGGCTGGCGACGCACTGGATATGCTGAAGATCGACCGGCATGGATTTGACCACATGGATCGGCGTTTATTGATGACTATGATCGACAAATTCGACGGTGGGCCAGTCGGTATAGACTCGCTCGCTGCGGCAATCAGTGAGGAGCGCGACACGATCGAAGATGTCGTTGAACCCTATCTGATCCAGCAAGGGTTTATCACGCGCACCCCCAGAGGCCGGATTGTCACCCAGTTCGCCTACCGTCATTTTGGCTTGCAACCGTCGAAATCGGTGGTGGACCTGTTCAGCGGTGGTGAGCAAAGCAGCGCCGACTGACGGGCGCTGGTCGTCAGGTTTCAACCCGACCTCAGCAACGACTTCGCTTCGCCACAATCTCGCCACAATTAACCTGTTTTATGTCGGAATTGATCCTTCAGGTGTTAGCTTTTACCAGTTAAATGCCATTTAGCTGCCAATTCCCGAAACTATTTCCAGAATTGGCCGAATACACCCCTAGAATGAGGAATTCCCTCAGAAAAACAATGTCATAGTTGGAAAGCTTACCTAAGCCCTGCAGATTGGAGTTGCACCTGTGAACGAAATAAGTCCTATTCAGTTGATCCTCGAAGCCAGTACCGGGGAGAAGCTGGTCATGCTCACGCTTCTTGTGTTGTCGGTGATTTCATGGGTCGCCATCATTCAGCGCTATCTGGTCATGAGCGCCGCCAAGAGTGGCGTCAGCAGTTTCGAGGAACGCTTCTGGTCAGGTATGGATTTGAGCCAGCTCTATAAAGAGGGCACCAGGATCCAGCAGGAAGACGGTCATCTGGTCGGTATGGAAACCATTTTCCGTGCCGGCTTCAAGGAATTCATGCGCCTGCGCCAGCAATCCTCGGTCGACAAGGAAGCGGTCATGGAGGGTGCGCAACGAGCCATGCGCGTCGCCTACGCCCGCGAGGAAGAGAAACTGGAACGGCATCTGCCCTTTCTGGCCACCGTCGGTTCGGTTTCGCCCTACGTGGGCCTGTTCGGTACGGTGCTGGGCATCATGGAGGCGTTTCTCGGCCTCGCCACCCAGGCGCAGGCTACTCTGCAGGTGGTGGCGCCGGGTATTGCCTCGGCGCTCATGGCGACGGCGATGGGCTTGTTTGCGGCGATTCCGGCAGTAGTTGCTTATAACCGCTTTACCGCCTCTCTGGACGGCGTCACCAGCAGTTACGTGACTTTCACCGACGAATTCTCCAGCATTCTGCACCGCCAGATTCACAGCAATTAGTCAGCCAGCAAGTCAGACGACAGCAGTTAAGAGTACTCGCACATGGAAACAATGGTACGTAAACGACGCAAACCCGTGGCAGAGATTAATGTCGTGCCTTACATCGACGTGATGCTGGTATTGCTGATTGTGTTTATGGTGACGGCACCCTTGTTAAATCAGGGCATCGAAGTCGACCTGCCGCAGGCCAATAACGAACCGCTGGATATTGATGAGAACCTCGAAACTCTGGTGGTCTCGATTACGTCTAACGGGGAGTACTTCCTCAGCGTTGGTGCAACGGGGGAAGACAGGGAGTCAGTCACACTGGAAACAGTAGGCGAGCAGGTACGACGTGTCATGGAAGCCAACCCGAGCATTCAGGTACTGGTAGAAGGCGATGCGCAGGCAGACTGGGGCGCGATGATCACTCTGATCACTACGCTGCAGGCGGCAGGCGTGACCAGTCCGAACTTTATTACCCAACCACTGGAGTCGTTGTAATACGGCGCCGCAGGACGCAAGCAGTTTATATAGAACATGAACAACACATTTAACAATCTGGTGATTTTTAACGGCTACCCATTGGCCGTGGTGATCGCCGTTGGCTTACATGTGATGTTGCTGGCAGCGCTGCTTTACATTCAGTCAACAAACGACGTCGAAGCATTGGAGTTGGTGCAGCCCACTGTCATCAAGGCCTTGTTCATTGACGAGAATCCGCAAGTGCGTAATGAACGGGTGATCGAGCAGCAGCGCGTGCAACGCCAGCAAGAGCAACAACGCGCCCGTGAAGAAGCGGCCGCTCAGCGCGCCCGGGAAGAAGCCGAACGGCAAGCCGCCGAGCAGCGCGCGCGCGAGCAAGAGGCTGAAAGGCAGCGGCAGGCGCTCATGGAGCGCGAAGAGCTGGAACGACAGCGCGCTGAACAGGAAAGACTGCGGCAAGAGCGGGAGCGACAACAAGAGGTGGAGCGTCAGCGCCAGCAAGAACAAGAGCGCGCGGACGCGGCGGCAGCGGCAGAACGCCGTCGCCAACAGGAAGAAGCTGCGCGCCAGCAACGCGAGCGCGAGGCCGCCGAAGCGGCTGCCGCGGAAGCAGCACGCAATGAATTCGAACTGGTGCAGAGCGCCACCGGGCTTATCCAGCAACTAGTACAAGACCATTGGTCACGACCACCGAGTGCCCGTAACGGCATGCGCGCGATTCTGCAGATTCGCATGTTGCCGACTGGCGAACTCATTGATGTGACTATCACACAAAGCAGCGGCGATGCGGCTTTCGATCGATCGGCTGAAAATGCGGTTTACCGTGCAGCACCATTTAGCGAGTTGCAGGACCTGCCGATTAATGTGTTTAACGCCAATTTTCGCTCCCTGTCTTTAATCTTTGAACCCCAGGATTTGTTGAATTAATCATGCGAAAAATTCTTAGTCTTATTATTGTGCTGGCGATTAGCGTTGCCGCGCGTGCCGAATTAAGTATCCAGATTACCCAGGGCGTGGATAACCCGATCCCGATTGCTGTCGTGCCATTCGCCTGGGAGGGCGCCGGTGTTCTCAGTGACGACGTGGCAGATATCGTCACTGGCGATCTGGAGCAGGTGGGCGAGTTTCGTGCCCTGTCGCCCGGCAACATGCTGAGCATGCCCAACGAGGCAAACGAAGTGTTCTACAATGATTGGCGCACCCTGGCGCAAGACTATTTGCTGGTGGGCAAGATCAATCGCGCACCGGGCAGTCAGCTGGTGCAGGTGCAATACGAATTCTTCGACGTCAATCGGGAACTGAAGCTGGCCGGGGAAATTCTCACCGGCAGTGTCGCACAATTGCGCGACATTGGTCACGAGATCAGCAACGTTGTTTACGAACTGGTGACAGGGACACGTGGCGCCTTTAATACGCAGATCCTCTACGTGGTGGCGGAGAACGAAGGTACGCAGTACAACAGTTTCCGCCTGGAAAAAGCGGACTATGATGGTCAGCGTCCGCAGGTATTGCTGCAATCGGAAGAGCCGATCATGTCGCCAAGCTGGTCGCCTAATGGTGAAGACGTGGCTTATGTGTCCTTCGAGACCGACCTGCCGCGCATCTATATCCAGAACATCGCCACCGGCCAGCGTCGACAGATTACCAACTACCCGAATATCAACAGCTCGCCGGTGTGGTCGCCGGATGGCAGCATGCTGGCCATGGTGCTGTCCAAAGACGGCAGCCCGGATATTTACGTGCAGAACCTGAGTACGAATGAGCTGATTCGGGTGACCGATCACCCGGCCATTGATACCGAGCCCAGCTGGTCCACTGATGGCCGCTCAATCGTCTTTATGTCGGACCGTACCGGACAACCGCAGATCTATCAGATGGCCATCGGCGCAGCCTCCTACGAGGTGGAACGCCTGACTTATGACTGTTTTCAATGCATGAAAGGGGCGTTTTTGCCTGACGGAGTCAATCTGGTCCACGTGCGCCGCGAAACGCGGCAGTCGGAATACCAGATTTCCATCCTCAATATTGAGACCTTGCGGGTCCTTACCCTGACCAGCACCTCGCTGGATGAATCGCCGAGTATTGCCCCCAATGGCAGCATGATTATGTATGCAACTAAATTTAACGGGAGGGGCGTTTTGGACGCTGTCTCCATTGACGGCCGCGTAAAGTTCCGTTTACCATCGTCGCGGGGCGACGTACGGGAACCGGCCTGGTCTCCGTTTTTTAACTAATTGAAAACCAAAGAATTATTTTCTTGCCAATCTCGGCAAGCCGTCGTCTTTAGGAGGCAGAAAAGCGCAGCGCAATCGCAACGCACAGCAGACTCGAAACGAAAAACTTGAAAGGGAAAACCGGAAAGGAATTTCGTGAAACCAATAACCGGGAAGGCAGGGCAGTGTTGTGTCGACATTCAGGTCGCACCCACCCTGTCAACCCACAGAATTTTAATTGCTAGATCTTTGGAGGAATCAAAGAGTGACCAAGCAAAGTAATCAATTTTTCAAACTGGTAGTCGCTATTTTCGCCCTGATGACCATGGTGGCCTGTAGTTCTACCAGCGAGTCAGACGACGCAATGGACGGCAGCGAAGGATCCACAAATACGGGTTCCAGCAGCTCAGCCCAGACCAGCGGTGCTTCCACTGGCGGTCAGCTGACACAAGAAGAAATCCGTGCGCAAAATGCCTTGCGACAAACTGTCTTCTACTTCGACTTTGACATTGCCGAATTCAAGGCAGAAGACCGTCAAACACTGACTTACCATGCACGCGATCTGGCCGCCAACCCGAACAAGCGCGTACGCCTGGAAGGTCATGCGGATGAGCGCGGTACCCGTGAATACAACCTGGCTCTGGGTGAACGTCGTGCCAATGGCATCATGAACTTCCTGATTGTGAATGGCGCATCGCGCTCACAGATCGAAGTCGTGAGCTACGGTGAAGAGCGCCCTGCGGCGACTGCTTCTACTGAACAGGCCTACGCCCGTAACCGTCGCGTCGAAATTGTTGCCCAATAAACGATGATCAAAACAGCTCCTGTCAAAAAGTCTTTGTTGTTCTGTCTGCTGACAGGAGTACTGTCTGGTCCGGTGTTGGCGCAAAATACTGGCAGGATTATCGAGTCCCAGGGGATCACCCCCGGGCAAGCCGCTAATCAGTCCAGTAGCGTCAGCGCCAGCAATAACGCCGGTGGCAATAGCGAAGCATTGACTCTGCTGCTCGAGCAAAACCGCCAGTTGCGGGCCGAAGTTCAGGCCCTGCGCGGAATGGTGGAAGAGCAGGGGTTTGAACTGCGGCGCTTGCAGCGCGATTCACTCAATCGCTACACCAATATGGATGATCG
>CAZQFA010000032.1:0-16318 GCA_964592245.1 uncultured Pseudohongiella sp. | reverse complement strand
GCCAACCGCGCGGCAATCAATGCCAATCCCAACAGTGCTGTCGCTGCCAATAACGGTTTGTCGCGCACTCCGGCCAATAGCGCCGCTGGCAACAGCAATTCAGCGCCCGCCCGTTCAACTCGCCCGACTCCGAGTGCGCGAGGAACCTTGCAGCCGGCTGTGCTCAGTGAGCAGCAGCTCTATCAGATGGCTTACGATTCTGTCATCAACAGTAATTTTGAACGCTCTATTGCCGAGTTCGATCAATACCTGAGTGTCTATCCGGATGGTCGCTTTGTGACCAATGCGCATTACTGGAAGGGGCAGGCCTATCTCTATCTGAATCGCTACAGTGAGGCGCAGGCGGCTTACGAAGTGATCATTAATGAGTATTCTGACAATGCCAAGCTGCCTGACGCCATGTACGGTTTGGCACTGGCTTATCAGGGAATGGGAAATGTCACGCGCGCGCGTCAGCTCCTGAACGATATTAAACGCCGTTTCCCCAATACCGGCGTTGCCAATCTGGCCGATACGCGGCTGCTATCCCTCGACTAATTGCCTGATTCAGCCATGGCAATGTACTGGCTGAATCCCCCAAGATCCTGACTGCCACGCCATGAGCGCCGACGCTACTTTACGTTTAACCGAAATCTTTCACTCCCTGCAGGGAGAGGCGCGCACTGTCGGCATTCCTACAGTGTTTGTGCGCCTGACTGGTTGTCCCTTGCGCTGTCAGTATTGCGACACCGCCTATGCTTTCGAGGGTGGCAAGCAGCATGCGCTTGCGGATATCGTCGCTGAGGTGCGTGCATTTAATTGTGCCTACGTGACTGTCACCGGTGGTGAGCCACTGGCTCAGCCCAATTGCCTGCCGTTACTGACAATGTTGTGTGATGCTGAACTGAACGTATCACTGGAGACAGGCGGGGCGATGCCGATAGCCGCAGTAGACCCGCGAGTTTCCATCGTGCTTGATTTGAAGACACCTGGCTCTTTGGAATGCGAACGCAATCTCTACGAGAACATTGCGCACCTGCAATCCAAGGACCAGGTAAAATTTGTTATCTGTAACAGGGATGACTATGACTGGGCTCGTGCCAAGCTGCTGGAGTTCGCTTTGGCTGAGCGGGTAGGGGAGGTGTTATTCTCTCCGTCCTATCAGCAATTGAGTAACGCAGATCTGGCCGACTGGATTCTGGCTGATCGCCTGGCAGTGCGCATGCAACTGCAAATGCATAAATTAATCTGGGGCGATCAACCGGGGCGCTAGGTGCTGTGCACAAGCACTGCCAGCGCATGTAATACGAGCGACTGTGACTTAAACGTGACGACTTCAACCGACAAGACAACGGCACAGGCAGCGCCCAAGGCAGTGGTGCTGGTGTCTGGTGGCCTCGATTCGGCCACTTGCCTGGCCATTGCGCGTGATCAGGGCTATGACTGTCTGGCATTGAGTTTCGACTACGGGCAACGCTCACAAAGTGAGTTGGACGCAGCGCGCGCCGTGTGCAGCAGCGCTGGTGTCATCCAGCACAAGATTATTGCCCTGGATATCGGCAGCCTGGGTGGCTCGGCATTGACTGACCACAGTATCGCGGTGCCTGAAGTCGCCTCCCTGGGCATACCGGCAACCTATGTGCCGGCCCGCAATACCGTGTTTCTTTCCTATGCACTGGCCTGGGCCGAAGTGGTCGAAGCACAGGCTATTTTCATCGGTGTGAATGCTCTCGATTATTCCGGTTACCCGGATTGCCGCCCGGAATTTGTCGCGGCCTATCAGCAAGTGATCAATCTGGCCACCAAGGCTGGTGTCGAGGGCAAGCAAATCCGCTTGCAGACACCGTTGATAGACCTGAGCAAGGCGGAGATTATCCGCACTGGCTCGCGTCTGGGCGTGGATTATGCGGCTACGGTTTCCTGTTATCAGGCGGATGCACAGGGCGAGGCCTGCGGTGTCTGTGACAGCTGCCGATTACGCCGTGAGGGGTTCAACAAAGCAGGGGTGGATGATCCCACACGCTATCGCCAAGAAAATGCCTGAAAAGGGCCGGAAATCGGCCTTCGCGACTTGTGTTTTTTTAATTTGATAGTACTATACCGCCCTCCCGTGGGCCGTTAGCTCAGTCGGTAGAGCAGTTGGCTTTTAACCAATTGGTCGTGCGTTCGAGTCGCACACGGCCCACCACTTTTTCCCCACGTAATTCGTTCCTTGCAGGCGCCCGCCGTCTGCTTCGGCGCACTCCCACTGTCGGTCATCCCCTGTGTTAAAATAGGCAGCTAAACAGCGCATCCGGTTTTTACCAGCGGGGAGCAACGCAGCCAGAGAGTTTGCAGTCGACGGGCCATCTTCATTGCTCAGCCAGTGATTGAACTGTGAGTAGTGCTGCGGCGTTAGCAATCCCGTAATCGAGACGGTTTATGAGTGAGACATCGACAACAAGTACCAATCTGGCTGCTGATCTGCAGGTAGTGCGGGATTATCTTGATCGTGCCGAAGCGCCTGATCATTTATCACCGGCCGCCGAGCGAGCCTGTCGCGATGAACTCGTTCGCCTCATGCAGGAAAAGCGCGCCAAACTGGTGGCGCATTACTATACCGATCCGGTATTACAGGATTTTGCCGAGGAAACTGGCGGGTTCGTTGGCGACAGTCTGGAGATGGCACGCTTTGGCCGTGAGGTAGAGGCAGACATTCTGGTAGTCGCCGGCGTGCGCTTTATGGGGGAATCAGCAAAGATTCTCAGTCCTGACAAGAAAGTGTTGATGCCGACGCTGGAAGCGACCTGTTCGCTCGATATCGCCTGTCCCATCGAGACCTTTGCGCCGTTTTGCGATGCTCACCCTGACCATACCGTTGTCGTTTACGCCAACACTTCGGCCGCTGTGAAAGCACGGGCGGACTGGGTGGTGACGTCCAGTATCGCACTGGATGTGGTGGAGCATCTGGCAGATCAGGGCAAGAAGGTGCTGTGGGCGCCTGACAAGCATCTGGGCAGTTATATCCAAAAGACTACCGGCGCAGACATGCTGTTGTGGGATGCGGCCTGTATTGTCCACGAGGAGTTCAAGGCGCGCGGATTGCAGGACATGAAAGCACTGTATCCCGAGGCAGCAATTCTGGCTCACCCGGAGTCGCCGGCAGCCGTTCTCGAATTGGCCGATGTTGTCGGTTCCACTACCCAAATTATCAAGGCCGCCGGTTCTCTGCCGCAACGACAGATCATTGTCGCCACCGATCAGGGCATCTTCCACAAGCTGCAACAACTCAATCCTGACAAGGAATTTATCGTTGCACCCACTGCCGGCAGCGACGCCACTTGCCGTAGCTGTGCCAGTTGTCCGTGGATGGGAATGAACTCCCTGCAGGCGATGCTGTTGTCGTTGCAAGAGGAGAGTAACGAGGTACTGGTGGATGCGGATCTGGCCCGACAGGCCATGCTGCCATTGCAGCGCATGCTGGATTTCGCCGCAGAAAATCAGTTGAAGGTGAGAGGCAAAGCCTGATCAGTCGCGCAGCTCCTGCTGCAAGGCTTCAATGTCGCGAACTTTCTGGCGCAGTCGTGCTTCCTCAGCTGGCGATCCGTCCGCTTCCGATTCAATACGCAGGGCAAATTGCAATTGCTCACGGGCGCGTCCGTAATCAGCCAACAGGCGAAAATATTCGGCACGCGCCTGATGCACTTTGCTGATGTTGCCCGCCTGACCCCAGGTTTCTGCCAGTTGATACCACAGGTGATGATCTTCCGGGCGTGACTTGCTGTGTCGTTCCATCAACTCGGCCGCTTCCTGATATTGCCGTGCCTCCAATAGTGCATCGACGTACGCCATTGTCAGAGGATGATTGTTAGGATTGATCTGCATGGGGCGCGCCAGGAACTGCAAGGCCTGACGCGGTTCGTTCTGGGCCGTAAAAATCTCTGCCTGTGTGACTACGAGACTGATGCGGTTGGGGTATTTGTCCAGCAGGGGCGTCAGAGTGCTGGTCGCCTCGGCGTAATCTTCATTCTCGAAGTAGGCGATAGCCAGAGCGTAGCGATTGCTGTCCTGATCAAACTCACTCTCACTTGTTTGCAAGGCGCGCTCGTATTCTGCCACCTGCGCTTCTTTGTTCTCGGTGTAGTGACCGACGACACGAGCGCGCATGAACTGGTATTCCAGGTTGGGTGAATACTCCCGCGATGGATAGCGAGCGGCACGACCGCGCGCATCGGCAACGCGGGATTCAGTCAGCGGATGCGAGAGCAGGAATTCTGGCGGCCGGCGGCCGAAGCGATTGGCGGCCAGCAGGCGTTCGAACATGTTGGCCATGCCTTCCGGGTCATAGCCGGCGTTCTGCATGGTGTCCTGACCGACGCGATCGGCTTCCGCCTCGTTACTGCGGCTGAAGCGCAGTTGATTCTCCAGCGCCATGCCCTGGGTGGCGGCGATGGCGGCCTGGCCGTGCGCGGCATCGGATGTGGCCATGACCAGCACGCTGGCGAGCAGGGTGGCCATTTGCGGAACCCGGGCAGCCTGGGCCTCATCGATGCCGCGAGCAAAGTGACGTTGGCTGACATGAGCAATCTCGTGGGCCATGACAGAGGCAAACTCGTCCTCTGTGCGGGCATTCAGGAACAGTCCGGTGTTGACGCCGATGATGCCGCCGGGCGCGGCGAAGGCATTGAGCTCCTCACTGTCGATAATCACGAATGACAGGCGATGGTCCTGTAATTGGCTGCGTGATGCCAGCCGATAGGTAATGAATTCAAGATAATCGTTGAGCAGGGCATCGGGTATAGTCGGGGCGCTACGGCGGATCTGGCTCAGGAACTGCTGGCCCATGCGGTATTCCTGATTCAGGCTCACTGTACCGGAAATGCGATCTCCCAGACTGGGCAGCGCGTTTTGCGCCCATACCGGGCCGGCTGCCAGCACGGCGAGCAGCAGAACCAGTCTGGCTAGGATTTTTGGCTTGGGCAGCATGGGCAGGTGAGTCATAGGCTAGAAATCACAGATTAGCACAAATAATTCCAGTTTTTTAAGTAACTTAGAGGGCAAATTGCTGTAGGAAAATAGGCAATCAGGCGGCTTGCTTGTTAAACTAGGCAAATGGAAACCAAGCCCGATATCGAACTGGATTTAAGCGGTCTGCAATGCCCAATGCCCTTGCTGAAAACCAAGCTGGCGTTGAATAACATGGAGGCAGAGCAAGTGATCAAGGTCGTCGCCACCGATCCCGGATCGGAAAAGGATTTTCACCTGTTTGTCGCGCAGAGCAATCACCAGATTCTGGACTTCCAGAAAGACGACGTAGCCTATTTTTACTGGATCAAGAAGGGTTAGCCGCCGCCTGGAGAGCGCATTCCCATGAGGAAACTACTGCGGGATTTCTTCGATCGTTATTTTCACGACGAAGAATCCCTGATACTGCTCATATTGCTGACTGTTGGCCTGCTCGTGTTGGCTTTCCTCGGTGGCGTCCTGGCGCCGCTGATCGCAGCAATAATCATTGCCTATTTGCTGCAGGGCATGGTGAACCTGCTATTACGCTACGGCTTTTCCGAGCGCATGGCGTTTATCTCTGTCTACACGTTTTTCGTCAGCGCCTTCTTCGTCTTGTTGTTGTATCTGCTGCCGCGGGCAATCAATCAGTTACGCCGCCTGGTCAACGAAATACCCAGCCTGCTGTCGCAGTGGCAGAACTCGGTCATGTTGCTGCCAGAAAATTATCCAACCCTGTTTTCTGAAGATCAGGTGCGCGAGTTTATCGACGGCGTCAGTGGCGAGCTGGGTAGCTATGGGCAAGCGGTACTGCAGTATTCACTGGCCAGCCTGCCGAGCATCATCGGTTGGGTCATCTTCATTGTGCTGGTACCGATTCTGGTGTTCTTCGTGATGAAGGACCGTGAGGAGCTGGTGCGCTGGGCCGGTAATTTCCTGCCACGCAACCGGCCCCTGATGAGCCGGATCTGGCAAGAGATGGATCAACAGATTTCCAATTACGTACGCGGCAAGGTGGTTGAAATTATTATTGTCGGCAGTGCCGCCTATCTGATGTTTGTCATTCTCGGCATCAATTATGCCTTGTTGCTGTCTGTGTTGGTGGGTCTGTCCGTGATCGTGCCGTACATCGGCGCCACGGTGGTGACGATACCGGTGGCGGCCGTGGCCTATGTCCAGTGGGGCATTGGCGGTGAGTTTTACACGGTGTTGATCGCCTACATGGTGTTACAGATCATTGACGGCAACGTACTGGTGCCGGTGATCTTCTCCGAAGCGGTGAACTTGCACCCGGTGGCGATTATTGCGGCAGTACTGGTCTTTGGCGGACTCTGGGGGCTGGCGGGCGTATTCTTTGCCATCCCGCTGGCGACCATGATCAAGGCCATTATCAATGCCTGGCCCAGCCGGGTCAGCGCCCGCGAGCCGGACGAATCGTTCGCCAGTTCGCAGCAGGATTAAGTGGCCGGCCGTTTCCGCGCCTGACACCCGCTGTGGTAAAGTTGGCGCCTGAACGAAATGGCCGTCCGATACACAGATATTTGATTTATTGAAGGAAAACCCATGGCTCTGGATATTACAGGCAGCCTTGTCGCTTTGGTGACACCCATGCTGGACAATGGCGAGATTGATTATCCCGCTTTCGATGCACTCGTCGACTGGCATGTGCAGTCCGGTACCGGCGCAATTGTGGTTGTTGGCACCACAGGCGAATCGGCCACACTGACGCCGGAAGAACACTGTGCCTTGGTCAAGCATTGTGTCGAGGTGGCTGCCGGCAATATACCGGTCATTGCCGGTGCCGGGTCCAACAGCACAGCAGAGGCCATCATGTTTACCGAATCGGCCAAGGAATACGGTGCCGATGCCGCCTTGCTGGTGACGCCGTATTACAACAAGCCGCCGCAAGAAGGGCTCTATCAGCATTTTGCCGCCATCGCCAAGGCTGTAAATATTCCGCAGATTCTGTATAACGTGCCGGGCCGCACGGCCTGCGACCTGCATCTGGACACCGTCAGACGGTTGGCTGAATTGGACAACATTGCTGCAATCAAGGACGCCACCGGTGACTTGCAGCGCGGCATTGAGCTGGTTCGGGAACTGGGTGATGAACTGACGGTCTATAGCGGGGAGGATTCGCTGACCCTGCCATTAATGCTGGCCGGCGCCAAAGGCACGATTTCCGTTACCGCCAATGTGGCACCGGCGCAAATGGCCGCCATGTGTGGACACGCGCTGGCGGGTGACGAGGCTGCTGCCACCGCCGCTGATGAAAAGCTGGCGGCATTGCACAAGCACTTGTTTGTCCAGGCCAATCCGATTCCGGTGAAGTGGGCCCTGTACAGAATGCAGCGCATCGGCAGTCATATTCGTCTGCCGATGGTGCCACTGGACAAGGCGTTCCATACGCAGGTAGAGCAGGCTTTGCAGGCCGCCGATATCGTACTGCCCGAGGCGGCGTAAATTTATGAATGGGATTGTAGAACGCATGATGAGAGTAGTAGCACTGAGTGCCCTGATCCTGGCGCTGCCAGCCTGTAATTACCTTGGCGGTGACGACGGCATTTTCCGTGAGCGCGGTGGCGACTATGCCGAGGCGCAGGTTGTACCGGATATGTCTGTTCCTCCGGAACTGGATAGCTACACACTCGATCAGCTCTATGTCATTCCTGAGCAGAGTAATCTGACGGCCAGCACCTTCGAAGATATCCCGCTGCCCAAGCCGATCGAATCGCGGCGCCGCGAAGGGGTGATTATCCAGAGTCTGTCTGGCGAAAGCTGGATTCTGATTGACGCCACACCCGGACAGGTGTGGCCGATGGTCCGTGATTACTGGACTGAATTGCAGATTCAGCTGGATTATGAAAACCCGGGCAATGGCTTGATGGAAACAGCCTGGCTGGAAGTGGGCAGTGATGAATCTCTGCGCCACAAGTACCGCATTCGCATCGAACCGGGACTGCATTCCGGCTATTCAGAAATCTATCTGGTGCATTTGCAAAACGCGCGCGATGAACCGATCCCGACAGTGATTACCTGGCCCGACGAGTCCGACTCGGCGGAGTTGGAGCGTGACGTCATGACTTCGATTTCCCAGTACCTGGCAGATCGCAATGATATCTATCAGGCATCCTCGGCCAGTTTGCTGGCCGGTAGTATTGAGGCGGCGAGCAAGGCCAATATCGTACGCAATGACGCTGGCGATCAGGTGTTGGAGTTACGCATCAATTACGAGCGTGCCTGGGTGCAGGTACGACAGGCCATCGTCGATGCCGAGATTGAGATACTGGACAGCAATCGCGATCAATCGGTGATCAATGTGCGCTTCGCCGGCATTAGCGACGACGAGGATGAGCCCGGTTTTATCGGCCGTATGTTCGGTCGTGGAGATAGCGATGCAAACTCGCAGCCGAAGGACTTCAGTGTCCGTTTGCTGCAGAGTGGCTCCACAGTCAGTGTGGTAACCGAGGCTCTCGATGCCAATGATGAAGCCACGCAGTTGTCCATCGACTTGCTGCAAGTCATTAATGAAAACCTTGGATAGAGCCGGTTCCAACACCGGCTGTCTCTCCTGATATGACATCCACTAATCTTTTGATTGCCTCAACGCTTGTTCTGGCCGTGCTTGCCGTGTGGCTGTTTTTGCGTGGGCAAAAATACCGATTGGCGCAACTGTCGGCCGAGCAGCAGCTGCGCAATCGCGATCAGGAGCAACAAGCCAATAAGGAAACACTGGCGCAGCTCAATGCTGAAAAAGACCGGCTCTATCAGGAGTTGCTGTCCAGACGCGAAGAGCTGGCGACTTTGCGCACGAGTCTGGAAATGGAGCGCAAGCAATTCGATGAAAAGATTGCCTTGTTGAATGACTCAAAAGAGCAGTTAACCCAATCGTTCAAAAATATCGCCAATGAAATTTTCGAGGAAAAGTCGCAAAAGTTCACCAGCACCAGCAAGGAAAGTCTGAACAATGTGTTGGCACCGTTGCAGGAGAAAATCTCCCGCTTTGAAAAGCGTGTGGAAGAAACCTACGACAAGGAGTCCAAGGAGCGCTTTTCGCTGGCGAAGGAAATTCAGAATCTGCAGGAGCTCAACACCCGTATTAGTGAAGAGGCGATTAATCTCACCAATGCACTGAAGGGTGACAACAAGGCGCAAGGCACCTGGGGCGAATTCGTGTTGGAGTCGCTGCTGGAGAAGTCGGGGCTGGTGAAAGGGCGTGAGTACGACGTGCAAGTCAGCCTCAAGGGGGAAGAGGGCGCGACGCTGCAGCCGGATGTAGTCGTGCACCTGCCAGAATCGCGTGACATCATCATCGATTCCAAAGTGTCGCTGAAAGCCTGGGATGATTACTGCTCCAGTGACGATGCGCAGCGCCGGCCGGAATTACTGAAACAACATATCCAGTCACTACGCGGTCATGTCCGCAATCTGGCCAGCAAGGACTACCAGAATCTCTCGGGCTTGAATTCTCTCGACTATGTGTTTCTCTTCATGCCTATTGAAGCGGCCTATTCGGAAGCAGTCAGGCACGATGCCGATCTTTTTCAATTCGCGTTCGAGCGCAATATTATTTTCGTGGTGCCTTCTACGCTGTTGACCACGCTCAAGACTGTGCAGAATTTGTGGCGTCTTGCACAGCAGAGTCAGAATGCCAACGAGATTGCCAAGCGCGCTGGCGACCTGTACGACAAGTTCGTCAATTTCGTTGATGATCTGGATGAGGTGGGTCAGCGCATCGATGCCAGTCGCAAGAGTTACGACAAGGCATTCAACAAGCTCAAGTCGGGACGTGGTAACTTGATCCGCCGCGTCGAAACGCTGAAGGAACTGGGTGCCAAAACATCGAAGAAGCAGAATCAGGATTTACTGGCGGGTGCCAAAGAGTCACATCGTCAAGGCGCTCTGACTACTGATGAGGAGTCCGCCACAGACGCTGTCGCGACGGACGCAAAGTCCGGGAGCTCAGAGAAGGATGGCACACCGTGAAGCTCAATGAAGAATTAGCCGCCGTGCGCGAATTCCTGCCGTGCGCCACACCAGGGGCGTGGTTCCAGTGTGCACTGGAAAATCAGACGATTCTGCTGATCGATCACGCCAACTGTGAGAAAAAAGCAGCCGCAACCGCGATGAGTCTGATGTATCGCCATACGACGCACACCGAGTTGTTGCGCAAAATGTCGCAACTGGCAAGAGAGGAATTGCTGCACTTTCAACAAGTCGTGGAGCTGATGGCGGCTCGATCCATTACCTACACGCAATTGGGCCCGTCACGCTATGCTGCCGGTTTGAGCGAGTTGGTCGAACGGCAATACAATGCCGCGCTGGTCGATACCCTGATCATGGGCGCGTTCATAGAGGCGCGTTCCTGTGAGCGGTTCGCCGGCCTTATCCCGCTGCTTGATGAGTCGCTGGGTAAATTCTATCGCAGTCTGTTGAAGTCCGAAGCCCGACATTTTCAGGACTATCTGGAGTTGGCCGCGCTTTATCATGACGCACCGATCGATGACCGGGTAGCTCGCTTTGCGGAAAAAGAACAGGAATTGGTGTGCGAGCCGGATACTACGTTTCGTTTTCACAGCGGTCCGGTGCAATAGTTTTACCGTTAATTCTGCCTGCAAACCAGATGTCTGCCGCCTTTGGCGGATGCAAAAAACGGCAGTGCTCTTTTAAATCGACAGTTAACAATCAATTCAGACAACAGTCAGGCTGAAACAACAGTTAGCGCCGAGCGACTGTTAGCGATCAGCTGCGGCAGCTATCAGGTGCTGTAAGGTTGTTGCCCAGACGTTCACGCAGTGTGGCGATCTGGCTGCAAGGAATGCGATTATTGCCAGTGAGTCTGACGGTAGTCAGAGTCTGAATATTAAACAGGGGACTGATATCCGTAATCCCGTTGTTACTCAGGTTCAGGCCGCTGAGACTTCCCAGATCTTCCAGGGGTGTGATGTTGGTGATGTTGTTGTCACCCAGGTCAAGAAATCGTAACCGCGACAGGTTGCCAATATTGGTGAGTTGCTGCAGCTCGGCATTGGCACAGGACAGCACGGTGAGTTGTGCGGCCGAATCAAGGCCCTGTTGCTCTACCGCATAATTAATGCAGCCCTGCAGATTCGCCTCAATGGTATTGCCAGTGATCATGCGGCCGCGTGGATCGTACACGGCCTGATTGTTAACGGCGACAGTCAGCGGCTGGGAACAACTCGTCAGCCAGGCCAGTAGCGTCAAAAGACTCAATTTCAGAGGGTAGAAGTTCATATCTAGGCATTTTACGGCAGACTCATCGCTGCAGGATTTCACGCAGGCAGTGTCCGGTATTCGTCGCTGCTTGACAAGAGTGGCGCCGGGCGCTGCTGTGAAATTCATCATATGAGGGCGCCCGGATAGGCGGATTCTCCGGGCCTTGCCGGGTTAACCCCTTTTATTTCAAGGTGTTCCCAGTTAGTATCCGTGTCTCTCTGTCCTCACGAGTTTGCACTCGATTGCCGGGTCAGCACTTACATTGTCCATCATTGTCCATTAATTCAAGGAAATTGGTATGAAACTATTACAGCGTGTGAGCCAAGTCGTATTGCTCGGCGCGAGCATCAGCCTGGCTAACACCGTACTGGCGCAGGATCTGGATCTCGAGAACGAAGACAATCAGATTGGTTACGCAATCGGCGTCAATATCGGCCAGAATCTGGTACAGCAGCAAATCGTCAATAACATTGAAATCGATGCCTTCATCGCCGGACTGCGTGATGCCATCGGTGGCGAGCTGCAAATGCAGAACGAACAGATCATGGCAGCACTGCAAACATTCATGCAGCGTCAACAACAAGCCCAGCAGAATGCGCTGGCTGAAAATCTGGCCGCCAGTGAAGAGTTTCTCGCTCAAAATGGGCAGCGTGAAGGCGTCGTCACTCTGGATTCAGGCTTGCAGTATCTGGTGATGGAAGAAGGGCCTGCTGATGGTGCCTCGCCGACAGCCAGTGATTCGGTACTGGCGCACTATCATGGCACCTTGCCTGACGGTAGTGTATTCGACAGCTCAGTGCAGCGCGGAGAACCAGCTACTTTCGGCCTGTCACAAGTCATTCCTGGCTGGACTGAAGCCTTGCAATTGATGAGTGTGGGTGACAAATGGCGCCTCTTCATTCCGCCGGCTCTGGCCTATGGCGAACAATCTCCAACCCCGGCGATTCCGCCCAACTCAACTCTGATCTTTGAAGTTGAGCTGCTGGAGATTCAATAAGCATTGAGCAGCAAACGTTTCAATCAGGCACTGCTGAAGTTTCTTCAGCAGTCGCCCACGCCTTTTCATGCGGTCAGTCAATTAAAGACAATGCTGGAAAAGGCTGGCTTCAGCGCACTGGATGAAGCCGCCAGCTGGAAACTGAAAGCGGGCGGTGCGTACTATGTAACGCGCAATGATTCTGCGCTCATCGCCTTTCGTACAGGCAAGCAAGATATCGCCACGGCCGGACTGCGAATAAGCGGCGCCCACACCGATAGCCCTTGTCTGAAAATCAAACCCAATGCCGAAGTCAATAAACAGGGCTTCCTGCAGCTTGGCGTGGAAATCTACGGCGGGGCGTTATTGCATCCCTGGTTCGATCGTGATCTGTCTATCGCCGGTCGCGTCCATTTTCAGGAACAGCAAGGTCAGATCAATTCCACGCTCGTGGACTTCCAGAAACCGGTTGCGTTCATTCCTTCGCTGGCCATCCATCTGGACCGTGGTGTTAACGAGGGGCGGGCGCTCAACGCACAAAAGGAAATGCCACCGATTCTGGCGCAGCTCGCCAGTGACGAGAAAGTCAGTCTGGATGACATGTTGCTGCAACAGCTGCAATCGAGTAGCACAGGCAAAAAAGCCAAGCGAATACTGTCACACGAGTTATTTTTCTACGATACACAAGCGCCCGGGATGGTGGGGCTGAAAGAGCAGTTTATCGCCTCGGCGCGGCTGGATAATCTGCTGAGCTGTTTCCTGTCTTGTCAGGCCTTGATCGACGCAGACGGTAGCCATGCCAGTGTGCTGGTATGCAATGATCATGAAGAGGTTGGCAGCGCTTCCACATCCGGGGCGCAGGGGCCATTCCTGAAGAAAGTGCTGGAGCGCTGGATTGCCCAGGGAAGCAAAGCCAAAGATACCCTGGAGCGAGCGCTGCACAGCTCAACCATGCTCTCCATCGATAACGCCCACGGCGTTCACCCCAATTACGTGGAAAAGCATGATGATCAACACCGGCCGTTACTTAACGCCGGGCCGGTGATCAAGATCAATGCCAATCAACGCTACGCCAGCAACAGTCAGTCGATTGCCCTGTTCAAGGCTGTCTGTGAGTCCGCCAGGGTTCCCGTGCAATCATTCGTGATGCGCAGTGACATGGCCTGCGGCAGCACCATCGGTCCCATTACCGCAACCGAGTTGGGCGTGAATACGCTGGATGTCGGTGTGCCGACCTTTGGCATGCATTCGATTCGCGAGTTGGCGGGTGTCGACGACGCGGCAGCCTTGCACAAGGCGGTTGTGGCCTTCTACAACCGCTAGACCCTGCTACTAACCGAGGTCATTGGTCAGGGTTAATCAGAATTAACCAGGATTAATCAGAGTCACGCAACTGGCTGACCGGTTTCTGTCGCTTCAAGTCCCTGATCAGAAAGCGTACCGGGTTCAACTCATCGATGATGGCCTGCCGCACCGGCAGCGGTTCACCACAAATCATACTGGCGAGAATTTCACCGCCCAATGGCGCGCTGCTCAAGCCATTCGAGCCGTGTGCAGCATTGATGTAGAGTCCGCGATGGTAAATACCGGCTGCGGCGAACGCACTGCTGGCATCACGTTGCAGTCCGGCGTATTGCCTTGCCATCGCTGGCAAATCGGGCAGGGCGCCAAGCAAGGGCAAGCGGTCTGGCGTGGCCGACCTGAAAGACACACGGTCTGCCAACACTTGCGCATCCAGTGCCTCTTTATCGCTAAAACAATCCTGCGCTAATTGCAGATTTGTGCCGCTATCCTGCGCGTCAATGTGGCGGTCAGTGGACGCAGAATAGCTGGCGGCGAGAGTGTGGTATGCCTTTGCTCCAGCGCTCTTCAACACCGGGAAAACAGTGCGTTCGCCGCTGATGACAGTGCGCAATTGCCGGCTTTTTACGGTTGCTGCCAGCCGTGTTGTCTGGCCACGCAAGGTTTGCACTGGCAGTCCCGCGCACTGCGACAGTTGATTCACGCCGTCACTGTTGGCGATTACCACATGACGGGCAGTGTCGATCACCTGACCGTCGGCAGCCAACACCTGCCACTGCGCGGAGTCCGCTTCATTCGCAAGATGCCGCAGCGATGCTATCGCTGTGTCCAGGGTCAGCGTTATACCAGCAACCTGCAAATAGGCCTTGGCAAGCACATCGCCGTTAAGCCAACCACCGTAAGGAAAATAAAGCGCCGAGTCGGTGGCGAGACCGAGTCCGCTCACTGCTGTTAATTCATCTGCATCCATGTCAGCAATAATCTGCGCTGCATAAAGTGCCAGGAGGTTTTCTTTGTACTGCGAGAACTTGTGCTGGTTTCGCGTGTTTTGGGCGTTGGCCAATTGTACGAGCCCTGATTGATGCCATACAGTACTGTCAGTGTCGGGTTGCGTATTTAACAAGTAGCTATACTGGCGCTGCGCGAACAGGTAACCCTGCAGGTAGAACTCGCTCACCGGACTGATCTCTGCTTGCAGGCGGCAACGCAGAGCCAATTGTTCATTGCCGGAAGCTCCGGCAAAGGCACTATCGGCCGCATCAATTAAATGCACTCTGACGCCGCGCCGGGCGAGACTCCAGGCGGTGCTGCATCCGGCAATGCCGGCACCAATCACGATTACCTTGTCTGTTGCAGCGGGGGCGGGAGGAAGGATGAACCAGGGATTGGCTTGCGGCACTGTATGCGGCTCAAGCCTGCTGTCAGAATCCAGTTGCGCCACCAACATATGGCGCTTGCGTCCGAACCCGGGCTGCTTTGCTATCTTGAAACCGGCTGCTTGTAACGCTTGTCGCACGGCGCCGGCGACACTGTAAGTGCTCAACGTGCTGCCGGCTTTGCTGCATTGAGCGAGCAGGCTAAACAGTTCGGCTTGCCAGAGCTCGGGGTTGCGCGCCGGACTAAAACCGTCAGCAAACCAGGCGTCCACCTGCATCGAGTGGCTTGCAGCCAGTTCCTGTAATGCTGATTGCGCATCGCCAAAGTACAGATCAAGGCAGATATCGCTATCAAGCCAGAGGCGATGCAAGCCGCTACTGTGATCTTGATAGTGCGTTAATAGCCTGTCGCTATAACTAGCGAGACTGGGCCACAAGGCGAAAATTCTTTGCAGATCAGCATGCCGGAGCGGGAAGCGCTCGAAAGCGACATAGTGCAAGCGAGGAACGGTTGGGGGCGTAGTAGCCGCCGGTAATATCCGCGGTTGCGGATGTATTTGCCGCCACAGCTGCCAGGCTTGCAGGAAATTGAGGCCGCTACCGAATCCTAACTCTCCAATGATGAAACAGGCACCGGCCGCCAATAGGCGCCAGCGGCTACCCAGATCATTGCCCGCCAGGAAGACGTGCTGACTTTCCCCCAATTCGTCATCTTTGGAGAAATACACGTCCTGAAATTGCCGCGAGAAGGGCAAACCGTTTTCCAGCCATTCAACATCGGCATTGGTGGTGCGCAGTGATTGCATTGCCATGCTTTGGGGGCAGCTCGGGATCTGTTATTGCAGCGAAGTGGAGGCGGCAGACTACTACAACCGGAACAGGCATAAAACCATTGCGAATCAGATGATTATCTGTGGGTCTGACATGGCCCCAGATGCCCGCATTCGGGTACAATGCCGGTTTTCACTCTCACAGCCCGTAGGACGCGACATACCATGGAAATCAATCCTTACCTGACTCAGATTAAAGAGCTGAAAAGCCGTACCGATAGTCTCAGGGGGTATCTTTGACTACGACGTCAAGCGTGACCGCCTGGCGGAAGTAGAATTGGAGCTGGGAGAAGCGTCTGTCTGGGATAAGCCGGATTATGCGCAGGCTCTCGGCAAGGAAAGGGCTGCACTGGAAATCATTGTCGTCACTATCGACAATCTTTATCAGGGCATTGCCGACGTCGAGGAGATCCTCGAGTTGGCCAGGGAAGAAAATGATCCGGAATTGCTGGAGTCGGCCAGCGGTGACCTGGATGGTATGCAGGAACAGCTGGAAAAGCTGGAATTCCGCCGCATGTTTTCCGGTGAGTTGGATGCATCCAATGCCTATCTCGACATTCAGGCCGGCTCCGGTGGCACTGAAGCCCAGGATTGGGCGGAAATGTTGCTGCGCATGTATTTGCGCTGGGGCGAAG
>CAZQFA010000031.1:31734-34346 GCA_964592245.1 uncultured Pseudohongiella sp. | reverse complement strand
AGCGGACCAAATTCGAGCTTGGGCTTGGAAAAACCGGCAGCGCGGCGCATCAACGCATTCAGTCGCGCCAGAATTTCTTCCAGTTGAAACGGTTTTACGACGTAGTCGTCTGCACCGGCATCAAGACCGGCTACCTTGTCCTGCCAATCGCCACGCGCTGTCAGAATAAGAATGGGCATTTCCTTGCCGGCAGTTCTTACTTGCTGAATCAGCGAAATGCCATCGATCTCGGGCAAGCCCAGGTCGATGATGGCAGCGTCGTATTCATATTCAGTGGCGTAGTAGAGTCCGGATTTGCCATCCTCGGCACTGTCGACGACATAGCCTTCCTTGGTCAGTCCCTGCTCCAGTTGCTGGCGCAACAGACTTTCATCTTCAACGACCAGTAAACGCATCGCTGGACTCCTTGTTCAGTGCCGGGTTTTTCAGTACCGGGGTTGATTCGGTTAATGGCTAATCTTGCTTGTTCTTGCCTGACAGAGACTAATTGCCGCCAGTGACGTTACCAGTCGTGGCATGCACAAATACAGTAAAGACCTTGCCTTCATTTTCCATGCGAATCTGATAGCGACGATTCTGTCCTTCACCAATCAGGTTGATACGCAATATAGTGCCCTGAAATTGCTGCTGGGCAAGTGCCACGGCCTGTCGCTCATTGATTCTGACATTCGCGGGGGGATTACTGCGAACATCCTGATTCGGGTTAGCACGGTCCAGTTGAATTTGCTCCACGGGTGGCGGAGCAATTTGGGCTGAAACGGGCTCGACCAGCCCCACCAGTAAGACTGATGCAACAACAATCGCGCCTGTTATCTTCAAAATACACCTCTTGGATCCTGGGCGCTGCCAGCGCCTCGCGCTGGCAGTCGGTCAGGATTCTTTACAGTACCGGTTGTACACTGACTCTGAGTCGAATCTGATCGCCAGGGTCAGTATCTGTGCGAACTGTGCGCTCCTCGCCATTGTACAAGTAAGTCACCTGATAGCCGATCAGTCGCTCTTCTTCATGCTCCTGAAAGACAGTCTGGCAGCGTTGTACTACTTCATATTCGCGAACCGCAGGGCGACTGTTGCTGCGCACTATATCACGTCCAATGGAGTGCCCCAATACCGCACCCAGCACGGCTCCGACACGTTTGTTGGACTTGTTGTGGCCGACCGCGTTACCGATGGCGCCACCAATAATTGTGCTGACCACTACCGGCGTGTTGGACTCACCGCGACGACCGCGTGTTTCCACGGCGATTTCCTCTTCCCAGCACTGCTCTTGCGGCGTTGAGACTTCGACAAGGCGATACACCGGGCGCGCTTCAAGCACGTCTGCGTATTCATACGCCGTTTCAGCCTGCGCTGAAGCAGTTGCCATTACCAGTGCTAACGGAGCCAGCATTAATTTGTTCATGATTCTTATCCTCATGGTCTATTCCTTTGACAACACTGGCAGCCCCTGAGTAACTACCAGCATGTCACGCACTTTAGCAACCGCAAGCTGAATCGCAGCTTAAGAATTTCAAGGACTTAGACCGTCGGCAAGGTTTAATTTCGCTGCCTCGTGGTGTATTTTTAAGGCAAATAAAACCAAGGAAAAGAACGACCTCCCATGATTGCCAAGCCTCCGGTCATCGCATTGGCGTTGACACTGATTTCCGCGATACCCCTTTATTTCCTCAGTTCACAAGAATTCGCCCTCACTCCGGGCACGCTGCCGCTACTGCTTCTGAGCCTGTTTGTGCTGTTAATTCTAGCCGCGCAACTGGCAAGTCGTGCCGGCCAGAACGGAGATCCCGCGACGGTTCCAGAGACGCGCGAGATCGGCAACGTCAAGTGGTTCAATCCGGCAAAGGGCTTCGGGTTTATTACCCGCGCCAGCGGTGAAGATGTGTTCGTCCATTTCCGTTCAATTCGCGGCAAAGGCCATCGAGTTTTGCGGGATGGGCAAAAAGTGGAGTTCGCCGTCAGCGAGGGCAAGAAAGGGTTACAGGCAGAAGATGTGGCGGTTGCCCGCTAATGGGGCAAGGCCATTTCAATAGTGCGGTGGCCGCTCGTGCGCGGCGTTGCCGGTTTCGCTGGACTGCTTGTCGCGCACATCCTGCAATTGCTCCTGCAAGCGATTCACCTGCAACTGCAGAACCTCGAGCTGCCTTTGCTGTCTAACTATGACATCATTCAGAGCATTGAGCGTGTCTTCCTGAAAACTGTAACGTGTTTCCAGTTCCGTCAATCGATCGGGCATGAGTTGGCACCTTCGTAGGTTTTGCAAATTAGAGTCGGTGAATTCGGGTCGGCAAGTATAGGTTTAGGTACAGATTTAGGTATAGGTTTAGGTGTAGGTTTAGGTATAGGCAAGAGTTAGGTGGACCGTATTATAATGACAAAGACGCGCTGACGGCAGGGCGATGATCCGGGTTACAGCGCATTACGCGGTTAAAAGAAGCATCCCGAGGCAACAGTTCATCGGCTGGACCCGGGCATTGATCCGATCAAGCATCAAGGCTCGCGAGTCGTTACTTGATTAATTGGCAAACGGCTGCATTAAGCAATAGGCAGCCAGACAGAGATTGCCTTGCAGACAAACAACACCAGATCAACTGAAAGATTTATAGAAAGACCAA
>CAZQFA010000031.1:28915-31634 GCA_964592245.1 uncultured Pseudohongiella sp. | reverse complement strand
AGAAAGACCAATAAAAAGTTCAATAGCGAGATCAATAGAGAACAAGAACTGGTAAACAACCAGCAGTGACCAACCCTATTTATACAATGACAGCGAACAGTCCCAACGTTCGTTGTGGAATTCACCCACTTGATAGCAGCGCTCTGCAATCGTCTGCTGACGCAGACACTTCCCGCGCAGACGGGCCGCTGTCCTGGCTGAAGTACGAGGTAGTAGCAGGTAATTGACTATGGAAAAGGAAAACGCTCCGATTAACTGGACCAACATGTTGTTGTTCAGTATCACGCCGGCTTGTGCCGTCACTCTGGTGCCGCTATACGGCTATTTCTACGGCTATGATCTGTTCGAATGGGTTGTCTTCGTCTTGATGATGGGGTTCTGCGGGATCTCTATCACTGCCGGCTACCACCGCATGTGGTCGCACAAGACCTACAAAGCCCACCCGTTCCTGCGCTTTCTGTTCGCTCTCGGCGGCGCTTGCTCCCTGCAGAATTCCGTTTACTACTGGGCATCCGATCATCGCCGTCATCACCAGCACGTGGACGACAACGACCGCGACCCCTATTCCGCCGGACGCGGTTTCTGGTTCTCGCACATTGGCTGGATCCTGCGCCATTACAAAAGCGGCAAGAAAGATTTTTCCAATATCAAAGACATCATGAATGACCCCATCGCCGCATGGCAGCACCGCAATTACCTGACGCTGGTGCTGGTCATGAATATCGGCGTGCCAGCCCTGATCGGCTACCTGCATGGCGATATCATCGCCAGCGTCTTGCTGGCCGGCTTGTTGCGACTAGTATTGAGCCAGCACGTGACGTACCTGATCAATTCGCTGGCTCATATGTGGGGTCGTCAAACCTACAGCGACAAGAGTTCTGCCCGTGACAATCCAATTATCGCCCTGCTCACTTACGGCGAGGGATATCACAACTACCACCACACTTTTCAGTGGGACTACCGTAACGGCATCAAGTGGTGGCATTACGACCCGACCAAGTGGCTGATCAAACTCTGTTCGCTGGTAGGTCTGACCAAAGACCTGAAACGCGTGAGCCTCGCCCAGATCGAGAATGCCCGCTTACAAATGCAATATCGTCATGCCTCCGAGCAATGCCTGAGCCTGAATATTCCGGAGAACTGGCGTGAGCGCCTGGAACAGGAATACGAACAGTTCCAGAAATTACTGCAACAATGGACCGAACATCGTCAGGCCTGGATCGAAGCCAAGGAAAAACGTCTGCAGGAATCGCTGGGCCACTGGGATTTGTTGCAATTGCGCGACCGCTACCGGGAGGTGCAATTCCGCGTCAAGGTCCAGCGCAAGCGCTGGCAGGAAATGCTGCGCCATCTGAGCCTGCCCAATCCGCAACTGGCCTGACAGCAGAATCAGCAAGCAGCGCAGCGGCACACGCGCCCAACTGCGCTGTATCGCGGCGAGTGTCACCTGAGTCGAATAGACTGCGGCGGTTCGCTTGCTATCATGACTACGCGTTTATTCACCGCATCACTTGCAGGTAAAGACCATGACCACAATTCGCAGACTCACCCGCACCGCTTTGGCACTCGGCGGATTGTTGTTGGCCACTCTGTCTTCGCTGCCCGCGCTGGCGATTGAAGAAGGCGAACTGGCACCTGATTTCACACTGCCATCGATTTATGCCGGGCAACCGGCGATCAGTCTCTCTGCCCTGGCCGGCAAGGCAGTGTACGTGGATTTCTGGGCGTCCTGGTGCGCGCCCTGCTTGTTGTCACTTCCGCAATACAACGAGCTCTATCACAAGTACAAAGACCAGGGGCTGGAATTCATCGCCATCAATGTCGATTCTCCCAGCGAAGACGGTCTGGAGTTTCTCGAGGAGACGCCGCTCGACTTCCCCATTCCTGCCGATCCGGCAGGCGACACCATGGAATTGTTCAAGGTCATTGGCATGCCAACCTCTTTTCTGATCGCCCCTGATGGCACCGTCGAATTGGTGCACATGGGATTCCGCAATGGCGATATCGAGATCATCGAGGAAGCTATCCAGAAGGTCTTGCCTCGCTAGACGGCCTCACACCAATGCCGCAAGCCGCCAGTGGATTGTCACTTGCGCCCTGTCGATTGTTTACTCTGACAATTGTTCACCCTGAGAATTGTTCACTCTGACAATCCGTGCGAATATCTGACCCGCCAAAAAATTGCTACGCGAAATAACAACACTATGATGCCGTCGAAAAAACACTTTGGCTTCCCCGCCATGGGAAGCTACTGCGAGATTCAGATCTATGATGATTCTCGCGTCAATGCAAAAAAAATGGTCCGTCAGCTCTCTGCGGAAATTTTACGCATCGAACAAAAATACGCGCGCTATCGCCGTGACAGTTTCATCAACGAAATCAATCGCTCGGCTGGCCACAAGCTGGGAATCAAGATTGACCAGGAAACGCGCAAGCTGTTCGACCATGCGCTGACCTATTACGAACAAAGTCAGGGCCTGTTTGATATCACTCTGGGACCGGTCGCACGGCTGTGGAAACTCGGCCAACAACAGGCACCGGCGCAAGACGTCGTTGACGAAGCGCTGGAGAAAGTCGGCTTGCACCAATTGCACTGGCAGAGCGGCCGGCTGACCATGCCGCAAGGTGTGGAAGTGGACCTGCGTAGCCTGATGCCGCAATACGCCGCCGACAGTGTCGCCAAACTGGGCCGCCAACTGGGCATTGCCCATGGCCTGGT
>CAZQFA010000031.1:0-28815 GCA_964592245.1 uncultured Pseudohongiella sp. | reverse complement strand
GTTGACAGCACGGCCAACACGGTGGATCAGGAAAGCCTCTAGATCAACTCCAGCGGCGGCTCGTCCAGAGCCGCCAGCTGTTCGCGCAATTCCAGAATATGTTCGGCCCAATAGCGCTCGGTATTGAACCAGGGGAAACTTGGCGGAAATGCCGGGTCCTGCCAGCGGCGGGCCAGCCAGGCACTGTAGTGCATCAGCCGCAGAGTACGCAGTGATTCGATCAGTGCCAGTTCGCGGGCGCGAAAATCATGAAACTCGTTATAGCCTTCCACCAGTTCCAACAGCTGTCCCTGACGTTGATTGCGATCACCCGATAACAGCATCCACAAGTCCTGAATCGCTGGCCCGCGCATGGTGTCATCGAAATCGACAAAGTTGGGCGTGTCATCGCGCCATAAGACATTACCGGGATGACAGTCCCCGTGCAGGCGAATCTCGGTGACCGCACCGTGGGCCTTGAATCGCGAATGCATCACTGCCAGCAGGTCGGCGGTCAGGGTCTCGTAAGCGGCACGTAAATCCCCGGGCAGGAAGTCTGCACTGAGCAGAAACTCACGACTGTCTTCACCAAAGCGTTGGATATTGATGGGCGGACGCTCGGCAAACTGACGCAAGGCACCCACGGCGTGGATACGGCCAATAAAGCGGCCCATGATCAGCAGGTTGTCGAGATTGTCCAGCTCCGGCGGGCGCCCCAGGCAGTGGGGAAAGATAGCGAAGCGAAAGCCGGCAAACTCGGCCAGTGTGCCCTGCCCGGGCAAGTCCAGTGGCGCAATGACCGGCACTTCAAGATCCGCCAGTTCGGCGGCAAAAGCATGCTCCTCGAGAATCTGCTCTCGGGTCCAGCGCTCCGGTCGATAGAATTTGACGATGATGAAGCCGCCGCCTTCCAGGCCCAACTGGTAGACGCGATTCTCGTAGCTGTTCAGCGGGTAGATTCTGGCGTCGGGGAAATAGCCAACCGATTCAACGGCCTGCAATACGGTATCGGGCGTAAGCGCGCTATAAGGGTGAACATTACTTTCCACAGATCAGATCCCACCCAGGCAAACGCTGATAATGCGACTGCTCAAGTCTCTGGCGTATCGACTTTGCTGGCGACGAGGGAGACCGGGAACGGGGCGATATTATCGCCGTTGGTGATCTTCGCTACACCGCTCTTCTCCACCTCATCAATGCGGATAATCGCCTGCAGGGGAATGAAGCTGCGGCGTACGCCGGCAAATTCGGCTTTCAGCTTCTCCTCGCTCGGGTCAACGACCACCTGGGTGCGCTCGTTGAAGACGAATTCCTCGACTTCAATAAAGCCGTAAAGGTCACTCTGGTACACCTGTTTTACAAAAACTTCATATACCTTGCCCTTGTTGAGGAAGGTAACTTTGTAGATTTCCGAGGTATTTGCCATTTAAATCAATCTCTTAGCGTGAAGCCTGTGATGCTTCGATCATTCGATGGGCGAGGTAATCGGCAGGGTCCGAGCCTTCGCAGGGTACCTGTAATATCTGGCTAAAGCGATGATTTTCAAGCCCTTAATCGACAATTCCTGCTTAGTTACTGCTATGAATACTGCTATAATCGCGCCCCTTTTCGAGTGACAGCTCGCGCTAGAGCGCAATTCACAGCAACAAACAGAGCGATTGCCAACTTGGTAACAGCAGTGAAAACAGACATTCAGGACAACAGCAGCAGCCCGGCCAGTGGCCGTCGCGTTTTCATCAAGACACACGGCTGTCAGATGAACGAGTATGACTCCGCGCGCATGCTGGACCTGCTACGTGACACCCATGGTGCGACACTGGTGGATACCCCGGAACAGGCGGATCTGCTGTTGCTGAACACCTGCTCCATCCGTGAGAAAGCCCAGGAAAAGGTTTTTCATCAGCTTGGTCGCTGGCGTGCCCTCAAGGATGCCAACCCCAATCTGAAGATTGCGGTGGGCGGCTGTGTCGCCAGTCAGGAAGGTGAAGCCATTGGCAAGCGCGCACCTTATGTGGACGTCGTGTTCGGCCCGCAAACACTGCATAAACTGCCAGAAATGCTGAACCGCAGCGGTGCCGGCTTGCCGGTAGTAGATATCAGTTTCCCGGAAATCGAAAAGTTCGATCGCCTGCCGCAGCCGGAGGCCGATTCCTGTCAGGCATTCCTGACCATCATGGAAGGTTGCAGCAAGTACTGCAGCTTCTGCGTTGTGCCCTACACCCGTGGCGAAGAAGTCAGCCGCCCGCTCGATGACGTGCTCGCCGAAGCCGTGCATCTGGCAGATCAGGGCGTGCGGGAAATCAATCTGCTGGGTCAGAACGTCAATGCCTATCGCGGTCTCAGCCACGAGGGTGAAATCGTCGACCTGGCGCTTTTGATTCAGTACATCGCCAGCATCGACGGTATCGACCGCATTCGTTTTACCACCTCGCACCCGACCGAGTTCAATCAGAATCTGGTTGCCGTGTATGGCCAGGTGCCCGAGCTGGTCTCGCACCTGCACTTGCCCGTGCAGAGCGGTTCCGATCGCATTCTTGCCGCCATGAAGCGTGGTCACACGGCTTTGGAATACAAATCGCTGATTCGCAAGATTCGTGCGCAGCGCCCCGACATCTGCATGTCCTCCGATTTCATTGTCGGTTTCCCCGGTGAAACCAATGCCGATTTCGAAGACACCATGAATCTGATTATCGACATCAACTTCGACACCTCCTTCAGCTTCATTTACAGCGCACGACCGGGCACTCCGGCAGCGGATCTGACAGATGACACGCCTGAGCAGGAGAAGAAGCACCGTCTGGCGACACTGCAATCCCAAATCAGCCAACAGGCCGCTGCCATCAGCGCGGCAATGGTCGGCAGCACCCAGCGCGTGCTGGTTACCGGCCAGTCAAAAAAACACGCAACGGATTTGCAGGCACGCACCGAGAACAACCGTGTCGTCAATTTCCCGGCACAGGATCCCGCCCTGATTGGACAATTTGTTGACGTCACCATTACTGACGCACTGCCCAACTCATTGCTCGGCACACTGAACTGACAGCAGTTGCCAAGCTTTTCACTTTGCTTGTTATACTTAACGCTACCGTAGCAAGGAATCCCCTTCGCGAATGACTACCAATACATTAAGTCTGACCTTAATGCCCGACAACGCCCAACGCCTGGCCAATCTCTGCGGGCGCCTGAATGAACACATCCAGCAAATCGAAAATAGCCTGGCGCTGAAAATTCAGCAGCGTGGCAATGTGTTCTATTTATCCGGTAGCGAACAAGCTATTCAATCTGGCAGTCAGTTATTGGAGAGCCTGTATTCCGCCACGGACCAGGGCAAGATTCTGAGCCCGAATCAGGTGCATCTGGCCTTGCAGGAAGTGCGTCAGCCATCTGACTTGCCCGGCGAAGCAGAACCCCACTTCCTGCTGAAGACACCCAAAGGCACAATCAAGCCCCGTGGTGGCCATCAACGGGATTATGTCCGCAGCATTCAGCGGCACGATATTAACTTCGGCATTGGCCCCGCCGGCACCGGCAAAACCTATCTCGCCGTTGCCTGTGCTGTGGAAGCGCTGGTCACCGAGCGGGTCAGTCGGCTGTTGCTCGTGCGTCCGGCTGTAGAGGCTGGCGAGAAACTGGGCTTCCTGCCCGGTGATCTGGCGCAGAAAATTGACCCCTATTTGCGCCCCCTTTATGACGCACTGTATGAAATGTTGGGTTTCGAGCGGGTCGGCCGGTTGATCGAGAAGAATGTCATTGAAGTGGCCCCGCTGGCCTACATGCGGGGTCGTACGTTGAACAATTCCTTCATCATTCTGGATGAATCGCAAAATACGACGACGGCGCAAATGAAAATGTTTCTGACGCGCATCGGTTTCGGCTCCACGGCCGTTATTACCGGCGATATCACCCAGATCGACCTGCCCAAGGGCACCCGCTCCGGGCTGGTCCATGTCGGCAAGGTCCTGGCTGGCATCGATGAGATCGGTTTTACCTATTTCAACTCTGGCGACGTGGTCAGACACCGACTGGTGCAGCGCATCGTGCAGGCTTACGACGAATTCGATGAACGCTCCGTGTCGACTCTTGCCGGCAAGGAATCTGCCCAGTTCAATGAACGCGATAGTTGACCTGCTCGATGACTCGAACGGCTACTGGACGCCGGAGCCGGCACAACTGGCTCTCTGGAGTGAGCAACTTCTGACCAGCCTGGCTATCGACCAGCCCTGTAGCATCAGCGTCCGGCTGGTGAACGAGGACGAGGGGCGGCAGTTGAATCAGGACTACCGCAACAAGGATTACGCCACCAATGTGCTGTCCTTTCCGGCGTCCGTACCCGAAAGCATTAAAGGCCAGCTCGAGCAAGTTCCGCTCGGGGATATTGTTATCTGCCCTGCCGTCGTAAGCCGGGAGGCAAAGGAACAGAACAAGCAGGAAAGTGCTCACTGGGCACATTTGTTGCTTCATGGAATTCTGCATCTTCTGGGCTATGACCACGAAGATGAGGACAATGCAGCGGTGATGGAACAACATGAAATCAACGCGTTGCAAATGCTTGGAATCGAAAACCCTTATTTGGTAGGGTAAAACATTGTTAACCACGGGAGGACCGCACTAAGCCCGGTCATGACTGACGACCAATCTAGCATCGATCCACGACCACGGTCCTGGATCGATAAAATCGCCGGCGTATTTTCCGACGAACCCACAGACACACAGAGTCTGCTGGAGCTTCTGCGGAATGCCGAACAGGATCAGGTTCTTGATGCAGATGCGCTCGGTATCATCGAAGGCGCGCTGCAGGTATCGAACATGCAAGTACGGGACATCATGATCCCGCGCTCGCAGGTGATCACTGTTCCAGCCAAACTACCCCTGACTGAGATCATTGAACTGGTGACGAAAGCGTCGCACTCGCGTTTCCCTGTGATTGGCGAGAACGTCGACAATGTCATCGGCATTCTGCTGGCCAAGGATCTGTTGCCACTACTGATCACTAATGGCAGTGAGAAATTTGATATCAAGGATATTGTGCGACCCGCTACGTTTGTACCGGAGAGTAAACGCCTGAATGTCCTCCTCAAGGAATTCCGCGAAACGCGCCAGCACATGGCCATCGTCATCGACGAATATGGCAGTGTATGCGGCGCCGTCACCATCGAGGATGTACTTGAGCAAATCGTTGGCGAAATCGAAGACGAGTTCGATGTTGACGATGACAGCTTCATCAAGAAATTTGATGAGGAGAATTTCATCGTCAAGGCACTCACGCCAGTGGATGAATTCAACAGCTACTTCCGGACTGCTTTCAGCGATCAGGAGTTCACCACTTTTGGTGGTCTGGTCCTGCAGCACTTCGGCCATATTCCGGAACGAGGCGAGACCATCAAGATCGGTCCGTTCCTGATTACGGTATTAAATGCCGATAGCCGTCAGATCAAACTGTTGAAGGTGACAGCAACAGCGGTCGAGCTACCGAAATCCCGCAAGGGCTAGCAACATCTCCCCGGCGACAGGCTTGCTGTTGTCGGGGAGCTGACTGCTATCAACTGCCACTGAACCACCTCTTGGCCGCCCCCTTAACAGCCGCACAAGCCGCCAAATTCGGGAATTTTCCACCTCAGCCCTACCTGACAAACCGGGTCTGGGTTATCCTTGCACGCTTGCATAAACCCGCCTGCCGCCCTGCCCTGGCAAATCAGGCTCCCACAGACTAAAGCACGGAAAGAATGAGTACTATCGACCCCCAATACGACCCCGAAACGGTCGAAACCAGCGCCCAGCAATTCTGGCAGGACAACGACAGTTTTCGCGTCAGCGAAGACAGCAACAAAGAGAAATTCTATTGCCTGTCCATGTTCCCCTACCCCAGTGGTCACCTGCATATGGGCCACGTCCGTAATTACTCTATCGGTGATGCCGTAACGCGCTATCAGCGCATGCTGGGCAAGAACGTGCTGCAACCCATGGGCTGGGATGCCTTCGGCCTGCCGGCAGAAAATGCCGCCATGCAGAACAAGGTGCCACCGGCCAAGTGGACCTACAGCAATATCGATTACATGCGCGAGCAGTTGCAGCGACTGGGTTACGCCTACGACTGGAACCGGGAGATTGCTACCTGTCACCCGGATTACTATCGCTGGGAGCAATGGTTCTTCACCAGACTGTTCAAGAAAGGCCTGGTTTACAAGAAAGAATCAGAAGTGAACTGGGATCCGGTCGATCAGACGGTACTGGCCAACGAGCAGGTCGTGGACGGTCGTGGCTGGCGATCTGGCGCACTGGTGGAGCGACGCTCGATACCGCAGTGGTTTGTCAAAATCACCGCTTACGCCGAAGAATTATTGGCTGATCTGGAAACACTGGATGGCTGGCCGGAGAAAGTCCGAACCATGCAGACCAACTGGATCGGTCGTTCCGAGGGGCTGGAGCTCGTCTTCAGTGTGGCCGACGAGGCTGATTCAGCCCTGTCCCGCTTGCCTGTCTATACAACCAGGCCCGACACCCTGCTGGGCGTCACTTACGTAGCAGTTGCACCGCAGCACCCGCTGGCCACCAAGGCGGCCGCCGGGAATCCCGCTCTGGCGAAGTTCATCGAGCAACAGCAAAACATCAAGGTCGCTGAAGCCGATCTCGCGACCATGGAAAAGCTGGGCATGGATACCGACCGCAAGGCTATTCATCCCATTAGTGGCGAACAGGTACCGATCTTCGTCGCCAATTTCGTGCTGATGAGTTACGGCTCCGGCGCCGTCATGGCCGTGCCTGCACACGATCAACGCGACTGGGAATTTGCCCGCAAATACGATCTGCCCATCAAACAGGTTATCAAGCCGGCTGACGACAACAGTGACTGCGATCTCGGCAAGGCCGCCTATACCGAGCATGGCATCCTGATCAATTCAGGGGAATACGACGGACTCGATTTCCAGCAAGCCTTTGACGCCATCGCGGCGCATCTCGGCAGCAAGCAGCTGGGCGAAAAGAAAGTCAATTACCGCCTGCGTGACTGGGGCGTATCCCGGCAGCGTTATTGGGGCGCACCGATTCCCATTATTAACTGCGAAGGCTGTGGCGCTGTCCCGGTTCCCGAATCTGATCTGCCGGTATTACTGCCCGAGGATATCGAATTCGATGGCAGCGGCTCACCATTGCCAAAGATGGAATCTTTCTACGCCGTGGATTGCCCGGACTGCGGCAAACCCGCACGTCGCGAAACTGACACCTTTGATACTTTCATGGAGTCTTCCTGGTATTACGCCCGTTACGCCTGTCGTGACCAGAGTGAGGCCATGCTGGACTCCCGCGCCGACTACTGGTTGCCGGTCGATCAGTACATCGGTGGTGTCGAGCATGCCATCCTGCATTTGTTGTATTCGCGCTTCTATCACAAGTTGATGCGTGACGAAGGACTGGTGACGTCCGACGAACCCATGACCAACCTGTTAACCCAGGGCATGGTGCTCAAGGACGGCAGCAAGATGTCCAAGTCCAAGGGCAACACCGTTGACCCGCTGTCGTTGATCGAACAATACGGCGCCGACACCGTGCGCATGTTTACCCTGTTTGCTTCTGCCCCGGATCAATCACTGGACTGGTCCGACTCCGGGGTCGAGGGTATGTTCCGCTTTCTCAAGCGTTTATGGAAACTGGCGGCCGAACATACGCCGCAGGCAGGGTCTGATCTGAGCAGCGTGGACTTCAGCGCCGAGCAGAAAAAGCTGCGCCTGAAGACCCACCAGACCATTGCCAAGGTGTCAGATGATTTTGATCGTCGCCATGCGTTCAATACGGCCATCGCCGCCACCATGGAACTGGTCAACAGTATTGCTGACTTCAACAAGGCCACGAATGCGGACAACGACCAGCTCGTCGTGCAGGAAGCGCTCGAGGCCGTGGTATTAATGCTGGCGCCAGTGGTCCCCCATTTCAGTCACGCCTTGTGGCAGTATCTCGGCCATGACGGCGGTGTCATCGACGCGGCCTGGCCACAGGTCGACAAATCCGCCTTGCAGCAGGATTCGATGCTGATCGTCCTGCAGGTTAACGGCAAATTGCGCGGCAAAGTGGAAGTGGCCAAAGATATCCCGCGCGAGGAACTGGAAGCACTGGCGCTGGCGGACGAAGGTGTACAGAAGTTCACTGCCGAGGGTACGGTGCGCAAAATCATCGTCGTGCCCGGCAAGCTGGTCAACATCGTGGTGAACTGACAGATGCGACAATCGCCGTTACCCGCAGCGCTACTGTTGCTGCTGGCACTGTCACTCGGTGCCTGTGGTTACAGCCTGCGTGGCAGCGGTGAATTTGCGGCGCCCCTGACCTCCCTTCAGGTCAATATCCTGCAACCCAACAGCGACCTGGGCAGACAATTACAAAACAGTCTGTCTGCCGCAGGCCTGTCCTTCGAATTAGTTGACTCACTCAGCGTCAGCGGTGATGACGTGCTGCTCATGGTGGCGGATGAACAATCGGTAAGAAGACCGGTAACTATCAACCCGCGCGCCAGAGCGGCGCAATACGAAATTCGCCTCGCTGTCGATTTCATTCTGTTGCAGGGTGAGACTGAACTCATTCCACGCGAGACCCTGACCGTTGAACGCAGCTATCTCGAAGACATTGAAAACATTGCTGGCAGTCGCGAAGAAGCGGAGATCCTCGCCAGTGAAATGCGTCGCGATCTGGTGAACTTGTTGCTTCGCCGTCTCGAGGCAACCGAGTTCCGCACATGAAAATCAAGGCCGAGCAATTATCGCGTCAGTTAAAAGGCGAACTACCAGGCGTCATCTGGTTAGCCGGCGATGAGCCTTTGCTCATTCAGGAAAGCGCCGACAGTGTTCGCGCGGCTTGTCGGCAGCAAGGCTTCAGTGAGCGCGAGATTTTTAATGTCGACCGCAGCTTTAACTGGGAAACATTCTTGCAAGCGGCTGGCAATCTGTCCCTTTTTGCCGAGCGCAAGCTGATTGAACTGCGTCTGCAGAGTGCCAAACTCGATGACGCTGCCAAGAAAGCACTGCAGCAGTATGTCGGTGAACCCAGCCCGGACCTGTTGATACTCATCAGCAGCCCAAAGCTCGAAGGCGCGACCCTGAACACGAAATGGTTCAAAGCAATTGAGAGCGATAACGCGCTGGTGCAAATCTGGCCCATCAACCGTGATGGCCTGGCCAGCTGGCTGGACCAGCGCTTGCGCAAGGAAAAAATCAGCGCCGACCATGAAGCCTTGCAACTTCTGGTAGACCGCGTCGAAGGTAACTTGCTGGCAGCCATGCAGGAAATCGAGAAGCTGAAATTGCTCGCTGACAATGACGGCGGCGACATCAAACTCGATGCCAGTACAGTATTGCAAGTGGTGGCTGACAATTCCCGCTACACCGTATACCAGCTCGTCGATGCCGCGCTGGACGGCGACATCGCCCGCGCACAAAAAATTCTCGTCGGACTGCAAGCTGAAGGATTGTTCCCGCTCGTGGTACTGGGCGCGATCACGCGAGAATGTCGCAGTCTGTTGCTGATGCTGGAGAAGAAAGCTGCCGGTCAGGGTGTCAACGCCATCATCCAGTCTTCGCGCGTGTTCTGGAATCGCAAAAATACGGTGACTCGCGCCTTACAGCGACTCGAAGTGGAGCAGATCTGGCGCTTGCTGGAACATGCACGTCGCATTGATCAGATCATCAAGGGCATGCGCCGCGGCAACAGCTGGGATGAGCTGGGAATTCTGTTAAGCGATCTGGCAGGCAAACGGTTACCGCTGTCAGCGCCGCAACAAGCCGGGCTCTGACAGCGGTGAATTGTCCTTACCGCTCCTTAAAGCTAATTGAGACCACGCCGTTCCAGTAGTGGGCCGATCTCTGCATCCCGTCCGCGGAAGTTGCGGAACATTTGCATGGCATCTTCTGAACCCCCTCGCGACAACAAGGTCTGCCGGAAGTGATCACCGTTGGCTCGCAACAAGCCACCATTTTCCTTGAACCACTCCACCGTATCCGCATCCAGTACCTCACTCCAGATATAGGAGTAGTAGCCAGCTGAGTAGCCACCCATGATGTGCGAGAAGTACGTGGCACGGTAGCGTGGTGGAATATCATCGTGAGCAATGCCGGCCGCGGCCAGTGCCTGCCCTTCGAACTCCATGATGGTCTCGGCAGAAGGAATTTCATCCGGCCCCAGCTGATGCAGAGCCTGATCCAGTATCGAGGCGGCCAGGTATTCCGTCGTCTCGAAACCCTGATTGAAGGTCTGTGTCGACAGCACTTTGTCCAGTAATTCCTGCGGCATGGGCTCACCTGTTTGATAATGAATGGCGTAGTTCGCCAGCACCTCCGGCCAGGTAGCCCACATCTCATTGACCTGGCTCGGATACTCGACAAAATCCCGTGGCACTCGCGTGCCTGAGAAATACGGATACTCGACATTGGAGAAAAGGCCGTGCAAGGCATGGCCAAACTCATGGAACATCGTCGTCGTTTCATCAAAAGTCAGCAACGTCGGCTCACCCGCTGGCGGCTTGGTGATATTCAGATGATTCGCTACCACCGGTTGCGTATTCAGCAAATCGTTTTGGGGAATATAGGCATTCATCCAGGCGCCACCGCGCTTGCTCGGACGGGCATAGAAGTCGGCAATAAAAATACCCAGAGTTGAACCGACCGCATCGAAGACCTCGAAGACCCGCACATCATCCTGATAGACAGGCAGATCGCTGCGCTCCTCGAAGGTCAAACCAAACAATTGTTCTGCAGCATAAAAGACACCGCGTTGCAGCACGTTGTTCAACTCAAAATACGGTCGCAGCTGGCTGGCATCGAACTGGAAGCGATCCTGTCGCACCTTTTCGGTATAGAACGACCAGTCCCAGGACTCCAGCTCGAAATCAGCCTCTTCCGCATAGATCATCGCCTGCAAATCAGCCGCTTCGCGATTGGCATTGGCCATCGCCGGTACCGTCAATTCAGCCAGGCGCTGATTCACGGCATCCACTGTTTGCGCCGTCTGGTTTTCCAGTATGTATTCTGCATGATTGGCATAGCCAAGCAGCTGCGCCCGTTCGGCGCGCAAGCGCAGCACGCTGGAAAGGGTTTCACGGTTGTCGAATTCGCCGCCGCGACTGCCACGCGAGAGAGAGGTAGTGTGTATACGCTCACGCAGATCGCGATTCTGCAGTGATGCCAGCGCTGGCTGACCGCTGGTATTCAACAGCGGAATAACATAAGAACCTTCCAGCCCGCGATCAACAGCCTCCTGCTCGGCCGCTTCGATCAGCGCTTCATCCAGCCCGATAAGCTCTTCTCTCGTCTCCACCACGATGGCCAGCGCGTTCACTTCGCTGAGCACGTTCTGACTGAACTGGGTTTGCAATACCGCGATCTCCGCGTTGATCTCTTTCATTCGCTCTTGCTGTTCCGGAGTCAGTCCGGCTCCCGCGCGAATAAAATCAATGTAATAGCGCTCCAGCAAACGCACCGATTCAGCATCAAGCCCCAGAGTGTCACGCGACTGATAAAGCTGGTCGATGCGCGCAAACAAATCACGGTTCAACATAATGCTGTCATCGTGCGCCGCCAGCTCCGGTGCCAGTTGTTGCTCAAGCGCCCGGATATCATCATTGGTATGGGCGCTCGACATGGCAAAGAACACACTGGCGACCCGGCCAAGCAACTGGCCGGACAATTCCAGCGCCACAATGGTATTGTCGAATGTCGGTGCTTCTGCCTGGCTGGCGATAGCCTCCACCTCGACTATTTGTTCCTCCATGCCACGCTCGAAGGCAGGCAGATAATGCGCATTGCTGATGACATCAAAAGGCGGGTAATTCAGGTAAAGCGGACTTTCTGTAAAAAAGGGATTACTCGACGACGAGTTGGCTGTGCTTGGCATGGGGCTGGTCTCTTCTGGCATCGATGCCGATTGCGAGGACTGCGCAGGCTGTGACGACTGAGTGGTCTGAGTGGTCTGAGAGGGTTCGGAACAAGACACGAGCAGCCCTGCCGATAACAGGAAAAGTAGGTTAAATCTGTTCATTCGGGAAAACATTGGCCTCACCAATTGTGTAAAAATTGATCTGCCGACAATCTCACACGGATTTTCCTTGATAGTCAATAATTGCCAGTTCTGCGGACGCCATCACAGGCTGGCAAGAAGAGGCGATATGCTGTGAATCTTCGCTTATAATGCCGAAGCACAGAAACTTAACGGATGCCCACGGCCCAGCCGACTCATTACGCCCTATCCATTGAACAGCTCATTGAACAGCCATATCCAGCATTTCATCGCGTCGTGCCGCCCCGGACACTGTCTGGCTGCTTTGCTGTCACTGATGCTATGGCTGCAAGCGGCTAGTGCAGCCGAGATTAATATTTCTCCAAACCAGCTGCCGGTTATTCTTGGCCCCTATCTCGATCACTTCGAGGACGCGAGTAATGAGATGACCTTGAATGACATCCTTACAGAGGATATCGAGTGGCAGCGCTCGGGACAGGTCATCCCAACGCTGGGGTTTTCACCCGCCACACACTGGTTCTTTGTGGAAGTCAGCAGCCGGCAAATGGCTGGCTCGGATCTCTTGTTACAACTGGAGTCGGCAACACTCGATCGTGCCGATTTCTACTTCTTCGAAGCCGGTGAAATGATCAAGCACTCGGTTACCGGCGACACCGTATCCTTCGAAGAATTTGAAATCCCATACCGTATCCCGCTGGTACCCTTTGCGCTTTCCGACAATGGCAACAGCACGCAGATATATATTCGTGTTCATTCGCGCGCCGGCATCGAAATGCCACTGACGCTGAGGACTGTCACCAGTGCAGCAGAGAGCCAGCAGTCACAGCTGACTTTCTTCGGCGCATTCTTTGCCTTCTTTTTCATCAGCTTTTGCGCCTGCGCCATCCTCTACTACAGTTTGCGCGACAGCAAGTTCCTCGGCTATGCCCTGTTCTTCGGCGCTGCCATTCCTTTCTTCCTGGCACAAACAGGCATGGGTCGCGTGTGGTTCTGGGGCAATGTAGCCAGCGCCAACAACCGCATCGCCTTCGTCTCGGCAACCGTGCTCATCATCAGTCTTTGCTTGCTGGGACAATCGCTCTCGCTGACGTTCAAGTATCGCGACTCCATCAATATCGTCTTGCGCTATGTTGCTTTTCTGATGCTTCCGACGGCGCTGTATTTCCTGTTCATGCCGCTGGAGCAAATTACCAACAGCAATGTCATGACGTTAATGGCGACGGGATTTCTCATCGCGGCAACCGTCTGTGTGATGACGGGAGTGACAGCGCTGCAGGGCTCCCGCGCCGCGCTTTATCTGTTTTGTAGCTGGGCACTGGTCATCCTTGCCTACAGCTCGATGCTGGTCTACAAGTTTCTTTTCGTGGAACGCGCGAGCAACAGTGCGCTGATAGGGGAAACCCTGGTAATTCTTGGCGGCGTATTTCTGTTGCTGTCCCTGGCCGAATTGGTCCGTGCCAAGAACGAAGAGCTCTCGCAAGCGCGCCTTGAATCACGCGCCAAGGCTGACTTTTTGAAAAACGTCTCGCGAGAGTTCCTGACACCGGTCCATCTGATTCTCGCCAACTCCAAGCGTCTGCTGGCAGCGCAATCTTCCAAACTGGACGAACCCACTCGACAGCATATGAATACAGTCATCAAGCAAAGCGATCACCTGCACAATCTGATCAATGATTTGCTGGAGATGGCGGAACTGGAATCGGAAAGTTTCGAGCCGGAGTTTGAGCTTGTCGACATGTCGCGTTTCCTGACGGAAGTTAAAGACCTCATGCTGCCATCAGCCATGGAGAAAAATCTCGACATCAAGACAGATTTCGCCGCGGCCAAATTGCTGGTGCAAACCGATCGGTCGCGCTTGCAACATGCCCTTATCAATCTGATTACCAACGGCATAAAGTACACTGACAAGGGCAGTATTACTCTTGCCCACAAGGCTGTGTATTTCCGTCGTCGACTTGGTATCGAGATAGAAATTCGCGACACCGGTCGTGGTATGAGCGAAGAATTTCAGAAGTCGATGTTTCAGGAATTCTCGCGCGAATATCCGGGTTCGGAAAAAGATCCCCAGGGCACGGGACTGGGCATGGTGATTGTCAAACGCATGATCGAGAAGCTGGGCGGGGAAATCGATTTTGCCTCGACCAAGGGCGAAGGCAGTCAGTTCTTCATTCGCCTGCCACTGCGAGCGGTGAGCGAATAACGGCTGCTCGCCACAGCAGCCAGTATCTGAGAATTTCGACACTATTGCTGGCTTTGCTGCAACCCGTAGAGCACTTCGCCAAATTCCTCAACCTTGGCTTCCAGCGCCTGCGCCGCATCGGTTAAGCCCTGGTTGTAATAGACATGCCCCGCCTCACGCACAAAGAAGTCGAGAAGAAATTCAGCATCGAAGCTGCCGATCTCCATATCCAGCTCATCCTGCACATACTGCTGCAGCCGGGTGACCAGTTCACTGCGCACGGCAGGCTCCAATTCAATCGCCATTAATACCCTCCTGTCAGGCGCCCAGCTGATCGGCAAGATCAAGAAAATCGTCGGCCAGAATATCAAAATCACCGGGCGCGACCACATTCGGCTGGCTATCAGGGCCGCGTTCCAGAGGCCTGTGAACATAGGCTGTGCGCATACCGGTCGCTGCAGCTGCACGCAGGTCACCGGGATGGGCAGCCACCATCATGACTTGTTCAATAGGCAGACTTAATAGCTCTGCCGCTTTTTGATAGACGACGGCATCGGGTTTGTAGTGTCCGGCCAGCTCGGCGGACAACACCGCATCCCAGGGCAATCCGGCGTACTTGGCCATGTTCGTGAGCAGGGAAACATTGCCATTGGAAAGCGTAGTGATGACGTACTTGCGCTTCAGCCGATGCAGTCCGGCAACCGTATCCGGCCAGGGCATAAGACGATGCCAGGCCTGATTGAGATGGCTCCGCTCTTCTTCATTGAGCGCCGTCAAACCGAACTCCGGCAACAGCTCATCAAGAATCAGCCGATGCAAATCATCGATCTTGGTCCAGGGCAATTCGCCACTGCGCACCTGATTCATGGCCGGGCCATAGCCCCTCCGCCAGCGATCGGCGAACATCGCCCAGTCAACCTGAATTCCCGTACGCGCCGACAAGAGCTGTCCTTCCCTGATAATCGAAGCGCGCCAGTCGACGACAGTGCCGAAGACATCAAAGGTGAGCGCGCGCACGCCACTCAGCGCAGCAGTCTGCGCCTGTGCCCGGGGCATGGGCAGTAATGAGAACAGCGAGGCACCAGCGACACCCAGCGCTGTGGTCAGCAAGTCGCGGCGAGTTAATGGGGTTGAGACGGGCAAATGCGGTTTGGCTATTGTCATTATTCTTGCCTCTGCGTTGGAGTGAGACCGGCTGCGAGAATCACCGGCCGGCGTGTCAATTCGCCAGACCTTCAGGCAGCACTCTGCCTCCAGACTGCCGCTAATCCGCCTTTATTGCAATGCATATCCCTGACAGGGTCTCCTCGCGCCAACAGATGCAGTATTATGACCGGCAATCAATCGTGCCTGCACATCCTGCTGAACATACAGACCCATCCCATGGACATTCAATCAATTCGCCAACAATGTCAGGCAACGTCGCGGTTGCTGCATTTCAATAATGCCGGTTCGGCGTTGAGCCCCGACGTGGTGACCCGCGCCGTCATCGACTATCTGGAACTGGAACAGCAAGTAGGTGGCTATGAGGCTGCCCGGGCACGCGCTGCCGACATCGAATCGTTCTACACGGCCATGGCGCAATTACTGGCTTGTTCCCCTGCCGAGATTGCCTACGTGGAGAACGCCACCCGCGCCTGGGATCAGGCCCTGTATGCCATCGACTGGCAAGCCGGTGATGAGATTCTCACGGGCGACATGGAATATGCCAGCAACTACATGGGACTACTGCACCTGACCCGGCAAACCGGCGTCACGCTGCGTATTATCCCGAGCGACTCTCATGGCCTTATCGATTTACCAGCACTGCAGGCGGCAATAGGTGCAAAGACACGCATGATTGCCCTTACCCACGTCGCCAGTCAGCGTGGCGACATTCAGCCAGCAGAAGCAGTGGGAGCCCTCGCCAGAGAGCATGACTTGCTATATCTGCTGGATGCCTGTCAGTCCGCCGGCCAGATTCCTCTGGATGTCGAGCGATTGCAGTGCGATTTTCTCTGCGGCACCGGCCGCAAATACTTGCGTGGCCCGCGCGGCACCGGCTTTCTCTATGTCCGGCAATCGCGGCTGTCACAACTCGACCCGGTATTTGTCGATTTGCATGCGGCCACCTGGAAGCAGCGCGACCACTATGTGTTGCGCCCTGATGCGCGCCGCTTTGAGAATTTTGAACGCTTTGTCGCCGGCCAAATAGGCTTGGCTACCGCCGTCAGCTACGCCCTGCAACTGGGTATACCGCAAATACGCCAGCGCATTGCAACACTGGTCAAACACCTGCGTCAGTTGCTGGCCGCACAGGCCGAGTTCACGGTTCATGAACAATCTGAACAGCTCAGTGGCATCGTGACTCTGAGCAGTAAAAGTCGCAGTGCAGAACAGCTGCAGCAAAGGCTCGGGGAGATGGGCATAAATACCTCGCTTGTGCGTGCTGCCAACACCCAGCTGGATATCGGCAGCGTAGGCAAGCCGGACCGCTTGCGCGCCTCGCTGCATTACTACAATACGGAAGAGGAAATAGGCAGGTTTGTCGAGTGTCTGTCTGCCGCCCAGTAACCAGCACGGCGGCAACTAACGCTGCTTACTGGAAATAAACGACCAGAATGGCCAGCGGACAGATGAACTTCACATAGAAGGGCCAGATCTTCCAGAACAGTCCCTGCTCTGCCTCCGGGCTGCCCTGCCGAATCTCCTGTAACACCTCATTGCGATGCCAGATCCAGGCCACAAAGATGCAGAAGGCAAAGCCGAGCAGCGGCTGACTGATTTCGGTGGTGTACGTCACAACACGGTCGAACCAGGGATCAAAGTTGAAAACTACCAGCAGGGAGATGACGGTAATGATGGCGCCCATCACCAGTGACGACTTGCGTCTTTCCAGTCCCAGGTTTTCCACACAGTAGGCAACTGGCACTTCGAGCATGGAGATTGAAGAAGTCAGTGAAGCAATGGTCATCAACAGGAAGAACGCCAGGGCAACGAGCAGGCCGACAAACCCCATTGTATTGAACAGCGATGGCAGCACTGAGACGATCAACCCCGGCCCGGCAATGAGACCGCCAGAGGCATCATAGATTTGCACACCATTGCCGAGCGCAACGTACATGGCGGGCAAAATCAGTAATCCTGCCAGCACCGCGATACCGACATCCAACAGTGCCACCAGACTGCCAATGACAGGCAGGTTTTCCTGTTTGTTGATGTAGGAGCCATAAATCAGCATGGTCCCCACACCCAGCGAGAGCGAGAAGAAAGCCTGCCCCATTGCGTCCACCAACAACGCCGGATTGGCAATGCGACCAAAATCCGGAATCAGATAAGCGCGCAACCCGTCCATGGCACCTGGCAAGGTGAAGACATAGAGAATCAACAAAATCAGAATCACAATTAGCGATGGCATGAGTCTGGAGGCCCATTTCTCAATGCCGTCCTTGACGCCAGCAGAGATGATGGCAATCGTCAGCACCATGAAAACGACGACGAAGATGCTGTTACGCGCCACAGTGTCCGTTGTCAGCCAGCTCGAATCCATGCCAAACAGACGCACCAGCGGATCGAAGAAGAAGGCGATCATCCAGCCACTGACAATGGCATAGAAACTGAGGATGAAGCTGACGGTGATAATGCCGATGAAGCCAACCCCGACCGCTGCCATTTTGGTGAAGCGACCACGAGAGATAGATTTCAGGGCAGTGACGGCGTTGGCACGGGCATGGCGACCAATGATCAATTCAGCCATCAATGCCGGATAAGCCAGCGCAAAGGCCAATAACAGATAGGTAAACAGAAAGGCAGCGCCACCATTGGAGGCGGTATTGGTCGGGAAACCCCAGATATTGCCCAGACCAACTGCCGAGCCGGAGGCGGCCATCAGGAACCCGAACCGGGAGGAAAATTCACCACGAGGTGCTGACATGGAATTCAGGATCCTTTTTCTTCAAGCCTGATTGCTCAGGCACTTTTAATGTCCAATGTCCAATGCCCAATGTCCAATGTCCAAAGTCCAATGGCCAATGCCCGCTGCGGAGAATCCGCTCACAATGGTTCCGGGCGATAGCACAGTCGCCGTACTGGCGCACTCAGCATCGCCGAAGTGACAGTTACGCGAGGAAATTACCGCAGGCGAAATGTTTTGCAGCAAGATTACCCCATGCTCGATGTAGGGTAAATGGCCGCTATTGGTCGTAGGATTCCAGCGTGAATTGCACCGGGCTGGTATTGGTCAGGGTAAAGACAACGTTGTTGACCAGAATGATATTACCGCGGTCATTCACTTCCAGAGAGGGAATGCGCAGCTTCTGGTCAGTCGTCGAATAAGTAGCAATGCCATCAAGATCAGGCTGGCGCGGAATTACACTTTCCAGATTGGCCTGCATGACTATGTCGGGCGAGGTCTGCACCGAATTGAAATTCAGACTGATGGTGTCTTCGCCGTCGTTAATACTGACAGAAGTGATCAGCTTGCCCGTGGCTGTCTCCAGCACGTGGGGCGCAGAGCTGAAGCGATTCACAACCTCGGCATTGATATAGACAAAATTCAGTGGGGAGCTGTAGGAATCGGTGAAAAACGGCGCACTCGGCGCCTTGTTTCCCAAATTGATGGTGCGCAGGTCGGCGATAGCATCTACTGTGATCATGCCCTCACCCAACACATTGCCAAACACGGTAAATCCGCCATTGGTGGTATCGAGAGCGGTGTTGTCCACCAGATTGACGAACCACTGACTGGTTGCACTATTGGGGTCGCCATCAATTTTTGCCATGGCCACAGTGCCACGGGTATTGGATACATTGAATTCATTAACAACTGGCGGGTAATCAGGCACATCGATTGGTCCGACGAACGGCTCGAAGCGATAGCCGCCCCCCTGGACAACGAAATCTGTCACTACCCGATGCAGATAGGTGCCGTTATAGTCATTGCGATTTACATAAGCAAGGAAATTGGCCACTGTAGCCGGCGCCACATCGTCCAATAACTCAATCGAAAAATCACCCACAGATGTGCTGATACGCACAATGGTGCCTGCCTGCAGTGTCGTGGAAAACAACAGCAGCATTGCCAATGCCATCGCCACTCGCTGCAGACTTCGAGCGATAAACCGACAATGTAGTAGCATGGTTGCAAGCATAGTGACTCCAATATAATCAGGTACCTGGCTGAGTTCAAACCAGACTGTGCAGGTCTGCCGCCGCTATTGATAGCAACAGACATCTGGCCAGTGGATTTGTCGCTATCCGGGACCGGCTTCGGCGCCTGTCTGGCTGCCCGTGTGACAGTCTGCCAGCCATATCGGTCGGCCCGGCCCGCAAGCTGTTTAAGCAATCCTGCAAGCACACAAGCACAATGCGACCGCGGGAGGATAGGCTAACTGCCAGCAAACTTCAACCGCCTTCAAAATCCGTGCCCACTGCCGACAAGCTGAGGTACAATTCAGCCCCTGATCGGCAGCCACTTTACGACTCTCATTGCGAGTGCTTGCACGCACAAGCGCGGTTACACTGTATCAGTTAATACCAACTCGTGGACTGGACGGTTGTCTGCAATATTTTTGGCTGCTCATTCTGTAATACGTCATTGACCAGCATTATTCGATTGAATCCCTACACCGCAGTGAACAAACCAACTTTACAAACAAAGACACCTGAAATTGGCATCGGTATCGATTATGGCACCAGCAACAGTGCTGCGGCCCTGTTCGACGGCGAGCGCGTCTATCTGGTACATCTGGAAAGTAATAATCCGGTGATGCCCTCTGCCACCTATGTTGACCGCGACTATAAAATTCTCACCGGACAGAAAGCGATCGATGAGTACATCGAAAGCAATATGGGACGTACTGTCGAACTGAGTGCCGAAGTTCTCGGTGAGGGACGCACATCAACCGGCCAGATCGGCGACCATGGGCTGCCGGAAGAAGCCAACACAGAGAAAATCTACGGCCAGTCCTTTGTTGATGCATCGCAAAAAGGCCGATTGTTCCGTGGCATTAAACGCATGCTGGGCAATCAGCAGGCTCCCCGCTTGATGGTTTTCGAAAGGCCTTTCCGATTGGTGGCGCTAATCACGCCATTATTGCTGCGCATTCATCGTACGATCAGCGAACGTCTGCAGGGGCTATCGCTGTCGCATCCGGTTAATCACGCCTGCATCGGCCACCCGGTAAACTTCGAAGGGGCCGCGCAACAACGCAATGACACAGCGCTCGATCTGCTCTCCGAAGCCTATGGCTATGCCGAGTTCAGACAGCAGACTTTTTATCCCGAACCGATCGCGGCAGCGTTAAGCTACCTGCATGACTTCCCGGCTGCCCATGGGCAATTATTGTTGGCTGTCGATTTCGGCGGCGGCACACTCGATTTGTGCATCATCAAGCGTGAGCAGGACCAATTTCACGTGATTGCCACCCACGGTGTCGGTCTCGGTGGTGACCACATCGACCAGATGCTGTTTCGCAAATTGCTTTTCCCGTTGCTGGGCAAAGGTGAGCGCTGGCGCCGCTCCGGTGAGGACCGCGAGATTGAAACCCTGTTCCCGTTCGAGGAATACGAGGACTTGCTGCTGAACTGGGCAATCAGCTACATGCTCAACCAGAATCGCTTCACATCGCCGTTGCTGCAGCGCATGCAGTATGAAGACGACGGCACCGTCAAGTTCCGCCGCCTCTATGACCTGATCAAGAATAACTACAGTTACCTGGTTTTCCAGACGCTGAAAGACATCAAGGCAACGCTGTCTGATCAAACCGAAGCCGTGCTGGATATTCCGGAGCTGGACATTGAATTGACTGTGACCCGCGCTGAGTTCGAAACCCATATCAGCGAGTTGCTGGAGCGCTTCCGCGAGGCTATTACGACGGTGCTAGCCACTGCCGGACTGGAGGCCAGCGCCATTCAATTAGTGATTCGCACAGGCGGCTCATCACTGATTCCGGCAGTGCGTGAGATTCTTGAAGAGTTGTTCCCCGGCAAGGTTACCGAGCATGACCCGTTTACCAGCGTGGCGGCGGGACTGGCGATTGCCGAGTATTACGGCATGGGCAGCAGTCGCAGTAGCTGAACTGCGACTGCCAAATCCATTTAGCGACACTTTCGTTTAGCGGCGCGCCTCATTCACTACGACTTCAACTGGTGTAGTGCCAGAGTTAACAACGGTGTAGGCACTGTTCTCCTCGCGCCAAGTCCAGGCACCCATGGCATCCAGTTCGGCAGTAATACCGTCTTCACGTGACACATGCACCTCGCCTTCCGTCACCTGAATGATCACCGTCGGATTCATGTGCGTCTGCAGCTGGGTTTCTTCACCGGCGTCGAGGGCGATGCGGTAAGAGCGAAACCATTCGTTTTCAACTTGCGGGTCCAGATTCATTCCCACCGGGCGATCATTATTCAGATTGGGAATCCCCGTACCGTAATTGGTCAGCGCCAGAATACGGAACAGATTGGGACCGGGATTAGACACCGCATGGGTGAAATTCTGTTCGACATAATCGGTATTACCTGACACGCGGCCATAGAGCGGGCCTTCACCATTGCTGATGAACGTGTAAAGGATCGCCGCATCATGCGTATGTGGCAATGTGGAATCACCAGGATTGATTTGCACATCGAGTAAATAGACATCATCGTCCTTGTGCACTGTGCGGTGACGCGGCTCCTGTAAGATTTGCACGATACGTTGACCGCGAAAATCCTGCGCCAGTGCCGTGAACGACACAGTACTGCCCAGAAACAGACTGGCGCCAATCACGGCGCAGATACCTAGTGTGCGAGAAGCTGGTAACTTATTGTTTTTATTTGTTTTATCCATGGGGCGTGACACTCTTGATTCGTGGTAGAGCTAGAGTAAACGAGGGGTTCAGGCAAATCAACTCGGGCCGCGAGCGCCGCCGCAGTCTACAAGCCGGTGATCGGAATTTCTTGCAGTAGTTGCCCGGTCTCCGGACGACGCAGTTCCAGTTGTGCTGCCGATGCCCGGTTGAAGGCATCAGTAAATGAAGAGCCATCATCCAGACTGCTGATGATGAAGACGATGCGACCTGACACAGTTCGACCCGGCGGCAGTTCCACTGGATTAAAGAGATAATCAGTATTTTCTGCCAGCATCCCCTGCACAGTTGCCTCCACACTCAAACCTGCTTCCGGAATGCGCTGGCGCACACCGCGAAACAAGGTTGACTCGCCACTGGCATCCACCAGCCGAAAGTAAACCGCCACGTGACGTGTGAACAATTCACTGTTGGTGAGCTCGATACGCGGGGTAAAGATGGGATAGGAAAAGCCGACTTCGACGATGCCGTTGCTGGAACGGTCAGTGATCAGACTGGCATCAAGCTGCGACGCGACAATGCCCTGCCCCGCTTGTCCGGGCAGCAGCAGCTGAAAGTAGATGATGGCGGGTAACATGGCTGGCAGGATGATAGCCAGCACATAGATCTGCGGCCGCCCGCGGAATACAGTATAGATTGGATAGACTGCAATCAGTGCGGCCAGCACTGCTATGTCCAGCAATAAAGCACGAACGATTAAAGGTTCGCTGCCGACAAGTCCGGGATTGCGTGAATAGAACGCCACCACGATGATAGCCACTGTGGTTGCGAATACGCTCAGTGCTATCTGCTGTAGTTTTATTTTCATGCTGTTGCCAGTACGCGGCGATCAGACGATGGACTCTCCATGTGCCTGCTTGTCGGCGTGATAGGAAGAACGCACCAGCGGCCCGCTGGCGACATGCTGGAAGCCAAGTTCTTCACCATAGACACGCAGTTCTTCGAACTCGTCCGGGTGCACAAAGCGCTCCACCTTCAGATGGTCCTTGCTGGGCTGCAAGTATTGTCCCAAAGTCACCATATCGACGTCGTGTGCCTTGAGGTCGCGCATCACTTCCTTGACCTCGTCCAGCGTTTCGCCAAGACCCAGCATCAATCCTGATTTGGTAGTAACACCGGGCTCAATAGCCTTGTAACGTTGCAACAGGTCCAGTGACCACTGGTAGTCGGCACCGGGTCGTGCCTTCTTGTACAGGCGCGGCACGGTCTCCAGATTGTGGTTGAAGACATCCGGTGGGGTGTCTTTGAGAATTTCCAGAGCAATGTCCATGCGACCGCGGAAGTCCGGCACCAGCACTTCGACCTTGATGTCAGGATTCAGACGGCGTGTCTCGGCGATACAACTGGCGAAATGCGCTGCACCACTGTCTTTCAAATCGTCGCGATCAACAGAGGTGATCACCACATAACTCAGCCCCATTTCACTAATGGCAGTAGCCAGTTCCAGTGGCTCATTCTCATCCAGCGGCTTCGGCTTGCCATGGGCCACATCGCAGAACGGGCATCGTCGGGTGCAGATCTCACCCATAATCATGAAAGTGGCCGTACCGTTATTGAAGCACTCGCCAAGATTCGGGCAAGAGGCTTCCTCACAGACGGACGCCAACCGGTGCTCGCGCAGTTTCTGCTTAATGTGTGACACCCGGGGTGATGCAGGGATCTTGACCCGAATCCAGTCCGGCTTGGTCGGCAATTCGGTAGTCGGAATGACTTTCACCGGTATGCGTCGTACCTTGTCCGCGCCGCGAAGCTTTTCACCCTCGACGAGAACATTGCGACGTTTGCGAGTCGTTGGGACTGTTTCCTGGCTCATTAAACACCTGTGCGATTAGAGATAAGTGAATGCCGAACCTGCCCTGAGGCATGTGGTTGGCGCTGGCCGCCGCGTCAGGAATGTCCGCTCGCGCTGGCCGTGTCGTCTCGTTGCGGCAAATAGCCCAATCGGGTCAGCAACTGGTCACTGAGCACCTTGCTGACACCCTGCAACATGTGCGCTTGCGGTCGAATAAAGTCCGCAATCTGCGTGACAGCCTGATTGGCATAACCACAGGGATTGATTTGCCGAAACGGTGACAAGTCCATGTTCACGTTCAAACTGAGGCCGTGAAAACTCCAGCCGTTGCGAATGCGCAATCCCAAAGCCGCTATTTTAGCATCTTTTACGTAAACGCCGGGAGCTTTCGGTCGGGTCTCGGCGGCAATTCCGTATTCAGCCAAAGTGCCCAGTACGGCCTGCTCGATCAAATCGACCAGTGCCCTGACGCCGAGGTGACGGCGGCGCACGTTGAGCAGCAAATAAGCCACCAATTGGCCGGGGCCATGATAGGTGACCTGGCCGCCACGATCCACTTGCACCACCGGTATGCGCCCCGGGTTCAGCACATGTTCGGCTTTGCCCGCCTGCCCCTGGGTGTAGACCGGCTTGTGACTGAGCAGCCAGATCTCGTCTTCACGATCGGCAGCGCGGTGATCGGCAATATAACGCATGCATTGCCAGATCGGTTCATAGTCTTGCAGACCAAGCCGTCTGACGATGAGTGTGGGTGGGGATTCGGATTGTGAGTTGGCTGCAGCTTCATCAGCTTGCGCCTGAAACCACTTATAATCGGTGAGGCGCAACCTACAATACCATCTTCACGCTTTCGACCTTCTTCAAGTCGGCAAAAATCTGCTGCAGCTGCTCTTCACCAGTGGCGGCAATGGTTACAGTGACAGAGACATAGTTGTTATCACGACTGGTGCGCGCATTGATCAGCTCGTTATCGATCTTGCCCGTATGCCGCTCGACGACAGACACCACAGTGATTTCGAAATTCACCTCGGCATGACCGATGATCTTGATCGGGTACAGGCAGGGAAACTCGATACGCGGAGCTTCTTCCTCTATCTCTGTGATGTTGATTTTCGAGGCCATGCTATCCAGTTACCCTGAAAAGAGACTGCTGAACAACAGCGTCAGCCAGTCCATAAAACGCTTGAAAATACTGCCCTGCTCCACCGCCTGCATGGTGATTACTTCACCACTGTAGATCAGATCCTGATCCAGCGTCACATTCACGACACCCATGATCTGGCCACTTTGCAGTGGCGCCTGGATAACTTCCTCCACATCCACAGCAGCGGTCATGTTTTCGGCCTGACCGCGGGGAATAGTCACATAGACTTCTTCAGTGATGCCCAGATCGACGGCGTTCTGCTCACCGGAATACACCGGCACATTGGTCAAGACCTGATTGGCATCATAGAGCTTGTGGGTTTCATAGTAGCGGAAACCGTAGGTCAGCAATTTTTGCGTTTCAACAGCACGCGCTTCTTCACTCTCGGTGCCCATGACCACGGAAATCAGGCGCATGCCATCGCGCTGGGCTGACGCTACCAGACAATAGCCTGCGGCATCGGTCCAGCCGGTTTTCAGCCCGTCGACATTACGGTCCCGAAACAGCAAGGTATTGCGATTGCTCTGGCGAATATCGTTATAGGTAAACTCGCGTTCCGCATACATCGGGTAGAACTCAGAATGATTCTGAATTGTTGCCCGCGCCAACGTCGCCAGATCGCGAGCCGACATGGTGTTGTAATAGGTTTCAGTATCGAGGCCACTGGCGTTCATGAAGAAGCTGGAATCCAGACCCAGTACTTCAGCATACTGATTCATCATATCGGCAAAGGCGTCTTCACTGCCGGCGATATGCTCGGCGATGGCAACACTGGCATCGTTGCCAGACTGAATGATAATGCCACGCAGCAGGTCTTCCACTGCCACCTGGGTATCCACCCCGACAAACATTTTCGAGCCTTCCATTCGCCAGGCTTTTTCACTGATATGCACCATGTCATCCAGTGCCAGATTGCCACTGAGAATCTCTTCGATGGCGATGTAGGAAGTCATGATTTTGGTCAGGCTTGCCGGTGGCAAGGCCTCGTCAGCATTCTGCTCGACAATCACGTGCCCGGTCTGGGCATCAAGCAGGATATAACTGGTCGCCGCGACTTCTGGTGGGCGCGGAATAATACTCTGGGCGCTAACTGTCGCCGGTAGCAGCAACAAGCTCATAACAACCGTGGCACACAGTCGCGGCAACGACCGGTACGAGATTGAGAAAATGTTCTTTACGGGCATAAAGAAATCCATATCTAGGTAATAGTAATTCGAGGTTTCACAATGGCGTCGCCAATTGCGATTTTCAAGCGATGTAAGTGACGAGAGTGTAGCAAGCGCAGCTACTCTGTCACAGTGTAAGGGCTTCCCAAATTGGCAGCAACTACACTTTGGGTCAGCCGACGAATTTCTCCGGCATCCTGCAATGGTCCGATACGAACCCGATGCAATACGGCATTGGCATCGGTCTGTATTGTGCGAATAAACACCGGATGCGGGGTCAACTCCTGCAGTTGGGCAATCAGGTTACGTGCCGACGAAATCTCGGCGAAGGCGCCGACCTGAATATACTGGTTGCTACCACTGACAGGCGCTTGCGGCGCTACGGCAACGCGAGTAATCGGCCGGTCCAGATAGGCGTCTGGCAGCACGGCTTCCAGCTGTACCCGGGCCGTGCCGCGGTCGGCATAGCCCAGCTTCACTGCCGCTGCATAGGACAGATCAATCAGGCGATCGCCGTGAAACGGCCCGCGGTCATTGACGCGGACGATAATGCTGCGGTTGTTGTCCAGATTAGTGACCCGCAGAAAGCTCGGGATCGGCAGTGATTTGTGCGCCGCCGAAACCTGATACATGTCGAAGACTTCACCGTTTGACGTCTTGTGACCGTGGAATTTCTCTCCGTACCAGGAGGCGACGCCGTTTTCGCGATAGCCAGCTTCTGTCGGCAGGACGTGGTAGGTGCGGCCCAATACATTATAGGGACTGCGGTTGCCGGCCATGGTGCGGGTGACAGGTTCCGGAATGACCTCCGGGATGTTAGCGATATCCAGTTGCGTTGTCGGGGCGCGATCTTGTTCGATGCTGTAGCGACCGGCATTGGGGTTGGTTACCGTTGGTGTGCTGCTGCTACAGGCAGCCAGCAGCAGGACCAGGCTGCTTAGCAGGGCACTCTGGCCACCGCGACTCAGGGCGCGCTTATTGAATACGTTTTCCACAGTGGTCACTTCTCTAAAAACAAAAATTTGAGTTAAGTTAACTACTTAGCGTCCAATCCTGAGAATATTTTAACGCTTTGTGGCGGCTCCGGGCGATTTGTCGATAACAACCTCCGCCGCGAGTGCCTGAGCAAGGTCATTTTACCAATTAAATCAGCAAGCTAGTGTATTCGCTGCCGCGCATTGGTATGTATCGACATTAACAGCCCGAAGCCGATGAACAGCGTCACTACCGCTGTACCACCGCGACTGATCAAAGGTAGCGGCAAGCCGATGACCGGCAACAAGCCCGACACCATGGCCATGTTCACAAACACATAAAAGAAGAACGTCAGGGTAATGCTGCCGGCCAGCAGGCGGCTAAAACTGTCCTTGGCTGCCCACGCAATATAGAACCCGCGCATCAGCACGAACAAATACAGGGCGATGAGGAAAGTCACGCCGAGCAAACCAAATTCTTCCGCCAGCACTGCCAATATGAAGTCGGTATTGCTCTCGGGGATGAAATCGAGATGCGACTGCGCGCCGTTGCCATAGCCCTTGCCGTAGATACCTCCCGAACCGATGGCGATCTGCGACTGGATAATGTTGTAACCGGCGCCGGTGGGATCACGATAGGGATCAAAGAACGTCAGGATACGGTTCTTCTGGTGCTCCTGTGCCAGAAACAGGTACCAGGCCGGCGACGCCAACAGCAAGGCAATAAAGCCGCTGATTACGATACTCCAGCGAATTCCCGCCAGCAGCACAACGAATATGCCGGACATGGCGACCATGATGGCCGTGCCCGTGTCATTCTGGACAATGATCAGTCCCGCTGGCAGCAAGATCATCACCGCCGACCAGAACAGGTGTTTGAAGCTCGGCGGCAATGGCCGGCTGGACAGGTACCAGGCCACCAGCATCGGCACCAGAAATTTCATCAGTTCCGAGGGCTGAAATCTGGGCAACCCGGGCAGGTTTAGCCAGCTTTTGGCACCATTGACTTCAACACCGACAAACAGTACCAGCACCAGCAGCGTCAGCCCGCCCGCAAACAGGGAAGGTGCCCACTGCCGGAAAAAGTGCACGTTGAACTGGGAGACGATAAACATCACCACCAGACCAACCCCCATGACCATGGATTGCCGTTGCACATCAGCCTCGTTACCTTCGCTGGCGCTATTCAGAATCAGCAAGCCGAACGCACACAGCATGACAATACCGACCAGCAACGGCGGGTCGGTGTGCAACAGGCGCGACAGTGAACTGCCACGGGAACGTGGCGAATAGAGGCCAGTAGACTGGCGTAAAAAATCCTGACTAATCATCGCTTTGACTGATCAGACGCTCGGCTTCGGCTGCTTGGCGGGCTTCTTCTTCGGCCTTCATGGCAGCGAAATCAATTTCCAGAATGTCGAGCAGGTAGGCATCGGTCACCGCTTTGGCGATAGGACCAGCCACGCTGCTGCCGTGTTCACCATTTTCGACAAAAACGGCGATGGCGATTTGTGGATCAATTTGCGGATGCATCGCCGGGGCAAAGGAAATGAACAGGGCATGGTCCTTGTTCAGGTCAGTGACTTCAATATCTTCGCTGGAAAGAATGTCCTGACTGATACCGACAACCTGCGCCGAACCGGACTTGCCGGCCATGGTGTATGCCATGTCACGGTCCGCCTGGGCAATGGCCTCATAGGCTGTGCCGTAATCACGGAACGTATTCGAATAGGGGCGATGAACGACCATGGTCATGGATTCCTG
>CAZQFA010000030.1:30686-35046 GCA_964592245.1 uncultured Pseudohongiella sp. | reverse complement strand
GCCACCGCCTTGCCTACCACTTCATGGGCATCCCGGAACGGCAAACCTTTCTTCACCAGATAGTCGGCCAGATCAGTCGCCGTAGCAAAACCGCGGCGCGTGGCCACGCGCATGTTTTCCTTGCGACACTGTATGGCAGGCAGCATTTCCGCGTAGGCGAACAGGCAATCCTTGACGGTATCGATCAGGTCAAAGAGCGGCTCCTTGTCTTCCTGGTTGTCCTTGTTGTAAGCCAGCGGCTGTGACTTCATCAGGGTCAGCAGTGACACCAGGTGGCCGTTGACGCGACCGACCTTGCCGCGAATCAGTTCTGGCACATCCGGATTCTTCTTCTGCGGCATTATGGATGAGCCGGTACAGAATCTGTCCGGTAGTTCAATAAATTCGAATTGCGCAGAAGTCCATAACACCAGTTCTTCGGAAAAGCGCGACAGGTGGGTCATCAACAAGCTGCCAAAGGCTGCCAGCTCGATGGCGAAATCGCGGTCGCTGACCGAATCCAGTGAATTGGCAGTGGGCTTGGCAAAGCCGAGCAGCTCGGCCGAATATTGACGGTCGATAGGATACGTAGTGCCAGCCAATGCGGCTGCCCCCAGTGGTGACTGGTTTACGCGCTTGCGGCAATCGAGCAGGCGGCCATAGTCACGCTCCAACATCTCGTTCCAGGCCAGCATATGATGACCAAAGGTGACCGGCTGCGCAGTCTGTAGATGAGTAAAGCCGGGCATGACAGTATCGGCTTCGCGTTGTGCCAGAGCGACAAGTGCTTCTTGCACACGTGTGATGAGTCCGGCTATCTGGTCGATCTCGGCGCGCACAAACAGGCGAATATCGGTCGCCACCTGATCGTTGCGGGATCGACCGGTGTGCAACTTCTTGCCGACGGCACCGATGCGAGCAGTGAGCGCTGCTTCGATGTTCATGTGCACATCTTCCAGCTCAACAGACCACTCGAATCGGTCTTCGGCAATTTCCAGACGAATGGCTTCCAGACCGGAAGTGATCTGCTCGACTTCGTCGTCAGTCAGCACGCCGACCTTACCCAGCATTTTGGCGTGGGCGATGGAGCCATCGATGTCGTACTGGAACAGACGCTTGTCAAACTGGACGGAGGCAGTGAAGCGTTGCACGAATTTATCGGTCGCCTCGCTAAAGCGGCCGCCCCAGAGTTTGCTGGTGCTGTCATCAGTACTGGCTTGTGATTTGTCTTTGTTGTCTGTCATGTCAGGTTTGGTGCGCGCTGGCGCCGGTCGGGATCGTTGAAGGCTGGCGATTATAGCAGGATCACCCGCAGGGCATAAGCCAATCTGCATCGGACAAAGCGGCATAGATGCCGTAAAATGGCGGTTTCAGATCACTGCAGACCGACATCAGTAATGACCGACTCTATTCTGCGCATCGCCACGCGCAAGAGCCCGCTGGCTCTCTGGCAAGCCCACTACGTAAGTAACGCCCTGCAAGCAGCCCACCCTGACCTCAAGGTTGAACTGGTGGCCATGAGCACCCGCGGCGACAAGATCCTCGACTCCCCGCTGGCGAAGGTGGGAGGCAAGGGCCTGTTCGTCAAGGAACTGGAGCGAGCCATGCTCGACGGTGAGGCGGACATCGCTGTGCATTCCATGAAAGACGTACCCATGGAGTTTCCGGAAGGGCTGGGACTGACCACCATCTGTGTGCGCGAAGACCCGTCCGATGCGTTTGTCTCGAACAACTATAATTCCTTTGCTGAATTGCCGGAAGGCGCCTGTGTCGGCACCTCCAGTTTTCGTCGTCAATGCCAGTTGCGCAACATCCGCCCGGATTTACAGATTCGCGATTTACGCGGCAATGTCGGCACCCGCCTTGGCAAACTCGATGCCGGTGAGTATGACGCCATCATTCTCGCCAGCGCCGGCCTGATGCGTCTGCAGCTGGCCGAGCGTATTCGCGAACGTTTGTCATTTGAATTGAGCCTGCCTGCAGGCGGGCAGGGTGCAGTCGGTATTGAATGCCGACTCGATGATACGGCGACCCATGCCTTGCTGGAGTGTTTACACCACGCAGATACGGCGCATCGGGTGATCGCTGAACGCGCTGTAGTCTCGCGTCTGCAGGGCGGCTGTCAGGTACCCATCGCCAGCTTTGCTGAACTGTCAGACGATACGATTTCTTTACGCGCGTTGGTGGGCAGCATTGATGGCAAGTCTATTATCCGCAGTGCACAGACTGCGCCAGTTGCAGACGCCGAAGCGTTGGGCATACGCGTGGCCGAAGAATTATTGGCTGCCGGTGCGCAGGGAATTTTGGATGAATTGTTACAGAACGGCGAGATTGATTAATCATTGTATAAATACGCAAAAAAGCAACCGAATAACGCTGCATGCCTGAACAACTAGCCGATCTCAAGATTCTGGTCACGCGCCCTGAGCATCAGGCCGCGCCGTTATGCGAAGCAATTACCGCCCTTGGCGGTGAGCCGATTCGCTTTCCCCTGTTACAGATCGAACCATTGGCAGCTACGCCGGCCTTGCGACAACAGATTCAGAATCTGGATAACTACCAGATTCTCATTTTTATCAGCACCAACGCCGCCACCTTCGGCGCCCGTCTCATCGATCAATACTGGCCACAATTTCCGCTTGGTATCGATGTGCTGGCTATCGGACCGACTACCGCAACTACTTTGCAGGAGACGCTGGCGCTGGATGTGCACACGGCTGCCGGCGGTATGCACAGCGAAGCTATTCTGGCGCTGCCATTGTTGCAGGCAGTGGCAGACAAAAAAGTAGCGATCTTTCGTGGCCAGGGCGGACGCGAGCTGTTAGCCAGCACACTGCGCGAGCGCGGCGCCCAAGTGGACTATGTGGAGGTGTATCGGCGAATGCCGGCTGCACATCCGGCCAACGCACTGCCGGATCACCTGAGCGCCGGGCTGGACGTTATCGTCATTACCAGCGGTGAATCGTTGCGGCAATTGACTGAGTTGGCGGGCGATAACACCGCGGCACTGAGTCTGATACCATTGCTGGTGCCTTCTGCACGGGTGGCTGACGAAGCCCGCACAGCAGGGTTCAGCACAGTGCTGAACGCAGAGGGCGCCGATCAGGCCAGCATGATAGCGGCATTGCAGAATTTTGCCGCGGGAGCCGACAACTAGGCATGAGTAACGATTCCGATAGCAGCAAAGAAACAGCCTCCGGGCAGAATGACCCAAACACTGGCGAGCAGACTCCTGCCAGCACAGACAAACCGAAGAAACCCGGTAAATCCACCAGCGCCAAGACGGGCAAAGTGCTCGATGAACTGGCCAGCAAGAACAAACCCAAGGCGGGTGGCAAGATTCGTCGGCGCACGAGTAACGGCGGACAAGGTGCGCTGTTGCTGTTTGTCATCGTGCTCTTGCCAATTCTCGCTGCGGCTCTTTATGTGGCCTACCAGCAGTACCTCATGCGCGACACTGTGAGCCAATTGCAACAAGCCAATCAGACGCTCACCACGACCTTACAGAACCAGACCGCCACGCTGGCCGACATGGAAAGACAGTTGGCACAACCGGCACCTCAATTCGATTCTGCGCCACTGCAGCAAACCGACGCTACCTTGCGCGGCGAGATTCAGCGCCTGCAGCAGCAATTGGCGCAGCTGGAAAGTCAGCAAGTGAGTGCCAGCGCGGCACCCGACTTTGGCTGGAAACTGCAAGAAGCGGAGTATCTGGTGAATCTGGCCAGTCAGAAGCTGGAACTGGAAGCGGATATCAGTGGCGCGATTGCCTTGCTGCAATCGGCAGACAATGCCCTAACCGAGTCAGGCCGCGCCGGTATCTTCAATGCCCGTCAGGCGGTCGCTGAGGATCTCACCTTGTTACAGAGTCTGTCGCCACTGGATCGCGACGGACTTTATTTGCGTCTTGGTACGCTGGCCAATTCCGCGGCCAGTATCAATTTGCTGACGTCCATGCGTCAGAGTTTTGAGAATCAGCGCAGTGCGCAGTCTACGCCCGCACTGGAGACAGCTGCCGACAACAATGTGCTTGAGGCGACTCTGGATTTCCTCAGTGAAGTGTTCATCTGGCGTGAGTGGGATGAGCGTCCGGAAGCCATGCTCGCCTCGGGACAGGAAGCAGTCATCAAGCAGAACCTCAGTCTGCATTTCAAACAGGCACAACTGGCACTTCTGGATCGCAATACCATGCTTTATCAGCGCAGCCTGCAGGATGCACGGCAATTGCTGGAGCGTTATGCCGTGACCAACTCCACCACCGGCCAATCGGTGTTGGCCGAGATCAATGCGCTGGCTGCGCTGGACATCGACCCGGCCTTGCCGACGCTGGAGCAATCACTTGCCGCAGTCAGACAACTGGCTGACAGTGAGCGCTAAGCGG
>CAZQFA010000030.1:21738-30586 GCA_964592245.1 uncultured Pseudohongiella sp. | reverse complement strand
TGTTGCTGAAAGCCAGTGATGATGAAGATGCCAGTGTCGTTAATTTTCTGGCTGCTGCGGTTGCTGCCTATGAACTCGGTGAGCGCGAGAACTGGCTCAAGTGTCTGGCCAAGGCGGAGCATGAATACCCGGCTGCCCACACCACGATTCACTCCCTGAAAGCGCAACTGCTCTACAAGACCGGACAACTGGAACAGTGTCTGGCATTGCTGGAAATGTTGCGCAAGAATTCTCTCAATGATGCCCCGCTGCTGACCCTGCTTAAAGAAGTGTATATGGAGCTTGAAGACTGGGAGAAGCTCCAAGCGATTCTGCCTTCCTTGCAAGATCTGGAGATCATCTCTAGCGATGAGATCGCCTTGATCCGCAAGCGCATTATGGTGGAACAACTCGTTAACACGGCTGCGCTGGAGCACGCTGGCAAGACAGCAGAGGAGAATCGCGAGACAGTAGCGGCATTGCGCAAACTGTGGAAGAAATCCGGCTCTTCCTATCGCGGCGATGCGGAGGTGGTGCGTACTCTGGCCGATCTTTATCTGGGATTAAAGGCCAGTGAAGACGCCGCCCATGTCATCGAGCAGTCGCTGGCGCGAAAGTGGCACAAGGGATTGGTGCTGTTCTATGGTGAGAATGATTTTGGCGACGCCAATCAACGCTTGCTGGTGGCCGAGGGTTGGCTGACCGACTGGCCATCTGATGCGACGCTGTTTCTTTCGCTGGGGCGCATATCCATGCGCAACAAGCTGTGGGGTAAAGCCCGGCAGTATTTTGAGGCCAGTATCAAGATTGCACCCAGTGCTGCTGCCCATGGCGAATTAAGCCGCTTGCTGAAGCATCTGGGCGAGACGAAGCCGAGTCAGGAGCATCTGGCGAAGTATAGCGAATTGCTGGGTGCAGAATTACCCACACTGCCGATGCCGGAAAAACCGGCGAGTCTGTCGCTACCCTGAATGGCCAGACTCTAGCCAGTCGGCTTGTCGATGCCCAATTCCTGCCACAGCGTGTCGACGCGATCTTTGACATCGTCACTCATGGTGATAGGGCGACCCCATTCGCGAGTCGTTTCACCGGGCCACTTGTTGGTGGCATCCAGTCCCATTTTTGAGCCAAGCCCGGAGACGGGTGAGGCAAAATCCAGATAGTCGATCGGCGTGTTGTCTACCAGTACCGTGTCGCGAGTCGGATCCATACGCGTGGTAATCGCCCAGATCACATCTTCCCACTGGCGAATGTTGACGTCGTCATCCACGACGACAATAAACTTGGTGTACATGAACTGGCGCAGGAAGGACCAGATGCCCATCATTACGCGTTTGGCGTGGCCAGCGTACTGTTTCTTCATGCTGACAATAGCCCAGCGATAGGAACAACCCTCGGGCGGTAAATAGAAATCAGTGATCTCCGGAAACTGCTTCTGCAATAACGGCACAAAGACTTCATTAAGCGCTACACCCAGCATGGCCGGTTCATCGGGCGGCCGGCCGGTGTAGGTACTGTGGTAGATCGGGTTCTTGCGATGGGTAATACACTTGACGGTGAATACCGGAAACTTGTCGACTTCATTATAGTAGCCGGTGTGATCCCCGAACGGCCCTTCTTCGGCCATCTCACCAGGAACAATTTCACCTTCGAGCACAAATTCGGCACTGGCCGGTACCTGCAGGTCGCTGTGCAATGACTTGATGACATCGGTCTTGCTGTTTCTCAGCAAACCGGCAAAAGCGTATTCAGACAGTGTGTCAGGAATGGGTGTGACAGTCGCCAGAATGGTTGCCGGGTCGGCACCGATAGCAATGGATACCGGGAACGGCTTGCCAGGATGAGCTTCCTGCCACTCGCGGAAATCCAGTGCACCACCGCGGTGGGACAACCAGCGCATGATTAATTTGTTACGACCAATTACCTGCATGCGGTAGATGCCGAGGTTTTGTCTTTCCTTGGCCGGGCCGCGTGTAATCACCAGCGGCCAAGTCACCAGCGGCCCGGCATCACCAGGCCAACAGGTCTGCACCGGCAGCATCGACAAGTCGACATCGTCGCCGTCGATCACCACTTCCTGACAGGGTGCCGAGCGTTTCACGTTCGGCGACAGATTCAATACATTGCGGTAGCTGGGCAGATTCTCCCACAGCTCTTTCCAGCCCTTGGGCGGCGTCGGTTCTTTCAAAAAGGCCAGCAGCTTGCCCAGATCCCGAAGCCCATCGAGGTCTTCCTGACCCATCGCCAGTGCGATGCGGCGGGTATTGCCAAACAAATTGGCAAGCAGCGGAATGGAGGAACCCTTGGGATTTTCGAACAGCAGTGCGGGGCCACCATGACGCAGAGTGCGATCAGCAATCTCGGTGATTTCCAGATACGGATCAACCGGCACAGATACGCGTATCAATTCCCCTTCTTTTTCCAGCAGGGAAATAAAATCGCGAAGGTCAGTAAACGACATCTTGGTCAGTGCCAGTCAGTAGCCAGCGAGGGCAGCTGTTACTTGCGCTTCATCGAGTCGAAGAACTCATCGTTGGTCTTGGTGTCTTTCAGTTTATCCAGGATGAATTCAGTAGCCTGAACATCTTCCATGGAGCTGAGGAGCTTACGCAAGATCCACATACGTTGCAGTTCTTCATCGCTCGTCAGCAAGTCTTCGCGACGTGTGCCAGAGCGGCGAACATTGATGGCAGGGTAAACACGCTTCTCGGCGATCTTGCGATCGAGATGCAGTTCCATGTTACCGGTGCCCTTAAATTCTTCGTAAATGACTTCGTCCATCTTCGAGCCGGTTTCGATCAGGGCAGTAGCGATGATCGTCAGGCTGCCGCCTTCTTCGAGATTACGTGCGGCACCAAAGAAACGCTTTGGACGTTCCAGTGCGTGGGCATCCACACCACCGGTCAACACCTTGCCGGATGACGGAATGATGGTGTTGTAAGCACGAGCCAGACGAGTAATGGAGTCGAGCAGGATCACCACGTCCTCTTTGTGCTCTACCAGGCGCTTGGCCTTTTCAATCACCATCTCGGCTACTTGCACGTGACGTGAAGGGGGTTCGTCAAAGGTACTGGCCACAACTTCGCCACGTACCGAGCGCTGCATCTCTGTGACTTCCTCCGGCCGTTCGTCGATCAACAACACGATCAGGCGACACTCGGGATTATTCCGTGTAATCGATTGCGCGATGTTCTGCAGGATAAGAGTCTTACCAGCTTTCGGCGGCGACACGATGAGGCCGCGTTGACCTTTACCGATGGGGGCTGTCAGATCGATTACCCGGGCACTCAGGTCTTCAGTACTGCCGTTGCCGACCTGGAGGTGCAGACGTTCTTGCGGGAATAAAGGAGTGAGGTTTTCGAAGAGAATCTTGTGTTTGGCATTGTCGGGTTTGCTGAAGTTGATCTCGGAGATTTTCAGCAGAGCAAAATAACGTTCGCCATCTTTCGGTGGCCGAATCTTGCCAGCGACTGTGTCACCCGTACGCAGATTGAAGCGGCGAATCTGGCTGGGCGAGACATAAATATCGTCGGGGCCAGCCAGATAAGATGAATCGGCAGAACGCAAAAAGCCGAAACCATCCTGGAGAATTTCCAGTACGCCATCGCCGTAGATATCTTCACCGTTTTTGGCGTGTTTCTTCAGGATGACGAAAATGATGTCTTGCTTGCGCGTTCTGGACACGTTGTCCAAGCCCATTTCATGGGCCGTAGCGAGAAGCTCGGCGATGGGCTTTTGTTTGAGTTCTGTCAGGTTCATTGTCTGAGTTCTTCCAAATAGATTAGCACTTGCTTGAAGTTGTCATGTGATCAGGCAACGCCAAGCATGCTTGGTACCTTTGTCACGGTTAATGAATAAATATGAAACTGGTTCTTGGGTTAGGAGTGTCGGAATCGGGTTCGGGTTATGAGTCGGATTTAGAGTCGTGTTAAGAGAGAGTTACTACACTGATAGAGTTTGGCAGAGTTACCTGACCGCGCGGCTGATATTTTGACCGAAGCGTTATAATTTAACTGATTTAGTACCTGCAGTTATCGTCTGGTTGCTCGCCTGAAACTAATAAAAACCAATATTGGTCTGATAAATTCGATCACCGAATTTTCTTCAATTCTTTTTGTTCTTGTTCTTGCAGAGATTCTTTGTGTTGAAAAGAGTCTGGTTAATTCGGGACAAATACTTCAGTAAAGACCGGGTTCTGTTTGCGACTCAAGCAGGAAAGTGGGAGCCATGGTTTGCTGTTTTTAAAAGCATCATGTCTCGACTTGAAATGTAACGACTAAAGTCGACAAAACTTTACCTTGATAATCAGAGTGCCTCTCCACTCTGCTTATCGAATTCTCCTGTTTCTGATCATCCTGAAACGTTCTCAGAAGCCTCTCTAAGAAAACGTTCTCAGAAGCCTCTCTAAGAAACCTCTCTAAGATAACCTTCTCAGAAGCCTCTTTCAGAACCCTCTCTCAGAAACCATTCAGATCCAGAGAATTCCAAATCTAAGCCGCCAGGCGGCTTTGTAATAAAATGTAATCTGTTGCAGTGTTGGCCAGCTTGCTCGTTACTGACCGCTAGTCATTTATTATTTTATTGCTGTAACTTGCGCAACTGTCTGCGGGTCAATCATTCGCTCAATTCATGTCTTGTGAGCTACCCGCCAGGGTTACCAGTTCTGTCAGCTCTGACAGCGCCGTCGTCGAATTATTTCGACTTGGTTAACCAACATTGTTAACCACAGTAGCTGGCAGCGGACACTCCCCAATACAAATTAATTGTCTAAGCCAATAGGGAAAGCGTGAGCTTTCAGGGCGAAAAAGGGGGGTGAAAAATTCTGTAAAACCTGATTTTGAGGCACCCGCAGGCAGCGGGCGCCATCATTAAACGCAATTTATATGACGCTGTCAATAAATGCTGACAACTGGGATTTCGACAAGGCACCGACTTTTGTGCCGGCCACTTCACCGTTGTTGAACAAAATCAGTGTGGGGATGCCGCGGATACCAAATTTGGGAGCCGTGTCTGTGTTTGCATCCACATCCATCTTGCAGATTTTCAGTTTGCCTTCATACTCGCCAGCGAGCTCCTCCAGGACCGGTGCAATCATCTTGCACGGGCCGCACCATTCCGCCCAAAAGTCTACAAGTACCGGGCCTTCTGCCTGCAGTACGTCTTGTTCAAAGCTACTATCCGATACGTGAACGATGTTGTCGCTCATGACAAAATTCCTTTAATTTCCGGGGTTGAGGGTGAGAATGACGTGCTTCTATGACGGGCTCGAATGATGATCTTAATGGCAATTAGAGTTGCGAATGAATGTTGCGATTGGAAAATCGTTCGTGCGCGTAGCACTGATCAGGGAGTAACCTAATAATACGGCCAAAATCTCAGGATTCAAGGCCTTTATCAAACCTGATTAGTCGCAGCAGTCCGGGTTATTGACCGCCTGATTGCAGGATTTTAGCGGCTTTTTTCGCGAAATAGGTGAGAATGGCATCTGCTCCCGCCCTTTTTATGGCAGTCAGCGATTCCATGGCCACTGCATCCTCATCCAGCCAGCCTTTCTCGGCTGCCGCCATGTGCATCGCGTATTCACCGCTTACCTGATACACCATAGTCGGTACCTTGAATTCACGTTTTACGCGACTGACGATATCCAGATAGGGCATGCCCGGTTTCACCATTACCATGTCTGCACCTTCTGCCAGATCCAGCGCTACTTCCTGCAGGGCCTCATCGCTATTGGCCACATCCATCTGGTAATTGTATTTGTTGCCTGTGCCCAGATTGCTACTCGAGCCTACAGCATCGCGAAAAGGACCATAGTAGGCCGAGGCATACTTGGCCGAGTAGGCCAGAATACGAGTATGAATCTGGCCGTTTTCCTCGAGAATCTTGCGAATTGCAGCGACACGCCCGTCCATCATGTCCGAGGGAGCCACTATATCGGCGCCAGCCTGGGCATGGGACAGCGCCTGCTTCGCCAACACCGTAACGGTTTCGTCATTGAGCACATAACCGCTGTTATCAATGATCCCGTCCTGTCCGTGTGTCGTATAGGGGTCGAGTGCCACATCAGTAATGACTCCCAACTCGGGGAACTCGGCCTTTAGCGCCCGCACTGCTCGCTGCACGAGACCATCGGGGTTATATGCTTCTTTGCCATCTTCACTTTTACCGTCGGCATCGGGTGCCGGGAAAAGCGCCACGGCAGGAATGTTCAAGGCAACCAGCTCGGCTGCTTCGAGTAGCAGATTATCCAGACTGAGGCGAAAAACGCCGGGCATGGAATCGACAGCCTGGCGCTGATTCTCGCCTTCGACAATAAAAAGCGGCAAGATCAGGTCATCTGTGGTCAGCCTTGTTTCACGCATCAGGCGACGGCTGAACTCATCGCGCCGCATACGTCGCAGTCGAGTTAGAGGAAACTGTCGTTGCTCACCGGAATCAGACACAATCAATCGCCTTTCTAGCGCCCATGGCGGGTTGTTTTGTTGGTAATGGCTGGCGACTATAGCCGCCTCGCGCCCGGAAGTCACCCCGGACACCCTGTAATGGTGCCGCCAGTAGTGAGTTGGATGCAAGTAGTCGCTACCATGAACAGGGTCACGTCGGTGGCGCCCGGAAATCGCCACGGAAGTCAGGCCAGAATTGAATAACAGGAGAGACATCGAGTGAGAACATCCAGAATCGTTTTGCTGGCAGTTATTGTGCTGGCAGTAGTGGCCTACTTCAGCCTCGGCCTCGACCAGTACCTCACACTCGATTACGCGCAATCCCGGTTGGCGGAACTGGAACGGTTCCGGGATGAGAATTTCGCACTTACTGCCGCTATCTATTTCCTTGTGTATGTCACCATCGCTGCGCTCTCAATACCGGGAGCGTTGGTCATTACGCTGCTTGGTGGCGCCATCTTTGGCCTGTACTGGGGCACGCTGATCGTTTCCTTTGCCAGCAGTATCGGAGCCACTGTCGCCTTCCTGGTATCACGCACGCTACTGCGCGAGTGGGTGCAGGGCAAGTTCGGAAGATACCTGGCGCCCATAAACCGGGGCATGGAACGTGACGGCAGCTTCTACCTGTTCAGTATTCGCATGGTGCCGCTATTCCCGTTTTTCGTTGTCAATCTGTTGATGGGCCTGACACCGATCCGCACGGCAACTTTTTATCTGGTAAGCCAGATTGGCATGTTGATGGGCACAGCTGTCTACGTGAATGCCGGCTCTGAATTGAGTCAGATATCGTCGCTGTCCGGTTTGGTAAGCGGGCCGGTAATATTTTCCTTCGTTCTGCTCGGCCTGTTCCCGCTGGTGGCGCGCTTTTTGGTCGGAGTTATCCAGCGCAATAAAGTAATGCGCAAATTCCCGAAACCGAAAAAATTCGACGCCAATATTGTAGTGATTGGCGCCGGCTCGGCCGGCCTTGTGTCTTCTATTATTGCAGCCGGCGCCAAGTCCAGGGTTATCCTGATCGAGAAGCACAAGATGGGGGGCGATTGTCTCAATACCGGTTGTGTTCCCAGCAAATCCCTTATTCGCAGCGGCCGCATCATGTCGTACATCAAACGCGGCAAGGAGTACGGCATCAAAGGCGCTAGCGGCGAGATCGATTTTGCCAATGTCATGCGACGGGTAAAGAGTGTTATCGCCCGCATCGAGCCGAATGATTCGGTTGAGCGTTACACCTCCTTGGGCGTGGAATGTATTCAGGGCGAGGCGACTATCAAGTCGCCTTACACAGTCGCCGTCGGCGAGCGATTAATAAATACCCGTTCCATTATCATTGCTACCGGCGCCCGTCCGTTGGTGCCCGGGCTGCCCGGCCTCGATGAAGTGGACTACCTGACGTCGGAGTCTGTCTGGGATCTGGAGGCGTTGCCGAAACGCTTGCTGGTTGTTGGCGGCGGGCCGATTGGCTGCGAGTTAACACAGGCCTTCAGTAATCTTGGCTCCGAAGTCACGCAAGTGGATCTGGCCCCGCGCATCATGCCGCGTGAGGATGAAGATGTCTCAGCGATGGTTCAGCAGCAATTCACCGAGCAGGGGATCAACGTGTTAACCGGTTGTAAACTGCAGCGCTTTGGTCGTACGGGTGAAGTGCAATACATGGAGGCTGAGCGTGATGGTGAAAACATCCGCGTCGAATTCGACAAAGTGCTGTTGGCGATGGGTCGCAAGGCCAATGTCGAAGGCTTTGGCCTGGATACTTTGGAGATACCGTTGACCGAGCAGGGCACGATCAACGTCAACAACAGCATGCAAACCTCTTACCCCAATATCTATGCCTGTGGTGATGTTGCCGGACCCTATCAGTTCACACACATGGCTTCGTTCCAGGCCTATTTCGCGTCAGTGAATGCAATGCTGGGCGGGTTGTGGCGTATGCGCGCGAACTATCGCGTTGTGCCCTGGGCAACTTTCACCGACCCGGAGGTGGCACGCGTCGGGCTTAATGAACAGGAAGCGAAGGCGCAGAATATAGATTACGAAGTCACGCGGTTTGAATTGACACACCTTGATCGCGCCATTGCCGATGGCGAGGACCGGGGCTTTATCAAGATACTCACCGAGCCGGGTAAAGACCGAATACTTGGCGTCACTATTACCGGCTATCACGCTGGCGAGCTGATTGGCGAGTTCGTGTTTGCCATGACCCATGGCATGGGGCTTAGGAAAATCTCGGCAGTAACCCACATTTACCCGACCTTGTTTGAGGCCAACAAGTTCAGCGCCAATGCCTGGCGCAATGCCCGTCTGCCGGAGAAGGCCTTTCCTTACTTACAGAAATTCTTTGCCTGGCAGCGTGGGGGCTAGGATCGGCCTGGACTGTACTCTGTGAGCGAAAGTGTGCCCAACTGTACTGTGAGCGGTACTTAATTGGA
>CAZQFA010000030.1:16569-21638 GCA_964592245.1 uncultured Pseudohongiella sp. | reverse complement strand
TGTACTCTGTGAGCGAAAGTGTGCCCAACTGTACTGTGAGCGGTACTTAATTGGATGTGGGTTCGGTGACTTCGATTCGAGCGGAGACCCGTCAGTGCCAGCCACTGGCGCCGGCCCTCCGGGCTTCCCTCAATACGAAAAAAGCCCGAACTACGGTCTTTTTTCTTCGTTCGGCGTTGCGCCTTCGACGTGGCTAACACAGACAGGCCTCCACTCGACTTCAAGTGATTCGAGTAGTCGACTTGTGTGCATTCTGGGACTGAATCTCAAAATTGCATTGCATGCAATGGGAACTGCAAGCGTAGCGTCTGAGGGGGTTAATCAAGGGGGGCAATATAAGCGCCGCACCGACTGACCGAGGAAGACCGTTGCACCGGGCTTCCGACCGAGGGAGGGCACCCGGGACGGGTGCAAGCTGTCGGACTTGATTAATCCCCTCGGGCGCGAAGCGATCTTGCGGCTACATAAAGTTGAAAGCCGCAGCGAAGTTAAAATCACCTACGGCTCGCGATGGACTAATCCTGATTGGAGTAAATGCAGTGATGCAGGCACCACGCAAAATCTTAAAAAGCTTTGTTGGGCTGACTGCGGAATGCCATGTAGAGGCACAGTGAGAACAGAGCAACAAAGGCAACCATCGACATTTCCGGAATCGACAGGCCGAGGAAACGGAATTGGACTTCGGCACAATTACCGTCGCCCTTGAGCAGGAAATTCAGGGTCTCAATGAACGGGAAATTGTCGTAGATGTAGGTCAGACCAGGGCCGCAGGCGGGCACCTGGTCTTCCGGCAAGTGCTGCAGCCAGATCTGGCGGCCAGCAAAATAGCTGCCGAATACGCACATGGCCGCAGCGATAAAGGCATACAGCTTCTGGCCTTGGGGGCCGGGATTGTGAATAGCCGATACCAGACAGGTCAGGCCGCAGAAGATCACAAAAACTCGCTGGGTGATGCACAGGCCACAGGGTGAGAGCAGCATCACGTGTTCCATGTACAGCACGATACCGATCGTGACTACACAGGTCAGGAAGACGCCAAGGTTGATGATTCGGTTGCCGGGCAATGCCACTGCCATGTTCAGCTCCTGCAGTTTGCTTGTTAAGACCCACGTTTTCATCTTGTTCTATCACCAGCGATGACAATGCCGGCTGCGGGTCGAAGGGTCGGTATTATAGCGGTTAAGCAGTGGGGCGGGGCAAGTGCCGGTATTTTCATCGGCATTGACCAGGCTTCCACAGCGAATCGGGACTCTCAGTCTCTCAGTCTCTCAAGCCGCAGCCCGAGTCGTGCCAGCCAGGGTGGCTAGTGCACTACTGGCTGTTCCAGTTATCCAGAAACTCGGCAAAGCTGAGCGTGTCCGCCGCTTCGATTTCCTTTTGTTTGGCGATCGATTTTGCTGCTGCCGTCTCAAATTCGGCAACCGTTTTGCTATCCAGCCCGCCATTACGTAATTCTTCAGCATGCTGGCGCGACTGGGCCATGGAAAATTCAAAGAAAGACATCTGCCCCGACTGCATGTCATTCAGCATGCGACCAGACGGAGTCAGTGCCGGGTCCGCCAGCTTGTCTGCTTGCGCTTGCAGGCTGGCTGCATGTTGATCCGTGTCCTGCAGGTGGTCGAGCATGCCGGCGCTGTGCTGCAAGTCAGTGAGTAGCTCGCCAGCCCAGTCCTTCATCAGGCGCGCTGTACCGCCAGCATTGAGGCTCAGGTCGGGGTCGCGACCGTTTTCGACGACACGAGCAATATTGTCACCCACTTCGAAGAATTCCTGTTTGTTGCAGACCGGACTGTCAGCCAGCAAACAATGCAGCAAGAAGGTATCGAGAAAGCGAATCTGCGTTGCATCAATACCCAGCGGTAAATATGGGTTCAGGTCGAGAGCGCGCACCTCAATGTATTCGATGCCTCCTGCCTGCAAGGCAGCCAGAGGACGTTGTCCGGGCTTTAACAGCGGCTTGGGCCGGATCGTGCTGTAGAACTCATTTTCCAGTTGCAGCAAGTTGGAATTGATCTGCTGGAACTGTTTTACTTCTTCGCCATTGGCCTGTTGCTCAAGCCGGTATTGGCCGATGGCCTCGTAATCGGCGTATGGCGTGTGCATGGCGTTGTGCAGACATTCGATATAGGTATCGAGTTCGTTATAGCAAACGAACAGGGATTTCTGTGCTTCACTCTTGTAGCCGAGTTTGCCCATGCGTAGGCAGGTGGCGTTGGGGGCGTACAGCGTGTACTGGTCGAGCATCTGCAAGCCATGCTCCCGGCCCTGGGCGAAACATTTACACGCGGCAGGCGATGCACCGAATAGATAGATCAACAACCAGGAATAGCGATGGAAGTTACGAATCAGGTGCAGATAACGTTCGGTGCGAAAATCCTGTAGCGAGCCGGTATGACCGCATATCTTTTGATAGGGTTCCCAAAAAGCATCAGGCATGGAGAAGTTGTAATGCAGGCCGGCAATGACTTGCATGAGGCTGCCATAGCGATGACTCAGGCCATGGCGGTACAGCGTTTTCATCTGACCGATATTGGAACTGCCGTATTGGGCAATGGGAATGCTTTCTTCCGAGCCCAACGGGCAGGGCATGCTGGAGACCCAGAGAATCTCGTCGTTCTCCAGATGCTGCAGCGAGAAGCGATGGATGTTCTCCAGCGTCTTCAGACATTCATCGATATCTTTGAAGGCCGGGGTAATGAACTCCAGCAGGGCTTCGGAAAAATCAGTGGTGATGTAATCGTTGGCCAATGCCGAACCCAGAGCGGCCGGGTGCGGGTTCGGAGAAATTTCACCTTGCGGCGAAACGCGCAAGCTTTCCTTTTCAATGCCCCTGCGAATCGCAGCCCACTCTGCCTTAAATTCCGGCAGCTCGTAGCGTTGCAGGCAATCCTGATATTGCTTGGTCAAAGTCACTCCAAGTCATGGCTGCTTCCGGTGGAAATCAATCGCCATGCCGACTCACTTGCGGTGGGGCATTATGGCAAATATCAATCGCCGGCGCTAACCGTGTTCAACCCTGTGGATGCTACGTTTCGCCTTGCTTGAACCGGGTAATCTGGCGGCGCTGCTTCTTGTTCGGACGGCCAGGGGAAGGCCAGTGCGCCGGTTGTGCCTTGCGCTGTGCGGTGAGAGCCTCGCGGCGCTCAACACTGTCGGCTGTCTCTTCGTAGAGTTGCTGGGCTTCCGGGGCGCCGCGCCGTTGTTCGGACAAACCACGCACTACTACGGTCTTCTCATCAAAGCCCTGGCGCAACTCGATGGTGGCGCCTATTTCAATTTCCTTACTGGGTTTCGGGCTGGCGCCATTACAGCGAACCTTTCCACCATCAATGGCCTGCTTGGCTATGGCCCGGGTTTTATAGAAACGGGCAGCCCACAGCCATTTGTCGAGTCGGACTCGTTGCGGGGAACCGTCTTGTTCGTTGTTGGGTTTACTCATAATGGCTATCAATCTGTCTGCTGAATGCTCAAGCGCAGCTTACTTCTTGTGCCCACTCAGCACCGAAGGCAAGACCTCACCAAAGTCGCCAACCTGGATAAATTCTTCGGCAACCAGGTCCGGGCGTTTGCTGTCGGGCTGCCTGATGGCATAAAGATGTTGGATGCCTTCCCGTTGTGCCTGCCGCAATACAGGCAGGGAGTCATCGAACAACAAGGTGCGTGCCGGGTCGTAGGGTACCAGTTCCTGCAGCATGGCCCAGAAGCCATGATGCTCTTTGGCTTTCTTCAGGCTGTGTGAGCTTATGCGCGCGTGAAAATAATCGGCGATGCCCGTGTGCTGCATCTTGATGTCGAGGCTGAATGGATGTGCGTTGGTTATCAGCAGCACCTGTTTATCCAGAGCATGCAGATCCTTGAGCAGGGCCTCTACATTGGGGCGAATGCTGATCTTGTCGGTGATCGTGTGTTTCAACTCGGTGATGTTGATCTGTAACTCGTCGGTCCAGTAGTCGAGGCAATACCACTCCAGCTTGCCGCGCATGGCACTGTTCTTTTCCATCACCAGTGTGTACGCCTCTTCGGGCGGAATGCCGTGAGTCTGGCCATACATCTCCGGTACCAGTGTTTGCCAGAAATAATTGTCGAAATGCAGATCCAGCAAGGTGCCGTCCATATCGAACATGATGGTATCGATATCATTCCAGGGGATCATGCGTGTGCTCCCGAGTCTGTGGCAGGCGCTTTAATGACTTTCATGGTATTCATGGTCAACTGAACGGCGCATTGGCGAATGAATGGGCTAGTTATCGTGATGTCGCCGAAATACAAAGGCTTGGTGTTTTGCAGGGCGTCATGCAGGCTGTTAGAGCGGCACCTGCAGTTTGGCAGAGTCGATTCACCACGAGCCTTTCGTACACTCATCCTTCAGACCTAGCTTACTCAAGCTGGCAACAGATTTGAATGACTGCAGTCACACCACTGTGAATTTCTGCCGCCGACTCGTTGCCAGCCGGCTCATCTGAACATGGCTCGGCGACTGCTGTTATCATCCCTGTAATGAGTAATTCCTGCCGCGATGGCAGTCGCTATGTGCAGACCGCACAAGGATTAGCACTAATGACACAATGCAACAACGACACTCTGGACAGGCTGCACGAAATCGCCTGCGCCGCAGGCGAACAAATTCTCGCCGTCTACAACGACGCCAGCCAACCTGAAGTCACCCTGAAATCAGACAATTCGCCGCTGACCGATGCGGATCGGCGGGCGCACCAGCTGATTGTCAATCGCCTGACTGGCCAGTGGCCGGAGATCCCCGTCTTGTCGGAAGAATCTGAAGACATTAGCGCCAGGGAACGCCTGGGCTGGGGGCGTTACTGGCTGGTTGATCCACTGGACGGTACCAAGGAGTTCGTCAGTCGCAATGGCGAGTTCACCGTCAATATCGCGCTGATTGAAAACGGTGCACCGGTGCTGGGCGTGGTTCACGTGCCAGTGACTGGCGTGAGCTATTTCGGCTCTACGCTGGGCGATCCGCTTGGCGAAACACCTGACCAAGCACGCAGTGATCAACCCGGTGCCTGGAAAATTGACAGTGATGGCAGTAGCAATCCGATCAGCTGCGTTGG
>CAZQFA010000030.1:0-16469 GCA_964592245.1 uncultured Pseudohongiella sp. | reverse complement strand
CCGGTGCCTGGAAAATTGACAGTGATGGCAGTAGCAATCCGATCAGCTGCGTTGGCACCAGCCGCGACAAGATATTAAAGGTGGTCGCCAGCCGCAGTCATCGCGGTGCGACACTGGATGCCATGCTGGAGAAACTGGAAGCCGAGTTCGCCGGGCTGGAGGTCGTCAGCATGGGCAGTTCGCTAAAGATCTGCCTGGTCGCTGAGGGCAGGGCTGATCTGTATCCGCGACTGGCACCCACCTGTGAGTGGGATACGGCCGCAGCCCATGCAGTGCTTGCCGCTGCCGGTGGTGAAATCGTCACTATCGATTTCCAGCCGCTGCGCTATAACCAGAAAGCCGAACTGCTGAACCCCCACTTTCTCGCCTTGGGAGATCGCCAGTTTAGCTGGGATTCCTTGTTGCTGCCGCTGTTATAACTATCGGTTGCTGCGGGCTGAAAAGGCCGTGAGACGGGGCCCGCGGCGCGGCGGCCTGTCTGGACAAGCTGGGGCAAAAGGGTTAGCGTGACTGCCAGTCAAAAATCAGGGCCGATGTCCTGAAAACGCCGCACGCACTCTGGGGGAGGAGTCATTCATGTCGTTACGCTCACGCGCGCTCGCACTGTTTCTATTATTGGCTATTACGGCTTGCAGCGAACAAGCCGCCAATCCGCCGGCAACCTCCACTGCGCCGAACCCGGACACGAGCAGCAACGGAGCCAGTAATGGCCAGCCGCTTGCCGCCGCTGAAGCACTGACTGAGCAGCTCAATGGCTGGCTGGATGAGCAGTATGAAGCGCAATTGAATCGCAGTCCCATGACGCGCACTATCCTTGGCGACAAGACAGACTACGGACTGCTGGATGATCAATCTGAAGCAGCCGAAGCGGCGGAACTCAACTGGCTGCGCGACAGTGTCAGCAGCATGCGCACACAGTTTGACTACCAGAGCCTGACACCGGAAGGCCAATTGTCATTCGACATGTGGGAATTCTCACTGGAACAGGCGGAAGCCGCATATCCCTGGCGCAATTATGGCTATATCTTCGGTCGCGGTGGACCACATGCTTCATTCCCCAGTTTTCTGATCAGCTTTCATCGTGTTGATACCCCGGAAGATGTGCAAGCCTATATCTCACGCTTGCGTGGTCTGGATGAAGCATTGACCGTGTTGTTGGATCGGGCGCAGACAGCCGCTGCTAGCGGTGTGCGGCAACCGGCTTTTGCCTATGATTTTGCTATCGCCGAGATCGACAGGGTAACGTCAGGTGTCCCATTCAGATCCAGTGACGACACGCCAAACTCTCCTTTGTGGACAGACTTTCAAGGCAAGGTGGATGCCCTGATCGAGAATGAGTCGTTAAACCCGGAGCAGGCTCAAGCCTATCTGGATGAGGCTCGCGACGTGCTCAGTGGTGAGGTCCTTGCAGCCTATGATGAAGTGCTGGCCTGGTTGGAAGCGGACCGTGAGTTTGCCAGTGAGCAGGCGCAAGGGGTTTGGGCCTTGCCGAACGGGCAGGACTACTACAATCAGCGCCTGCAACGCATGACCACGGTGGAGCTCAGCGCCGATGCCATTCATAACATCGGGCTGTCAGAAGTGGACCGCTTGCTGGCCGAGATGGAAGTGGTCAAGGATCAGGCGGGATTCGATGGCAGCCTGCAGGAATTCTTCGTTTTCATGCGGGAAGACGAGCAGTTCTATTACCCGAACACGGACGAAGGGCGTCAGGAGTACCTTGAAGTCAATCAGCAGCATCTGGATTTCATCGCCGAACGGTTGCCACAATACTTTGGCCGCCTGCCGCGGGCACCGCTGGTGGTGCGTCGTGTGGAAGCGTTCCGTGAGCAGCCAGGGGCTGCGCAGCACTATCGTCAGGGTTCGCCTGACGGTTCACGTCCCGGTGTCTTCTATTCGCACATGTCGGACATGTCGACGCTGGCGAAATGGCAGATAGAGGATATTGCCTATCACGAGGGCAATCCCGGTCATCATATGCAAATTTCCATTCAACAGGAGCTGACTGACGTCCCTCGCTTCCGCACGCAATACCGCACAACAGCCTATACCGAGGGCTGGGGTCTGTATGCGGAATGGCTGGCCAAGGAGATGGGTGGCTATCAGGACCCGTACTCCGAGTTCGGTCGTCTGGCCGGCGAGATCTGGCGCGCCATTCGGCTCGTAGTCGATACCGGCATTCACAGCAAGCGCTGGCGCGAAGAACAGGCTGTTGATTACTTCCTGCAGAACTCACCAATACCAGAAGGCGCCGTGCGTTCGGAAGTGCAACGCTACTTCGCCAACCCGGGACAAGCGACCGCTTACAAGATCGGCATGCTGAATATTCAGGAAGCCCGCGCCCGCGCCGAGGAAGCGCTCGGCAGTGCCTTCGACGTGCGCGGTTTTCACGATGTTGTGCTGGGTGCCGGAGCGGTCCCGCTGCCCATCATGCAAGCCCGGGTTGATCGCTGGATCGCCGAACAATAAAACCACAGTAAATCAGAGCTACTGGAAATCAGAGCCACTAGCGGAACTTATTAAGGGAAACCCCATGAACAAACTACGTCTTTCGTCAATGCTCGCCGCGGCATCACTATTCACCGTGGTCAATCTGGCACAGGCGCAACCTTTGCCATTGGCACCGCCGCAATCAGTCGGCATCAATCCGACCGCCTTGCAAGCGGTCACCGATGCCCTGCAAGCCCATATCGATGCGGGTGATATTCCCGGCGTGGTCGCTGGCATTGCCAAAGACGGCAAGCTGGTCTACTACCATGCCATGGGAATGTTGAATCTGGAGTCGGCAACACCGATGCCCCACGATGCTCTGTTCCGCACGTATTCCATGACCCGCCAGATCACCAGCTTTGCCGTGTTGCAGCAATATGAGCAGGGCAAGTTCGAGTTCGACGATCCGGTGCAGATGTACCTGCCCGAGTTCGCCGAGCAACGTGTGCTCAATGATGCCGGCAGCACCGACATCAGCCAGACCCATGCGCGCAGTAACGACATGACTATTGCGCACTTGCTGACTCACACCTCCGGTCTTGGCAGTCGCAGTTCCCAGCTCTATCGCGAGAACAATGTGCGTGACAAGGCCATCTCGCTGGACCAGATGGTAAGCAATGCCGCCCGCATTCCGCTGTTTCATGAGCCCGGTACTGCCTTTTATTACGGCATCCATGCCACCATTCTCGGCAAGCTGGTGGAAGTATGGTCAGGCCAGCCGCTGGAGGAATACCTCGAGGAGCACATCTTCATGCCGCTGGGCATGGACAGCACCATGTTCTGGGCCGAGGGTGCCGATGCCGAACGGCTGGCGACCGTCTACCGCCCAACCGATGGCGTACTTCGTCCCTACAATATTGAGACCGTATCCTGGACGGAACGTCCACCATTGATTGAAGGGGGTGTTGGTCTGCTGTCAACAGTGCCCGACTATCTGCGCTTCGCGCAGATGGTGCTGAATCGTGGCGAACTGGATGGCGTGCGTGTCCTTAGTGAGGAGACAGCCGCGCTGATGTACGAAAACGCTGTGCCTGATGCAGCCATGCCTATCGGCGACCGCGGCTACTGGCTCGGTTCAGGCTGGACACTGGGCGGCTTCAATCTGGTCATGGATGCCAGCGCCTATAACTTCCCGGTTACCGAGGGCACCATCTGGTGGGATGGTTCCGCCGGCACGCGCTACTTTATTGACCCGCAGCAGAACACCGTGATGGTCATCATGGCGCAGGTCTCGCCGTCCAGCGGTGGCGGTTTCCGCGAGGAATTCAAAGAGCTGGTGGAAGCGGCGATTGAGTAACGCATCTAGGGCAATTTCTTTTCACGCAAATCCACACCGACTGCGAGCCGCACAGAGTCCTGATTGACTGTGCGGCTTCATGACTTCGCCATCCCCTTTGCTTAATCTGCTGTAACCTCTTGCCCGTCTATTCGTCTAAACAGTATTCAACTCCGTTTTGTCAGCTTCGTGCTGACTTACTTGGCAATAGAACAGGCAACGAGCAATGGGAATGGACCGCAAGATAGAAAAGCAAGGCATGCCGCTGTGGAAAAGCGGCTTAGTAATAGTCGCTGGACTGGCCGCGGCATTACTGGGCTATAACGTCATCAGTAACGCCTCGATCAGTAGCTATCGGGCTGCCAGTGACCAGCTGGTGATTTCAACTGTCCAGTATGGGGCCTTTGAAGATTACATTCCGGTGCGCGGCAGTATTCAGCCGTTCAACAGCGTCTATCTGGATGCGGTGAACGGCGGTGTCGTGGAAGAGGTGTTCGTCGAAGAGGGCAGCTTTGTTGAAGCTGGCCAGCCACTGTTGCAATTGAGTAATACCAATCTGCGTCTGAGTGCGGCACAGAACGATACCAACATTACTGAACAGCTGAATTTTCTTGGCAATATTTCCAATAATCTGGAAACCGAAAAACTGCGCACCGAACGGCAGATCCTTGATATCGAATACCGCATCACGGTACTGCAACGGCAAAAGTCGCGCTTTCAAAAACTCGTTGATGACAGTTTGATCTCTGATGAAGAGTACGATGCGGTACTGGATGAGCTGGCTTATCAGCAGGCTATTCTCGCCAATTCCGAAGCGCGCCAAGCGCTTGAAGACAAGATTCGCGAAGAACGCACGTTGCAGATAGCGACACAGATCGAGAAGCTGGAAGAGAATCTCGAAGTGTCGCAGAGCAGTTTTGAGAGCCTGCTGGTGCGTGCGCCTATCACCGGTCAACTCACCTCACTGCCGGTGGAGATCGGGGAGAGTAAACTGACAGGAGAGCGGCTGGGTCAGATCGATGTGGTGGATCAATTCAAGATCGTTGCCCAGATTGACGAGTACTATGTTTCTCGTGTCATGCCGGAGCAGGAGGCACGCTTCACGCTCAACGGCCAGACATTCAACGCCCGTGTACTCAAGGTGTATCCGCAGATTACTAACGGCACTTTCGAAGTGGATCTGGTGTTCACGGATGCGGAACCGGACAATGTGCGCCGGGGCCAGACATTGCAAATGGAACTTACTCTCGGCACTGCGGTAGAGTCATTGTTGTTGCCGGTCGGTGGTTTCATGCAAGACACCGGTGGTAACTGGGTCTTCGTACTCGATGCCAATGGTGACGAAGCTCTGCGCCGGGAGATTCGTACCGGTCGCCGCAACAATCGCTTTGTTGAAGTGCTGGACGGGCTGGCACAGGGCGACCGGGTGATCACCTCCACCTACGGACCTATGCTCAATCGCGAACGCGTACAACTCAGTCAATAACAATATCTGACCAGACTCTTTCAGTATCGCTCAGGCTCTCTCAGTATCGCTAAGGCTCTCTCAGATTCGCCCTGGCTCCTCTTTTCTCTGCCTAACGCGCCGACCTTGAATGACGGGGTCAGCGTGGCCTGAGCAATTTGCGCAGGGGCAGGTCTTTTCGTCTGCCGGGTAATCAATGCTATTCTGCGACTTCAAGAAGCGCCTTGCCGCCACAGCGGGTGAGCGGGCGTTCGTATAAGGTGTCGGTATGGCATTACAGTTTTCCTATCTGGCTGATGACCCTGATCTGGTGCCGCAGGTGATCTCCTGGTGGCACACTATCTGGGCTGATCGCATGGGTCCGGATCTGGAAGCAGCGCGTAAACAGCTGCGTGATTCGCTGGGCACCGATGAACTGCCCATACATGTGCTGGCCGAGATCGACGGTGAAGCTGTTGGTACGGCAGTATTGAAGCTGCAAGAGCTGGGCGATCTGTATCCAGACTGTCAGTACTGGTTGGGCAGCGTCTTTGTCGAGGAGTCGCGGCGCCATCAGGGTATTGCTGCGCAACTGGTCGGACAGATAATCGCACTGGCGCAGTCGCGACAGTTACCACATCTGTATTTGCAGACAGTCAATCTGAGTGGTGGTCTCTACGCCAAGCTGGGATGGCAGCCAGTCGAAGAATTTGATTACCGCGGGACCCGAACCTTGCTCATGTATCGAGCACTCTGATTTCGTAGCAGTTATGATTTCGTTATGAAAGTAATCCGAACCAATGTCAGCCATGCCGAAATTCTCGCCAACTACTTTGCCGTGAATGAGGCTCACTTCAAGCGCTGGAGTCCGGCTTTCCCTGCCGGGCATCACAGTGTTGAGGCCTGGCAGCGACGCTTGCGCGAGCGCGAGAAAGAATTCGAGCGCGGCGAATCGGTCCATTTCATCGGCACTGACAGTGCCGAGTCCCATGTCATCGGCAGTTGCTCACTCAGTAATATTATTCGCGGCGTGTTTCTCGCTTGTCATATGGGTTACTCGGTATCCGAACGCTATGAGGGGCAGGGCTACGCGCGCAAGATCGTCAATTGCGCCATCGACTTTGCCTTTCGTGACATGCAACTGCATCGCATCATGGCCAACCACATGCCCGATAACGAACGCTCAGCCAAGCTGCTACAGAGTCTCGGCTTTGAGAGGGAGGGCTACGCCAAGAGCTATTTGCTGATCGATGGGCAATGGCAAGATCATGTATTGAATTCGTTAATCAATCCCAAACATAAATAAGCTGTATGACCAACGATTCCCTGGCAGACGACTAACATTCGATGGAGGCTTGCTGATGGTAAAGACGACACCTGACCCGGCGGTGGCAAAGAAAGTCGATGCCTACATGGACAAGCATGAACAGTGGCAATCTATACTGCAACCGATACGCGAGATATTGCTGGCAACGGAGCTGACTGAAGCGGTGAAATGGGGCGCGCCAGCCTACCTTCTCGATGGCAAGATCCTGATCACACTCGCCGGATTCAAACAGCATTGCGCAATCTGGTTTCATCAAGGCGCGTTACTCAAGGACAAAGAGCAGAAGCTGGAGAGTGCCCAGGAAGGCAAGACGAAGGGCATGCGCCATTGGCGCTTCAGTGCCGGCGACAAACCGAACAAGCGACTATTGAAATCCTATGTGCTCGAGTCAATTGCCAATCAACTTGCCGGCAAGGCCGTCGCGCCGGCGGTCAAGAAGCTGGTAATTCCGGAAGAACTGGCTAAGGCGATGAAGCAAGACAAGTCCCTGGCGGCAGCATTCAAGGCGTTAACGCCAGGTCGTCAGCGCGACTATGCCGATCATGTCGCCGGCGCCAAACAGGAAAAAACACGATTGGCGCGTTTGCAGAAAATCACGCCAATGATACTGAGCGGCGTTGGACTGCATGACAAGTACCGTAATTGCTGAGCTGACAGACTCAGTGTGTCAGCTGCCGCCTGTGCTGCCCAGTGGCAGCTCGGCGATGACTGTGTAACGGGCGCCATCAGGCAGTGTATCCGAGCGATAAAGATTGACGTTCTGACAGGTGAACTCTCCCCACTGCTGGTTAGCATATGCCTCCAGTACGGCCGCAACCTGAGATTTCAGTGCCGGCGGAAAGCGGGCTACAGTCAGATGTGGCACAAAACCTTTGTCATCACCGGGGATGCCCAACACAGCGCCGGCGGCGTTGAGTTCCTCTGCCAATGCGGTGAGTGCCGGTGTTGGCTCGATTCCCACCCAGGCGGAGTTCTTGAACAGGCCTACGCCGCTGCAGCGCAGTGTGGGGAGTGTGTGTTTGCCAACGATCTGCTTACCCAGTTGTTCGATGTTGCCCAGCTGCGCCACTTCAACCGAACCAAGAAACCTGACCGTGACGTGCAGGTTCTCCGGGGGTGACAGGCGCAGCGGTTTGCCGCCTTCGCCAGGCAATTTTGCCAACGCTTCGTACAGCGGCTGCAATTGTTCGAACAAGGGGCAATGCAGGCCGAGAAAGCTGCGCAGTTTTGCCGCTTTGGCCTGTTCTTTTGCGGCCAGGCGCGCCTGACGACGTTTTGCTTGTTGTGCTTTTGACATAGGGTTCCAAACAATTACTTGATCAATCAGGTATTCAGCCAATCAGGCTAAACGGCAATCACATTTTTTCTGGTCTCTCGGTCTCTCGGTCTCTCGGTCTTTCGCGGTCTCCCGATCGGCGCGACAAGAGCCGCAGACGCCACATACTCACTCTGATTTGGCGTCACCCTGTCGGCGCCGGTATTCAAAAACCGTCTGCGCATCATGATGGGCTACTGCAATCCAGCCACTCTTTTCATACAGCGCTGCTGTATCAGTGTAGGCATACAGACCATGGCCGAGATCCAGCAATTCAGTGGCGGCTGCCAACAGTGCCGAGGCAATACCTTGCTTGCGAAAGCGGGGATCAACATACACTGTATTCACCCATAAACCCATGCCGGATTTATCGGGTTTGTCATGCCAGGTGAACGAGGCGCCGCCTACCACTAGCCCGCCTTCTGTGGCGAGGATCGGTGGTGGCGCCAGTTGCCCCTGCTTTTCAATGTGAAATGAATCGACGACTTGCCATTGCGATTCCACCATGGCGCGAAATACAGCCAGTTCGTCCTCGGTATAGTGGCGAGTAATGTCCATGATTCATGCTTTCTTCACTAAAGGCGTCAAGTCGCCCAACCACCCGCGAGAGGGATTACCTGACCGACGATGTGTGAGCAGCGGCTGCTGGCCAGATACGCGGCCAGCTCGGCTGTCTCGCGTCCATCGCCAAGCTTGCCTGTTGGCACATTGCGCTTGAGGTGATCGAGAAATTTGGGATCTTCAAGTCGTGAGTCCGGGAAATAGGTATTGTTGTGAATGTAGTTCTGGGCAATGGCATTCACCTGAATATTGCTACGCGCAAGCTCCAGTCCCACCGCCTTGATGAAACTGTTCTGGGCGCCGCGCGCGGCACAGTAAGTGCTGGCATTGGGAATTCCACGCAATGGTGCCGCGCTGGTGATGGCGATGATCTTGCCGGATCCCCGCTCCAGCATATGCGGTGTCACTGCGCGCACCAGGTACATCAGCACGTCGACCATGTTTGTGAACAGGCGGCGCCAGTCTGCGTCCTCGGTTTCCTGCACTGGCCCCATGGATGGTGGCTCGGCCAGATTGGCAAGCAGAATATCAATCGGCCCGCGAGACAACACATAGTCCAGCACTTTGTTGACATCGGCCTCGCTTTCGAGGATGTCAGACGAGGAAGCCACTTCGTACCCTTGTTCAACAAACTTTTCAAACAGTGGCTGACCCATGTATTGATCGGCACAGGTAATGAGTACGCGGGGGCTGTTTTTGTAAGGCATGGCGTGGGCTCTCTGTTGCTATTGCTCTGTTGTTTTCGATCATCCCGCGACTTTCGGGGTCTCAAGCTACTGTAACAAATCGTAAGCGCGGTCAGTAAGCCCATACTCGAACAGTTGTTCGATAGGGTATACTCGATTGACTAACGAATGGTCTGAATCACAAAGTTCACTTCCTGAAGTGACTCCATAAAGACAGACCTTCGATGATCTTCAATGATAAAGATAGACGAAGCGGACAAAACAACAAAACTCGAGGAAAGAGTTATGCGTAAAGTACTTGCTCAATTGTCACTGGCGGCCCTGATCGGCGTTGCCGTGGCGCCACTACAGGCACAGGACGACGCACTGGCGATCCTGATTCCCGGCAGCGGCGACTACAGCCGTGAAATTTCCACTGACAATGCCATGGCTCAGGCGTTCTTCGATCAGGGGCTGCGGATGGCGTGGAGTTTCTATTTCCCCGAATCGATCGCCTCCTATCAGGAGGCTTCGCGTCTAGACCCGAACAATCCCATGCCTTATTGGGGTCTGGCACACGCCGCCGGCCCGAATCCGAACAGTCGCTATGGTGGCCTGCCTGACGACCCGCAGGGCGCAGGACTGGCGGCCATCCGCCGCGCTCTGGAGCTGGCCAATAATGGCACTGCCAAAGAGCGGGAAATGATCAATGCCTTGTTTGTACTCTATAACAAGGATGCCATTCCCGATAATCGTGAGCGCGACTTTGCTTACATGGACGCCATGCGCGAGTTGCATGAGCAATACCCGGATGACCCGGACATTGCTTCCGTGTTCGCCGAGTCCTACATGAACACAACCCGCTGGGACTACTGGGAACTGGATGGCACTGCCAAGCCCGGCACCGCTGAAGCCAAAGCCGCACTGGAAGCAGCGATGGCTGCTGAGCACGACCATCCTGGCGCCAACCACCTTTATATTCACCTGATGGAAGCCTCCAGTGAGCCCGAGCTGGCCATGCCAGCGGCGCAGAAACTGGAAGGCAGTGTGCCGATTTCCGGCCATATGGTGCATATGCCGGGGCACATCTACCTGCGGGTTGGTGAGTACGAGAAGGCGGTGATTACCAATGAGCGCTCACAGATCGTTGATGACCAGTTCGCGGAGATCTGGGGTGATACCAATTTCCCGAATATCGGCACTTATGCGTTGTCACACAAAATTCACAAACCCCATGCTCTGGACTTCGTGCGCTACGCCAACATGCTGCAGGGTAACTATGCCGGTGCCATCGCCGCAGCCGAAGAGAATGCTGGCCGTCGTGGTCCGAAAACCACCGCCCATGCCTGGGTGATGGACAAGGTCTTCGGTCAGTGGGACAAGATCCACGCCAACAATGCGGCCAATGTAGCGGCGGCTGACAGTCCCTATCTAAAAGGCATGTGGAGCTATGTGATGGGCAGTGCCCACGTCGCCCGCGGGCACATGGGTCCGGCTGAAGCCGAATTGCAGAACATCCGCGACCAGATTGCGGCGCCGAATGTGGATGACACCGGCGTCAGCCCGACACCGGCCAGCCATGTGCTGACACTGGCCATGCACGCCCTGATGGGCGAGATACAGGAAGCCAACGGCGACCTCGATGCGGCCATCATGCACTACGGCCACGCCGTGGAGTACTACGATAACCTCAACTACACCGAGCCACCGGACTGGTCCCAGTCCATGCGCCTGTATCTGGGTGCTGCCCTGCTGGAAGCCGGCCGCGCCGAAGAGGCAGAAGCGGTCTACCGCAAGGATCTGGAGTGGAACCAGCAGAACGGCTGGGCCAATTTCGGCCTCTATCAGGCACTGGAAGCCCAGGGCAAGGTCGAGGAAGCGAAACTTGTCTATCGACAGTTCGAAGGCATGTGGCGTAATGCAGACGTAGAACTCACCCGCTCAAGAATATAGAATACGCCTCCGGCTCGAGCGATCGAGCGATCGAGCCGCAGCAGGCTTCGGAGTGTAGCTCAGCCTGGTAGAGCACTGCCTTCGGGAGGCAGGGGCCGGAGGTTCACTGATTTGTCAGGAACAAATCAGGACGCACTCGCAAGGCGAGGGCGCCCGCAGGGTGGCGCACAGGAAGTGCGCCATCAATTCCTCTCACACTTCCCGCCAGGGAAGCGTCTTGTAAGTTAGCGATAATTCGTTAAGATTCTCGCACCAAAGAGTCACAACAGAGCCGGAGTGTAGCTCAGCCTGGTAGAGCACTGCCTTCGGGAGGCAGGGGCCGGAGGTTCAAATCCTCTCACTCCGACCAATTCAAAATAAAAAGGCCAGCCCTCACTCAAGAGGGGCTGGCCTTTTTATTTTGAATTGGTAGGAAGGCATTGGAACTGAAACAGAGGTTCACAAAATGGCAGGAAGCCATTTTGGACGCGCGCAGCGCGCCCGCAAGGGATCGATGTTGAGATAGGCCGCTGAAATATTCGTCTAGGCTAAACTCAGATGGGTTGAAGCCTTTGCACAGGAAGTGCGCCATCACCGATTTGTCAGGACCAAATCAGGACGCACTCGCAAGGCGAGGGCGCCCGCAGGGTCGTGGCCATGGATGGCCACGATCAATTCCTCTCACTCCGACCAATTCAAAATAAAAAAGGCCAGCCCTCACCCAAGAGGGGCTGGCCTTTTTTATTTTGGGTTGCTTGGAAGGCACTGGAACCGAATCAGCGATTCACAAAATAACAAGAAGGCAGGCTAGTAGCGAAAATTCCGCTATCAAATCTTTCGCCCACAATGTTTACTCACTAGACTACGCAGGCAATCATTTTATACTGCGCTTGCGGCCTCAACGTTCAGAAAGCACTATGAAGTTAAACAGCCAAATATCACCCGATTGTTAAGCATGTCCAAACTCACCATCCATACCTACAACTGGGTCCCTGAAGGTCCGCGCGGATACGTCCGCGATATCAGACTTAGATGGGCGTGCGAAGAAGCCGGGCTCGCTTATTCAGTTGCGTCAGTTCCCTTTAACGAACGCGGCCCCGAGCATTTCTCCCGCCAGCCCTTTGGTCAGGTACCGTTCCTTACTGATGGCGATATCGAAATCTTTGAAAGTGGAGCCGGGCTTTTACATCTCGCCCGCAAAAGCGAAATACTCATGCCGTGTAATGACACAGATGCGGCACAAACCGAACAATGGATTATCGCGGCGCTGAATTCTCTTGAGATGGTGACTGTGCCCTGGTGGTTTCTTGAAATCACGGGTGCCAAGGAGAACAATCTGACTGGCTGGCTGGAAAGCCGACTAGATCATATAGAAAGTCTGCTTAAAGATCGGCAATGGCTCGTTGCCGATCGTTTTACGGCGGCCGACTTGCTGCTCGCGGATGTCCTGCGTGTCGAGAAGGTGCGCGCATTCGGCGAGCGACCGGCATCTGAATCCTATGTGCGGCGCCTGACAGACAGGCCGGCATTCAAAAAAGCACACGCCGATCAACTAGCCCATTTTGCTGCTGCAGATTGCAAGTAACTCTCCATTTCGCAGCAGTCTCCGGGACAATTTCATGCATGGCTAAAGTTTAATTGTGAATAAGCATCGTTATATCAGTTATTTTCTCAGCCTGGCACTATTAGCGCTACTTGCCAATCATGGAAATCTGGTCAACGCACAGTCCGATACAGGGTTGTCCGCGGTGACTTATCCGGCGGGCAGCGAGGCTATTCCCGTTCTCCATGAGGTCTGGAACTTCGCCAGGGATAATATTTACCCACGCGATCTTGCCGCACGTTTCGATAACGCGACGCTAAGCGAAATTGAACAGCAATTACGCGCTGACAATGTTGCACTGGCCGATGCCATTAACCCGTTTCTGGAAAGTCTCAATATTTCGCATACGCGATTCTATGATCGCCGGCAGCAGGGCTACTACGTGCTCAGGTCCCTGTTCTCGACACGCAATCTCGACGCGCCGCAGGTCTACACTATCGGCGTACAGCTCAGTGATATGCAGCCGGGCCTTGTCAATGCGGTCATGGAAGGTTCGCCTGCCGCGGCGGCGGGCATTCAGCGAGATGACCGGCTGCTGACAGTGAATACAACAGCATTCGAGTCTTTATCGCAGTGGCAGCAAGCGGCTCCGATTGAATTGACATTGGATCGACAAGGGGAGCAACTCAGCGTCACTGTCACGCCTGTACTGCAGGGATTTCAACGCGCCCTGGTGCGCGCGACACGAGCGAGCGAGCAAATACTTGCCTGCGGCGAGCAGCGCTTCGCTTACCTGCATTTGTGGTCCGGTACACACCCGGAGTTTCTTACCATAGTGCAGGACAGCGTAGCCAATGCACTTGCTGCGCAAGTAGATGGTTTCATACTCGATTTACGTGACGGTTTTGGCGGTGCCTGGTGGCCATATCTGGATTCGTTCTATGCCGATCGTAGCGAGTATTTTGTTTATGCCACGGAGACGGCAGAAGGCAGGACAGAAACCATAAACGCGGAACCGCAAAACAATAGTAGCGTCTGGTCAGGACCGTTAGTGGTTCTCACCAACAGCGGCACCCGCAGTGGCAAGGAATCATTGGCGTTCCAGTTCAAAAAAGGCGAACGGGCTACGGTGATTGGCAGCAACACTGCCGGTGCGTTTACCGCCGGCATGGGCGTGTTCGCGGACCGCGACGTGGATTACATTCTCTATCTCTCGGTACAAGAGCTCATCGTTGATGACACAACCATCGAAGGCTTGGGAGTCGCGCCGGATATTGTTGTTGCCGACAGAGCCGCCGGTGATCGATCCGGTGGAGATGGACCTCTGCGCACAGCGCTGACGCAATTGGGATGTGGCAGTGCAGCAGAGTAACAATCTAATCTTTATCCAAAGAACGAGTAGCCGAGATGCAGCATATTTACTCGACGCTTTACCTCGCACTCGATGGCAATCGAAGTACGAGGCTGCCTTTATCAGTTGAGCTACGAAAAGCCTTGGCGAAGGCAAAAACTTTGCAAGGGTTTTTGCCAATCTGTGCTTCATGCGAATGTTGAACTGTAACTCGACGTATGCTGGGATGCAGAAATACTGAAGACAAAAGGTAATGAAGACGAGAGATACTATTGCTTGCCAAGCACGCTACCTAAAAGAATGGAGTCGTCGTAAACTTAATCATTCGAACTGAAACCAGATCGCAGATTGCCATGACTCAAGACAGTACTCTCAGCACCGCAAGAACCTTACCCTTCTCACCTGAACAAATTTACACGGCGTTCGCCAATGCCAATCTGCTTAGTCAGTGGTGGGGCCCGGAAGGTTTTAGCAACACCTTTGAAACTTTCGAATTCAAGGAAGGGGGCGACTGGATATTTGTCATGCACGGACCCGATGGCAAAAACTACAAGAACAAGAGCTTCTTTAAATCACTGGTGCCCAATAGCAAGATCGTGATTCGCCATGATTGCCCGCCGTTCTTCACCCTGACAGTGCAACTTACACCCGCAGGGGATGGGACCCATGTCACCTGGGATCAGGAATTTGCTGATGCCAGCACCGCACAGGCGGTTGCCAGTGTCGTAGGCACCGCGAATGAGCAGAACCTTGACAGGCTGACGGCCGTTCTCGATGGCTAGATAGTAGAGACATAGTAATTTTTCACGTTTGTTCCTAGCGGCTTTGATAAACTCCAAAATGTACAAATGGCGCCGGTGCGCTTTGGCCCGGGCGAACGCTGGTCGGAACTGAGTGTCGCACTGGCGGCAGACTCTTCAAATAGGCCGCGATGGCAAAGGCATCTTCATCTGTTATACCTGTAAACGCGGGCCAGGGCATGACCGGTAGACTGCGGCCACCATGGGAGGAAGTGCCGAGGCGGATCATGTCCACTAATCGCTCCATGGTCCAGGAGCCGAGTCCGGTTTCCATATCAGGAGTCAGATTTGGCGGATAAACAACCCCAGGGTTACTGTCCACAAAAGGGCTGGTATAGGCGATACCGATATTCGAACCTGCAAGCTGGCGAGTCAGCACTGGTTCACCGATCAAGGCGCCGTCGGTATGGCATGATCCGCAACCCAGCATACTGACCATGTAGCGGCCGCGGGCAAGTTGTTCGGGAGTATAATCAGCTGAAGGCAATGGCTCAGGATTGGCGAAGATAGTCGCGGGGTCCATTTCCTCAAAATCATCCAAAGGGTTATAACCAGTCGCACACGCTGAAATCAGCAGACTGAACAGGACTATCGATACTATCGGTACTATTGAGTAGTGTCGTTGATCTTTTTTCATCTCGACCTCGCATAAACAGGGAATTGGTAAATCCTGACACAGCGATGAACCCGGAATCTTGATATTGCGCAACGAAGTGGTCGCTGGGTGAACAATACAGTGCACGGTTTAGCAAGAACTTGGCAAGTATAAATGGATACAAGCGAGTTTTAGAGTGTTAAGGCCAGTATAACCGCCGATAATATCGCGTTGAATGTTTCCGCCTACGCCAGCATAGACAGGTAATGCCAACAATCACTACAGCACGCACAACGATTACGCCGATAACGCTCGAAGATGCGGCGTTCTTTGTTGAGCTGATGAATTCGCCAGGCTGGATAAAGTACATCGGGCAGCGCGACATCAAAGACACTGATTCCGCGGGCGCTTATATTGACCGCAATTTGCTACAGTCGAAGCGGGAAAACGGATTTGGCTATTATCTGGTCAGGCAGCGTCAGGGGAATGCGCCCATGGGTATTTGTGGCTTTCTTAAAAAACCTGATCTGGCCTTTCCGGATTTCGGCTTCGCCTTCTTGCCGCAATACGGAGGCCAGGGGATGGCGGAAGAGTCCTGTCGTCGGGTCTTTGAACATGACGTCGAGACTTTTGACTTCAAGGTCCTGGATGCCGTGACACGGCATGATAATGTGCGCTCTATTCGCTTGCTGGAGAAACTTCAGTTTAACTATCAGGAAGCGCTGACTGATGAACCAGTTCAAGAAGCATTGTGTCTTTATCGTTGGCAGAAGTGCTAGTGAGATGAGAGCCGGATACCAAACGCAGTTTTGGTAGCTGATTCTCAAGTCAAGGTAGGAAAGTCTCGTGCTAGCCTGCCTGCTTATTTCTGAATTTACTTAACTCAAGGCAAGGAACCGTTATGGCCTGGATACTGTTAATCATAGCCGGACTATTTGAAGTTGGCTGGGCTATTGGGCTGAAGTACACCGATGGCTTTACACGCCTGTGGCCCTCGGTCGCCACGGTGGTCGCTATCCTGTTCAGTTTGTGGCTTCTCGGGCTGGCGATGAAAACACTCCCTGTGGGGACGGCTTATGGCGTCTGGGTCGGGGTCGGCGCTGTTGGCACCGTCCTGATGGGCATCTTGCTGTTTGGCGAGTCGGCAAGTCTGGCGCGCATGCTGAGTGT
>CAZQFA010000029.1:21582-35581 GCA_964592245.1 uncultured Pseudohongiella sp. | reverse complement strand
CCGGGCGAGATGGGAGATCCACCGACCCACTTTACAGAGCCAAACGATGTGCTTGTTGCGCCAAATGGCAATATCTATGTTGCCGAGACGCATACCGCTCAGTTTCAGGAAGAGCCTGGCGCCGATGCCAAGAGCCGTATTTCCATCTTTGCTCCCGATGGCAGCTTCATCAAGAGTTTTGGGCAATGGGGATTCGGTGACGGTGAATTCCGCTCACCGCACTCACTGGCGATGGATTCACAGGGTCGCCTGTTTGTCGCCGACCGAGGAAACAATCGCATTCAGATTTTCACTCAGGATGGTGAGCATCTCGATACCTGGTATCAATTCTCGCGCATCAGTGGTTTGTTTATCGACAAGAGCAATGACATGCTCTATGCCATAGACTCGGAATCAGACCCCAATTACAACCCGGGTGGCTGGCGCAAAGGCTTGCGTGTAGGCAGTGCGCGCACGGGCGAGGTTTACTACTTTGTTCCCGAGCATATGTCTGAGCGTGCTTCCGGCATGGGCGGCTACGGTTCCATGGGCGAAGGTGTCACTGTCGACAATCAGGGCAATGTCTATGCCGGTGAAGTCGGTCCTGTGCAAGGTATGACCAAATTCGTGCCGCGTCTGACCCCTTAATCTGTCTGTTAGAAAACAAACGGCGTCAGTCCGGTACTGACGCCGTTTTTTTTATAAACCGGTTGCACACTGCGCGTGGCAACCACTTCCGATTCATTTTAATGATGTAATGAAATGATCAAGAACTTCTTTGTTCAGCGTCGACAGTGTTGTGTCGCGCTGCTATTGCTACTCCTCAGCTGGTCTGCGACCGCGCAATCCATAGTGCGGGTTGAAACGCCCGTAGGGACATTCAATATTGAGCTGTTTGATAGTGTCGCGCCAAAGACTGTGCGGAATTTTATCAACTATGTGTTAACTGATCGTTACGACGATAGCATTATCCATCGCAGTGTCCCGGGTTTCGTGCTGCAAGGTGGCATGTTAAAAATACCGGAAGGCACTACGACTTTGAATTATTTGCCAGTCGGGCCAACTGTAGACAACGAGTTTGGATTATCAAATACGCGCGGCACTCTGGCCATGGCCAAAGTGGGTGGAGATCCGAACAGTGCCACCAGTCAGTGGTTTGTCAATCTGGCTGACAATACTGACCTTGATACTCAGAATGGTGGTTTTACAGTTTTCGGTCGCGTGCAAGAGGGAGGTATGGATGTGCTGGATACGATAGCTGCATTGCCGCGTGTGCAACTTACCGTTGGAGCTAGCGTGTTTCCGATGCCAGTAGTCAATTTTAATAACCAATCGGTAACGCGAGATAACCTGATCCTTATGAGCATGAGTCTGGTAAGCGGTGATGCCCGAGCGCCCAATTATCTTGAGCAGGATACCGGCGATGTCCGCATCAAGGTGGATGGTGGTACGGCCGGTATCGCCGAGCTGTCGTTGCGTGTCGTGCAAACCGATCCGCAAGTGCTGGTTCAGGTGCGTACAGATAATGCCGAGCCATTGTCGGCAGTGGAAACCGGCTTCTCCACATTTGATCCACAGACCGGTGAGCTGCGTATACCCGAGCTTAGCGTGAACGGCGTTATCGTCTTTCGCAATCTGGTGCTGGCGTTATATGACGCTAACCAGTTGCTGTTCTCGCTGGAATCATTCGAATAGAATTGCTCGGCATGGTGCCGGGTGTCACACAGGAAGCTGCTATGATTACTCTGCACCACCTCGAAAATTCGCGCTCCTTCCGCATACTCTGGTTGCTTGAAGAGCTGGATCTTGATTATGAGCTGGTGAGTTACAAGCGCGACAAGGAATCCGGTCAGGCGATGGCGGACCTGAAGGCGCAGCATCTGCTGGGTAAAGCGCCGCTATTGGTTGACGGCGAACAGGTGGTTGCCGAGTCCGGCGCGATTATCGAGTACCTCCTTGATCACTACGGAGAGGGCAGGTTGCGCCCGCAAAGCGGCAGCAAAGAGCGTATCGAGTATAACTACTGGATGCATGCCGCCGAGGGCAGCATCATGAATTTGCTCACCCTGAGCCTGTTTCTGAATCGCATGGATAGCCAGCCGCCTTTACCCATTCGCGCCATCGTCAAACTGGTCACCGGCAAAGTGCGTTCCGCCTATCTGAATCACAATCTGCAGAAGACGCTGGAGTATATCGAGCATGCGCTGGGCGAGCAGCGATGGTTTGCTGGACAGGAATTCAGTGCGGCCGATGTGCAAATGGGGTTTGTGATGACGGCATTGAATGCGCGCGGTGGGCTGAACGCGAATTACCCCAATTGCCAGCGTTGGTTGCAGCAAGTCGAATCGCGTCCGGCCTATCAGCGTGCCATGGAAAAAAATGGCGAGATGAAATTGCTGGGTAGCTAGCGCAGATTAGCTGAACTGGTCGAGCTGTTTGTAATGCCGTTGCGCAGCCGGCAGGTTGGCAATGAGCTGCTTTTTGATGCTGTCGAAGTCTACCAGTGCCCGCAGGCGATCGGCACTGTGCAAATAGATGCGAATGGCAAATACGATGGCGCCGGATTGTGGCAGGCGCAGAAACGATTGTCTTTCGACACGCCAATAGACGCTATCAGCGTCGCCACTAGACTCTACTTCTGATGTCGCTGCGGCAGACTCCACATCATCCCGCCAGAGCAATTCATTGCCCGCTTGCAGCGACCAGTTAAACCGTTGCAGCGGCTTGTTTACTTTCAGGTGTTGCAAAAAGCGGTTTACCCGGGCCGACAGTTCACTGGCATATTCCGGCACCGGTGCGTGAATCTGATCGACTGTCTTGCCAATCTTGTCCTCCAGCTTCCAGTTGGACGGTGAACACACGCTGGCGGCGGTGAGCACATAGTGGCCCTGTGCTTCCTGTAGCAGGCAAAAATCTTCCTGTGCCCATAGCGAAGCATGCCAGAGGTCAGTAGCGGGTAACGACCAGCTCAAGCCGCTGGCCGTGTGCGTGAGTGTGTCTTGCTCTTTGCTGAATGTGTCGTTGTGATAAGTCAGGAGATGCCGCGCCAGGTAGTCAGCAAACTCAGACTGTGCTGTAGCTGAACGCGGTAGCGCCGCATACACGCGCTGCAATTGTTGACCTTGCGCCAGCTTGTGTTGCTGAAAGAGGGGAAAGTCTGCATCACTGAGTATCCACTGCTGCACGGGCAGTGGTGAGAACCCCAGCTGCAGGACGCTGCGTTGCCCCGCGTCCGGTAAAAGCAGAGGGTGCACTGATGATTCGATGCGCATGCGTCGCAGATCAGGTCAAAGACTTAATGGATTATCGGAACTGCTTTCCTGTGCTCGCAGCCAGTCCTGAAACGGTTGCCGATAATGAATGCCTGTATCTATACCGTCAGGATCGTCGCTGGCAAGCACCTCATAGTGATCGCCACCAGCGTACATGAAACTGTTGACCAGCACCCGGTAACGTTGCTGCGGTTGTAGAGCTGCTCCGGTGCTCTCCAGAATCCATGACTCCTCTTGCTGACGCAGACCGGCCACTACCGGGCGGCTGCCTTGTTCAAGCGCGGAGACGATGCTGGCGCCACTAAGCTCGAGCGCAACGATGGTATTGTCGAAGGGCATCATAGTCATGATGGTGTTCAGGTCAATTTCGCCAGCCGGCAGATCGATTCGTATACCACCGGCATTGGTAATGGCTACATCGGCGCTCGGGTCCGCCCACAACCAGCTGTCTGCGATAGCCTGATTCAGTTCGCCGGTAGACCGGGCGTAGGCTTTATCTGCGTAGGCAATCACTTCGGACAAGGAAGCCGGGACAAGCGCTGACCAGTCATTAATGAGGCTGCTCAGAGCCGGGGCGTCGTCAACATCGCGATTGTCAAAAGTGGCAAAGTCTGAAGCGACAGTCTGGCCGGTCGCGGTGTCTACCGAAAAGGTAGCGCGAGCATAGGAATTAAAGTGAAAGCCACCACCCAGCAAGACGGTGTTGCCGATACGTCGGGCAAGCGATTCGTTACAGTGCCCGGCGCCAACCATGTCGATTTGCAGATCCTGTGTATTGCGAATCAAGGGCTCAAGCTCGGCAACGCACACATGGGATATCACCAATAATAAATCGACACCCGCTGCCCTGACACTGGGAACGGTGTCTCGCAGTACTTGTTCATAGTCGGCGAAGGTCAGTTCGGAGACATAGTTAGAGTTGGCGAAACTGGGAGTGTTGCGGGTGGTAAGGCCAATAATGCCTGCGCGCACGCCAGCTACTTCCCGTATCGTGTAAGGCAAAATGCCGAGATGTTCAGCTACTGTATTACTCTGTCGGTCGAGTATGTTGGCGCTGAGGTAGGGAAAATCCGCTTCGCGGGTGCGCTGCCGCAGGGCGTCGAGGCCGAAATCAAATTCGTGGTTGCCTACCGCCGAGGCGTCATACTGCATCGCGTTCATGACCTCGACCATGGACTCGCCCGAGGTCAAGGTAGAAATGGCCGGACCTGTCCAGTTGTCACCCCCACTAAGAATCAGGAAGTCGCCGTCAGGGCTGTAGCCTTCCTGCTGCTGCCAGAGCGCGAACAGATTTGCAGCCCCCAGGCTTTCCTTCATACCCTCCATCCAGCCGTGCTCATCATTGGTATAAAGCACCGTGACAGACGCTGTCTGACCGGAGCTGCTGTCACAGCTGCTGAGGGCGAGGGAGATGGCCAACAGGCCAGAGCAGGTAAGCAGGCTTTTAAAGACCTTGCCGGAGGATAAGGTGCGGCGAATCGACATTACTGCATTACACGACGAAAAGATGACTTTCCGGCATCATATCAGGAATTGATGACGAAAAGATTAACAAGCTGTAGCTGCGGAAGCCGGAAATGCCATCTGGATTTGCAAGCCGGCATCGGCACGGTTGCGCCAGTCTATCTGGCAATTGATCTCACTGGCGCGCTGTCGAATATGGCCGAGACCGTTGCCATTGGTAGCGCCGGGGTCGAGTCCCCTGCCATTGTCGGAGACCTGTAATGTCCAGCCAGTGGGGCCGAAATTGGCCAGAAACTCCACTTCGCTGGCCTGCGCATGACGGATGATGTTGCTGACCAGCTCGCGCATGATCTGGTTCAAATGATAGACCGTGGCAGATGACAAGATGATTTCCGGGATGTCACCTGTCTGAATCCAGGTCACCTGATGACCGGTGCCCTCCAGTCGCAATTGAGTTTCTTCACGCATGGCTTCGAGAAAATCCCGCAGCGGTTGTTCTGGGCTGTTGGCCCGCGACACGGCATCACGCAAACTGGCGAGTGCAGTGCGCGCCAGCTCTCCCAGTTTATGATCGCGACCAGCGTGCACAATGGAGAGCAATTTCGAGCCCACGTCGTCGTGCAGGTCGCGGTAAATCTTGATGCGCTCTTCTTCTGCCGCCTTGCTAATTTCCAGCTCGCGCTGTTCCTGATAGGAGGCTGCAATGACTTTGCGACTGGCTTCAACCTTGGCCTCGAGGTCGCGATTCAGCTCTTCAGCAAGATTGAGGGCAGAGGTAAAGCGGTTAAGCAAACCAATTGTAAACACCAGTATCAACAACGGCAGTGCGAACTGGCTCCAGTAGATAGCTGACTCCCAGTCCTCGTTGCTGCCCGTTGTCGTCAACAGGAAATCATGCAGGAACAAAGCGATCTGGGCGATTACCATCAGCGCAATCAGGACTGACATACGATCTCGTTCCGTCAATGCGCGTTTGCTGATACGAATGAGCAAATACACAATAAACAGATTGCCTACCGCATGGGTCGCGTAGGCGCCCATCCACCAGATCGATAAGGGGCCGAATACATGCCAACCCATAGCCAGCGCAGTCCAGCCGACCATGACTTTCTCAACACGCGGGCTGGGCATATTGGCAAAGCGGCTGAGAAAGGCGAATAACAGCAACGCAAAGATATCCATGGCGGCATGGACGATCGGTAGCCAGGTCCCGTATTCGAACAGGTTGTAGTAAGTGACCATGTGGGTGATGAGGACCAGCCAGCAGGCGGTCATGCCGGCGAACATCGGGTAAATCGGATCACGGCGGCGAATGGCCCAGAGTGTCAAGGCGAGAACTGTGACGATGATGCCGGAGGCTTGTAGCCATTCATTGACCCGAACCTGACGCAGCAAACGTGTCTCATAGAGGGGTTGCAACACTGCTCTTTCGGCGAACAAGACCGGCGCGAAGGTGCCACCAAAATAGCTTCCCTGAAATCTCACCGCGACCCGGTTGTTGCCATCACGCCAATTGGCGTTCTGGATATCGATCAGGCGGGGATGATTCCAGGCCATGGTATGACGGTTATCGCGATAATTGTCGCCGCCGATTTTTTCCCCGTTGAGGAAGACATCGATAGCAAGGTTATAGCGGTAAAAATAGAGGCTGTGTAAAGCGTCGCTATCAGGCCTTTCCAGTTCGAACTGCAACCACAGTACACGATTCACGTGTTCCTCTTCGCCAATGCGTGTGGCAAAAGGCAAGGCCATAGGCTGCCAGTCAGCGTTAGCGGGAGGAGGTTGTGCTGCTGTGGATTCCAGCGCCTGCATTTCGGCGATAACGAGGATATCGCCGGTCGGTTGCGCCCAGGCGTTAATTGGCAGGTATTGCAAAAGCAGGCACAGCAAAGTCAGTGCGCAAACGCCGGGCAATGTCCGGTAACTGGAGTGCTGGCAACTGATAAAAGGAGTCATGGTTTCGGTACTGGCGACAAGGTAACGCCATCATAAGACGGTGAATGCCAAATCTGCTACTGATCCCCCGTAGAGGGGGTATACATTAGCAGCAGCTCACTTTATGTTGATCGCCTGTAAAGCTCAATACCTGATGGATCCGTATGCAGGAACACGGAAGCGCATTGATTGTCGAGGACAATGTGGAAACCTTGTCCTGGTTGCGCACGTGCGTTGAAAACGCCTTTCCATCAATGCACATTCATGCGGCGGAGACCTTCACTGCAGCTAATGTGCTGGCGGCGAGCAAGCAATTCGATCTGGCCCTGGTCGATCTTGGCTTGCCGGATGGCAGTGGTCTTGACCTGATCACACTGCTGCGCGTCAGTTCCCCTGATTGCCATATAGTGGTTGCTACAATTTACGATGATGATGCGAATCTCTTCACGGCGCTGCGTAGCGGTGCCCGGGGTTACATTCTCAAGGATCAGGACCGCGACAAGATTGTTGGCTACCTGCAGGGGATCAAGCAGCAGAAGCCTGCCATTTCTGCGGCTTCATCGCAGCGACTTATCGACCACTTCAACAATGTCGGCAGTGAATTTCAGCAGGTGCAACTGACGCCAAGAGAAACAGATGTCACACGCCTGGTGGCGAAAGGTTACAGCATTGAGGAGACAGCAAGCTTGTTGCAATTGTCGCCAGACACTGTGAAAGGTCACGTTAAAAACATCTATCAGAAGTTAGGAGTCAACAATCGGTCAGAATTGACTCTGGCAGCTGTCAAACTCGGCCTTGTTGATTAGGCCCGGCACTATTTCCCCGCTTTGTCCCCGTCACCCCCTGTTCGGGGGATAGTAGATCTACGGTCGGCTCCGTAACATTGTCAGTGCGTTTGCTGCGAAGTTTTTGCAATCGGAAACTGCTTCAGCGCTGCGCCCCTAAAAGCAATTTACCTGGAGAATTCCGCATGACATCTGTGAAAATCAAAGCGCTGTTTGCTGTTGTGCTTTTGACATTGAGTCAATTGACGCTGGCGCAATCCGAAACCGCAGCAACAATTCCTTCGTCTTTTGTCGGTACCTATACTCTGACCTACGACGCGATCAATTCTGGTGGTCCATACTCTCAGGGTGAGTCTGTGACCTTGATCGTCAAGTCCGACAATTCACTGTGCATTGCCGGAGTTTCGATTGGCAATCCGGTTTTCCGCAACGGCAATACTGCCGAGGCGATCTGGGCGTCACAGTCAGCCAGTCTGGAACTGGCGATGTCCAATCTGCAGGGCAGCTTTAACGAGATCAATGTCGGTGGACTGGGCGGCTCGCCGTTCTATGGCCAGCTCAGCGGCAGTAAAACCAGCGACAGTACAAGCTGTTCAGCCGCCGGTGGCGGTTCAACACCTGCAGTAACTTCAGAGATGGAATCTATCTTCTCGTTGGCGGAATCCAAGCTTTCAGAATATTTCCCGCCGGGAGCAGTCACTGCCTTCCTGGACAATTATGTGTATCGCTACTACGCCTCCACCGGTGTCTATCTGGCCTTTGCCGACGGTAATGTCTATCTGCTGGGTGGCGCTTTTGGTGACGCGATTGTCAACGCCGGATCGCAAAGTTCGGTGGCAACAGTGCTGACCAACTACTCGCCGGTCAGTGCCAATCTTGGTGATTGGGATCTGACGATTTCGGGCTCGGTGAATACCGGCTTCGGTAGCGTGGCATTCTCTGGCATATCACTGACCGATGTGCCGGCACCCGACGTCAATGACTTTGACGCGATAGAGGATGAGATTGCCTCTACACTTGACGGTGTAGTCGCGAGTTTCAGTTCGGTGAGCGTGACGGTTGTGAACGACACGTCAAGCCGTCGTACTTTTGATGTGCAATTCTCCGCCACGGTTACTTCCAGCGGTGTCAATCTGTCCTACACCTATAATTTGCGCTACGACTATACGAAATAGTGGCTGACTATTGCGGCATGATCGCGGATTGGCCGATCCCGAAGGGGCGTTAAACGCCCCCTTTTTTAATGCATTAAATTTAATGCATTAAATTACTGGCGGATAAGTCGTCGTCTCTTTTTGTACACCGCCTATCAATTGCTGCGCGACCCGGCGGGCCAGGCGGCACCTCCCTGAATCTGGCCGAGTTGACGCAATCCCTGATAGACGAATTTCTGCACACGTTTACCTTCATAGGTTTCCGTGGTGTAAAAGTTGCCGTCTGAGTCAGAAACAATGCTGTGCGTGCCGTAGAACAGGCCCGGTTGACGGCCACCGTTGCCCAGTACATACATCACGTCCAATGAATCACGCTCGACAATATGCACAACCATGTTGGAACCGTCAGCGACATAAATGAATTCCTGGTCATCATCGCGTGAGAAAGCAATATCCCAGGTCGCGCCGGCACCAGTCGTCTGTGGTGCTATTTGTGCCTCCTTGACGAACGTCCCGTCCGGACGGAATACCTGAATGCGGTCGGCGCCCCGGTCACACACATAGATCAGACCGTCACGTGAGGGCTCGGCGCAGTGTACGGGGCCGGCAAATTGCTGCGGCAGTGGTTCTCCGGGCGTGTAAATGACACGGTCATCAGCCGGGCGATTGCCATAGGCTCCCCAATAGCGTTTGAAAGCACCGGTTGCGACATCGACCACGGCCACGCGTTTGTTGCCGTAGCCGTCGGCGATGTAGGCCTCACTGCTGTTTGGCTCGATGGCAATCTCCGCCACCTGGCTGAAATGCGTGGTGCTATTACTGTCGTAACTCTCGCCTGGCTCGCCGATTTGCCGAACGAACTGTCCATCGCGGGTAAACACCAGTACATGGGAATCGCCACCACCATTGCCACCAATCCAGATATTGCCGTTGGGTGCGATCTCGATGCCGTGATTGGAGGCCGGCCAGGTGTAGCCGTCTCCCGGGCCGCCCCAGGCGTTGACGACTTCGCCTTCGGGATTGAATTCGATGATGGGTGGCGCTGCCGTACAACAGGCGGCGACCCCGGAATCGATGCCGATTTCCTGACTGGCGAAATTGTTGTCATCGTTGCGATGCACAATGTAAACATGATCACGCTCATCCACGGCCACACCAATGGTACTGCCAAGAATCCACTGGTTAGGCAGTGGCTGTGGCCAGAATGGGTCGACTTCGAAATGCGGCACCATGCGTGAGTTGCTGGCAGCAGTGACAGCAGATTGCAGATTGTGCTGGCCGATGCCGAGCAGGGTAAGGGTGGCGGCAGCCACCGCAGTGGCAAGCAGGGATTTATTCTTCTTGTTCATGGCAGGACCTTCTCTTGGTAATTGGGCTGGTGGCAATAGATTGCCCCGAGATGGTGGACTGCTGGGCCGGACACGCGGGCAGGCGGCTGGCTCTGGACCATCACTGCCTACTTTCTCAAAAATGTTAAACCTTTTCAATAGATAAGAAAAAGCATTATTTTACAATGAGATAGCAGTTACTCGGGCGGTGACGGCGGGACTGCATGGGGAAATTTAACGGCTGCTGGCAGGCCGCAGAGGCGAGGCAACACAGGTAAGGAAGAGGGCAAATCGTAAACCAGGGAGGGTGATTTATTGCGCTGCCGCCGAGCCGAGTTGCAGGTCAGTACCGATTCAGCTTGCTGCGATGAATTCGAATCGTGGTTTGGTAGAGCCATCACGTTCGACCGTCTCAAAGAACATGTCGAGCGGCCGGACCCAGAGACCATGCTCACCATAGAGCGCGCGGTATACGACCATCGGTTCCTGGGTTTCGCTGTGGCGGGCAACATCAACCAGCTCATACAGATTGCCCTTGAAGTGACGATACTGGCCACGTTTGATGTGCGTAAATTCGTCGCTCATTTACAAGTCTCCTCCAGGAGGTGGGGGTGGTGGCCGGTTGCCGTCAGGACGGAAGCGCGGATCACCTTCACGCAGGCGACCGTCGCGGCCATCTCTAGGCCCGCGGCGTTGCACAAACTCGCGGGCGATACGACGCTCCTCGTCTGTCAATTGTGCCAGTATTGTCACCGTTTGTTGATGTGACATAGCCTGATAACGGTTGTTAGCTTCTCGTAATGCGGCAAACGCCGCCGTCAATGCGCTGCTGTCAAAGTCGTCTGACGCCATAAGCTGATTGACCTGATTGAGGGCGCTGAACATCTGCCGCCGCAGGGGCCGGATCTGCTCGCCGGTTTCCTGCAACAGGGGTGTCAATTCTTCGCGTCGCTCCTCGCTGAGGTCACGGACAATCCAGCCGACGTTGGGCGGAAAGGGACGCACATCAGGCAGCTCGCGGAAACTCAGGACACGATAGGTAATGCCGGCAACGAAAAACAGATTCGCGGCAATGGATGCCAGCAGGGCGATGGTGATGAGTTTGTTTCTGTTCATTGCAATGATGATGTCTCGCTGCTGTCATTCAGGGACAGCATAACCAGTTCGTCTTCCCAATCCTGAAACCCCTGATCCTGGGAAACAACACCGAAGGTAAAGTAGTTGCTCATGACGATACCAAAGAATAGTGGCAGGCAGGCGGCTGTCAGCGGGCGCCACCACTGAACAGAGAGGCCATTGTCTGGAATCAGCCAGGCGAGCAGTTTGTCGATGGCAGATTGTGGGCGCGTTGGCAGTGGCTGATTGAGGATGCGCGTTTGCAGGCCGATGAAATCGGGCTGTGGCAAGTCTGCTAGCAGTCCTTCAATAGCCGCCTGTTGCTCGAGTAACTCCCGGGCATGTACGTCACTGGCTAACAGCGAGCGTGCTGCGGCTGTCACCGAAGCCGGCCAGTCATTTAACTGGCTGCCGTGTTGATCCAGTAATGCTGCAAATCCTTCTCTGTTCATAGTCTTCCCAATGTGCCAGTCATGGACTTGATTGGTCTCTGCCTTAATCGCTGACTTTATCGCTGCTCTGGTCTGCGCCCAGTTTGTCACGCAGGCTGCGTCTTGCCCGCGCCAGCAGCGACTCAAGTGCCTTGACAGAAAGGCTCATGATATCAGCCGCTTCCTGATTGGAAAATCCGCTGTAGTGACAGAGCATAATGGCGCTGCGTTGTGCTTCGGGCAATTGTTGCAGGTTCAGCAGCAGCCACTGCATGCGACTGTTCTTCTCAACGGTAGTATCAGCTTCAGCAGCGTCGTTCACTACACTGTCGGTGATCGTTGCTGACCCCGACTCTGTCGTCAATTCGGATTCAGTGCTCATACGACTGTGCTTGCGCAGAAAATCAATGCTCAGGTTATGGGCAATACGATGGAGCCAGGTCGACAGTCGTGATTTTTCCGGCTGCCATTGTGTTGCATTGAGCCACAACTTGAGGAACACCTCCTGAGTAATATCTTCCGTGTCGCCCCGGTTTCCCAACAAGCGAAAGACATAATGACTGATGGCGTTGAAGTGCTGGCGAACCAGCGTTTGATAGGCCGATTGGTCGCCTTGGCAAACTGCTGCCATCAATTCTTCATCAGTCATTACGCAATCGATCAGTTTTCAGTCAGAGGCTTATTCCTCGTCTGATTGTCCCGCGCTTTCTACGCGAGGTCTACCTCCGGGTCGGCCGCGACCGGGGCCACCGAATTCGGGCCCGCCGCGGCGCTGTCGGCGCAGTTCGCGCGCGCTCAGTAGGCCGTTACCGTCTCTGTCCATGGCAAGAAACGTTGCCTGGTCGATCTCGTCGCGGGAAATCATTTCATCGCCGTTGAGATCCATGGTCGTGAAGCGTTCTGTAAGCCGCTCGGTCAGTCGTTGCCGGCGCTCTTCCATGCGCGCTTCGAATTCTTCGGCATCGATCCCTTGTGGGGCATCCGGTGGGCGACGGTCTGGACGGGCGTTCAGAAATTCATCGAGAGTCAGTACGCCGTTTTCATCACTGTCCATGCGGGCGATCGGGTCGCGCTCACGCGCCTTAAACTCGGCGAATGAGATGTTGCCATCGCCGTCAGTATCCAGTTGGGCTAAAGGCCCACGTTGTTCGTCATCAGCAGCCAGGCTGGCTGAACTCATGCCGATAGTAGTCAGGGCAAGCAGTATTTTCAGTTTTTGCATGTCACTCTCCTGCGGAGGCAATGGGTTACAGTGACTTATACGTGGCACTACAGCAGACCCTTCGCTGCCCCGCACATTTTTCCGCCGCGCTCATTGTGCTGTCAGTACAGAATCCCCCCACGACGCGTTGTCGAGGTTGATTAGTGCGGTTTTCCGTGTCACCTTGGCGACACCAAAATAAAGACAATAAGAGGTAATGCCATGCTGCCAATTGCCCGTCAACTCAGCGCTGTGTTGTTTGCCGCTCTGACTCTTCCCGGTCTGTCCTCTGCGCAAGACTATGTGCTGGATCCGGATTGGCCGAAACCGCTACCCGATGGTATTGAATGGGGACAAGTGCCCAATGTGACCATCGACGAAGAAGGCTATATCTATGCCTTTCATCGCGCCGACCCGCCCGTTCTGAAGTTTGATCCAGAGGGCAATCTGGTGGACTCCTTCGGGTCCAACTGGGTGGCTTTGCCGCACGGTTTTCGCCTCGCCCCTGACGGCCATATCTGGACCACTGATTTCCACCGCCAGAATGGTCACACCATCACCAAAATCGATACCGACGGTCGCATCGTCTTGCGCCTCGGCGCGCGCGGCTTTACGGGCAGCGGACCGAATACGTTTAATGGTCCTGCAGACGTTGCCCAGGCAGCCAATGGCGACTTTTTCGTCGCCGATGGTCACTGGAACAACCGCATCGTCAAGTTCGATCCGCAGGGACGTTACCTGACGGAGTGGGGCAAGCCGGGCTCCGGTCCGGGCGAGTTCAATGTGCCGCACACTATCGTTATTGATCAGCGCGGCCGTGTGCTGGTGGGTGATCGTGGTAACGAGCGTATCCAGATCTTTACACAGGATGGTGAATACATCACCGAGTGGGACCAGTTTGGTTGGCCCAGCGGTATGTTTATCGATGACAACGACGTGCTTTACGTCGCCGATTATCAGAGCAAGCACGGCGTCACTTACGGCAGCGCCGAAGACGGTACCGTCATGGGCTTTATCGCCGGCTCTGAACCGGAAGGCATTGTCGTTGATGCCGCAGGCAATGTTTACACCGGTGAAGTCACCGGCGGTGATTCCGGTGCTGGCAGAATCATGCGTAAATTCATCAAACAATAAAAAACAAGAAGACAGCGAAGTATGAAACTAGCAGAAGAGAATTTGGGAGAGCATCACCTCGACGAAAAAGAAGTTGTGGATGTGGTGGTGCGATTCGCCGGTGACTCCGGCGACGGCATGCAACTGACCGGCGCCAATTTTACGGAAGCGACGGCCTTGTACGGTAATGACCTGTCCACCTTTCCCGACTTTCCGGCCGA
>CAZQFA010000029.1:18475-21482 GCA_964592245.1 uncultured Pseudohongiella sp. | reverse complement strand
AAGCGACGGCCTTGTACGGTAATGACCTGTCCACCTTTCCCGACTTTCCGGCCGAAATTCGCGCGCCGGCCGGGGCTACTTTTGGCGTCTCCGCTTTCCAGATTTATTTTGGTGCTGAAGATGTGACGACATCCGGTGATGCGCTGGACGTGCTGGTCGCCATGAACCCGGCTGCACTGGCCACCAATATCCATAATCTGGTAGATGGGGGCTTGATCATCGTCGACAGCGGCGCCTTCTCGGCGAAAAATCTCGCCAAGGCCAAGTACACGGAAAATCCTCTCGAAGACGGTTCTCTGGAGGGATATCGGGTGATGAACATCGATATCTCCAAACAGGTACTGGAGGCGGTAGAGCCTTACAATCTGGGGCACAAAGCGGCGTTGCGCTGCAAAAACATGTGGACCCTGGGTCTGGTGATGTGGCTGTTTGATCGTGATCGCAACCCGACTATTGCCAGCCTCGGCGCCAAGTTCGCCAATCAGCCGGATATCGCCGAAGCCAATATCGCTGCCCTCAATGCCGGGCATGCCTATGGCGAAACAGCTGAGCTGCCCAGCGGAGTGCATGTCTATCGCATTCCCAAGGCAAAAGTGGCACCCGGCACCTATAGAAACATTACCGGTACAACGGCATTGGCCTGGGGGCTCATCACCGGCTCCGAGCTGGCCGAGATTGAGCTGCTCTTTGCTTCCTATCCCATTACCCCGGCTTCCAGTCTCTTGCACGAACTGGCGAAACGGAAGAATTTCCGCATCAACACGTTTCAGGCTGAAGACGAAATTGCCGCTGTGTGTGCCGCTATTGGCGCCTCTTTCGCCGGTACGCTGGGCGTCACCTCGAGCGCCGGGCCGGGCATCGCTCTCAAGGCTGAAGGTATTGCCCTGGCGGCAGCGACCGAACTGCCGCTGGTGGTCGTCAACACCCAGCGTGGCGGACCGTCAACGGGCCTGCCTACCAAGACCGAGCAATCAGATCTCAATATGGCAATGTTCGGTCGGCATGGTGATACGCCCATGCCGGTACTGGCGGCAGCGACGCCGAGCGACTGTTTTGATGTTGCTATCGAGACTGTACGGCTGGCTACCCGCTACATGACGCCGGTGATGTTGCTCTCCGATGGCTATCTCGCCAATGCGGCCGAACCATGGCAGATTCCCGATGTCAGCAGTTTTCAAAAATTCCCGGTGCAGCATCATCAGGATGCCGAAACGTTCAAGCCCTCGTTGCGCGATGCCACCACGCTGGCGCGGGTGTGGGCGAAACCGGGTACGCCCGGCATGGAACACCGTATCGGTGGTATTGAACGCAGTTTTGAAACTGGTGATATCTCCTACGATCCGGCCAATCACCAGATTATGACCGACTTGCGCCGTGACAAGGTGCAGGGCATTGCTGCTGACATTCCTGCGCAGGAAGTTTGTCTGGGGCAGGACAGGGGGCGTCTGGCGGTTGTCGGCTGGGGTTCGACTTTTGGCGCGATCCATCAGGCGGTGAAGCGGGCACGTGCAGAGGGTGCGGATGTCTCGCATATACACATCCGCTATTTGTCACCATTCCCTGCCAATCTCGGCCAATTGCTGCAGCAATTTGATGCCGTTCTGGTGCCGGAGATGAACACCGGACAATTACTGCGTTTATTAAGGGCCGAGTTCCTGCTGCCGGCCGAAGGGTTGCAGAAGGTTGCCGGTCAGCCCTTCAAGATCGGTGAGATACTGGCGGCCATTCATCAGCAGATCGCAGTCATGGATGGCGAGGAACGCACCAAGGCACAAAGCATGGAGGCCGCGTCATGAACAAACCACTGGGAAAACTGACACTCAAGGACTTTACCTCCGATCAGGAAGTGCGCTGGTGCCCCGGCTGCGGTGACTATGCCATTTTGAAAACCGTGCAGAAGTTGATGCCGGAGCTGGATGTGCCGCGCGAGAATCATGTCTTTGTCTCCGGCATAGGTTGCTCTTCACGCTTTCCCTACTACATGAATACTTACGGTTTTCATACGATTCACGGGCGGGCGCCGGCCATCGCGACCGGAGTCAAACTGGCGAATCCCGAGCTGCACGTCTGGGTCATTACCGGCGACGGCGACGGCTTCAGCATCGGCGGCAATCACATGCTGCACGTGTTGCGGCGCAACGTTAATTTGCAGATTCTGTTGTTCAACAACGAAATCTACGGCCTGACCAAGGGGCAATATTCGCCGACCTCGCAACCCGGTACTCGGTCACCGTCGTCGCCAGACGGTTCGATCGATGCCCCCCTGTCGCCCTGTGCGGTGGCACTGGGGTCAGGTGCCACCTTCATCGCTCGCTCCATTGATACCGAAGCCAAACATTTGGCGGCGGTAATCAAGCGAGCCCATGATCATCACGGCGCATCTTTCGTCGAGATTCTGCAGAACTGTCCCATTTATAATGATGGTGTTTTTGAACAGGTTAAGGACAAGAAAGTTGCCGACGACTTCCGTATTGAGGTAGAGCATCGCCAGCCACTCATTTTCGGTAAGGACAACGAGAAAGGTATATGCCTGAATCGTCAGACACTGGAGCTTGAAGTGATCGCTGCTGCTGGTAATGAGGACCGGCTGTTGGTGCATGATGAAACCAACAAGGTACAGGCGCAATTACTGGCGGCGATGGGCGGAGGTGACTTCCCCGTGGCAGTGGGTGTGTTGTATCGCGAGGAGAAAGCGACATTTGTCGACGAAGCGCAGTCGCAATTGAGCAAGGCGCGTAGCGGTAGTCGTTCGCTCGATGCGCTACTGCGCAGTGGCCATACCTGGAAGGTGAGTTAAGCTAGGTGGGTTAAGCAAGGACAGTTAAGCGCGAACCCGGGACCCTTGGATCCAGCAAGCCGCATGTTGTCAAGGAAATGCAACATCACTCGTCTACACTATCAACCATGAATGATTTGCAATACAAGCGCCGCCAATTCATGCAAATGGGTATCGCCGGCGTCAGTTATTTTCTTTGTGGTGGGCTGGTGCAGGCGCAGCGCGATATCA
>CAZQFA010000029.1:0-18375 GCA_964592245.1 uncultured Pseudohongiella sp. | reverse complement strand
GCCGGCGTCAGTTATTTTCTTTGTGGTGGGCTGGTGCAGGCGCAGCGCGATATCATGGCGCCGTTCTATTCCCTCAGCAATATCGGCCCGCTCGGTGAGCCTGACCAGAACGGCATTATGCTACCGCCTGGTTTTCGCTCGCGCATTGTCGCGCGTTCTGGGCGCGCGCCTGTTAACAGCAGTGCTTACCGCTGGCATGCCTCACCGGATGGTGGTGCTTGTTTCCCGACATCCGAAGGCGGTTGGGTCTATGTGTCCAATAGCGAAGAATCTGCCGGGCGTGGCGGAGTAGGTGCACTGAGGTTTAACGCCAATGGCAGCCTCGTCGATGCCTATTCGATCCTGCAAAATACCACGCGCAATTGTGCCGGCGGGGCAACCCCGTGGGGCACCTGGTTATCCTGTGAAGAGTTTGACGCCGGACAAGTCTATGAGTGCGACCCCCTGGGCAACACTGCTGCCGTGGTGCGACCCGGACTGGGATCATTCAGCCACGAGGCCGTCGCCGTAGACCTGCGCCACCAATGCGCCTATCTCACTGAGGACACCCCGGATGGCGGGTTTTACCGTTTTGTCGCCAGCAACGAATTACCGGATCTCAGTGCCGGTCGTTTGGAAATCGCCTCGGTAGTGACGCAGGGAGAGAGTAACTACATTCTCTGGCGACCGGTGGAGGATCCCTTGGCACAACGGCGGGCGACACGCCGGCAAGTCGCAGATTACACACCGTTTGATGGTGGTGAGGGAATTGCGCTGCACGACAACAAGGTTTACTTCACCACCAAAGGTGATAATCGCGTCTGGTGCTACGACACCATGAGCCAGCGCATCGACATCATCTACGATGCTGCAACGTCCGACAATCCGATCCTGACTGGCGTCGACAATGTCGCCATCACCCCGGGCGGTGATGTGCTGGTTGCCGAGGATGGCGGCAATATGCAGATTGTTGTGCTGACGCCCGATTTCCAACCCTTGCCGCTGTTGCAGATAGTCGGCCAGGATGACTCGGAGATTTGCGGTCCTGCCTTTGATCCTACCTTCCGTCGACTCTACTTCAGTTCACAGAACGGCGTGACTGGCCGCGGCGAAGACGGTATCACCTACGAGATCTCGGCAGCAGGCTGACCTCGTCTGTGGCCCCATTCGTGGCAACTTCCTGCGGATTTATCCGCAAACTGCTCTCCACTGGCTTTAGTGCGCCGTGTCCAATACGGTTTAAAGTTCACACCACCGGGCACAGGCGGGGTATTATTGTGCACCTGACTATCACGTGCGCAACAACAATAAGCAAAAATAAACAGCCATAAGCAACAGGCCAATCACAAGGAGTGCATCATGCTCTACGACTCTATTCTCGACACTATCGGCAATACGCCGGTCGTCAAACTGGGCCGCACCGGACCACAGCAGCAACACATCTACGCCAAACTGGAGGCGTTTAATCCCTTATCTTCAGTGAAGGATCGACTGGCCATTGCCATTATCGAAGACGCCGAGAAAAGTGGTGCCCTGAAACCCGGGCAGACAGTCGTGGAAGCCACCTCCGGCAACACCGGTATTGCACTGGCCATGGTGTGTGCTGCCAAGGGCTATCCGTTCGTCGCCACCATGGTGGAAACGTTCTCGGTTGAGCGCCGCAAGATCATGAAGGCGCTGGGTGCAAAAGTGATACTGACGCCGGCGGCCGAGCGAGGATCCGGTATGGTCAAGCGCGCTGAGGAGCTGGCCAAATCCCATGGCTGGTTTCTGGCACGCCAATTCGAAAATCCTGCCAATCCTGCCTACCATCGCAATACCACCGGGCCGGAAATTTTGCGCGACTTTGCCGGCACGAATCTGGATTACTTTGTTTCCGGCTGGGGCACTGGTGGCACCATGACCGGCGCCGGCCAGGTCATCAAGCTGGCGCGGCCGGACGTGAAGATTATTGGTGTCGAGCCGGAGAATGCCGCCTTGCTGTCCGGCAAGGGCTGGCAGCCACACAAGATCCAGGGCTGGACGCCGGATTTTGTTCCCGGCGTGCTGGACCGTTCGGTACCCGATGAATTGATGCTGGTGTCTGACGATGAAGCCATCGCCACCGCCAAGTTGCTGGCGAAACAGGAAGGTATTTTCTGCGGCATTTCTGCCGGTGGCACCATGGCAGCGGCGCTGCGCCTGGCGGAACAAGCACCGGCTGGCAGCACATTCTGTGTCATGTTGCCGGATACCGGTGAGCGCTACTTGTCGACGCCACTCTTTGCTGATATCTCGGAAGAATCCGACGATGCCTGGCTGGAGTCGCTGTAGCCGATTGCTGACTCATGTGCTTGCTGACAGGCGGTGAGACAGTGACTGCCTGTGGCGGCCGCTGCACTGAAGGCGAGATATACACTATTCGGGATATTTGCTAGTCTCAGATCGCCTAATTCCCGGAGTTTGCCATGAAGAGCAATAAGAACAAGGGTGCTTCTGCGGACCACGATTTACCCCAGAATCCTTCCCGCCGGCATTTGCTGAAAAATGCCGGTCTGGTTGGTGCGGCCATGAGTGCCGGCGCCGCCTCGCAAGTAATCGCTGCCGATTCCCCCAATGCTGCCAGACAATCCACTGTTGCCGAACAGGCTGGCAATCCACTCATGCGCGAAGCGCTGGAAGTACTCACGGCCGAAGAAGCCGAGACACTCGAGGCGATCTGTGATTGCCTGATTCCTTCTGACGAACATGGCCCCGGAGCGAAAGAGGCACGTGCGGTACATTACATTGATCGTTCATTGGCCAGTCATAACAGCGCCGATCGACATGATTACATGGTCTCTCTGGCGGCCATTAACGAGTACGCCAGAAGCACGCGTGGCAAACCCTATTACGATCTGATCCGCGATGTGCAGAATTCCATTCTCCTGGCCGTGCAACAGAACAAGGTGCCAGGTTGCTCACCCAGCGCCAGTGGCTTTTTCAATACGGTTCGCAGTCATACCATCGATGGTACTTTCTGTGATCCTTACTATGGCGGTAATCAGCAGTTTGTCGGTTGGGACATGATTCGTTATCCGGGCATTCGCCTGAGTGCTTCAGAAACCGATGTTTCCCGTGGTGCAGCCCTCGAGCCTAATCATCAGTCGGCCTATGACAATCGCACTTACACAAAGATGGTTAGCAATATGTCCGCCTCCGAACACGGAGGCGATCACAATGCCTAAGCATTTGCCGAAAACCGATGTCGTCATTGTTGGCATGGGGGCAGCCGGTGGAGTAGCCGCCTTGCCACTCACGCAGGCCGGATTGAAAGTAATCGGTCTGGAAGCAGGTGGTTGGCTGAGTCCGCGTGATTTTGCCCCTGATGAATTGCGTAATGGCTCACGCAACTGGCCACAGTCAGTGCAGAAAGCAGCCACCGAGGCACCGACTGTGCGCGCCAGCGATCAGGATGTCGCCGTGCAGGGTGGGCATCCGATGATGAATGCTGTCGGTGGTACCAGTATGCATTATTGGGCGCAGAGCTGGCGTCTCAATCCCTGGGATTTCAAAGTTGTCAGCGCCACACGCGAACGTTACGGACTCGACCGAATTCCCGAGGACTCCACAGTAGAAGACTGGCCATTTGCTTACGAAGAGCTCGAGCCCTATTACGACAAAGTGGAATACACAGTCGGCATTTCCGGACAGGCAGGCAATGTGCAAGGCCAAATTAATGCGGCCGGCAATATATTTGAAGGCGAGCGGGCGCGCGAATACCCGATGCGGGCGCTGCGCAGCTCACCCTTCACCGAGCGTATGAGTGCAGCAGCGCGACAAATGGGGGCGCATCCGTTCCAGGGGCCGGCTGCCATTAACACCGAGGTCTACGATGGTCGGCCGCCGTGTCAGTACCACGGCTTTTGTAACAAGGGCGGTTGCCATGTGCAGGCGAAGAGCTCGACCGCTTTCACTACTATCCCGAAGGCAGTTGCCACTGGCAATCTGGACATTGTGCCCTTTGCCCGTGTCATTAATATCGTCACTGACAATGATGGCAAAGTCACCGGCGTTGATTATATCCGCGGCAATGAAACCTATTTTCAGCCGGCAGACGTGGTGTTGCTCGGCAGCTATGCCTATGAAAACGTCAGGCTGTTGCTGTTGTCGCAATCCCGAGCTTTCCCCAACGGTCTGGCCAACAATGCCGGGCAGGTAGGGCAGCATTATTTCTCTCATCATCAGGGGGCGCCGGTGACCGCCTTGTTCCCTTTTGATCTGCACAACTGGTATGGCCTGCCGGCGCAGGGTACGGCCATCGATGACTGGGCCGACGACAATTTCGATCACGCCGGTCTGGACTTTATCGGCGGCGCTAATCTTTGGGCACATACTGATCGCAAGCCCATGAGCGCGGCGAAGATGACCACGTTTGGCGAAGTGCGTAACTGGGGCTCGGACTGGAAGGCGTTTATTATGCAAAATGCCGACCGCACCAATTCTTCTTATATTCAGAAGACGACACTGCCTTATGTCGGCAATTATCTCGACCTCGATCCGACCGTCAAAGACCCGCTGGGCTTGCCGGTTACTCGCATCACTGCACGTTATCGCGATAACGAAAAGCGTATCGCCGCCTACGCCCAGGAAAAAATGGAGCAATGGTATCTGGAGGCGGGGGCCATCAAGATCGTCAAATCCGGTCTCGGCAATACCATGGGGGCTTCCACGCATGCCTATGGTGGTACCCGTATGGGCAATAATTCACTCACCAATGTGGTCAATCGCTGGGGCTTTGCCCACGAGGTGCCAAATCTGGGGATACTTGGCGCTTCTGTGATGGGGACCAGCGGGGCGCGCAATCCGACCCTCACGGTACAGGCACTGGCCTGGCGCACGGCAGAGTATCTGGCGAACAATTGGCGCTCAGTGGTAGGCTAGCAGCCTCACGTACCGGCGCAGCCTGAAATTAATCGGAATCGCCGCCGTCAGGACCTGTTGTTCCTATGAGTCATAGCAAGCAGATAATCCCGATTCTGGATTTGTTCAGATTGATTGCAGCGCTGCTGGTAGCTCTGGCCCATTACGAGATTGTCTTCGGGCAATACCTTATCTACGGTTCTATGGCCAGCACAGCGCTGTCCTGGTTCTTCGTGCTGTCCGGCTTCATCATCGCCTACAATTACCCGAGCCTTTCGGGCCGGCAAGCCTACCGCCGTTATTACCTGCATCGCTGGATTCGCATTTATCCTGTCTATGCACTGGCAGTTATTATCTCCGGGACGTTCGTCACCGTGGGCTATTTGCAAATGGGCGAGGGCTTTTTCGGCTCGATACGGCGCCCGTTTGAATTGTCCTATGATTTGCCGGCAGAGAAAGATTTGGGTTTCTGGTTGATGGCGATTTTTCGCCATCTGACTTTTACCCAGTCCATCTCCTCCATTGAAACACTGAAACTGGTTTTCGATGGGCCGTTATGGTCGCTGGTGTTGGAAGTGGTGTTCTACCTGTTTTTCCCGCTATTCCTGATGTTGCTCAAACCGGTGAACACCCTGCCACGGGTCGTGCTGGCGTTGCTGGCCGGTTACCTGTTGCAGTATGTGTTGATCGTGGCGTTCTTGCCGCCGGCAGAGTCCTATAACGTCATGAATCTGCAAGTGCCGGTGTATACCAATCCACTCATTCGTGGCATTGAATTCATTTTTGGCATGCTGATTTACCGCGCCTGTGCATTGTTGCCACCGCCTGCCGCTGGTAATTACCGTAACTGGGTTTTGCTGGCACTGGGCATGTTGGCCTATGTGCTGGTCAATCATCTGGGCGCCTACGTTCCGTACCAGTTTGCCATGTTTTACACGGCGGTGCCGGTGGTGACCTTTCTGGTATTTATCCTTACCCGTGTTTATTGGCAGCCAGCCGCGAAACTGGTCAGGTTCTGTGCCTGGTGTGGTGGCATGAGCTATGTGCTTTATTGCTTTCACTGGCCGCTCATGGAGATAGTGCAGTTCACCGATATTATTCCCGAGTCACTGCCGGTGGCGGTGCATGTGGGGCTTCTGTTGCTGCTCTATCTGCTGTTCTGCCATGTCGTGTTGCGGTTTGTCGAAACGCCAGCAAGAAAGTGGCTGTATCGACATCTGGATCGACCTGCCGATTCGCGCGCCGGGTAGTGCTGTTGCAAGCAGGCGAAAATTAAGAGCAAAGAGAACAAGCTGATGCGTGTCGATCTGCAGCAACACCGCAAGGGACTCTACTTCATCATACTCGTCGTGCTGTTGGACGCCATCAGCTTCGGCATCCTGTTGCCGGTCATGCCACAACTGATTGTCACGCTGGGCTCGGTAACGCTGCCCGAGGCGTCCCGTATCGGCGGCTACCTGATGTTTGCCTATGCGGCCGTACAATTCTTTGCCGCGCCGGTACTTGGTAATCTCGGTGATCGCTTTGGTCGCCGACCGGTCTTGTTGTTCTCACTTGCCGCGTTGAGTGTGGATTATTTCCTGATGGCACTGGCGCCCACTCTCCTCTGGTTGTTCGTTGGTCGCGTCATCGCCGGCATTGCCAGTTCCACGTTCGCCATTTCCTACGCCTATGTCACCGATATCACTCCGCCGGCGCAGCGCGCGCAGCGCTTCGGCATGATTGGGGCTGCTTTCGGCGGCGGTTTTATCCTGGGGCCGGTGATTGGCGGATTTTTAGGCGAATTCGGTCCGCGCATTCCTTTTTATGCGGCTGCTACTCTGGGCTTGTTAAACCTGACCTATGGTTTCTTCGTGCTCGGCGAGTCGCTGCCCGCAGGCAGTCGACGCGCCTTTGAATGGCGGCGGGCGAATCCGCTGGGGGCGTTTGCACAGCTGCGCAAGTTTCCGGTGGTCTGGGGACTGGCCACAGCCTACTTCCTGTACATGTTGGGCCACCTGTCACTGCCCAGTACCTGGACTTACTACACGATTGAAAAATTCTCCTGGTCTGAAGCCGATATCGGACTGTCTTTGGGCTTTGCCGGTATTTTCATGATTCTCGTACAGGCGTTCCTGATTCGCTGGGCCATTCCGGCGTTCGGTGCCTATCGCGCCGGGCTGCTTGGTATGCTTGCCATGATTACCGCGTTCACCGGCTATGCACTGTCCAGTGCCAGTTGGCAGCTGTTTCCCTGGCTGGCGTTGGCGTCCATCTCCGGCTTTGTCACACCGGCAATGCAATCGATGATGACCAGTCAGGTGCCAGCCAATGCCCAGGGAGAATTGCAGGGCGCGTTAAGCAGTGTGAACAGCGTGACTTCGGTGCTGGGGCCTCTGCTCATGACGCAGTTGTTTGCCACCTTTACAGCGGCTGAAGCCGGTGTCTATTTTCCCGGTGCGCCTTTCATTGCGGCCGCCTTACTGACCTTGTTGAGTCTGCTTATTTTTACTGTCTCCGGGCAGCGGAACAACACGACGGTAGCGCCAGTCGGAAGTGCTGACTGACTTGCTTAATGCGCCTAGGAAGCGCCGTCAGAACGGGCCTGAAGGCCCGGCAGCTAAAGGGTTTTGGCTTGACACTCCAATACTTGGATGGTTATATCGGTGCTCCTTAGGGGGAGTCTCAATAATTAAAGCAAAAAGGTAGATCTATGAAAATTCAATGGCTGCTCATAGCTTTCGCCGCACTGCTCGCTGCTTGTTCGCCGAGTGATCAAGGCGCAGGAAATCAAACTGCTCAGGTGGCACAAGCTGCCGAATCCGCAAGTGGAAGTGACATTCCACGCACACCCGCTGGCAAACCTGACCTGAATGGAATCTGGCAGGTTCTGATGAATGCCAACGATAATCTTGAACCAGCACCGCCGAAAGCGGCCTATCAGCTGGTGCCCGGAGATTTTGTCCCCGTTCCGGCACCGGAAGTCGTGGCCATGGGTGCGGTAGGTGCAGTCCCTGCCTCCTTTGGTGTTGTTGAAGGTGGTTCAATCCCCTACAAGCCGGAAGCACTGGCACGTCGGGATGAAAACCGTGCCAACTGGCTGGAGCTCGATCCGGAGATCAAGTGCTATATGCCGGGTGTGCCGCGTGCGACTTACATGCCGCATCCGTTCCAGATATTCCAGAGCGAAAGTGCCTTCTTCATTGCCTATTCCTTTGCTGGCGCCGTGCGTAATGTCTTCCTGGAAGATCCGGGCGAAGCACCGCTGGATTCCTGGATGGGCCAGTCCTACGGCTATTGGGATGGTGATACCTGGGTTGTGGAAGTCACCGGACTGGATGACCGTACCTGGTTTGACCGTGCTGGCAACTACCATACCTACCAGCTGAAGGTGACCGAGCGTTACGACATGGTGGATGAGAATGTCATCATGTATTCGGCCACTATGGAAGATCCGGAGATTTTCGAGCGTCCATGGACCATTAGCATGCCGCTGTATCGCCGTCTGGAGGCGGGCTACGAACTGCCACAGTTCAAGTGCGTCGAATTCGTCGAGGAATTGATGTACGGCGAATACCGCAAGGGTGGCGAGTTTGAGCAGCGCCTGCGTGAGGAAATGCTGGAAGAACAAAATTAACCGTTAAGCCGATGCGTACGGGCGGTTCCGAGCTTGGTATTCCGCCCGGCAATTCGGTAGAATCCAAGCAGATCTTCAATTTTGACCGTGCATGACGTTTCCGCTGGCTGCAAAAGCCGCAGTTAAAGCCGATAACAGTTAACGGAACGTTAAGGTAGTCACGAGCAAACTGGTAGTGAAAGTCTGCCCAAAGCCCATAACCAGTGGCTATACCAAGAAATTAAGGGGAAACTCTATGAAAATGAAACTTCTGGCTCTAGCAGCCGTGACTGCCGTTGGTGTCGTTGCGATCAAGCAACCAGCCACTGCGCACCACGCGTTTTCTGCCGAATTTGATGCCAACCTGCCAGTTCGTCTAGGTGGTCCAATCACACGTGTTGAATGGATTAATCCCCACACCTGGATTCATCTGGACAACAACGATCCTGAATCAACACGCGATCCCGGTCCGTGGATGGTAGAAGGTGGTACGCCAAATACCTTGCTGCGTCGCGGTATCAACCGTAACTCGCTGCAACTGGGTACCGAGATTGTCGTCACCGGTTATCAGTCCAAAGACCGTCTGTGCGAACCGACTTGCCGCGCCAATGGCCGTGACATCACGTTCCCGGATGGCCGCAAGCTGTTTATGGGCTCTTCCGGTACTGGTGCTCCGCGCGACGGTTCAGACCCGACCGACGGCAACTAGCACTGGTTTCCAGCAGCACTGCCAATGCAGAGCTGCTGTGGCTGAACAACAAAGCCCGATGACTGGCGACAGTCATCGGGCTTTTTGTTGTCAGGGGTCTGGCCAGCAATCTGGCAGGGGCTTGCGAAGTAGTTAACGCGGGACGGCGTGGCGCCGGTGCAGGTAGTATCCCTGTTTGTGTTCCTTGCGCAGGCGCCAGAAGTGATGCCAGTAGTCCTGTCGGCGGAAGTAGTGGGTGACCAGTGAGCGGCGCGTCTTCTCCGGATCAGTAATCGGCGTACCGCCATGCAACAGCTGTGCATGCCAGATCAGCACGTCTCCGGGCTGGGCGGTAAAGGCCACCGGCTCGATGCCGCGTGCGTCGAGCTCTGACTCGATATAAGCATTGAAGGCACTCATCTCCGCGCTTACGGCGCGGATATCGCCGTTGCTGAAGCGGTAAGGCGGTATCAAATGACTGCCCGGGTACAACTGCACCGGGCCATTGCTGAGATCAATCTCGTCCAGTGCTATCCACGACACCACGAGCTTGTTTTCGACTCTGGGCGGCATGTACAGCGTATCGACATGATTGTTCTGTTGTGAGCCGTACTCGAAATTCAGGCTGTTACAGACCAACGGCTCGCCATCAAGCAGTTCGGCCAGCACGGCGCTCAGGTCCGGGTCGAGCACGAGTGAACGTATCTCCGGGAAATCCCGATACAGGTCATTGATCTTGTAGGGAGCAGCGCGGGCGTCATCCGGCGCGTGGGAGAACAGCATGCGGCGGTTCTGGCTCGATTCCAGCCAGGCATCGATGGTAATTGGCTGTGGCAAGTTACTGCGAGTTTGCCATAGCTGATCAATCAGCGCATTGGTGGCGCTGCAACGCTCGGGGCTGAATACCCCACGCAGAATCAGATAGCCATTGTTGTACCAATCGTCGATGTTCACTGTAAAACCTGTGACTGCGCGCAGTGAGTGTAAGAATTATCCTGGCGGTGGAGGCGATGATGTCAATCAGTGACGGGCTCGATTACACGCTCGTAATCGCCGCCGTCGCGAAACACCGTGGATGTTTGAAAATAACCGGCAGCGAAGAGCCGCACCAGTACTGTCCGGCTACCGCGATTTTCCCAGAACCAGCCATGAATGCCAGTGAAAGGCGCGTGAAATGAGCCAGCGCGGGCAACGTCATTGCCCTGCTCAAAGCTTTCAGCGTATTCCGCGCCCAGTCCGGCCGGTTCGGCGTGCATGTCGAAATACACTTCGTCGTCAGCAGTCCAGCTGAATACCATCGGCGCATCCAGATCCATCAGGTACTTGTATTCCACGGACTCAAAGGGGCCGAGTTCGAATTCGACATAATCCTGGCGGTGCGCTTCGGCCTGGACTTCAAACGGATTCTCGCCCCGTGACAAGGCTGTCAGGCCGGTAAGTTCACCAGTGCCCAAAGGATCGATGCCGAACTCGGCGGGCAGAATGGCGATCAGTAACACGGCGGTCGCCACCACCAGCGCGACAGCGCTGGCAGTCAGGATGTTTTTCGCTGACGGGGGAGTTGGATTGTCGGGTTTAACCACGGGTGCTCTCTTGTTGTTGGATCATCGCTATCAATAGGGGGTTTGCATGAAGAAAGCCGACAACTGATACCCGGCAAGCATAAAGCCGCCGGTCATCAGTACGCTGTTGGTGACGAATGCGTGGCGTAGATAGCTGCCACGGGTACGCCAGATACTCAGCACAATAAAGACGGCGGAGAGGGCCAGAATCTGGCCGATTTCCACGCCGATGTTAAAGCTGATGATATTGGTCACCAGGCCGTTATCCGACAAGGTGAACTCCTGCAGCTTGGTAGCCAGACCAAGGCCATGAAACAGGCCAAACACAAACACGGCAATTCGGGTGTTTGGTTCAAACCCGAGGAAGCGTTTGAAGCCATCGATATTCTCAAATGCCTTGTAAACGATCGACAGACCGATGACCGCGTCGATGAAATAGGCATTTACTTGCAGGTTGGCCAGCACCCCAAGAAGAAGCGTGATGCTGTGGCCGATAGCAAACAGGGTCACGTACTGAACGACGTGGCGGGGTCGGTAGAGGAAGAAGATAACACCTACCAGAAACAGCAGGTGGTCGTAACCTGTCACCATGTGTTTGGCGCCGAGGTAGATGAACGGGAAGATGGCTGGTCCGTCGGTCGCCTGCACGAAACTGGCATCAGAGCCTTCGATGGTATGGGCGCCGGCGAGACTGCTCACCAGCAGCAACAGCGCACTGCCCAGGGCAACGGCAAACCGGCGTCGGGCAGGGTTGCCTGCAAACCATAAAGGTCGGAAACTCATTGCCACATCCGCTACTGTTCAGCCTCGACGAAGCGGTTATTGATTTCAGGGTCATAGGCCTGGTGGCAGGCGCTGCAAACGCTATAGAGCTGGGCGCCGGCCTGGAAGAATTCTTCTTCATCCTGCGCCTGAGCCGCGGCCATGGCGCGCAAGCCGGCGTCGGACATCCCTTCGGAATAAATCATCCAGGCATCGCTGTCTTCTGCTCGCCCCGGCAGAGCGAGCATGTTGCCGGCCTCGACCAGCACGGCCGCCTGGGCGCGCACATAGGCCCAGCCGTCATCAGTGGTCGGGTACAACTCTTCATAACCGGCAGAGTCCAGTACCCAGCCGCCAGAGTCCCAGAGAATATCCGCAGAAGGTTCAATAATCAGTGCCATCAGTTCCTGCACTGTCAGTGAGGTATCAAAAGTGCTTTCGGTCTCGGCAACAGAGTCGCTATTGTCGCCGCCAGAGCAGGCGGCCAGGAGCAGACTGAGGGATAACAAACTGGCACGGTATGGGAAGGAAATTCGCATGGAATAATGTCCTGTACTGACGTGTTTGGGCGGCTGTGCGTTCAAGCTATTCTTGTTGTTGGACACTTTGTTACATGCTGGCGACAGCAGCGCCGAGTGTACTTTGTCCAGCTTCTTAGTCTGCACTAAAATGCCCCTATTATCTACCGGCAGCTGTGCGCCAAGCCGTTGATGTGGCTGTGTTTTGCGTCTGCCCGCAATGACTTTCATTGCTGCGTGAGTCGGGGCTATATCAGCGGCGGAAAACATCCGTTTAGTGGCAAAACGCGCTACACTAGGGCTATGAGTAAACGACTAACAAGCAAATTACTGTTATTAACCGCATTGTTGCTACCTTTGTTCGCTGCGGCACAGCCTGTTGTGCATATGCAAGCGACTCCTGACGAAGGTCGCCAGCCCCGCCTGGTAACGGATAGTGACGGTGGCATTCATCTACTTTACTTCAAGACACGATTGAGCCAGCGTGGCGCTCGCGAGGGCAGCCTGTTTTACCGCCCCTGGCTCGCTGACGCACGGCGCTTTGGCAATCCTGTACGTGTCTCATCGCAGGCATTTAACTTGCAAAGCTATGCCATTGCCCGCGCAGCCATGGCGATCGGTGGCGATGGTCGTTTGCACGTGATGTGGTACCTGCCAAGGAATGCGGAATATTTTTATACCCGTTCCAATACCGAGCGGACGCAGTTCGAAGCGCAGCAGCAAATTGTCACCGACTATATTGAAGGCGTCGACGCCGGCGGTGATATTGCCGCCTTCGGTGATGCGGTTGCTGTCGTCTGGGGTGCCGGTGATCTGTCGCAAGAAGACAGGCGCACGATGTTTGCCCGTTTGTCCCGCGACAATGGTGCAAGCTTTGGCGCAGAAACCATGATCAGCAACCCCGATCTCGGTGCCTGTGCCTGTTGTTCCATGGCTGCGGACTTCCTCAACGATGAGGCGCTAACGGTGGCCTACCGTTCGGCTATTGACGGTGTTGGCCGTCACATGCAATTGCTCACAGTCGCGCTGGGAGAGGATGGCTTGCGCAGTGCCAGCTATCAGCCAGTGCAGCCACGACAAGAATGGGAAGCCTCATTCTGTCCGCTCAGCACCAACGACATTGCCCGCCATGGTGAGCAACGCTGGTTGGTATTTGAGACCGAAAGCCGGGTTATGCAAATGCCGCTTGCTGAAGCTGGCGAGGTCTTGCCGGTAGGCGAGCCTTATACTGAAACTCGACAAAAGAACCCGGCGCTGGCTATCAATGCCGAGGGTGAGAGGCTGGTCGTCTGGGGCGAAGCTATCAGCCATACGCGTGGTGGGCGGCTGAATGCCCGGGTATTCGATGCCGCGGGTGCCGATAGCGGCTATCGTCTGGCGGACGAAATTCAACTGAATGATTTTACTTTCCCGGCAGCGGCTGCGCTTCCTGACGGCAGTTTTCTCGTGCTGTACTGATAACAGCAACGCACTGTCAGACTGTTAGAAATCCAGTCGGCGCTCCATGCGCTGACGTAGTAATTCCAGTTCCTGCTGTTGTTGCTGTCGACTTGTTTCCGAGCTCAGTCGTTGCAATTGTTGTTGATGTTGCTGGCTTACCTGCGGTTGTCCTTGTTGTTGCGAGTAACCGGCTGACCGATTGTCATCGCGCTGCTGCCCGTTGGTTTGCAAACGCTGAAAGGCCAGCTCCACATAGTCGGTACGCGCCTTGAATGCGCCGTCGCCGCAGAAATATTCCACATCGATGAGTTGTTGCAAGGCGTCTGCGGAGTTTTGCATTGTGCCGTTATTGCGCGCTTGTGCAGCGAACTCAGTACGCCAGAGGCGTAGCTGTCGACAATGGTCGAGATAGCTGGCGACGGCATCACCGTCTACTGCCGCCAGAAAGTCCTGGCAGGTGTCGGTGGAATTGTCGTTACTCGCAGTATTCTCAGTACTCTCGGCTTGTTCGAGTGTTTGCAGGCACTGCTCGGCGCTGCTATCCAGTGACTGCAGAATTGCAGTCACTGTGGAGAGGCGTTGTGCGGGTGTCAGTGAGTCAGTTGCTGGCAGAGAATCTGCTGCATCGCCGTTGGCATTGCTGGCGTCAGCGGCGAAGGCTGATGACCCGTAGCTGAGCAACAGTGACGCAGCAAGTAAGGGTAAGAAGCGCGACCTACTCGTACAATTCGAAACGACGGTCCCATTTCTTGAAACGTTTGCGGCAGTACTTTTCCAGCTGTTTGTGCGTGGAGAAGAAGTACTCGCTGGCTTCAGCGATGGACTCGTCGTATTCACAGTAGTCATTGTCGTACTCGCGACAAACCCAGGGTCGGGAATCGTAGATTCCGCAAGCACCATTGGGGAGCAAGTGCGAGCAAGGCGTGTAGATGTGCAGAAACCAGCCATCAGCGTCTTTAAAAATATTGATATTTTCATGTGAGACCTGCCAGAGTAAGTGGTCAAAGTCTTCCTTGCTTTTGGGAGTCGGGATCTTCTGGTTGATTGAATTACAGCAAATGGATTTTTTGCATTTGGCGCATTTACCTTCGACTTTGACGTCGCCGGCCAGCTCCACATCAACCATCTTGATAGAGTCCTTGGCATTCATACTTCTTACCGCGCGGAATTAAGAAAACGAAAAGTGATTGCGCATTATTCTAGCATTGCCTGCCGGGGCAGAGGCCAGTGATTTGCAGTGATTGCCCGGATATCTGGTCAATTGTTCCTGGATTGCTTGCCGGAGTCGGTGATGCCCGCTTTTTTGGCATTGCTTCGCTCTGTACATTGGCTTTTATATTGGCCTCGATATTGGCCTTTACTTTGGCCTTTACATTGACGGAGTCTGTCAGCAAAATCAGGGGACACTCGAGCGCCAGCGCCAGCTGCTGCATAACAACACAAAGAGACTTCGAGTATGGTCCCAATACCCAAATTACTCCCTGTTCATCGACTGACGATTGCACTCGGTTCGTTGCTGCTATGGGGCTGCTCCACTGAAGAGACTGTTACCACCGCCGGGCAGGCACTGTCCGATAACACTGTCACCTCGATCAATCTGCGCGCGGTGTCGACACAGCCCTGGCTGGTGACAGGAGGCGACGTCCTGATCGAAGTGGCGGTAGCACAACAGTCCACACCCACGGTGCCACAACTTACCCTTAATGGTGCAGCACTCGATGTGCCCCTGACCGCGGTTGGCAGTGGGCGCTATCAGGCGCTACTGCGAAATTTGCCGCTCGGTGACAGTACTGTCGCGGCAGCAGTGACTGAGGCTGATCAACGCGCCGAAATGCTACTCACCAACTATCCTGTCAGTGGCCCGGTGATTTCCGGCCCGCATCAGGTGCCTTTTTACTGCCAGAGTGAGGAATTTGTGTTGGTTACCGGCGAGACTCTGGGGCCAGCGCTTGATGACAACTGTGCAGTGGCTACACGCATTGATTATGTTTACTGGTCAAGCAGTGAAGAAGCCTTCCTGCCGTGGCCAGCGGTCGTGGGTGAGTCCCCGGAAGATCTGGCGCAGATCACCCGGGCGGATGGCAGTAGTGTGCCGTTTATTGTGCGCGTCGAGACCGGTTCTGTGAACCGGGCAATCTATGAGATTGCCATGCTGCATGAGCCCGGCAGTGCCGAGCCCACTCCCTGGAATCGCAGTGCGCACTGGAACGGCAAACTGGTCTATACCCACGGTGGCGGTTGCCGCAGTGGCTGGTATCAGCAGGGTGACCGTACCGGCGGAGTCTTGCGTGAAGGTTTGTTTCAGCAGGGCTATGCCACGGTCTCTGCAACCCTGAATGTGTTTGGCCAGAACTGCAATGACCTGTTGGCGTCGGAAACCCATATCATGGTGAAAGAACGTTTCATCGAGCATTATGGCGAGCCGGTGTATACCATCGCCACCGGTGCCTCGGGGGGTTCATACCAATCACACCAGACTGCTGACAACTATCCCGGTGTCTTCGACGGTCTTATTGTCTCCTCCAGTTTTCCCGATGTGACCTCGGCGACTATTTTCACACTGGCCGATGCCCGGCTGTTGCATTTCTATTTCAACGAAGTGAATCCCGATGCCTTCAGTGAGGAGCAACAGCGAGCCATTTCCGGCTTTGGCTCCTTTGGTTCCATTGCCAACCTTGCCCGTGGCGCCGCGCGTCTGGATCCGATATTCGAGGCCGATCTGGCGGCCGAAGAGCAGGGTGGTGAAGTCAGCATCCCGGCGCTGGAAGCGCAGCGCTATCATGCGCTTAATCCCGGTGGTGTGCGGGCCACGGTCTATGATCACACGGTCAATGTCTACGGCATGATTGACGGCACGACCATTGCGCAGCGGCCGCTGGACAACGTCGGCGTGCAATACGGTCTGGCAGCGCTCAACAACGGTGTTATCGATATCGACCAGTTTCTGGCTTTGAATCGTGACATTGGTGGTTTCGATCACGACCTCAATCATGTGCCAGAGCGCCATAGAGCCGACACACAAGCACGCCGCCGGGCCATTGAATCGGGGCGTATTCTGCATGGTGGTGGCGGGCTTGCCATCACGCCAGTGATTGACTACCGCCGCTATACGGATCATGCCGAGGCGGGTGATATTCACATGATCGTGCACCAGTTTTCCACGCGGCAGCGACTGATCAATGCCAATGGGCACGCCGACAATCATGTCATGCAGGTGGGTGGACGTTGGGGATTTACCGAGCAGGAGCCCGATCTTGGCGAATTGTTCCGGCAAATGGATCGCTGGCTGATGGCGATCATTAACGACCAGACTGCCGCCGAGCCGGCTGACAAGGTGGTTAACAACAAGCCGGCTACACTAGGCGATGCTTGTTGGGCAGACAACGGTCTGGTGCGCCGCAAAATTACCGAGGAACAAACCTATATCGGTTCATCGGAATGTAATGAACTGTACCCGGCCTATCCTACGCCCCGTCACGTGGCCGGGGCGCCGCTCGCCAACAGTATCGTCAGTTGTCAGTTGCGACCGGTGAATACAGCAGACTACGCAGTGGATTTCAGCGATGATCAATGGCTCGAGCTATCCACGCTTTTCGCCGGCGGTGTTTGTGACTGGTCGCAAGGTGACGCCAGTCAGGCGGCACACCAGGGCGGTTGGGCCTCGTTCGGTCCATCACCGATCAATCGACTCTACTGATTTTCAAGCGCGCTTGTTGATCTCATTATAGCAATAACAACGGAAACAACGATGAACAGAAAAACAACAAAATATTCATTCTTGTGCTACCTGGCACTTTCTACAGGCTCAGGTGTCTTGCTGGCGCAGTCCGACCTTGAACAGCAACTGGCTACCACTGTGGATGATGGTTTCACCATCGCGGCAGTGGGCGATATCATCATCGCCTATCCGCTTGATCACATGCTCACCGACCCGGGCTTTCGTGAAGTGGTTGAATTGACACGCGGTGCCGATGTCACCACTGGCAACATGGAAGGCAATATCATTGATGGTCGCACTTTCGCCGGTTCGGCAGGCGGCGGCTTCGGTGCCGAACCGGAAGCAGCAGAGTGGATCGCCGAGATGGGCTTCGACATCGTTTCACGACCGAACAACCATGCTGACGATTTTGGTCCTGAAGGGCTGGTGGAAACCAGCAAGCATCTGGAGCGTGCCGGCATCCAGTATGCCGGCTACGGCGACAGTTACTGGGCGGCCAAGGCAGCCCGTTTTTACAGCAGTCCGCGCGGCCGCGTCGGCATGGTCGCGGTGTCAGATCACGATCCGCGGGCACAACCGGCCCGCGGCGAATGGCCCGGTACTGGCGGCCTGAGCCCCCTGCGCGTAACGCGTTATTTCATGGTGCCCGAAGCGTCCTGGGATTCGGTGCAAACGCTGCGTGATCATTTCCCCAATGGCACCGGCTTTTACGCCCGCGGCGCCAATACCAGCTCCGAAATCTCCCTGATCGGCAATAACTTCCGCAAGGCAGAACCGGGCGTGACCGAGCCCTATTACCACTATGAAATGAACCAGCAGGATCTCAATGACACGCTGGCTTCAGTGCGCGAAGGCAAGATCAAATCTGATTTCGTCACGGTGGCTATCCATGCCCATCATTTCCGCGATGCCAAGGGTGGCTATCGCGGCGAGGGTATTCCAGAGGGAGAGCATCTGGATACCAATCCCTCGATCGCTGACTACCTGCCGGAATTTGCCCACGCTGCCATCGACAACGGCGCTGACCTGTTCCAGGGGACGGGAGTGCACGCACTGCGCGGTATCGAGATTTACAATGGCCGCCCGGTCTTTTACGGCCTGGGTGAGTTCATTCGACAGATGGATGTGATCGGCTTGGCTGGTCGTGGTGACCCGCAGCGCAGTATCGGCCCGCCGGGCGCCGAATTCCCGGCGAAATTTGAAAGCATTATCGCTATCAGTGAATTCTCGGG
>CAZQFA010000028.1:0-37272 GCA_964592245.1 uncultured Pseudohongiella sp. | reverse complement strand
GCAACCAAGCAACCAAGCAACCAAGCAACCAAGCAACCAAGCAACCAAGCAACCAGGCATACAGCGAGCTTTCCTAATCGGTATCGGAGCCGGGGAACGTCGGTGCCGAATACTGACACCAGACAAAATAAGCGAGGTGGCACCTACGCAATTTCAGGGGATGACGTCGTGATCTGTCAAAGGGATTGTCAGGATGCCCTGAAACTGCAGATAAAATGCCGCCAAGGCGAGATTTTATCGAGGTCCGCGAGCCGGCACTTGCTTGATAAAAGCGGGGAGGTGATTTACTCTACGGCCGTTATTTTACTACAAATTTCAGCAGCCTAGATGCAAACGATTCGCATTTACATCTGCAAAAAAATAATAAGCGCAAAGCAACAACCAGCCACTCTTTGCTTAGTTAGTTGTTTAAAGCAGTAGCAAAAAACTAATTGAACAATTCCCATTCCTACTTTTACGGAGGCGAATGAGACTCGTGAATCCAAAAGTAACCCGAAGACGCTTCATCAAAGGGGTTATCGCCTCTGGTGCTGCAGCGACTTCCAGCTCACTCTGGTACGCGGCCAATGGCCAAAGCCGACCCGCTGGAGCTGTGGAGCGTCTGATCCGATTGAACGTTAACGGTCAGGTCCGCAGTGTCGACGTAGCACCGCAAGAAACCCTGGCATCCACCCTGCGCTACAAGCTGGGTCTAACCGGTACCAAGCTGGGCTGCAACCGCGGCGAATGCGGTGCCTGTACTGTGCTGGTCGATGATATTCCGACCTACGCCTGCTCGGTGCTCACACATTCCATGAAGTTTGGCCGCATTGAGACAGTAGAAGGTCTCGAATCACCAAACGGCGACCTGCACCCTGTGCAACAGGCTTTTGTCGAGTCGCTGTCACCGCAGTGTGGATATTGCACACCGGGACAGGTCATGGCCGCCGTTGGCCTGCTTCGTGCCAACCCTAACCCCACTCGCGAAGAAGCTCGTCAGGGAATGGCGGGCAACATCTGTCGATGTGGATCGTATGACTCTTACCTCGACGGCGTCATGCGCGCTGCACAAATAGGATAATCATCATGGCATATATGCATATTGGTAAAGATTTCGTGCCGCCGGATGTTCCTGGTAAGGTCACCGGCCGGATTAAATACGCTGAAGATTACACCCGCGAAGGCATGGTTTATGCCCGTCTTCTCACCAGTCCGATTCCACACGCCCGAGTAGTGAGTATCGACGCCTCTGCCGCCTTGGCAATGGATGGCGTGTACGGCATTCTCACCGCCGATGACGTGTACCCGGATGGCGAGCCCAACAGCACCGGACTGAAAATTCTCACCAACGAGCCCACCCTGGTCGGTGAACCGATTCTGGCGCTTGCTGCGGTAGATGAGAAAACAGCGGAAACTGCGCTGGCGGCCATCGATGTGACATTCGAGCGTCTGCCTTTTGCGCTGGACCCACTGGACAGTTTGCGTGAAGGGGGTCCGAATGCTTATCCGGGCAATACCAACACTTACATTTTCCGTCAGGGCTTCGCGTCTGAAAAATGGAGCGAAGACCAGGTGGCGAGTTTCCGCGCTGGCAATGAGCCGACGGCGGCGCCGCAGCAAGAGTGGACCTACGGTGATCTGGAAGCCGCATTCGCCAATTCGGCTTATGTTTACGAAGGCACTTTCACTACCGCCGGTTACCCGCACCATTCCATGGAGCCGCGCAGTGCGCTGGCCTATTGGGAAGATGGCAAACTCTATCTGCACGGTACTTCCCAGAGTCTGACCGGTCTTGCTGATGACATGGCCGGCATCGTCGGTGTGCCCAAGGAAGACTTCGTCTTTATTAACGTCGCTACCGGTGGTGGTTTCGGACAACGTGCCCGTGCCGGCAGTATCCCGAACATGGCAATTCCGGCGAAGCTGTCGCAGAAGATCAATCGCCCGGTCATGATGCGTGTTACGCGCGAAGAAGAGTTCACCTTTGGTGGCGCCCGCATGGGCTTCCAGGGCTGGATCAAGGTTGGCTTCAACGCTGATGGCGTGATGTCAGCAACGGATCTTTACATTGTCTCCGACGCCGGTGGTAAAGGCGGCGGCGGCGACGGTTCTTCGGCTGCTGACATGATCAGTATGCTGTATCAGCCGGCTGCCATGCGCTTCCGCGGCAGCAATATCGGTACCAATACTGGTCACCGTGGCGCCCAGCGTGGCCCAGGTCAAAACCAGATGTCGCCGATTATTTCGCCGATCATGGACAAGGCGGCCGACGAACTCGGCATCAGCCGCTTCGATATTCGCAAGATCAACACACCACAAAATGGCGACACTCATGGGCCGGGCCGTACGCCGGTGACCAGTGCTTACATGCCGGAGGCGCTGGAAATGGCGCGCGAAGCATTCAACTGGGACGAGCGTGAGACTACCCGTCGCCGTCAGCGCAACGGCAGTAAAGTCGTTGGCCTGGGTATCGGTCAGGGCTATCACAACGCCGGTCGTAGCGGTATGGACGGTATCGTCACCATGGGTACAGACGGTCGTCTGCGTATCCACAACGGTGTCGGTAACCTTGGTACATACTCCTATGCAGCAACATCACGTGCCGCTGCCGAAGTATTGAAGATGCCGTGGGAACGTTGCGATGTGATTAACCAGCGCACCGATAACCACCTGCCGATAACTTCGCCGCAGGATGGCAGTAACTCAACATTTACCAACACCCGTACCTGCTACGGTGCAGCACAGGACATGCTGGCGAAAATGAAAGAAATCGCCGCCACTGACCTGGGTGGATCGCCGGAAGAGTACGACGTCTCCAACGAACGTGTGCACCGCATCGATGATGAGTCGGTTGGCTACACCTACGCGGAAGTGGCACAGCGTGCCATGGAACTGCGTGGCAAGTTCACTGGTGAGGCGGAGCTGCCGGAAGAGCTGGCAGAGTGGACACAGATTTCTGTTTCCCGTCTGGCAGGCGACTGGTTCATGGGCGTTTTCCATGACCCACGCCACGAAGGCACCGTTACCGGCTTTACTGTCACGGCTTGTGAAATCGAGCTGGATACCGAGACTGGCAAGTACGAGATTCTCGACATGGTCAGTATCGGCGAATGCGGTACCGTCATGCACCCGCAGGGGCTGAAAAACCAGCTCGTGGGTGGTGCAGTCTGGGGTATCGGTCTGTCCGGTTACGAGCGTCACCTGTACGACCCGCAAAACGGTATTCCGGCTAGCACGGGTTACTGGCAATCAAAGGTGCCAACGTACCTCGATACGCCAGAAACGATCCGCACTGGCTGGGTCGATTTGCCTGACCCGGAAAATCCGGTCGGTGTTCGCGGTATCGGTGAGCCGGCAATGGGTTCGGTTTCTGCCGCGCTCACGGCAGCCATTTCCGATGCACTGGATGGGCATCTGTTTAACGCAGCACCCATTACTGCAGACATGATCATTAACCACATGGCAGGAACCAACGAAGAAGCGGTTCCTCTTGCCCAGAACAATTTCCGAGGTTGATATGGTAGCTACTTCAAATGACGTAATGCCTGATATCGAGCTTTATCAGCCTACTGATGAAGCCAATGCACTTGCTTTGGCGGCTTCTCTGGGTCGCGATGGCTGGTTGCTCGGTGGCGGTCAGGACACTTTCGGCTGGCTGAAAGATCGCAACAAGATCGCCACAGCCATGATCGAGCTGACTCAGGTCGATGCCTGGAAAGGTATCAGGGAAACGGCTGACGGTATCGAAATCGGTGCCGTCACGACGTTGACCGAGATTGCCAACAATCCGTTGGTACAGTCTCGTTACGGCTTGCTTGCCACGGCGGCAGGCAAAGTCGCCAGTCCGCAAATCCGCAATTCCGGCACACTCGGCGGCAATCTGGCGCAAGACGCCCGTTGCTGGTACTACCGTCGCGGCCTCGATTGTTACCGCGCCGGTGGCAATCTTTGCTACGCCGATTCACCGGAAGGTCTCAATCGCGAGCACGCAATCTTTGGCGCCAGCCGCTGCGTTGCTGTTTCACCGTCTGATACTGCGCCAGCACTGGTGGCATTGGATGCGACGATGGTGATCAGCAGCGAATCCGGCCAGCGCACAGTTGCTGCCCAGGACTTCTTCGTCGGCCCGGCTCGCGACATCGAGAATATGACAATTCTCGAAGCGGGCGAGATTCTGACCGCCGTCAGAATCCCCAACACCTGGGCCAACGCCGAGTTCTATTTCGAGAAGGTTGCTGATCGAAATGTTTGGGACTTTGCGCTGGTAAGCATTGCTTCTGCCATGAAGGTGTCAGGTGGCACTATTCAGGAAGCACGCGTTGCCGCAGGTGCGGTGGAATGTGTACCACGTCGACTGCGAGCAGTTGAGAATGCATTGCGGGGTCAACAGCGTTCTGAGCAGCTGGCAGAGCAGGTGGCAGCGATTGCCATCGATGGCGCACAGCCACTGAACTACAATAATTTCAAAGTTCCTCTGTTGGGGAACCTTGTCAAGCGGGTAGTCCGGGGTTAATCCCCGGGCACGCTCCCGAAGCAAAAGCAAAACGAGTTAACAAAAACAGCAGTATCAAAAACAAGAGGGAAGTACAGTGGGAGAAATAGTCCGCTATAAACGTGATGTGTGGGGAGAGGAAGTAATCCTCGGTGTGTCCTGGGATCTACTATGGGTTGTTGCTGTCGCCGTTCTGGTGTTGTTAGCTGCTCATGCCATTATCATGGCTGCTCTGGCAAACAAGAAAATGGACAAGCCATCTGCAGATGGTCGCCGTGTCCTGCGACATGAAACCATTGATCGGGCATTCCACTGGATTATGGCTGCCAGCATTCTGGTTCTCATCTTTACCGGCACCGCACCGATCATCGGCTTGCGTATTGCCTGGTTGAACATTCACTGGATCAGCGGATTGATTCTGACTTTTGTGGTTGTGTTCCACATTATCCGTTCCCTGTTCTGGCAAGACTTTAAATCCATGATTCTGGGTCCGCGTGATTTCGGCGAGCCTTTCGATTCAGCCAAGAAGCCTGGCAAATACTCTTTCGAGCAGAAAGGTATGCACTGGGCTGTGACAGTTGTTGTGTTGGCGGTAATCGTTACCGGTCTGCTGATGTTCCTGCAAATCGATACACCTTTCTGGGATCGTACCAACAGCATGCCGGAAGACCAGCTCGGTCTGGTGTTCCTGTTGCACGGATTGTCGACGTTGGCACTGGTAGCTCTGGCTTCCACCCACATCTACTTCGCCGTTCGACCGGAAAAACTGTTCTATACGCGTTCCATGTTTACCGGCTGGATCTCTGAAGACGAAATGGCCGCGAATCATGACACCAGCAAATGGACACCTAAAGAAGCCGACTAGGCTTTAAGGTCAAGACAAGGCAGTAGTAGTGATAAACGACGATATTGAAACGATTGAGTCCGGCTATGAATTCCTGCTCGCGTATGCGGCGCAGGGACGCCCGGCTCAGGACGAAGCGGGCCCCGGTCCGCACGCCCGCCCGACCCTCGAAGGCATTGCCCAGGCAATGGACAATCTGATCGCTGCCCTCGGCGACAGTGACAATGATTTCGAAAGGGTAATCGCGGATGACAGCCGCAAGGCCGTTGCCGCACTGCGTTTTATTCTGGCGCAACCAAAGATTGGCTCGGAAATAGTGGATAACCTCAACGCCTCTATTCATTTGCGAGCAGTGCTCACCGACCTGTTCCTCTATAGCGAAGCACTTACCCCACTGGGTGCTGAAGGCGATAGCGGGAATGGACCGGGTCTGGCTTACGACGCTAGCAAGCCGGCAGGCTAATGGTTCAGCAGCGTTAGCTGGTTAAACGCAACATGAGAAAGCGGGTGTAAGCCCGCTTTGTCGTCTCTGAGTTTCTCATTCTATGATCGCCTGGCCTGAAAAACTTTCCCTTGCCCAATTGCCCACACCTGTCTCCCGGGTTGAGCGTTATCCTGATATTCCTGATGGTGTAGAGGTGTGGATCAAACACGACGAGATGACCGGCACGGAAGTCTCTGGTAACAAGATTCGTAAACTGGAGTTCAGTCTCGCCGAAGCAGCCAGTCAGGGTTGTAATACCGTGATCACTTGCGGTGGTCTGCAATCCAACCACTGCCGTGCCACAGCCTTGTTAGGGGCAAGACTCGGCCTCAAGGTGCATCTGTTGCTGCGTGGAGAAAAACCCGCTGTACCGCAAGGCAACCTGTTGCTGGACAGATTGGCAGGCGCCGAGATTACCTATGTTCCTGTGCGGGATTGGCCGCAACATGAAGACAGGGTGCGTCAATTACAGGCTGACTATGCAGCTACCGGAGACAAGGCGTTCTATATTCCGGTCGGTGCCAGCGATGAAGTTGGCTTGTGGGGTTATATCGCGGCGGCGGCGGAAATCAAAAAAGATCTGGAGAACTATTCCCTGCAACCCGACTACATTGTCGTCGCCACCGGTTCCGGTGGCACCCAGGGCGGTTTGTTGGTTGGCGCCAGGCTGTTCGAACTCCCTGCAGAAGTTGTTGCATTTAATGTCAGTGATGATGCGGACTACTTCAGGGACAAGATTAATACAGACGTGGCGCTTTGGAAGCAGCGTTACAAAATCGACTTCGACAGCGACAGTCTGCCGATCAGGACTATCGAAGGCTATTTGGGGCCGGGATACGGTGTGGCGACGCCCGATGTCTTTGCTACTATCAGAAAACTGGCCAGCAGCAATGGTATCGTCCTCGACCCGGTCTATACGGGCAAGGCATTTCATGGCATGGTCGAAGAGTTAAAGAAGGGCGATCAGGGCCAGTTGCCAGGAGCGCGGCAAGTGCTTTTTGTCCACACCGGTGGCGTATTCGGCGTGTTTCCCCAACAGGATCATTTTCATTTCGAATAATGAATCGTAACGTTGCAGCATGGCTACCGGCCAGGGCCATTAAAAGCTGGCCAGCTGGTGACGCCAATCCAATAATAATTAATGCAGACAATTGATCCTGCTGCAGTGAGTCAGCCGTATGTCTGAGAGTCACAAGAAGATGAAATCCGGAGTCGCAATGAAACAGTTAAGTGCAGTGATATTGACCTCAACGCTGGTCGGACTGGCTGGTTGTCAGGAAGCTGGTAATTCCACCGCATCAGCTCAAACAACTGCAGATGCTGACAGCAGCTATTCAGCCGATGGCACAGCGGCTGCCACCAGCATGGCCATGCCGGAAGAAACCGGCGCGGCGTTCGATACACAGTACGAAGCAAGACTGTTGAGCAACACCCATCAGCTGGTCACCGAAGGTGCCCGTTCCGGTGAAGGCTACTTCGGTGCCGACGGCGAGATGTTTATTTATCAGGCAGAAATGCCCGGCAATCCTTTCTACCAAATTTACCTGATGGATCTGGCAAGCGGTGAGGCCAACCGGGTTTCACCCGGTATCGGTCTGACCACCTGTTCATGGATACACCCGACCATGGACAAGGTGATGTTCTCCTCCACGCACGAAGATCCCAATGCTCTGCAGAAACAGGCGGAAGAAATTGCCATCCGCGAAAGTGGAGAGGATCGGCCCTATGGCTGGGACTATGATCGTCATTACGACATCTACGAAGCCAATAGCGATGGCAGCAATCTGATTAATCTTACCAATACTGATGGTTATGATGCTGAGGGATCTTATTCTGCAGACGGCAGCAAGATTCTGTTCGCTTCCAATCGCGAGGCCTACAGCCGACAGTTGAGTCAGGCAGAGCAGGCCTTGTTCGAAGATGACAGCTCTTATTTCATGGACCTGTACATCATGGACGCGGATGGCTCCAATGTGCAGCAGCTGACGTTCTCCCCCGGTTATGATGGCGGTCCTTTCTTTAGTCCGGATAACGAGAAAGTCGTCTGGCGACGCTTTAATCCGGACGGCAACAGCGCCGAGATCTGGACCATGGATATCGACGGCAGTAACCAGCGGCAACTGACTGCGGATGCCATGGTGTCCTGGGGCCCGTATTTCCATCCCGGTGGCGAGTACATTATTTATTCCAGCAACATACTGGGTCATGCCAATTTCGAGTTGTTCATGATCGATGTTGAGGGCCTGAATCCGCCGGTACGTGTGACCAATACAGCAGGCACCGATATCCTGCCGGTCTTTTCTCCGGACGGCACACAACTGGCCTGGAGCACAACCCGCACTCCCGGTGGTGCTTCGCAAATACATATGGCCGACTGGAATCATGAACTGGCCATGGAATTACTCGGCCTCGATTGAGGGCGACTGACGAGTGACCGGATACATGCCTGGCAGAAAATCTCGCAATAACCTGAGTCGTCTGGCGCTGATTGCGGCACTCGTCATGCCTCTTTGTGTCGTTGCGCAAACCTTGCCAGCACGCCAGCTCACGCCGCAAACCGTGGCGCCAGCGCAAACTGCCGCCGGCGATCCTGCCGCTATCCAGCAACCAGCAGTTGCCGCGCTGGAGCCGCTACATCACGGTTTGCAGGTGACGCTCGATCCGGCCAACAACTTCCTGCGCGTGACCGACGCGCTGCGGCTCCCTTCGCATTTTCAGGGACAAACGCTGACGTTTTCCCTCAACAGCAACCTGCGCATTCTCAATAGCAGTATCCCGCTAACGCCTGTCAGTAGTGCGGGCAGCGACCAGCAGGTTACAGTGCCAACGACTGTTGCCACGCAAGCGGCGGCGACCGAATACACAGTGACCATACCGGCAGGCCGCCCGGCGCTGGTACTGACCTACGAAGGCCAGATCAATGACGTTGCCGAGCAAACCAGCGAAGAATATGCGCAAAGCTTCGCCGAAACGTCGGGTACTATTTCACAGGAAGGTATATTCCTGTCACGGGCGTCCCTGTGGGTGCCACTGTTCGATGATGGCATGCTGACGTTCAACATGCGCGCCAGTTTCAGTGATTCTGCTACTGACTGGTCGGTGCTTACCCAGGGTGTGAATGTTGGCGGTGACCGCAATAACTGGCGCATGAACCAGCCTACCGAAGAGATCTATCTCATCGCAGCGGATTTCGAAATCTACGAACAGAGCGCTGGTGATACTACCGCGCTGGCCTACTTGCGCACTCCCGATGTCAATCTCGCCACCCGCTATCTCGATGCGACGGCGCGTTACCTGGCACTGTACGAACCGCTGCTGGGCGATTATCCCTATGAGAAGTTTGCCCTGGTAGAGAATTTCTGGGAAACAGGATATGGCATGCCTTCCTTTACCCTGTTGGGCGAGCAGGTCATTCGTTTCCCGTTCATTCTGACGACTTCTTACCCGCATGAGATCTTGCACAACTGGTGGGGTAACGGCGTCTATCCAGACTACGATTCCGGCAACTGGAGCGAGGGCCTGACAGCCTATCTGGCAGATCATCTGTTTGATGAAATGGAAGGATTGGGTCACGAGTATCGAAAAGAGATGCTCGCCCGCTATAAAAATTACGTTGCTGAAGGCAGTGATTTTCCGCTTAGCGATTTCACGGCACGTAATTCCGCGGCATCGCAAGCGGTGGGTTACGGCAAGACATTGATGGTCTGGCACATGCTCCGCTTGCGACTGGGCGACGAGTTATTCTTGCAGGGCCTGCGTGACTTCTACAGTCGCTACCTGTTCCAGCGTGCCTCCTATGCGGATATCGAAGCACTGTTCAGCGAGTTGAGTGGTGAAGACCTGTCCGGCTTCTTCAGTCAGTGGATTGAGCGCACCGGTGCGCCGGAGTTGTCACTCACAGTGGAAGAGGTCAACGGTGATCGTGCGCGTATCATGTTCGCGCAGATTCAGTCTGGCGAAGCGTATGAGCTAACGGTGCCAGTTGCCTTGTATTACCAAGATCAGGCTGAGCCGGAAATTTATAACATTGCCCTGTCGCAAAAACTCGAAGGCGTGATGGCGGAGGACTATTCCCGACTGGAGGCCGTCTTGGTTGACCCCTATTTTGATGTCTTCCGTACCCTTGATCGCGAGGAAACACCTCCCACCATCGGTGAACTCTTCGGTGCTCAGTCACTCGCCTTTGTCTTGCCTGACAGTGATCGTCCGCACTGGCGGCAAATGGCGGAAGCCTTTGGTGGCCGCGCCGATTACCAGATTCTCTATGCCGATCGCATCGCCGAACTACCGGCGGATCGATCAGTATGGGTGTTGGGGGGCGACAATCCGTTTGCAGCCACTGTGGCCGAAGCCGTCGCAGCTTACGGTGGTGGTCTCAGCGCCGGGAGCATGCAATTGCCCGACAGCGAGCTGCCCTTCAGCAATCGCAGCAGTGTCCTCATTGGCCGCCATCCGCAAGATCCGGAACTCGCTGTGGGCTGGATACACGTCGATGACATGGTCGCGATGCCGGGCATGATTGAGAAACTGCCACATTACGGCAAGTACTCTTATCTGAGTTTTACCGGTGCAGAGCCTACCAACGACACCTCGGGTATCTGGTCCAGTCCGGATTCACCAATGCAATGGCTGAAGCCGGAGAGCAATGCCGAGATCAGCCGCGACAGTCTGCCGGCAGTCCCGGCTCTGGCCACCCTGCCGCCGAAGTACTTGCCGGCTGATTTGCTTGCGCACGTCAGCCAGCTCACCGCGCCGGCCATGCAGGGTCGCGGTATGGGTTCGCGTGGTTTGCAACAGGCAACGGCCTATCTGACAGAGCAGTTTGAACAGGCTGGCTTGCAGCCAATGGCAGGCAGCTATCAGCAACGCTGGCAGCAGTCAGAGCCAGCGCAAGGCAGCATGGAGCTGATTAACGTCGTGGGAATGATCCCGGGCACGAATCCGGATTACGCGCAGGCGCCATTGATAGTCGGCGCGCACTACGATCATCTGGGGCTCGACAATGCCAGTGGCACGGCGTTCCCCGGTGCTGATGACAACGCTTCTGGTGTCGCAGTGATGTTGGAGGTTGCTGCCAATCTGGCGCGCTCTCTTAGCCCGCAGCGCCCCATTGTCTTTGTGGCGTTCACAGGCGAGGAAGCCGGGCTCTTGGGTTCGCAGCAATTCGTTAGCAATCCGCCAGGCGGGTTCCGGGCCAGTGACATGTTTGCAATGATCAATCTCGATGCCGTTGGTCGTCTGCAAGGGCAGCCCTTGCAAGTGTTTGCCAGCGACAGTGCCTACGAGTGGCCCTTCATGGCACAAGGGATCGGCTTCACTATCGGTGTACGCTCAAGCTTTCCGGAACAGACCATAGCCAGTAGTGACCATGTGTCTTTCCTTAATGCGGGAATTCCGGCGATACACCTGTTTACCGGAGCGCACACTGATTACCACCGCACATCCGATACCGCGGACAAACTCGACGCGGCCGGATTGTCTGACGTCGCCTTGTGGCTCGAAGAAGCCGTTGTCTATATGGCCAATCGCACTGATCCGCTGCGAGTGAATCTGGAGGGAGCGGAACAGGTTCAGGTGAGCAGCAATAGCGGGGCCAGAGAGGCGAGTCTCGGCACAATACCGGACTTTGCGCATGCCGGTGCCGGTGTGCGTATTAGCGGGGTGGTTCCAGATAGCGCCGCGGCAGAAGCGGGGTTGCAGGAAGGCGATGTCCTGCTGCAGTTTGCCGGTGAGCGTGTCACCGACTTGCAGACATACTCAAACCTGCTCAGAGAGTCAGCTCCCGGAGATTCTGTGATGTTGCAGATCGAACGTGAGGGTCAGATGCTTACTGTCGAAGCGACTTTAAAGGCGCGCTGATTAGCGCAGCACACTGAATAGCATACCGGCCGCAACGAAGAGAATCGACAGGTACAGTAGTTGTCGATTGACGCCGGATTTCGGGGATGACCAGTTATAGGTTTCTTCCTCAACCATGAGTGGATGTGTCTGCTTTCTGAACATAGTGCGTTTCCGTCTGTCTTTTGCTGTCACTGTAAGTTGGATGCCTTTTGACTGAACAAGTTCAATAACATCTGCTGCAGGGTGTATTTAACACGCTACAGATGTCTTTGTACCGGCGGGAATAAGGCAAAGTGCTGGTGAATTATGACGAATTCTGACAACTCTCCTGTCTTCTCGCCGATAGCAACAGAGGACTCACTCGACGTGCCAATTGCAACAGACTGTGCCAAAGGCTGTTTAGTCAGAGTGAATCAGCTACATTCCAAATCGCGGTTCGGATGACAATCCAGCAGTACCGCTTGTAAACCGGTTGTTCGGGCTGCCACGGAACGGGAGCTGACAATCAATAACAACATAATGACTGGTTTTTGCATTGCGAATACAAGAACCCGCGCCCTATTGAGAAGTTCTATGAGTATTACCCTGCGTAGCTTTTTGCTGTGCTGGCTTGCTGTGACTAGCCTGGCCAGCAACGCACAAATCGCCATTCCCCAACTGACACGCATCGAACAGGATCAGGCCAATATTGAGCTCGATGGTTTCCTCGATGAAGCAGTGTGGAACGAGATTCCGTACTTCGATGGCATGCAGGTGATTGATCCCGATACATTGGCGGCCTCGAGTTACGAGACGCACACGCGCATTTTCTACACCGAGCAGGGCATCTATGTCGGCGCCATGAATTTTCAGCCGGCCGAATCATTAGTCGCACGCATGACATCGCGGGATACGCGACTGGATCGGGATGGCTTTGTTGTCGGCGTCGATCCCTCAGGACAGGGGCTTTATGGCTACTTCCTGCGGGTGAATCTCGGTGATTCCTTGACGGACGGGACCATATTGCCGGAACGGCAATTGAACATGCAGTGGGATGGATCGTGGAATGCGCGAACGCAAGCGCTGGAGAATGGCTGGAGTGCCGAGTACTTCATTCCCTGGTCCATGATGCCGCTGCCACAATCCGGCGACTCGCGACAGATCGGTTTCTACGTCGAGCGACAGGTCGGTCATCTGGGGGGCGAAGCCTGGTCTAATCCGCCGTTACCGCAGACAGTGAACGAATATTTATCCGCTTTTCAGAAGTACCAGCTGCGTGATATCGAACCTCGTCGCCAGCTCACCTACTACCCGTTTGTTTCTTCAGTGTTCGATGCCGTGCGCAATGATCTGGATGCCAAAGTGGGTACCGATATTTATTGGCGGCCTACGACCAACACCCTGTTGTCGGCGACACTGAACCCGGACTTCGGTACCGTGGAATCTGACGATGTCGTAGTCAACCTCACTGCCTTTGAGGTGTTCTTCCCCGACAAGCGGCCGTTCTTTCTTGAAGGTCAGGACATCTTCAATACCCATCCCCGCGCGCGGGGGGGAGGCGGTCCTGGCGGGCCAATTTCCTTGCTCAATACGCGCCGTATTGGTGGCGCAGCCGAGTACGACATACCCGGCGATGTCAATGTCGTCCCGACTGATGTCAGTCGTCCAACCGAATTGCTGGGCGCGGTGAAATACACAGGCCAGATCGGCAACTGGCAATACGGCACCTTGTTTGCCTCTGAAGACGATTCGGAAATTCTCGGTACCCGCGATGATGGCACAGAGGTAGTGATTCAGGCACAGGGCCGTGATTTTGGTGTCGCCCGCCTGCTTTATGAAGATGCTAGCGGCGGCGGCCGCCGCTCTATCGGCTGGATGGGCACAACAATCAATCACCCGGATATCGAATCCAACGTTAACGCGGTGGACATGCACTACTTTTCTGCCGACAACCGCTGGCTGGTGGACACCCAGTTCATGCACAGCGACAACAACAATACGACCGGCATGGGCTTTCTGGGGGATGTGGCCTTCCGTCCCGAGCGTGGCAAGCAACATACCGTGCGCGCCACCTGGATCGACGACAAGTTCGATATGAATGAGCTGGGTTTCCTGACCCGTAATGATCAGGCTAACCTGAGCTACAACTACAACGTCACTGAATCGGATATCCCGGGTATTCGTTCACGTTCTACCGGCATTATCTTTACCAATGAATGGAACACCGATGGTCTGCCGGTGCGCCTGGGTGCATTCTGGAACCGTAGCTACAACCTCATGAACAATGATGAGTTTAGCTACAACCTGCGCTATTTCCCGGCGCGTTTCGATGATCGACTGGGGCGCGGTACCGGCGCCTTCCAACTGCCCGTGCGTTACGGTGCCAGCGTCAACTACGAAACCGATCCATCGCAGCCCATTGCCTATTCCGGCGGACTCTCGGTGGATCCGGAGGATCTGGGTTCACCGCAGGTTGAAGGCACTGCCGGTATTGTCTGGCGTCCAACCGATCGCTTTTCATTTGATCTCAGTCTGAGCTATACCGATCGTGAGGCCTTGCTGGTACACCGCGGCAATGGCAACTACACCGCCTTCGAGGCGCATCAGTGGGCGCCGCGCCTGGAAATGAGTTACTTCATCACTGCCCGCCAGCAACTGCGCTTTACGACCCAGTGGACCGGGCTGAAGGCTTATGAAGACAGCTTCTATCGCGTCAATACCATGGAAGAAGGGCCGCTGATTCCGGTGGCCAATCCTGACGATATTGCCGATGATTTTGTGATCAGCCGCCTGACTTTCCAGGCCCGCTATCGCTGGGAAATCGCTCCGCTTTCGGACCTGTTTGTGGTCTATACCCGGGGTTCCAATTTGCCGCGCAACAGCTTCTTCACTTTTCAGGATCTGTTTGAACAATCCTGGAATGATCGTATTGTTGATCAGGTGGCAATCAAGTTACGCTATCGGCTGGGCTCCTGATGTTGTCGGGTCGCTGTCATACTGTGGCAACGACCCGGTGTTAGCCTGAACAGCCAGCACCAGCTCATGCAGGAGCGCAAGGGGGAGACGCCACAGTGATTAACAAGATCCGCATTCAGCTAGTTAAACTTCAGCTAGTTAAAACAATTCAACTATTGGTCCTGATGCTTATGACTGCTTCCGTGCAGGCTCAATCCGCTGACAAACTGGTGATTGCCCATCGCGGCGCGTCCGGCTACCTACCTGAACATACCTTGCCAGCGAAGGCGATGGCCTACGCCATGGGCGCTGATTACGTCGAGCAGGACATTGTCATGACCAAAGACGATGCGCTCATTGTGCTGCACGACATTACTCTGGACCGCACAACCAATGTGGCCGAACTGTTCCCGGATCGTGCTCGCGCCGACGGTCGCTACTACGCTATCGACTTTACCCTGGTCGAAATCAGACAGCTGCAAGCAACCGAAGGCTTTCGCCTGACCGATGGTCAACGCGAACAGGTTTTTGGCGATCGCTTTCCCATGGGTAAGGCCAGTTTCTCTGTGCCTACCTTGCAGGAAGAAATCGAGATGGTGCAGGGACTCAATCGCTCTACCGGCAGGCAAGTAGGTATCTATCCGGAAATCAAGGGGCCGGAGTTTCATCGTGCCGAAGGCAAGGACATCAGTTCTGCGGTCGTGGCAGTACTCAAGGAGTACGGCTATACCAGCAAATCATCGCCGGTGTTTTTACAAACATTCAGCTACGACGAGTTGCGCATAATTGCGCAGGAAATTTTGCCGGCTGCGGGTATCAGCGTAAATCTCGTGCAACTGATGGGTGACTCGGATGAGTATCAGTGGATGCTTTCGGCACAAGGCATGCAGGAAGTGGCGCAATTTGCCGACGGCATCGGCCCGGCCATGTCGCTGATCGTCGATCCGGAATCAACGCGCGGCAATGTGCGCGTCATGCCGTTGGTTACCAATGCCCATGCAGCAGGACTGCAAATACACCCTTACACCTTTCGCCGTGATCCCGGCATGGTGCCAGACTATGCCGACAGCTTTACCGAGCTGTTAAACATCCATCTTTTTACCGCAGGTGTTGATGGTGTGTTTACCGACTTTCCGGATGTGGCAGTGCAGTTCCTGCAGGCCCGCAATCCCTAAAAACGCAGACGGAAGCCGACAAAGCCGGCGCGCGGTGGCGCGGCGCCGAGGAAGATTGGTGTGGTCAGATCTTCGATAATTGGTACTTCCACTTCGCCGGGTTCCTCACCCAGCAAACCGAATGTCTCAAACTCCGCATCAAAGACATTATCAATACGGGCAAACACTTCAAACTGTTCTCCGAGACGATAGCGGCCGCGCAGATTGACCAGCGTGTAGCCGTCGATTGGTGCCAGCTGATTGGATTCATCACCACGCAGATGCTGCTCGCTGTTACTGATCACATCGATGCCGAACTGTAATGCTTCACTGACGCGGTAGTTGCCACTGAGTTTGAGCTGATGCTCGGGTATGCCGGGAATGCGATCACCACTGCCTATCAGAATTTCGCCTTCGGCATTGGCAAAGTCATGATTGGGGCTCAACGCCGCGAAGTCGTCTTCAAAGGTCGCGGCGATATAGCTGTAGGCTGCTTGCCAGTCCAGTCGAAACCATCGCCCGGTCAGACGACTCTCGAAGCCCTGACGTCGAGTTTTATCGACATTGGCGAACAGACCGGTCTGACGCCCGGTAGTCTGAAAAAGGATGTCATTTTTATTGTCGGACCGGAAAACACCAACACTGTACCCCAGATCGCCAAGATAACCGCGTGCCCCCAGCTCCAGACTGCTGGTGACCACTTGCTCCAGTGGCGGGTCGGCCAGAAAGGCGTTTGGCAAGCGGCATTCGAAATCAATGTCATCCGGATCATCGCCACGCTCTATGGCATACTGAACCGAAAGATCAAAAACGCCTTCGTTGCAGGCCAGCTCGATCGGCGTCGGTGCGCGAGAAGACTGGCTGAGGTTGGCATAGAGATTGTGTTCAGGGGTCGCTTGCCAGGTCATTCCAAGCGCCGGATTGATGCGGGTGAAGCGATGATCGCCGTTTAACTCAGGGCGCATGCCGGATTGATCGCGCAAGCGCACGTCAGTGGTGTTAACGCGGGCAGACACGGTAAGCGCAACTGTGTTGCTCACATCAAGGGTATTGGACGCATACAGGCTGTAAGATTCAGTGCGCGCAGTAATGTCGGTGGCTTCATCATCCACAAACGTACCGGTGCCGAGGCCATTGGTGACACGGGTGATCGGGTCGATGTCTGACAATTCGACTACCGCATCGAAATCGGAATCACCGCGGAAATAGGCAGCACCAAAGATCAGCTGGCCGTTGTATCCGAGCAACGAGTTTTGCACGGTCCACTGGAAATCAGCACCCTGACTGCGTTGTTTGCGCTTGCTGATATTGTTGATGGCGGCATCAGCCAGTAGGCCGGTACCGGAAAGCTCGTCTGCCGCAAACCCTTCGATTGCAAACGCTGCGTCTTCGCCGGCATTGATTGCCGTGTCATTGAGAAAATCTTCCAGTGCCTCGGCGTCGGTGAACTGCTCATCGCAGAGGTCATCATCATCGAGACCTATCTCTGCCAAATCATCCTCTTCCAGACCGCCAATCAACCCCGGTCCACCGCTGAATTCGCAGACTGTAAATTCACTGCCATCGCCATTAAATGCGTCGGTATTGTTTTCCCGGATGAACAAATTACCGCTAAAGGCAATGTCGCTGCTGACCTGATGACTGAAATCAAGGCTCAGCATGGCCAGATCATTACTGGTGATATCGGGACCGGTAAAGATCGCGCGACGACTGAGATCCAGCAATTCCACCGGTGAAGAACCGTTGCCGATGAGTTCCGATTCGGCAACTTGTGCGTTCAGGTTGAGAGCGCTATCGGCGTTTCGCCAACCGATGCTGCCATAAAAATTAAGTGCATCCGATGCCGATTGGTCGCGCCAGCCAGCTTCGTCGAAATATTCGATGTTGGCGTAGTAGGCCAGTGTGCCATCGTTGCCACCGACTTCGATATTGGCCCTGTTGCGACCGAATGAGCCGGTACTCACTTCAAGACCCGATCCCTGAAAATCAAATCCGGTTTTCATGTCGATAGCCAGTGAGCCGCCGAGCGAATTCAGACCGAACAATGGATTGGCACCACCGGAAAGAGCGACCTGCTGCATGGCCGATTGTGGCAGCAGGTCCCAATTGACAGCGTCGCCCAGTGGCTCATTGATGCGCACGCCGTTCTGATAAACAGCCAGACCCTGGGCCAGCCCGAGCAAGGGCGAGGCGGTGAAGCCGCGGTACTGCAGATCGGCCTGTAGCGGATTGTTCTGGGCATCATTCCAGGAGACGCTGCTAAAACTTTGTTTGAGGTAATCCGCCAGCGACAGGCTGTCCATATTCTGCAGATCGGCGGCGGAACCGGTTTGCACCGGATAAGGCACCTTGCCCAGCTCGATTGCGGCGCCACCGGGCACCACGCCGGTAACTACTATTTCCTCGGCATCCTGGCCCAGAGCCAGAGAACTGCAGGCCAGGGCGATAGCCACAGGCAGGGAGCGGGGGAGAAATTGCATCTTCTTCACTATTATTTTAACGGGCTGTTTTAATGTGCTGTTGTAATTGGGATAGCTGGCCCGCGAGTATAGCAAACGCCCCGCCGGGCAAGGTGATTTATCGATGAACGGCAACGCTTGGCGGCAGCCTTTGACCCGCTGCACCTCGCCATGTAGATTAGGCCACCTTTACAACCAATTCGCTGTATACAGGAGTCATCATGGCAGTTTATCTGGTCACCGGGACCAATCGTGGCATCGGCCTCGAATTTGTAAGTCAGCTACTGGCGCGGGGTGAGCAGGTTATAGCCACTTGCCGGGATGCCGACAAGGCCCCTGAGCTGGCGAAACTGGATGAGCGACATACCAATCTCGAAGTGCTGGAAATGGACGTCAGCAAGCCAGACTCATTGTCCAATCTGCCCAAACGACTGGAAGGCCGGGCCATTGATGTGTTGATCAATAATGCCGGCGTCTACGGTCCCCGTGATGCTGCTTTCGGTCAGATTAAGGAAGGCGACTGGGCCAGCACCTTACACGTCAATGCTATCGCCCCCATTCTGCTGACACAGCTGATGTTGCCGCATCTGCAAGACGGTAAATTGAAAAAGCTCGTGTTTATCACCTCGAAGATGGGATCGGTCGCTGATAACTCCGGTGGCGGCCACTATATCTACCGGTCTTCGAAAGCAGCGCTGAACGCTGCGGTCAAAAGCCTGTCGATCGACCTGGCCGACGCCGGCTTCAGTGTAGGGTTGTTGCATCCGGGCTGGGTAAAGACAGATATGGGTGGACCCAATGCATGGATCGATGCGCAGACCAGCGTGTCAGGCATGTTGAAGCTGATCGACGCATTGAATAAGGAAAACAGTGGGCGCTTTCAGGCCTACGACGGTAAATCAATTCCCTGGTAGGAACAGCCTTTCGATTCATCGCCACTTTCGACAAGCACAGAGAGTGGCCACCTCGGATTCACGGAACAATTCATGACCATCGCAAACTGGATTGGACGGCTGCGGCTGTCCGTAGGAACGTTGTTATTGTCAGGCCTGCCGATTGCCGGTTTTGGTCACGGTGGCGTTGCCTTTGAAGAAGACCTCTGCGTGATTAACATCGATTTTATGCAGGCGCACTTTACTGTGTTTCAACCGGAGACGCGTGGCAGCCGTGAGTACTGCGAGGACGTACCGGATGTCACGCAATCGGTTTTCGTTATGGAATACCTGCACGAGCTGTTGAGCGAGATGTCGCTGGATTTCCGTATTATCAGGGACATAAACGGCGTCGGCCGGTTTGCTTCCTGGGAGGATGTGCAGGCGATTGATGATCTGGAGGCGGCCACTGTCTACTACCAGCCACCCAGTATTGAGGAGGGGGGCTACTACCGTGCCAGCTATGAATTTGCAGAGCGTGGTACTTACATTGGCGTAGTCACCGCTGAACATCCTACCCAGGACCGGCAATACAATGCGGTATTCTATTTCCGTGTCGGCGGTCGTGATCTGGGTACGATCCCGCTGTTTGCCGCGTTGTTAATTGCTCTGCAGTTGGGCTACTGGGTGAGTACCGGCGGCTACAGGCGTTGGCGCGCCAAACAGCAGTCAAAAACAGTCTAAAAGGTGGCAACCGTCACGCTTTTGTCGTGAATTGGTGACACAATAAGCAGAAGGAAAAGTCAGGCTCCAGGGAACGGTATTCGAATCGGTCGTTAATTGAATAATCGGTGAGAAAAATGGGCAGGAAATTTCAGTCCGGGCGATTTGCGCCGATAGCAAGGTTGTGTACACTCTGCGTGCAGCCTTTGCCTGCGCAGGTAAACGCATGAATGCCAAGATTTTGCGACTCAATAAAGCTGGTATTCCGGTTAGCTGGCTAACCCGGGAAGAAACGGCGACTCTTCTCGTTAAAGATCTGGTTATCTGGACTCTCGGTGATACCCTCATGGAAATCCGCGGCGGCTTCAATCGCCACGGCAAGCAATCTATTCTCAAGCTTCCCAGCATCGTCGCCTGCGACGGTAAAGTTCACACTGACAGCTTCGATCCGCCGCTGGAAAACAAATTCCTCTTCCGCCGTGACAAAAATATTTGCCTCTATTGCGGTGGTGAGTTTGCGATCAGCGACCTGTCCCGTGACCACGTCAAACCGATTTCCAAAGGTGGCAAGGACATCTGGACCAACGTGGTGACATCCTGCCGGCGTTGCAATAACCGCAAGGCTGATCGTTCTCCGGAAGAGGCGCGTATGGAACTTCTGGCTATCCCGTTCGTGCCGAACCAGTATGAGTTCTTGTACCTGTCCAACCACAACGTCCTGGCCGACCAGATGGAGTTCCTGAGTGCCCGTTTCTCGCGGCACATCAAGTTAGCCTGACAGGCCTACTCCCTTTCTTCAGCCGCTTTAGCCGCAGCGTTGTGATTTGCTTTCATGGCGATGAACGATTAACTTCTCTACTCGTTTGCAAGCCATAAAGAATCCGGAATTCCCATAATGATAATTAGAGATCGATTGCCCATGCTTGGCACGTTTCGCTGCACTATCCTTTTTACCGGTTTGCTGACTGCCTGTCAGATCGCCGATGCGCAACGCAGTTTTGTCAGCTTTGAGAAAGTCACGCTTGATGAAGAAATGCGTGGCGGCTACGGTGTCGAAGTTGCCGATATGGATGGCGACGGATTGACTGACATTGTTGCCTTGGCAACCAATCCGGCCCAATTCGTCTGGTACAAAAACCCGACCTGGGAAAAGTTTGCGATCAGCACCGTGGCACAACGTAATATTGATTCAGCACCCCTTGATATTGATAAAGACGGTGACATGGATATCGTTCTGGCCAGTGAGTTTGCTCTGGGTGAATCCTCAACAGGCGGGTTGGTGCATTGGCTGGAGAATCCGGGCAATCCCACAGTCAACCAGGAATGGGCAATGCACTATATCGATGAGATACCGACTTCACACCGTGTAAAGTGGGGTGACCTTAATGGTGACGGAGAGATGGAGCTGGTCAACCTGCCTATTATCGGCGAGGGCGCTGAGGCGCCGCTGTATGCCGTTGATCTGGAACTCAAAGCCTATCCGATTCCGCCTGACCTCGATGTTGACACTTGGCCTGGCATCGTCATTGATCGTTCACTGCAAATGGCCCATGGTCTGGCGCTTGCCGATTGGGAAGGCGATGGCCGGGACGACTTATTAACCGCAAGCTTTGGCGGTGTACATCTTTTCCAACTAGCCACTAGCGGTGTCAACGTTGCCAGGACGCAAATCGGTGCCGGCAAACAGGACGCAGAGCGACCACAGGTTGGTTCCAGTGAGATCGATATCGGCAAAATGAGTGACGAGACCCCATTTATCGCCACGGTGGAACCCTGGCATGGCAACGAGGTAGTGGTCTATGAACCAGGCGCTGCTCAGGGTGCGTTGTGGCAGCGCCACGTAATCGAAACCGAGTTAAGCAATGGCCATGGCTTGCTGATCGCCGATCTGGATAACGACGGCACGGATGAAATCATTGCCGGAGGTCGTTCAGAACCTTACAAACTGGCAATCTATCGTTACACGCAAGCCGACGACAGCTGGCAGCGAATCAATCTCGATGATGCTAACGTGGCAGTATCCGGATTGGCTATCGAGGATCTCAATGGCGACGGCTATCTCGACATCGTCGCTATTGGCAGTGGCACGCGCAATGTGGTGTATTACGAAAACTCCGGTCGCTGAACCGAGTTATGACGACTAGCCCGGTACGACCCTTGCTGGGTTTCTGTTTTTCCCTGGTCGCAGCAGTGATGTGGGGAGTCTTGCCGGTTGCGCTAAAAGAACTGCTCGCTGGTATGGAAGCGACAACCATCGTCTGGTATCGCTTTCTGGCAGCATTCATAGTCCTCGCGCTGTGGTTGGCAATAGGTAAAAAGCTGCCGCGTCTGCAAACTGTGCCGCGCCGCATTCTGTTGTACCTGTTGATCGCGGCTCTGGGACTATGCGCCAACTACTCTTTATTTTCCTACAGTCTTAATTACGTCAACGCCGAGACCAGTGAAGCCGTCATCCAGCTAACGAGTCTGTTTCTGATTCTCGGTGGTGTGCTGTTTTACAAGGAAAGCTTTTTCCACATTCAAAAGCTCGGCACGGCATTGATCGTTGCTGGCTTACTACTTTTCTTTAACGATCGTCTGGCGACTTTTGTCAGTCTCGATAACAGCGAAACGGTGGGTGTCATCATCGTCGTCTTTGCAGCGATAACCTGGGTGATCTATGCGCTGTTACAGAAACAGTTGTTGCGCAGTTTCTCATCAGTACAAATTCTCGTTTGCATCTATGCAGTTTCCATTGTCGTGCTGATTCCGCTGATTGATCCGGGAGCACTGTTTACTCTGACTGGCTGGCAGTTATTTTTACTGGCGTTCCTGTGTCTCAATACGATCATTGCCTATGGTTGTTTTGCCGAGGCGATGAACTGCTGGGAAGCCTCAAAGGTCAGTGCGACACTGGCGCTGGCACCGCTGTTTACAATCCTGACTTTAAAATTGATCGTTTTTGTTAATCCCGCCTACGAATATTCAGACCGCTTGTCCGTGCTGTCATTGCTCGGAGCAGTGCTGTTGGTTACGGGCTCGGCACTGACGGCGCTGGTGCCACTGTTCTATCAGCGTCGTCTTGCCGCCAGACAGCGAGCACAACTGGTCGATTGAAGCGGGCAGCGCATCAGTGCGCCGTTGACAGTGCCCGGCAAATGGTCAATATTCGTCAATAAAGCCCATCGCTCGACAAAAAAATTACAATAAACAAGAGACATAAGCATTCAGGTATCGCCATGACATTGTCCCTCTCTGCCCGGAATAAAATTCGTCGATTCTTTCTCATCCCGCTGCTGTGCTTGTGCAGTTTTTCTGTGCTGGCTGATGTCACCCGGATCGAAATAAACCGCCGTGAAACACTGAGGGATCCGCAAGTGGATTTTAGCTATGAAGCTATCTATGGCGTCATGTATTTCACCCTGGATCCACGAGACCCGGCTAACGAATCAATCTCCGATATACAGCATGCGCCTCGCAATGACGAAGGGCTCATCGAATACGCTGCCGACTTCAAGTTATTGGTGCCGCCAAGTGAATTGGCCAATGGCGGTTTGTTGTATAACGTCAATAACCGCGGCAACAGCCGTGTGCCACCCGAGCAATCTCTGTTACATCCGCTATCGGAGATGGGTTTTACCTATCTGGTAACGGGTTGGATTAATGAGCTGGCTCCGGGTGATGAGCGGATTCGCTTACATGCGCCCGTTGTCGGTACCGACGCTGAGCCCATCACCGGTGAGGTGCGTTATGAAGTATCGGTAGGCCGGCAGAGTAACGACGTCAATATTGCCGGTGGCGGTCATCTTGCCTACTTCCCCACCGAGCAGGGATTGGCCGAGGCGACGCTGACGCAGCGTTTGTATCAGGAAGATCCGCGCATTCCGGTTGAACGCAGCGACTTCACATTGACGGTCAATGAAGTGCCGGAAAGTAATCAGGCGGAGATCATGCTGAATGTTGCCGGCGGACTGCAGCCCGGCTATCTCTACGAGCTGATCTATGAGGCGCGCGATCCCGTTCTGGCGGGTGCAGGCATGACCGGCATTCGCGATATCGTCTCGCTAATGCGCTATGACGGTGATAACGAGTTGCTGGCGGAGCTGGAGCTGCCAGAGATTGAGCACACAGTTGCCTGGGGCATTTCCCAGAGTGGCAGACTCTTGCGGCAATTTGTCTATGACGGCTTGAATGCGGATACCGCTGGTCGCATCGTTTTCGACGGTGTCGTTCCGGTTATCGCCGGTGGTGGCTTTGGCATGTTCAATAACCGCTTCGCCATGCCGACTCGCACCAACGGCCATCATTCCAATTACCTGTATCCGAACGACCTGTTTCCGTTTACCTATGGCGACAGCACCGATCCGTTTACCGGCCGTACCGATGGTGTCCTGCGTGCCGCCCGAACCAGTGGCACAGAACCCAACATCATGCACATCCAGACCAGTAACGAATACTGGTTACGCGCCGGTTCTTTGCCGCACACGACACCGGATGGCAGCGCCGATGCTGACATCCCGGATAATGTGCGTTTCTACACCATTGGTGGATCACAGCATGGTTCACGTAACGGCATTCCCGGCGAGGCGACCAGTGGGCAGCTCCCTGCCAACCCCAATATGTGGTCACCCATTTCCGAGTCACTGATTGTCGCCATGTATAACTGGGTCGCCAACGACGAAGAGCCGCCCGCATCGCGCTATCCAAAGATAGCCGATGGCACGTTGGTGCCGTCTCATATTGATGGCCGAATCAATCGCGAAGCCTGGAATCGCATGTCAGGCATCAATCACCCGTCTTCCATGTACAAGCCGCGGCATAGCAATTACGGGCCGCGCTGGAATGAAGAGCGTATTGTTGACACGCATCCTCAATATTCCGATCACAGCTACAATGCTCTGGTGCCAGCAGTCAATTCTGATAATAACGATCTGGCCGAGAGCACGATACTGCCACCATTGACTAAAGTGCCACTTGGCACGTTTGTTCCGTGGAATCTGCGCTCTCCAGCCTTTGGGGCCGAAGAGTCATTGGCACGATTGACCGGGGGCTACATTCCCTATGCAGACAACACTGCAGTTGCCGTGCAAACGCGCGATCCCAGAAACTCGATCGACGGTTTGTACCCGAGTTATGAGGACTACCTGAGCGAATATGAAACTGCGACGGATGAGTTGATCGACGAGGGGTATTTGCTACCGGGGTTCAAGCAAGACTATATGGACATTGCCCGCTTCAATGAGGCCGTTTTTGAGTAGCTGTAATCGCTTGCGTGGCTAATCCAGTATCTGCCGCGTCAGATCGAATCGTACTTCCTCAATCGTGCCGTCTGACTGTCGGATTTGCAGCGTTACCAGCAACTGATTCGGGGTAACGAGTTCGTAAACCAGGCCGTCAAAAACGGCCTTGTTGGCCGACACTTCAAGCAGCGGGAAGCTGACAAAGTCATCTTTCTCCTCCCAGCCGGTGAAGTCAGCGTTGAAATGCTTCACGTGCATGACAATGCCTTCCGGTGCAGCGACGATTTCGACAATTTCACTGAACTCAAGGCCATTGGCACCGGACTGCTTGAACAGCCCCAGCAGGCGATTGTCGGACGGTGGCATCCACATTTCTTCGCTGTGCCCGCCCAGTCCTGGTCCCTGCCAGTAGCCGGTCAGAAAGGCCAGTTGCTCGATATCGGGCGACTGCGCAGCCCGCGCAGCAGGGTACAAGCCCAGCGCAATAACCGCGAAGAATACCTTGACCATATACCTGCTCCTGTCAGCCTGTAGCGGCTGCACGCAAGACCGACGAACAGCTGCCGGAAGCCTACACCTGATTTGTTGCAGCCGGACTGTTCACCAGGCCAGTGATTGCCCGGATGCGATGATTCTCGCTGTCGGTGACATAGACCACGCTGTTCAGCACACAGACACCGTGCGGGCGATTCAGGCGGCAGGACAGGGGGTCACCATCGGGGCCGTCGCCCACCTCGCCAGTGCCGAGCACCGTGTCAATTATGCCACTGCCCAGTGCGAGCCGGCGAATGGCATGGTTCTCGGTATCGACGATATAGAGGCTGTTATCGACCCGAGAATAGGCAATGCCTTTCGGCCCATTGAAGGTGGCCAGCAAGCCGGCGCCGCCGTCGCCACTGAAGCCGCGCTCGCCGGTCCCTGCCAGTCGTTGCAGCTGACCAGCGCGCAGGTCGAGTTGATAGACCGCATTTCCCTCACGTAACACCAGATAGGCATTGCCGCGATTGTCGCAATCGATAGAGCGCGGGCCCATCAGTGGAGTTCCGCGCAAAGGACCACTGTCCGGCGTTGCCACAGGCTCACCCGTGCCACTCAGGGTAGTAATAATGCCAGTCTCCCGGTCAACCCGACGCAGGCGATGATTGCCGATATCACAGATGAGCAGGTTCTCCTGTGCATCAAAGGCGATGCTGTGTGGTCGGTCGAGTTGCGACAATACGGCCGGGCGACCATCACCGGCATAGCCAGCCGTGCCATTACCTGCCAGGGTAGTCACCAGACCAGTAGGGCCAGCGATACGGCGCACGGTATGAGAGTCGCGCTCAACAATATAGAGATTGTTGCCCTGATCCCAGCGTATTTCATGGGGCGCGGCAAAGGGTGTTTCCAGTGGCCGCCTGGCTTCGTGGGAATAGCCACTCTCGCCATTGCCGGCGATGGTAGAGATTCTGGAGCGCCGCAGATTCAGGCGACGGATACGCCCGGTGTCCACTTCACAGAAATAGAGTGCGCCATCCGGGCCACTGACAATGCCATAGGGGTTATCGACCGGAGTGGCGGTAGCCGGCAGGGAAGTATCCGCGTCAAAGCCGGGACGGCCATTACCGGCGACAGTGGTGACGCGAGGTCTTGCTGCTTGTCCCATAGCGGGCACCGCGGTGTAGGCGGCAGCACCAGCCAGGGTATGGAGGAATGCTCGACGTTTCATGCTCATCCCGACACCTTGTTGTGATTTTTCTACGAGGGAGAGCTACTGCACCTGCTGCTGCAGTAACTGGACAGTTTCCCGAAGTGTTGCCTGTAAAGCCGGATCAGTCAATTCACCGCGCTCGCGGTCGAATGCGTCATTGAACTGGGGGATGGACAGATGCCCGAGTATCTCACCGCCCTGATGCGGAATACTGGCCAGCGCGCTGGCCATGACCGAGGCGCCGCCGCGTCGTCCCGGCGACGTTGATAGCAGCACCATGGGCTTTTGCTGATACACCTTGGCGTTGATGCGCGAACTCCAGTCGAACAGATTTTTATAGGCCACCGTGTAGGAGCTGTTGTGCTCGGCAAAGGAAATCAGCAAGGCATCGGCGGCGGCAATGTGTGCCAGAAACGCTTTCGCCTGTGGTAACTCGCCCAGCTCGTCTTCGCGGTCAACGCTGAACAGGGGCATCTCAAAGTCATTGAGATCGATGACATTGACTTCCGCATGTTCAAGCAACGTGGCCGCGTGGCTGACCAGTAGTTTGTTGATCGAACGGGAGCTGTTGCTGGCCGCGAAGGCGAGTACTTTCTGAGGATTGTCCATACTGAGTTGATCCGGTTAGCAGGGTGGTTACTCTGATGATTAGCGAGAGTGTATACGGTTGCGACTTGCCTTGTCGTTGGCAGGCCGGCGGTAAACCCCGAAGTGCCGCTGATGCGCGACAAATCAGTATTGTCTTTTCGCAGTAACGCCAATACTCTCACAGATCGCCAGTTCGAATAACACAAGCGCTGCAGCGCGAGGAGAGAATCATGTGTGATAACGATACGCAAAAGGATGTAGAAGAGTATCTGCGCAAACACCCGGAAATGTCACGGCGCCGATTTACACAACTGGCCTCGGCAGCTGGTCTGGCCGCCATGTTTCCACCACTGGTCAATGCAGAGCCGGTCACTGAATGGAATGTAGAAATCCCGACGGCAGACGGTGTGGCCGATTGCTACTTCGTCCACCCGTCGAGGGGCAGCCACGCGGCTATTCTGGTCTGGCCGGATATTCTCGCCTTGCGTCCGGCCTTCCGGGAAATGGGCAAGCGTCTGGCGCGCTCTGGCTATTCGGTGCTCGTTGCCAACCCGTTCTATCGTGATGCACACGCGCCGGTAGTACCCTATGGCGCCAGTTTTGGTGATACCGAGATCCGCAATCTGGTCTTGCCGATGGCACGCAACCTCAACGCGGATACTCATTTTACTGATGCGCGCGCATTCATTGCCTGGCTCGATGAACAGGAAGCGGTGGACTCATCCAAAGGCATGGGCACAACAGGCTATTGCATGGGCGGCCCCATGGTGATGCGCACTGTTGCAGCAGTGCCGGAACGGATGGCTGCCGGTGCCACATTCCACGGTGGGGGTCTGGCAACAGCTCAGCCCAATAGCCCACATTTACTGATACCCGAAACCCGGGCACAGATGCTGCATTGCGTCGCCGAGAACGATGACGCTGATAACCCGGAGGCCAAGGAAATACTCAGAGAAGCTTACGCTGACGCCGGCATCGCTGCAGAAATTGAAGTCTACGGCGATACGCTGCATGGCTGGTGTGCTATTGATTCACAGGTCTATCATCAAGCGCAGGCGGAGCGTGCCTGGTCGCGCATGCTGAACCTTTTCTCTACCGCGCTTGCCTGAAGCTGATACAGCGAGATATCAATCCGCTGGTGCTGCAGCACCAGCGGATTGCTGCTGAGTAACCCATCACACCCTGCCTTGACGAACACGATACCCAAAACTGCAAGCGTGCCAGCTGGCATTCTTAGTCTTGTCCAGACTCAGCTATCGGTGAACGCTAGTCTGTGACGTTGACCTTGCTGGTCCAGAAGATATCGATGTTGCCCAGGCTGTTGTCCTGACGTGTAGAGAACCAGGCGAACGTCTCGCCACCGGGGGGCAATGCCGGACACATATCAGCCGCTGCGGTGTTCACTTGTGGTCCCAGATTTTTTGCTTCTGCCCATTCATTCTCGCCAAGCTGCATGGCGCTCCAGATGTCCATGCCGCCATAACCACCCGGCCGGCTCGAGGTAAAATAGACACGGCCACTGTCATCCTGGCTGAAATGGAATTCCTCAGCCGCGGTATTGATATTGGGTCCCTGATTGACAGGCTCCATCCAGTTGCCCTGCGCATCTTGCTGGGAACAGTAAATATCCGAGCCACCGTAGCCGCCGGCGCGGCGCGAGGCAAAACACAGCGTCTCACCATCCTGCAAAATGGCCGGGCAATGTTCGTCACCTTCGGTGGTGCTGATAGGGAAACCCACTACCTCGGGTGTAGTCCACTGACCATTAACCTTGCGAGTGACAAATAAATCATGGTTATTGCGGGGAGTGCTGGTAGCCAGTCTGTCGGACCTGAAATAGATGGTATTGCCGTCGGCGGTAATCCACGGCTCGCGGTCATCGCCCAGTCGAAGCGGGTCGACATCAGTGGCCGGGGCTGCGTTCACCGGAATACCCATATTGACCGGAGTATTCCAGCTTCCCGTAGCCTCGTTGAACGTGGCGATATACAGGTCCTTGGCATCGCCCTCCGCCACCGCCAAGTCGGCACGGGCGCTGCAATAGACCATGGTGCCATCATCAGCGAAGGAGAGTTCGCCCTCTGCCCACATGGTGTTAATTGGGGCACCAAAATTATGTACCGCCAGTTCAACCCAATTGGGAGTGGTTTGGGCAATGCCGGACAGTGGCATGTAAAGCAGAAACAGGCTGAACAATGGAATTCGCTTAGACATGCAGATTACTCCAGGAAAAGGTTAGACAGACTAGCTGCGCGATTCTACACGGAAAGTCCACCAGTGATCCGGTCGCTCTGCATCCTCATCGGGAACCGGATTGTAGGGGCCGCCACCATGCACTTGCAGCTTGCTGACCCGCGCTTGCCAGGCACGATCCATTGTAGCAGGGTCCTGCACCCGATTCAGCGTCACCGGGTAGGTAATGCCATTCAGCCGCATCACCGCCCGCTCGTCAGCTTCTACCTTGCTTGCCCAGAATTTACGGGTACACACAGAACAGCTGAGGAACAACTCACCTTGCGGTGTTGACATGCAGTTGAGGTTAACCGAGTGCGGGCGAATACCGTCGTAGATTTGTAGCTGGCACAGTGGCACTTCATTGGCAAACTGCCAGTCCTGTACCGGTGCTTCGACGCGCTCGCCAAACAGGAATCCACCGGGTGTCCGGTCACAGGGGCATACCGAGGAGTAGACAAGGAAGCCGATGACGGCAATGGCAACAACGCCAAGCAAACCACCGCCGATCAGGAGCTTCTTGTTCCATTGCTTACTTGCTGTAGTCGCTTCAGTCATGGTGTGCCTCGATGTTGATTATTATTGTATTGGCGGCTGGTTGAGCTTGCAGTCTAAAACAACGCTGCTCGCAAAGCATGGAGTCGACAGCCCGTTCAGCTTGTGAGTGTGACAATATGTCGCGCGGCGTGGTGTCGCAGGGAACGATGCGGGTGGCGGCAGAAGCAGTACACTGGCACCAGTGCCTGTTGTTCAGGTATTGAGCGGTATCTGGAGATATGGAGAGAGTCTGGGGAGGAATCGACATGATCCATGTAAGACATCTGGTCTGGTTAATGTTTGTGCCTGTGGTGACAGCCCTGTGCTGCTGGGTCGTTATTGACTACCTGATCTAGCGCAACAGAGGGCTGTCACTGGTTGTTATTCTCCAGGGCAAACAGCTGCCGTAACACGCGGCGCCATTGCAGGTATTGTTCCTCCATGGTGCCGCTGAGGCCGTGTACCTGCTGATTCAGCTCCAGTATGGCGGGTGCCGCCTCGCGATTAAAGCCCGTCGCCAGCTCCCGGTACTCCTGCTCGTAGATCTTGCTCCAGCGATAGCGATCGTAGCGCTGGGTCAGGGTCAGAAAACCGGAGCTGGAGCTGTATTGTTCCTGTGTGCTGGCGCGCTGCGCTGCAGCCCGTTCTTCCAGAATCTGGTCAAAGGAGTAGCGGCGCCAGAGCAAGTACGAATCCCGCATATCCTGATACAAGGCTTCGTAGTATTCGTCCACCGTATCGATAAACAGGTAATGACGCTCACGCATATCGCGTACCCGCTGCATCATCGGGTCATTCGTTGGTGGCAGGGTCACGATCTCCGTGAGTCCCTCCGGCGTCTGTCGCAAGTGCCCGGCGAAGGACTCGGACGACAGATCGGCCGCATAGCGCAGCTGTGATACGGTGCTGATCTGTTGCACCTCGGATTGCGGCAGAGACAATCGGACCTGCAGCAAATCGTTGGCTATTTGCGCATAAATATCCGCGAAAGGTTCGGTAAACGGCCCCAGATTGCGGCGATTGCGGTTACGAAAGTCGGTAGATTCCGGGAAGTCGCTGGCCAGGGTCAGGTCGGTGTAGACCTGTTTTAACCACTGTCTTCCTGTACTGTCGGTGGCCGTTATTTCAAGCTGCAACTGCGTGCCGTCGGACTGCAAAATAGTGCCCGCGACCAGCAAATCCACGGAGGGATCCGGTTGTGGCAAGGCGCGTACGGCGCCCCACTGATTGGACGCAATCAGGCTATTCCGCAAATTGAAAGGAAGCAGGTGTCTTTCATTATCCCGCACTTCGGCAAAGACGTTGGCATCAATCTGATTGCCTGACGTGGCAGTTTGCCTGTTCTCGAATATCAGTACACCGACATCGAGCAGCTGCCATTGCGGCGGTGTGGCAGCACTGTGCTGTAGCTCCACGGCACCCACAGTGGCCGGTTGCGGTGGCGCTTGTGGGACACTGCCTGCACAGCCGCCCAGTGTCAGGGCTAACAGACAAATCAGGGCATGCCTGCGGTTGCCTGACTGCGCGAAACTGGATGAATACCGGCTCATTCCAGCGGTGTCACCTGCGAACAAACGCGTCCGCGGCTGAGGGTGAGTACACAGTTGTAGCCATCCTCGGGCGCTTCATAGCGGTTGAATGCCTGTATAAGATTAAAAGGGGCGGAGCCGTTGCTGCTGACGCTAGTGACCATGCGTAACTGTGTGCGATCGGCAGCGACGCTGAAGCGATGGCTGATCACCAGATCGTCGGGCAGGGAGAGTCGGAACACCAGTTGCTGTTGATCCCAGCCACAGACCTCGGAGCCATGCACGCTGCTAAAGGTGGCGATGGGGCCACTCTCGGTGCTGCAGATAAGCGGCGCCTCGCCGCGTCGCTCGATACGGATCTCGTCACGATCCTGCACAATAGTCATGGTGGTCTGGCGGCTGATGTATTCTGCCAGACGCGCCAGATCGAAGATGCTCTCACCAGCGCGCCCGGCATTCAGATTGATATTGCCCAGCGAAACTGCCGGCCCGGTGCCACCCAGCCCGGCTTGCTGGCGAGCGGCTTGTTCCTGGCGAATCCGCAGCATGCGATTGAGTTCATCCTCCCACTTGTCACTGCGGCCAAAATCCTTTTCCCAGGAGCCGGAGAAATCCAGCCGCATGGGCCTTTGCAGGTCCAGTGAGGGCAAGTCATCCTGTGCCGTCGCCCATTCACACAAACAGGCGAGCAACAGCAGTAGCAACCAGCTGGTGCCGGTTCTGGATCGACTGAAGTTGTGCGTCGCTGACTGGTTCATCATGCTGTAGGACTGGGCCCATTGGGCCAGGATCGAAAGCGCAGTGTGACATTGTACGGGATTGTGGCAAATTTCCGTTGCCAGATTGCTGAAATAACCGAATTTCACGACAGCTATGCGCTATAAGCCGACTACGTGCCGCCTGAGCAATGGACTTTGCCTGACAGGCCTCTTATGCTCAGGCAACCAAGACTCTCGCAGAAGGAGACGTGACATGTCCAGCGCCAGCCTTTTCCGCCGTCTCACGGCGTCCCTGACCGCACTCACTGCCCTGGCAGTGATACCGCACACCCTTGCGCAGCGCGATTTTAGCAACGTCGAGATCGTTGCTCATCATGTCGCTGGCAGTGTCTATTATCTGGAAGGCGCCGGCGGCAATATCGGTGTGTCCATCGGTGACGACGGCATCGTCATGATTGACGACCAGTTTGCACCGCTGACGGATCGAATCGTCGCGGCTATCCGCGAACTGAGTGATGCCGAGATTCGCTTCCTGATCAACACGCACGTCCACGGTGATCATACCGGTGGCAATGAAAACATGGGGCGCATGGGCGTGCTTATTCTGGCACGCGATGAGGTGCGTGTGCGGCTGGAAGATCAGGCATCCGGCTATGCCTTGCCGGTACTGACCTACAGTGACGCAATCACCATCCACCTCAATGGCGAGGAAGTCTATGCCTTTCCGGTCCCGCCCGGCCACACCGATGGCGACACCTTCATTCATTTCCTTGATTCGGACGTGATACATGCCGGCGATGTCTTCCGCACTACCGCCTATCCGGTAATAGATACCAATAATGGCGGCACGCTCGACGGCACCTTGCAGGCACTGGGAATCCTCATTGGCTCCGCCGGCCCCGATACGGTTATCCTGCCGGGCCATGGCACGGTATCGACACGGCTCGATGTCATGACTTTTCGCGATATGATTCTCGATGTGAAGTCTCGGGTCGAGCCCATGGTTGCCAATGGACTGTCTTACGACGAAGTAGCGGCTACAAACCCCACTGCACCTTATGATGGCAGTTATGGAGATCCTGATCGTTTCCTGCGCGCCGTTTACACTGAGCTGGGTGGTGAATTGTAAATGCGCTTACCTGCATGCGCCCAAGCGCTCACTACCTGCCTGCTTGCAGTGCCACTATTGGCGTGGTCAGCGGATGAAGTGTCCCCGCGAGAACTGGTGACTGCATTCTGGCAGGCTGACAGTACAGAGGAACGCGACGCGATCGGCGGTCAGTTGGCTGCCCGTGCGAGTGACGTGACTACGCTTTACAGTTGGCTGCAGCAGGGGCCGCTATACGATGAGTCGGTTACTACCGGCATCGTCGAGGGAATCTACACCGATCCCGATGGCGAAACTTTTCCCTACGTTTTTCTGATTCCGGAAGACTATCAAGCCACGACCCAATACCCGGTTGAAGTGCATTTGCATGGTGGTGTTGGGCGACCCAAGCCGGAACCGGGCGAAGATCTCTGGCGCGGCGGCTACGACAGCATGATGCGCAACGACCGCATCATCGTCATTCCCGCTGCCTGGCGCGAGGCTTACTGGTGGCATGACAAACAGGCTGATGCCTTGCCAGCGATCCTGGGGTTACTGAAGCAGGATTACAACATCGATGAAAACCGGGTGACGTTGTCAGGTGTATCTGATGGCGGTACCGGTGCCTTTTTCTTTGCCTTCAAACAGCCGACACAGTGGGCCGCATTTCTGCCATTTATCGGCCATCCCGGAGTGCTGCGCAGCGCTCAGAGTGGAGGCGGCTATCGCCTCTATTTTGAGAACCTGATGGACAAGCCGTTGTACATCGTTAACGGTGAAAACGATCGGCTCTATCCGGCCTCTTCACTGGGCTCATTCATCGGCATTCTTGAACAGCAGAATGTCCCGCATACCTTTCGAGTTATAGCCGGTGGCGAGCACAATACCCGCTGGCTGCCGGAAGAACGTCCGGCGATTGAGGCATTCGTGCGTGAGAATCCCCGCGACCCCCTGCCGGATTCACTGCAATGGGTGGCTGACCGTACCGACCGCTACCAGCGTAATCACTGGATCAAGATTGACCGCCTGATGCAGGCTGACAGACCAGCATTGTTGCAAGTGTCACGTGATGACAATGTCTTCACGGTGACGGCACATGGCATTGAGGAGTTTACCTTGCTGCTGAATCCTGACGAGATCAATCTGTCAGATCCGCTATTGGTGACAGTAAACGGGCAGATACTGCACAGCAGTCCTGTACGCCAAAGCAAAGAGGTATTGCTTGAATATGCTGGCAGGGATCTGGATCGCACGCAGCTCTTTACTGCCGCACTGACGTTGACAGTGCCTGCCCGGTAGGCAGGCACAATAGCCTGTACTTGATTTGTCTCGCTTACTTTAGCTGCGCCCGGCGAGCTTGCAACTGACGCAAGATACTGCCGAGTTCAGCAACTTGTGGATTGGCTTTGGCGGCGGCTTCGACCTTTTCCGCGAGTTCGCGAAATTCCTGCGCGTTTTCCGCCCGTAGCCCATCTTCACCCAGCAATGTAGCTATGCCACGGAAATTGTCATTGACGTTGTCGGCTCGGGATTTTTGCAGGAATACCGGCTCGCAAACCCGGCGTGGAATATTGGAGCCAGTTGGAATTTCTTGCCGGCAGCGAATATCGAAATCATCGTCTTCGTTTACCGCGCTATAGGCAGCATAAAATTGCTCTTCCACTTCGACGATAAACTGTTCAACTTCAACCAGTGACAACTCGGCGATCACAATGACCTCGCCTTCTTCATCACTGTTGTCTTGAGCCAGAGCGGGAGTAACAAAACACAACAAGCTCGCCAGTGCCAACAGTGTTTGATGGAGTTTTTTCATTTTCTGTCTTTCTCATTTGTGCAGCGAGCTCGTCGAAATCAGAACCCGCATTGCTTATGGGCCAGATGGGCAGACTGTTTATGCGCGGATGCAGCGTTGTTGCTCGCTGCTGTGTCTGCCCTGTTCTTATGCTACGGACGCCTGAACCGCCCTGATTGTGAAGCAAGTGTACCGCATTATCCCACTATGTCCGAGGGCTATTAGTCGTCGCTACAGGCTGGTTGTCGCAGCCAGAGCTACAATTCGTCACCTGCTAAATGTATTGCAATGATAGCTAATTGTGTAATTATTGAATGAACAACAATAATGCTATGAATAACAATAATTCACAGGATCAGTCATGATCCATTCGAGGATGCCCGTCATGCGTTTTCCTATTCGAGCCTCCCTGCTCGCCTTGAAATTCACAGCCCTGTCATTGTCTGCATCTGCAGTACTGGCACAAGGCAATGCTCGTGGACCCATTGGTGAGAGCCCCTATGATGTCGTGCCTTTTTGGGCTGATGTGTTTCAGGATCATGGTTTTGCGTTTGGTGGAAATTCCGGCATCTGGGCGGAGTCACCTGACCGTATCATCATCGCTCAGCGCGGCGAGACAATCTTGCCGCATCCCATTCCGGAAGAATATCAGGGCTTTGCCGGTTCTATCGGCATCAATGTGCTGACTGATACCAATCGTCGTACCTGGCAGAATTGCCTGTACACGGTGAATAGTGACGGCGAGCCCATCGAGATCTGGGACCATCTGGATTATCTCTGTGAAGGTTCCGATGGCCCGGGACCACACCGGATTCGCATTAACCCGTATGATCCTGAAGGCAAAATCTGGCTGGTCAACGAGACCTTCCATCAGATTTACGTGATCGCCAACGATGGTAGCGAAGTGCTGGCCACTTATGGTGAGAAGGGCGTGCCGGGTGACGACGAGACACACTTTGGCGCACCGCAAGACGTGGCGTTCTTGCCCGATGGTCGCATTCTCGTTGCTGATGGCCTGCTAAACCACCGCGTGATCATCTACGACGAAGACATGAACTATCTGGGCGAGTTTGGTGGCTTCGGTGAAGGTCCGGGCCAGTTCAATACGATTCACTCGCTGGGTATTGGTCCGGAAGGTCGAATTCTTGTAACGGACCGCTCCGGTGGTGAAGTGAATTTATTCCGTACTACCGATGACCCTGCTGTCATTGAATTCGAACGATCAATCGGTGCGCCGCTGGGATTGCCACTGGATATTATTGTTAACGAGGACGGTTTCTGGATCACCGATCTGCGTCCACTGCGCTTCGTGAAATTCGATTTCGAAGGCGAAATTCAATACACGTGGCTAGTGCCAGCGGATCTGCCCAATGGCTATCTTGAAGTGCACACTTTCTCCGTCGATGCAGATGGCAATTTGTTCGGTGGCGACAATCAATACGGGCGCACGCAAAAATTTGTACCGAAACCTGGTGCCGATCCGGCGCAGTTGATCGATCCCCCCTGGGTTGCGCCCTGACATAGTATTCGAGATAAATAGTATTCGCGGTAACAAGGCGAGACGCCAAAAAGCCATGCCATTCAAAGTGCAGCAAGTTTGGAATGACATGGCTTTTTTATTGGCTAGGGTATATCTCCACTGCTAGCGATGTGACTCGAGAATTTCGGGTAAATCAGCAATTGAATCGATGATCGCGTCGGGAGTTACTTCCGAGGCCCTGGCAAGTTCCTCGCGATATTTGCCGGTTCGCACCAACACACCGGCCAGCCCACTGGCGTGACCGCCACCGATATCGTTTTCGATATCATCACCCACAATCAACACGTTCTCTTCATCCAGTCCCAACGACTCAACGGCCAGCTGGAAAAAGGCCTGACTGGGCTTGCCGATAATCCTGGCGCGTTTGCTGGTGACAAATTCCAGTCCAGCGACGAAGGCGCCTATGTCCATCTTCAATCCCTGCTGTGTTTCGAAGTACTTGTTCATGTGCATGGCAATCAGGTCGGCGCCTTGCATGATTTCGCGGAACACGCGATTAAGCAGTTCGTAATTCCAGGCAGCACCGATATCACCGACGACGACAAAGTCGGGATTCT
>CAZQFA010000027.1:32456-39126 GCA_964592245.1 uncultured Pseudohongiella sp. | reverse complement strand
CTGAATCTGTATGTGGCCGGTGCCAGCGGCAAGAAGCTGGACATCATGTACCGCATGGCCTGGTTGCGTGGCCTCAAGACCACCTACTACCTGCGGGCATTGGCAGCAACAACCACGGAGAAATCCACTGTCGATGACAACAAGCTGAATCGCGTGTCATCGGCCAGTGCGGCGGACGTGCCAAAAGCCTGTTCACTGGATGATCCGGATTGCGAAGCCTGTCAGTAACGGCTCGGCTTCGCATAACAAGCGAATTGCGGAATCGAAAAACGGAATCGAAAAACGAGAGTACTAGTCAGTAACTAAAGAACCAAATTTGAGGTATCACTATGTTGTCATGGGACGAATTTCACCAGGAAGAAAAACCGGCTCCTGTCGCCCAGCGAAAGACTGAACCAAAACCCGAGCCAGCACCGGTAGCCGCTGCTCCCAAGCCGGCAACAGCGGCACCCAAGCCGGTTACACCGGTGGCGGCAGCCCCGTCTTACGAATCCGGTCTGGAAGCGGAGGACGAGAAAGCCAATGCCGAAGCTTTGCAGCAAGCCATTGACGAGCTGCAGGATCTGGACATCTCGACCGGTCTGGAAGAACTGGAAGGCACTGCAGAGCGCGTCGCCGTAGATGACAAGCGCATGATCAACTGCCGGGCCGACCTGAACCAGCTGGTACCGTTCAAGTACGACTGGGCGTGGCAAAAGTATCTGGATGGCTGTGCCAACCACTGGATGCCACAAGAAGTGAACATGAACGCGGACATCGCTCTGTGGAAGAACCCCAATGGTCTGACTGAAGACGAACGCCTCATCGTCAAGCGCAATCTGGGATTCTTCTCCACGGCAGATTCGCTGGTGGCGAACAATCTGGTGCTGGCCATCTATCGCCTGATCACCAATCCGGAGTGTCGCCAGTACATCCTGCGCCAGGCGTTTGAAGAAGCCATCCACACCCATGCCTATCAGTACTGCATCGAGTCGCTGGGTATGGACGAAGGCGAAATCTTCAACATGTATCACGAGATCCCTTCTGTCGCGAAGAAAGCCTCCTGGGGTCTGAAGTACACCCAGTCCCTGAGTGACCCGAGCTTCAAAACCGGCACACCGGAAACCGACAAGCAATTGCTGAAGAATCTGATTGCCTTCTACTGCTGTCTCGAAGGTATCTTCTTTTACTGTGGCTTTACCCAGATTCTGTCCATGGGTCGCCGCAACAAGATGACCGGTACGTCCGAGCAGTTCCAGTACATTCTGCGTGACGAGTCCATGCACCTGAATTTCGGCATCGACATGATCAATCAGATCAAACTGGAAAACCCGCACCTGTGGGATGCCGACATGAAGGAAAAAGCCACGCAGATGATTCTGCAGGCGACGCAGCTGGAGATCGAATACGCACGTGACACCATGCCGCGCGGCGTGCTCGGCATGAATGCGGCAATGATGGAAGAATACCTGCAGTTCATTGCCAATCGCCGTCTGGTACAAATCGGTCTGAAAGAACAGTTCACCGGGGTTTCCAATCCATTCCCGTGGATGTCGGAGATCATGGACTTGCGCAAAGAGAAAAATTTCTTTGAAACCCGCGTGATCGAATATCAAACCGGCGGCGCACTGTCCTGGGATTGATGTGACAAGGGCATTAGTGAGTAACAGCGATCGACTTTCAGTGGCCTTCTCATGCGAGGTAGCAGGCAATGAGTGAAGACAAGCAAGCTGACAAAGACCCGGAGCGTACACTGCTGACGCTCGAGCAATTGAGTCAGACGATTGAAGTGATGACCAGTGTCGTCAACCGCCTGCGCCAGCATCTGAGCGAACAACTCAGGGCACAGACGAAAGATTCCGGTACCGACAACGCACTGCCAGAAAGTGTACCGGCAGTGGAATCGGTCACGCCTGTCAGCCACCAGCCGGCGGCGGACAAACCGGAAAAACGCGAGAGTTTTATTGTCGAGATTCGCCAGCAGGAACCCGAGCCTGTACGCAAGAGCGACAAGATTCTCCACTAGTTCGACAGTTCACAAGTCACCGCTGGTCATCCGGTGGTGGCTTGTTTTCCCTCCGCATTTCCTTCCCCCCTTGGAATTGTCTTTTCCCTGAGAAAGTCTCGGCGCCACGTGTTTCATTAACAGCAGTCGGTTAGACTGTGCCCTGCCATCTTCATTAGCGGTTTGAACACAGCCATGCAACTTGCGGGACAATACTCATGACAATTCGTGTCGGTGCTCTGGTACTGGCTGCCGGATTCAGTCGCCGCTTCGGCGGTAGTAAACTCACAGCGCAGCTCAACAATGGCCTGACCGTGTTCGCCCAGACATTGGCCAATGTGCAGGCCGCCCTGCCCGATGTCATCGTCGTCACACGTCCGGAAATGGTTGAGGCGTTGCTGGCTGACTGTGACAGTGTTCAGGTATTCGATGGCGCCGATCAGGGCATGGGCGCGACATTGGCCTATGGCGCCGGACTGGTGGCCGACTGGGATGCCTGTCTGGTCTGCCTGGCCGATATGCCGTTTATCCAGCCAGCCACTTATGCTGCGATTGCGGCGTCCTGTGCCACAGACCGCATCGTGCTGCCTACCTGTGACGCGCAATCCGGCAACCCGGCCGGTTTTGGCCGGGACTATTACCCGGACCTGATGCAGTTATCCGGTGATAGCGGTGGCAAGTCCGTCATCAAGCGCCATGGCGACGCCTTGTTGCAATTGCCCGTGGCTGATCCCGCTATCATGCAGGACATCGATACACCCCAGCAGCTGCAACAATGGCAATCCGGGCAGTGACTCACTGTCTTGCGTTCACAGACACACGGGTCCGCATCATCTTGGCTCCGGTGTTCTCGTGCCGGCTTGCTGTTCGCAGCAGCCCAACCTTCGGGCGCAGTTTGCATCGTTGTACCCTTATTCCCTACAATCAGGGCGTCGCCATCAGGCGCCCCTGACCGCAGCGCAAGCCTATGAAAAAATTGAAGAATGAAAGCGCCTTGCTGAAAGAGGCCATACGCGTCGGCAGCCGCTATTTTGAAAAACGCGGTGCCGGGCAATTTGAAGCCACGGATCATGTCGATACCAGGGTTCGCGCCATCTACCTGTTGCTGGTCAAAGATAAAGTCATTCAACCACTGGCAGCCGGGGACGAATCGCTCCCCAATATGCGCCACAAACTCGCGATCTGGATCGCCAGGAATTTACCCGAAGACCATGAACTTTTGCAGTAAGCCAACAGCAATCACCAGCATTGGACCGGCACTGTCCCGCAGACTCCCGCGGCTCTGGCTGCTGAGCTTTACCTTGCTGAGTAGCATCGCCCGGGCCGATGTGAATAGCGCCATGGCCGCCATGGAGAATCCGGCCAATCCGCTTTTCATGCTGTCCACATCCCGCGGCAGTATCTATATCGAAATGCTGCCTGATGAGGCGCCGGAGAATACCGCTCACCTGATGGCGTTGGCACAAGGCGAGATTGAACTGACCGATGAAGCCAATGGCTTCACCTTCCAGCCACGCTACTACGATGGCATGCGTTTCCATCGGGTTATTCCCGGCTTCGTCATTCAGACAGGCTCACCTGCCTATCATTCACTGGGCGCGCCAGAGCAACTTCTCGACAATGAAATCAATGCCGAAGCGCTGGGACTGGACCAGGAGCCTCTGCTGAACAGCGATGGTTCGGTCAATGCGCGATTGAATCTCGGCAATCAGGAAGATTTCGCCGCGGCCGTGCTGGCTCCTCTTTATGAAGACATGGGCATTGAATCGGTGGCGCAACTGGAAAGCCGGCAGTTTGCCGTGATGGATCGCCTGCAGTCACTCACTGTACAACAGGTCTATGAATTACAGGGTTACCGCTTTGACGACTCGCTGCGCAGTCGGCCAATCACTCGCGGCATCGTCGCACTGGCGAATCGTGGACCGGGAACCAATGGCACGGAATTCTTTATCGCGCTTGCGGACCTGCCCAGTCTGACCGGAAAATACACCGTAGTTGGACGCGTCGTCGAGGGTCTGGAGGTGGTTGACCAGATTGGCAGTGTAGCCATTGATGCACAGCAGGTCTCACGCAACAGCTCGGTGATCTATTCCTTCGAGCGCGTCAACGCCCCGGCGAATGCGAGCCTGGAGCAACAATAAAATAATAAGGTAATGAAGTAACCAGCAAGAAGAAGTCAGAACCGAGTGCCAAACTCAGGCGATACGCAATTAACTGATACAAGAAATCGAAACGAGCAGTTACATTACGGCATGGGCATTGGAGAAGAAGATGTCTAAAAAGAATAAAGAAAAAAGTCGTCGTCAGGGCACTTACGCCCTGTGTATTACCGCCGGACTAATCCTCGGCGTTGGCCTGGGACCTGCGTTAGGTAGCGTCTTGCTCTGCGCGATACTAGGTGGACTGGTCGGCGCGACTGTCGCCTACTTCATCAATCAGCGACCTGCCGGCAAGCGCCATTAGCTTCGTCCCCGGACACAGCCGCTCGAGCACTAGTGATTGATATCAACAGTGAACACCTCGCGGGTGTAAGGCGGCAGGGAATCCAGTATCTGTTTGCCGTAGCGCTTGCTGACGATGCGCTCGTCAAACAGGGTGATCTGGCCCGTATCCTTCTCATTGCGTAACAAACGTCCACTGGCCTGAACCAATCGAAACGCAGCATCCGGTACCGCCAGTGTCATGAACGCGTTCTGCCCTTGCTGCTCAACCCAGTTAGCCAGCGTCATCTCGATCGGATCATTGGGTACGGCAAACGGTATCTTGGCAATCAGTACGTGCGTGCAGTATTTACCGGGCAAGTCGATACCTTCAGCCAGACTGGCAAGACCAAAGATGATACTCCCCTCACCGCGATCAACGCGCTGCCTGTGGTATTTCAGTAATTGTGCTTTCTGAAAATCGTCCTGACAGAGAATCAGGTCGCGCCATTTATCAGGCAAGCCTTCGATCACATCCTGCATCTGCCGACGGGAAGAGAACAGCATCAAGGCCGCACTCTTGTCATCCAGTAATTTCGGAATCGCCGTGATCAAGGCGGCGGTATGTTGTTGGGCATTGCCGGGCTCGCAATGCAGCTTCGGAATGACCAGGCGTGCCGCGTTGGCAAAATCAAACGGACTGGGTATCGCCACGTAATGGGTATGTTCGGGCAGACCCGCCCGCATGGTGAGCATGTCGAAACGTCCCAGAGCTGAAAGTGTTGCCGAAGTCAGGACCGCGCCGGCACAGGACTCCCACAAATGCGCTTGCAGGGTTTCTGCAGCCAGCACCGGACTGGCCGCCAGCGCCACATCCTGATTCATGTCTTCTTCACTGTAAGTGAGCCAGCGGGCAAACGGTGCCTTGCCATCCGGATCTATCACGGCAAACGCAGACCATAGCTGTTGGTTTCCGGCCGCTCTCTTGTTCAGGCTGCCCAACACGGCGATCCACTGTTCTGTCTGCTGTTGCCGCGTACTGTCGCGCGCCTCTTCCAGCTCGGCCTTGACGCCATCGGTGATCAGTTCCAGCTGCGCACTCAGACGGGTAAAGCGTTGTGCCAGTTCCATAGCCTGTTCGCGCAAGGCCTCTGGCACGACGCCGCCACTGAAAGTATGCAGCACGCGATTGTCATAGCTGTCCGGGTTGTCGAGGCCGGTGATAATCTGTTCAATCAGCGCCACGGTCCGCGCCAGATGCTCACGGGTATCCAGCTGCAGTTTCAGCAGTCGATCGCGCTCCGTGCTATCAACGAGCTCATCATCGAACAGGCGATTGATCACCAGGTCACAGCGCTCGAGCCAGCGGATGGAGGCGCGGACACGGGTGAAGGCAGAGAAATGATTATTGCTCTTCAGCGGTAAATGATGCGCTTCATCGAAGACATAGAGACTGTCTTCCGGACTGGGCAGAATAACGCCGCCGCCGAGCGCGAGATCAGACAGCACCAGATCATGATTGGTAACGATGCAATCTGCTTTCGTCAGTGCCTCACGCGCCTGATAAAAATAACAATTACGGAAATGGCTGCACTTGGCGCCACTGCATTGGGCGTTATCGACAGTCAACGGACGCCAGTCGGCTTCCTGCAACGGCTCCGGCCAGTCATCTCGATCACCGTGCCACTCACCTGCTGACAAGGCCTTCAGCATCTTGTCATAGAGCACCGGATTGCCGGCGCCAGCGTCGTCCAGCTCTTCCCCGTACAAGTCCATCATGGCCTGGGCGCTGTCGCTGCCCTGCAGAAGTGTGTCCAGGCGAGACAGACACAGATAGCGTCCGCGACCCTTGGCCAGCGCCACGGAAAAAGACAATTCCGAGCCTTTTTGCAGTTCCGGAATATCCTTGAGCAGCACCTGTTCCTGCAAAGCGACAGTGGCGGTGGAAACGATGACTTTGAGCCCGAGTTCCTGGGCAATGGGCAAGGTAGCGAGCAAGTACGCCAGCGTCTTGCCGGTGCCTGTACCAGCTTCCACCACACACACCGGTGCGGGCTCGTCTTCGCCCCGGTCATCGGCACACAGTGCACCCAGCGTGCGCGCGATCTCGGCGATCATCAGCCGCTGGCCGTAACGGGGGGTAAGTTGACGAGAATCCAGCAGTTCCCGGTAATGGGACTGAATTGTGGTCTTGAGTGCTTCGGGTAGCATACTGCCCTGATTAAACCGGACGGGTTCTCCTGTGAACTGCATCGCGCCCGGGCAA
>CAZQFA010000027.1:28566-32356 GCA_964592245.1 uncultured Pseudohongiella sp. | reverse complement strand
TCTGGCACAAGCTTGGCTGCCCGCCTCTGGCCGGCCTGATTAGCCGACTTGTTATTGGCTCTATTGTAGCATCTGTCGTGGTCAGAATACGGCTTCCGGCAATTGCTGGTTCGATTGAAAGAATCTCTGGTACACTGCAGTCTTATTCAAGGAATTCTTACCCCGCCTGGCAGTGTAGTTAATGTCGTCAATCCCTGACAAACATCCCCCAGAATCATCGACAGACTCGACGACTGAGCAATCAGTGACTGCGCCGTCGGATGCCGCAGCAGAGCCGGCGCAGACTGCAGCCGCCGACGAAGCCGTCAAGACAGCTGATACTACTGCAGGTAGTGAAGGCATTGCGGGTATAGAAGGTGCTGAGAGTATTGAGAGCATTGAGAGTATTGAGAGTTCTGAGAGTGCTGGCGCTACAACGACATCGACGGCCACAACACCCCAACCAGAAGCTGCCGCCGCCACAGCGCCCGAGACGCAGTCTGGTGACCAGACAAACGCATCAGGCGATGCAAGCGCTCAAGGTACGGCGTCAGAACCCGAATCTGAATCCGCTCCTGACGCCAGCGGGACGGCGTCAACCATTAGCACTGACGCCAGTGATGCAGATAACACGACCGGGAATACTGAAACAGGCAAGAACGAAGAGTCCGCGCCAGCGAATGAGCCGCCACCGTTCGATCTCGCTGCCACTGAAAAGGCACTGGCCGACTTGTTGGCAAAAGCCGATCAAATTGGCTTCAAGAATACCGGCAACCTCAGCTCGGCACGCAAAGCCCTCAACAAATTGAAACTGAGCATTCCCGAAGCCGAAGTCACCTTGCTGGCTTCCGCCGCCAAATGCCAGCAGTTGTTCGATGATGCCCTGAGCAAGAATCGCCAACATCAGGAACAACTACAGGAAAAGACAGCGGCACTGCTCACCTCATTAAAAGAAGCACTGTCTGCCGGACAGTCCGAAGCCGCCCTGCCCACCTGGGACAAGATTCAGGGCAATATCAGCAACACTTCCGGCAAGATCCGCAGTGCGTTGCAAGAAAGCGCCAACGAATTCAAGACGCAGATCAACGAATTACGCGACTGGAAAATCTTTGCCGCAACTGAAAAGAAAAAGACGCTCGTGCAACAGATGCAGCAGTTGGCGGAAAATGCCTCTGCCGAGGCACTGGATCCCGCTGCGCAAAGCAAGGCCATCAGTCAGATGCACAGCGAATGGAAAGCGCTTGGCCGCTCCAACGATAACGAAACCTTGTGGAAAGAATTCAAGACCTGGTCCGACAAAGCCTATGAACCCTGCAAGGACTATTTCAAACAGCGCAAGCAGCAAATGGCTGCCAACCTGCAACAGCGTAAAGTTATTTGCAGCGAGCTGGAGAAGCAACTGGCTGACATTGATCCCGCCACCGTAAAGGTCGCCGAACTGAGCCAGTTACTGAATCAGGCGGACAAGGACTGGAAGCAATACGCGCCCGTTGAGCAGAGCAAGATCAAGGCCTTGCAGAAACGCTACTACGGCCTGCTGAATCAGATACGCAAGATCCGCAAGAAAATTATTCGTGATAACGCCGCAGGCAAGCGGGCATTGATCGAACAGGCGCAATCATTAGTCGCGCTGGAAGATCATCGCGAGGCCATGGAGCAGGCGAAAAAACTGCAACAGGAGTGGAAGCAATTCGGCCCGACTACCTACAAGGATGACAAGAAGCTCTGGGAAGAATTTCGTGCCGCCTGCGACCAGATTTTTGACAAGCGTAAACAGGAATCGGCGCAACTGCAGAATCAGCTGCAAGCAGCAGAGGCCGAACTGCAAAAAGTCATCGACAAGGTCAGTGCGCTGGCCGCCCTCACAGACGATGAACTGCGCAAGGTGCGCAATGAATACCAAACTGCCGCCCAGGAATTTACCGCCGCCCTGCATCCCAAACTACGCAAGACCAAAGCGCGTTGGCTGGACCGCTTTAATGACCTGAAACGGCAACTCGATGCGCGCTATCAGGCATTACCGGACAAGAAACAGCAGGCCGTGCAGGAAGCCACCGCTGCTCGAATTGCCCTGCTGCAACCACTGGAATCGGCACTGCTGGCTGCCAGCAGCGATGCTGACATCAAACAGGCTGTGGCTGCCTACGATCAGAGTATCTGGCAGGCCGGTGAAAAAATTGGCGACGCCGAGTTGGACAAGACGCTGGAATCACGCTTGCAGGCGCTGTTAACACTGCATGCTGTGGCTGATCTGCAGTCGCTGCTCACGCAACAGGAACGCAGCTATCGCGACCTGTGCATCGAAGCGGAAATCAAGGCTGGCGCCGAGACTCCCGCCGAAGACCAACAGCAGCGCATGCAGAAACAGCTGGAGCAATTACAGCAGGGTTTCGGGCAACAGCAGCAAGCCACACGCAAGGAATTACAGCAGTTCGTCGTCAACACACGCCTGCTCGCTGACTGCATTGGCCCGTTGCAGACTGCAACACGGGAAGCTCTGCAAGCACGCCTTGCAACAGCCCTCGGCAAGATTCGCTAAGCCATCAGTGTAACCAGCAAACGCTGCCATTCTGCGCAGCGCACTTGAAATAACATCAGATTAACTATGGGGACGCGTCGATCAGACGCCGTACTTGTTCAGCACCGGATTGGCGTAACTGAACAGGAAGTGTTTCACCAGCTGCGGTTCCACTTGTTGCAGACGCTGGGTGAATTTCTCGCGGGAAGCCGCCGAGAACTCGGTCGGAATCTCGATATCCTTGAGCCGGTGTAGCGGCAACATGCCGTCCTGCTTCAATAATTCCAGCGCCTGAAAGTTGATGTCACGCAGTTTGTAGTTGTTGATGATTTGCTCATCGATCTGCGCGGCCACTTGATCGGCTTCATCGACAACAACGCCGATTTCCTTGCCGAACGCCACATGCACCGCGCCTTTAAAACCAATCATGCCGCGCACAATGGACTGGATATCACTGTCTTCCGATTTCTCGAAATGACCGGTCGTTTCCTTGGCGTAGAGTTCTTCTGCCTTGAGCACATCACAGGGGTCGAACTCATAGGAAATCGACACCGGCACAATGTGCAACTGATTCAGTGACTCCGACAACGGCAAGTCACGACGCCCCATGGCGAGCATCTTCAATACAGCAGGATCGGTTTTATCGATGCCGTTCTTGGCGCGTCCTTCGCGCTGGGCGATCCAGACGTTGTGTGTACTCTCGATACAATGATGGATGTATTGCGACAACAAACTCAATGACTGTAGCAGTTCACGACCTTTCAGTGAGCGGCGCACAATGAAGCTCTTGTTCAGTCGCATCAGATCAGTGACAAAAGGTTTCTTCAACAGATTGTCGCCAATGGCAATCTGCAAGGTCGGATAACCACTGTGATAAAGCATGTAATTAACGAACGCCGGGTCCATGGCGATGTCACGGTGATTACTGATAAAGAGATAGTTGCGACCGGGTTGCAGATTATCCAGCCCGGAATTGGTGAGCTCGGTGGTTGTGTCATGGATCATTTTGTCCATATAACCGGCGATGACATTCTGCATAGACTTGACGTCATGCACGCCCTGCACCTGACCACGCAGCTTGCCCTGCGCCATCTTGCGCAACAGCCCCGGAAACCAGCGGGTCAGCCGCGGATAATAGAAACTGGCAATACTCTGCAAAAACTCCGGATTGGTAATCAGGTTATCGAGCACAGGACGAATCTCGTCGTCGCTGTAAGGCCTGATGTCCTTAAATTTGTCCACAGAATAGCTCTACTATCAAAAGGTTAGCTGAGTCAGCCGGGAATGTGCGAG
>CAZQFA010000027.1:24688-28466 GCA_964592245.1 uncultured Pseudohongiella sp. | reverse complement strand
AAATTTAAACGATCAGTAATAAACATCATTTAGTCTGCGCCGACTAGAAAAGTAACTTTCACTACTATTGCCTCTGCCCATGTCCAAGAAAAAGCCAATACGTGTTCGCAGTGTCTGGATTTCCGATGTGCACCTGGGTTTCAAGGGTTGTCAGGCTGATGCCCTGCTTGACTTCCTGCATTCCGTGGAAACCGATTACCTTTTTCTGGTCGGCGATATCGTCGACTTCTGGAGCCTAAAGAAGTCACCTTTCTGGCCACAATCACACACCAATGTGATTCGCTCTATTCTCGGCAAGGCCAAACACAATACCAAGGTGGTGTATGTGCCCGGCAATCACGATGCGCAGTTGCGCGATTGCGTCGGTCATAAATTCGGCAATCTGGAAATTCATCGCGACTATGTACACACCACCGCCGACGGCAAGAAGCTGTTGATCATGCACGGCGATGAATTCGACGTTATCGTCAAACACAGCAAGTTGCTCGCCAATTTGGGCAGTTGGGCCTACGAGAAATTGCTCAGCATGAATCATCTGGTTAACCGTCTGCGCAATCTTTTTAATCTCTCCTATTGGTCGCTGGCGGCGTTCCTCAAGCACAAGGTGAAGAACGCCGTCAGCTACATCAGCAGCTTTGAAGATGCGCTGGCCCATTTCGCCGAAGAGCGCGGCGTCGATGGCGTTGTCTGCGGCCATATTCATCACGCCGAGATTCGCGAGATCGACGGAATCCTGTATTGTAATGACGGCGACTGGGTCGAGAGTTGCAGCGCCATGTTTGAGCATGACGACGGCCGTCTGGAACTCGTGCACTGGGTACCGAATCAGTCGGAAAAACCGTTGTATCTGGCTGCACCCGACGCGCGCAACAGCGGCGTCGATCAGAAAGCGGCCTGAAGCATTTCGATCAATTGCTCGCCCCGGTCCCTATTAAAGAGCTGCCAGCACGGTAGCGCGCAAGAGGATTTGCCATGCGCATTCTCATGATCTCTGATGTGTACTTTCCTCGCATCAACGGCGTCTCTACGTCTATTCAGACCTTCAAGGAAGATCTGGAAGCGCAAGGGCATTCGGTGACGCTGATCGCGCCGCAGTACCCGCAACAAGACGCAACTGGCGCAGATGACTCCTCTGTCATTCGCATCATGTCGCGACAGGTGATTCTCGATCCGGAAGATCGCATGATGCGTATGCGCGAGATCATGAGCTACACAGAAGCACTGCGCGCGCAGCAGTTCGATCTCATCCATGTCCACACACCATTCGTTGCCCATTACGCCGGGCGCAAACTGGCGCGCGCCCTCAATCTGCCCATGGTGATCACTTATCACACGCTGCTTGAAGAGTATCTCTTCCACTATATTCCCTTCCTGCCGCGGCCATTGCTACGGGCCTTCGCCCGCCGTTTTTCCCGGGTGCAGTGCAATGACGCCAACGCCGTGATCGCCCCCTCTACCATCATTGTCGATGTGTTGCGCCGTTATGGCGTCCAGCAAACCATCGAGATCATTCCCACGGGCATCCGCTGCGAACGGTTCAGAAACGGCAATGGCGCTGCCTTTCGCCAGCAGTTCGACATCGCTGCCGGGCGCAAGGTATTGCTGAATGTCAGCCGGGTGGCGTTTGAGAAAAACATTGGCCTGTTGCTGGCCATGGCGGCAAAAGTCAAAGAGACCATTCCGGAAGTGTGTCTGGTGATCGCCGGCGAGGGTCCGGCCAAGAAGTCCTGCATCAGGCAAGCACGCGAACTGGGGCTGGATGAGCACATCAAATTCGTCGGCTATCTGGACCGACGCACTGCCCTGGTGGATTGTTACGCCAGCGCCGATTTCTTTGTCTTCTCGTCGCTAACAGAAACTCAAGGGCTGGTACTACTGGAAGCGATGGCCGCTGGCACACCGGTTATTTCGGTGGCGGCGATGGGCACCAAAGATATTCTTGAAGATTGTGCGGCGGCGCAGATTGTTAACAACGACGCCAGTGACTTTGCCACCGCAGTCATTGACTTGCTGCAGAGTACAGCGCGTCAGGAACAATTGCGTGCCGCCTGTGCGACCAGTGCGGAGGCCTGGGATTGCAAGCTGCTGGCAGAACACCTGAGCGAACTCTATAGAAAGGTTTTACAACAACAGCTGACGCAGCGCCCGGCGGCAATATCACAATCCGTTAATGAGCAGGCTGGATAGACGTCACGTATTGTTCCACCTGATCCAGCCACTTTTGCTGCTCAGCATCGCCTCGTTCTCTGGCTTCATCCAGCTCACTGGTAAACAGTTTCACCGCCTCTTCATCGCCTAATCGGCTCGCACAGAAACTCTGCCAACGTTGTTGCTCTTCCACATTGAGAGTTTCCGGGTAATTGCGTGCCCGGTATCGAAACAGCATCTCCTGCAAGCGCGAGTCACGGAATGGCAAATCAAGCCGCCCCAGATCTGCCGCCGGTGTGCCGCGCACGGTTTGCATCAGGCTGCGATCACTGTCAGAGAAAAAGCCGCCGCTGTAAATCATGTAGTCCGGGTCAGTCTCGTTGATCTGCGGCTCCTGACTGAACACCTCGTCCAGCTTGGCCGGCAAGGCGTCATTGTTAGCCAGCTTGTCCCAGTGTAAGCGACACTTGTCCAGATCGATCTCGGATCGCCGCGCTGCCGACTCATCGAGCACAGCGGCTGCCGCGACCACGGGACACTTGTTAGTGTGAATCGTCTTCAGGGCAATGCGCGACTGCCCTTCTTCCAATTGCGCATTCGGGGTATACAGCCGTTCACGTATCTCGTCTGCACTCAGGTGCATCCAATCATCCGGATCATGCCGCAAGTCATAGACGACAATGCCGTTGTTGTTGATCGGATGCCGGCAAATAGGCATCACCAGCGCCAGACAACCCAGATGCGCCGGATACATGCCGGAGATATGCAACACCGGCTTGCGCGTCGACATATCGATCTCCGCTTGCACCTGACGCTTGTTGCGCAGCTTGTAGACGTAGTCGTAAAGCTTGGGTTGCTTGTCGCGGATTAACTTGGCGATTTCGATGGTCGCAATCACATCAGACAGCGCATCGTGGGCCTGCGAATGTTCGATGTCATTGGCTGCGGTGAGTTCTTCGAGGCGGAAACTGATACTGCTGTCCACGCGCTTTGGCCACTCGATTCCCAATGGCCGCGTCGCCGCGCACAGGCGCACCATGTCGATGATGTCCCAGCGCGAATTGCCGTTCTTCCACTCGCGCTCATAGGGGTCGTAGAAATTGCGATAAAGCAGTTGCCGGGTCACCTCGTCGTCAAAGCGAATGCTGTTGTAACCGGCCACACAGGTTTGTGGTGTGGTAAATTCCTGCTGTATACGCTTGATGAACTCAGCCTCGGTCAGGCCCTGCTCCAGCGCCTGCTGCGGCGTGATGCCGGTGATCAGCGTGGCCATGGGACTGGGCAGGAAATCCGGCGCCGGCTGGCAGAAGATCACCAGTGGCTCGCCGATGATATTGAGGTCTTCGTCGGTGCGTAATCCGGCAAATTGAGCAGCTCTGGCGCGGCGGGGATCAACGCCGAATGTTTCGAAGTCATACCAGTAGATCGTTGGCGAGGGCACTGTCTTCCTTATCTGATTTCTGATTATTGCTTGTTGCGGTTGTCGGCTGGGTATTGCCGCAATGACCACTACGGTCTCATCCGGCTTCCTGTCCCGCTTGTATTCCGAGGGTGGACTACCCGGTCCTGCTGCTGAATGCGTTCTCTTGCTCAGGGCCTCATCAAGACTCTCACCCAGCCTCGCACCCAG
>CAZQFA010000027.1:13269-24588 GCA_964592245.1 uncultured Pseudohongiella sp. | reverse complement strand
AATGCGTTCTCTTGCTCAGGGCCTCATCAAGACTCTCACCCAGCCTCGCACCCAGACTCGCACCCAGGCTCGCACCCGACTGGCATCAAGCTGGCAGCGAATTGACTGAGTCTACCTGATATACATCGTCGCTTCGAACTTTGTCCATCACCAACTCTCCCGGTCCCGGCAGGGGTTCGCTGGCCGCTGAATCCTCCCCTGGCATTTCTCTGCCCGTGGCATTTTGTAGTAGTATCCGATGAATTTGTCTGGCTAAGTAGTTGTCTCTATGGAATTTCGCGGCGCCCACATCCTCTCTGTTCAACAATTCAATCGCGAAGATGTCGATACCATCTTTTCCGTCGCCGACAGCATGGAACCCTATGCCCATCGCCTGCGCATGACCAAGGTGCTCGACGGCGCCATTCTCGGCAACATGTTCTTCGAACCCAGCACGCGCACACGCATCAGTTTCGGCTGTGCCTTTAACCTGCTCGGTGGCGAAGTACGCGAAACCACCGACATCAAGACATCTTCGATCTCCAAGGGGGAGTCGCTCTACGACACCGCCCGCGTCATCAGTGGCTACAGCGACGTCATTGTCATGCGCCATCCCCAGGTCGGCGCCGTCGCCGAGTTCGCCAAGGCCAGCCGCGTGCCGGTGGTCAACGGCGGTGACGGCTCTAACGAGCACCCGTCACAGGCCCTGCTCGACCTCTATACCATCAAGAAAGAATTGCACTCCAAGGGGCGTGCGATCGATGACATGCACATCGCCATGGTCGGCGACCTCAAACACGGTCGCACCGTGCACTCCTTGTCACAGCTGTTGATGCTGTACAAGAACATCAAGTTCACCCTGATCTCCCCTGCCGAATTGCGCATGCCCGAGGAAATCGTCAGCAACTTGCGTAATGCCGGCCATCAGGTAATCGAGACAGAAGACATGGAAAAAGGCCTGTCTGACAACGACACGGTCTACCTCACCCGCATTCAGGAAGAACGTTTCACTACCAAACTGGAAGCCGATATCTACCGCGGCCGCTTCCGTCTTAACCAGGCCATCTATACCCGCAATTGCCAGCCCAACACCGTCATCATGCATCCGCTACCCCGGGATTCGCGGGCCGACGCCAATGAACTGGACAATGACCTGAACCAACATCCCAATTTGGCGATTTTCCGGCAAACAGACAACGGCGTATTGGTGCGCATGGCCCTGTTCGCGCTTATACTGGATGTCACTGACCGTATCGAAGACACCAGCTCCAGGGTCAACTGGTACACCGAGGGACGCTTCGACTGAGCAACCCGCAGGCCGGCGCCGCCACCGTTATTTGGCATTAAAGAAGAACAGGACAAGAAGGACGATTTTCTATGGGCTTTAAAGATTTTCTCCGCATGATGATCGAAAAGGACGGTTCCGACCTGTTTCTGACTACAGGTGCGCCGCCGAGCATGAAAGCCCACGGCAAACTCGTCCCGCTCATCAACAAGAAGCTCCCGGAAGGTCTGGTGAAAAAGATGGCCTACCAGATCATGAACGAGGAGCAGATCGCCGAATTCGAAAAGAGCCCGGAGATGAATCTGGCCTTTGCCGATGACACCATCGGCCGCTTCCGCGTCAATATCTTCCAGCAGCGCAATGAAATCGGCATCGTCGCCCGTAACATCAAGACGGAAATCCCCAGCGCGGATTCCCTCGGCCTGCCGCCGGTGCTGAAAGAGCTCATTATGAGCAAGCGCGGCATCATCCTCTTTGTTGGTGGTACCGGCTCCGGTAAGTCCACCTCACTGGCAGCTTTGATCGACCATCGCAACAAGAACAGCGACGGCCACATTATTACTATCGAGGACCCGGTGGAATTCATCCACCCGCACCAGGGTTGCATCGTCAACCAGCGCGAAGTCGGCGTCGATACCAAGAGCTACGAAGAAGCACTGAAAAATACGCTGCGCCAGGCGCCAGATGTCATCCTCATCGGCGAGATCCGCTCCCAGGAAACCATGGAACACGCACTGGCCTTTGCCGAGACCGGCCACCTGTGTCTGTCCACCCTGCACGCCAACAACGCCAACCAGGCGCTGGACCGCATCATCAACTTCTTCCCTGACGAGCGGCACAAGCAATTGTTCCTCGATCTGTCACTCAACCTGGTGGCCTTCGTCTCCCAGCGCCTGATTCCGACCCCGGATGGCAAGCGCGCCGCGGCCATCGAGATTCTCATCGGCACCCCGCGCGTGTGTGACCTGATCAAGCAAGGCAAGGTCTCCGAGATCAAGGAAGTGATGGAGAAATCCGAGCAACAAGGCATGAAGACTTTCGATGCCGCCCTGTTCGATCTCTACAAAAGTGGCAAGATCAGCTACGAAGAGGCGCTCAAGAACGCCGACTCCAAAAACAATCTGCGCCTGCGTATCCAGTTGGCCGAAGGCCGCGACGGCGATGACGAAGATCTGGAGGCCGATGAAGAGGCTGGTGGCCTGAGTCTGGTCAGCAAGGATGACGACGGCTCAAAGATGTTCTAGAGGTTCTGGCTAGTTGGCCCCTGTCACGAACGCCTTCAAGCCCCGATTGCTGCGGTAAATGCAGCGCCGTCCATGTCCTGCCTGCGCTACAATAACGCTCATTGAGTGACGACGAAGCACGGCGAGTGACAATGTTTCGGGCGCCGTAATGCACTAGAATCCACTCTAAGAAAAAAGATTTTAAAATATAATTATCAAAGACTTACAGCAATTACCTCCGGGAGACTCTGAATGAAAATCCGCCTCTCCATCAGTCTGCTATGCGCCCTGTCGACTACCGCTGTCAGCGCCCAGGACAACAGCATTCCCCGCACCTCCTGGGGTGTTCCTGACTTTCAGGGTTACTGGCGCAACAACACCGTGATGCCCTTCCAGCGCGCGCAGGAGTTGGGTAACCAGCGGGCCTACAGCACGGAAGAAGCCCGCCGTCTGGAAGAGGCTGCCCAGGCTGCCGTGGAGGAAGACAATGAGCCACTGGATCCAAACCGCCCGGCACCCGCTGCCGAAGCCCTGCCTCCGGTAGGAAACTATGACCTGTTCTGGACTGACCGTGGCATGTTCCTGCCAACGATCGACGGCGAATACCGCACCTCCGCCATTATCGATCCGCCTAACGGTCGTATTCCGGAGCGGGTGGCCGACTTCCAGCCAGTCTACAACCGCAGCAATGACGGCCCGGAAGGCCGCAGTCTTGGCGAGCGCTGCCTGCTGTCTTTCGGTAACTCGTCCGGGCCGGTGATGACCCCGGTCATGTACAACAGCCATTTCCAGATTGCCCAGTCACCGGGCTATGTGGTGATCAACGTGGAAATGATCCACGACGCGCGCATCATCCCGATTACCAGTGAACGTAACGAGATGCACTCTGCCAGCCAGCAGAAATGGATGGGCGACTCGATCGGCCGCTGGGAAGGCGATACGCTGGTTGTTGAAACGAAGAATTACAATCCACAGCAATCCTATATGGGCGCCGCTACTGACAATCTGACAGTCATCGAAACCTTCCGCTTTGAAGACAACAACAAACTCATCTACGGCTTTACCGTCAATGATCCAACTGTCTATTCGGCGCAATGGAGTGGCGAGATGCCCATCACCCGCATGGACGAGCCGGTATACGAATACGCCTGCCACGAAGGCAATTACGGCATCATCGGTATTCTCGCCGGTGCTCGCCGCCTCGAGGTGATGGAAGAGTTGGGCATGAACCGCGAGATTGAGCAGTAGCAACGCCGCACCACCCCGCTCTGTTTTTCTGCAGGCAATAAAAAAAGTGAGGCCAGGCCTCACTTTTTTATGTCCGCAAATCAGGCTGACTGACAGTTTTAAAGACTGTCAGTCAGCCTGACCACTACGCTGTAACTAGAACGTCCAGCGCAGACCGAAGCCATAAGTCGTGCCGTATTCATCGTACTGCGACAGACGGGACGTATTACCAAAGTAGTAATACTCCGGCGCGTCGTTCAGATTGATCGCCTCGGCAGTCACCATGACGTTCTCGTTGATGTTATAGCGTGCGGTCAGATCCACCTGCACAAAGTCATCGGTATAGCGATCTGCCAGTGGCTCGCCGCCAATCTCATCCAGATAGCTGCTGCGGTAGTTGGCCGCCAGACGCACATCCCAGGACTCGCGATTGTAGCCAATCGACAGGTTGCCGGTGTGCTTGGATTGTTTGAAGAACGGCACTGTGCGTTGACCACTGACGGAATCGGCTGGCAGGTCTGTCTCGCCGTCCGAGAAGGTGTAGTTGGCAACAAACAGCAGACCATTACTCCACGCAGTCTGATAGGTGAATTCCAGACCACGAATGTCGGCGCTGTCAGTATTGATAAAGGTACCTGCCACATCGTAGAGCTGACCGCGGAACAAGGTATCCGTCGACTCCACTTCGACGATGGCATCGTCGATTGCTTTGTAGAAAGCACCGACACCGACAAAAGTCAGGTCGCTCATGTAGAACTCGTAAGTCAGATCAAAGTTCCATGCCGTTGTGGCTTCCAGATTCGGATTACCGCCCTCGATCTCGTTGTCTTCCGTATCGACGATGGCGCCGGCGTTGGATTCCTGAAAGCCCGGGCGCACCAGTGAGCGGAAGATACCGGCGCGCATAACCTGATTGTCGGCCAAGTTGTATTTCACGTTCAGTGATGGCGCGAAGAAATCGTAGTTGTTTTCAAAGCGCGTGAAGCCGGCGAAACCACCATCAAAGGCCTTGCCGTGGTACGTGGTGTCGGTGTCTTCATAGCGCAATCCATACACCCATGTGGCTTCCCCCACTGTGGTGGTGGCCATGGCGTAGGCAGCCAACACATCTTCTTCGGTCACCCAGTCTGCCGGAATGGATTCTTCATCTTCGTCACCACTGAGCTCAAACTGTGTGCCCGGGCTCTGACAGGACGTGCCATCGGACAATGGTGAAGTGCCATTGCCCAACTGGCTGTTGAAGCCTTTGACTTGGTCAAAGGTGGGTGTCGGTCCACTCGCCGAATTGAAGAAATTTTCTGCCGTGGTGTAATTGACGCTGCTGAGCAGGATGTCAGACACAGGCTCATAGGCGCAGAAAATCAAACTGTTGAGCTTTTCGCGCTGGCGCAATTTAACACCGTACTGCGCCTGGGTATTGCTGTTCAGGTCGAAGTAGACATCAATCTTGCCGCCCACATCTTCGTCCGTATTGAGAGTGAACTCGCGCTCCAGTGCATTGAGCGTGAAGTTGGCCGGATCGTAGAAGGCCGAATCGAAGGTCACCACAGGTTTTTTCGGATCGCTGTTGTCATAGGTAATCGGGGAATCCACCGTATCGCTGCGGAAGATCACAGCCTGATTGTCGCCGTCGTTTTGCTCGGCTTCCGAAGTGAAGAATTCCACATCCATGCGATTACGCGTGTTTAATTGCAAACTCGCGCCCAGTCGCAATGAAGTAATCTCGCGCACCTCTGTGCGGTTGCGCCCTTCGGTATCGACTTTGCTGTCGGCGTAGCTGTAAACAGCACCATTCACGACCGGGTCGTTATCTTCCAGACCATCGCGAGTTTCCCACTTGGCACGCCATTCCTTGTCCGAGTATTCGTTGTGGAACACGTGCGCGAAATAGTTGTTACCGGAGTCAGTTTGATAGTCCAGCGCCAACACCACACCCTCGCGTTTGCGGGTCAGGTCGTAAAAGCGCATTTCATAGTCGTCATTGGGCGCCGTTTCACTCCAGCCACCGTTCTCGTTGTTGTGCGAGATGATGCGACGTTCCTGATCACTCAATACCAGCGCCGCCCCAAACTCACCGCCGGTCACGTCCCAGCGATTGGCAAAGGTCGCTGCCAGTTTCGGGTTGCTGCCGTCATGAGTCAGCTCGTTATAGGAGGTTTCGGCTTTCAAACGCACAAACATGTCGTCGTAGGAGAACGCCGTAATGGTTTCCAGATCGATGGCACCGCCGATGGTGTCAGCGTCCAGATTCGGGGTCAGGGTCTTGTACACAGTCATGCTGTCGAGCAAGTCAGAAGGCACACCGTCGAGGATAATGCCGCGACGGTCTTCAGGAGCCGCCGTGCTCACACCATTGATGGTCATGGCATTGAGATCTGTGTTCATACCGCGCACTGACACGTAACGGCCTTCGCCCTGGTCGTTCTCGACCATGATGCCGGAGATGCGACGCAGCGATTCGGCGACGTTAATATCAGCGAAATTACCAAGGGCATCCGAATCAATTACACCGACGACTTTATCGGAAGCGCGCTGTTTTTGAATGGCGCTTTGTAAACTGGCGCGGCTGCCAGTAACCGTGATTTCTTCAATGTTGTCTTGCGCGTGCGTGGTGGTAACCAGTGCCATTCCGATGGCCAATGCGAGACTGTTTTTGGTGAACTGTGCTCTCATTTATTTTTCCCCAAGGATAGTAAAAATTGTGGCCACACATTACGTCAGCTCTGTGACGCTGCCGTTACAGAATTACTACCGTGAGATGACATTTTTATTTAAAGCAGGCTGGCTACGGATCGCTCGCAGCCAGCCATGGCGGGGAATAAATGTTAGGTTGCATTCAGCAAATGAGTTGCTTGCAATGCGCTTGCAAGAGACTTCTTACAGAGTCAAAGCGACAAAACTAAAACCGGATAATCACAACTACAGCCCCAGTGCGTCAGCAACGCGTGACCAGGGAATATATTTGAAATTCTGCGCCGCTGTCGGCAGTGTATTGATTCCATCCTGAACCACCAGCAGACCATCGGCAAATCGCGTACCGAGAAATGCACTGCTGACATCAAGCCCGTCGGTCTCTCCGGCGCCATCCAGCGAGCCATCACTCAGGTCACTGATAACAAAACTGCCGCGATAGTCATGCGGCGGTAAGCGGTCGTAAACAGCGTAACTGTAGTTGCCCTGACTGGATACAACCAGATAGCCAGCCTCGCCAGCGATGTACAAAGACATGCCTTCCACATCGGCATACAGAATCGTGCCGTCGATATCCACCAGCGTCGTCATTGCGGTCGATGCCTGCTGGTTGGCGTTCAAAGTACGTACGCCTTCGGCTTCGACGCCCACAAACAAACGCTCGTTGGCATCATCAGCGACACAGCCTTCCGGCTGACTGGGTACCGCGAACTCCCGCAATAACGTTGCCTGCACATGCGGCAGATCTGAGTTAGCAGGTGCGTGTAGTTGCAAACCCCATTGTTGATAACTGCCATCAGTATCGTTCACAAACACCTGCAGTCCCTGTGCATTTTTGAACATGCAAAGCCCGTAGGGCTCACCGAGACCGGTAACGATTTCACTGTCTTGCAACCAGGTGAGGTGTCCTTCATGGCTGATGAGAAACAGACTGATGGTATTGGCCGAGCGATTACTCGCCGCTGCCAGCGCCGACCAGTTCTGATCATTGTCCAGATAGCGCAAGTCGATGTTGTTGGTCAGACCGGCGGCGATCACCTGCACGCGCTGACCGTCCAGATCGTAGACTTCGACGCCGAAATCCTTGTCCGTACCCAGCACGCGACTGGCTTCCGGATCACTGCCATGTACCCAGATGGCCGGATCGTCGGCGGCGTCGCCAGTGCTGCTGACCGGTTCTGTTTCCAGCAAGGGAAACACCGAGACTGCCTGTGGAGGTGCCGGTGCCGGTCCCTCGTTCGCGCAAGCTGTCAAAAACATCGCCAACAGCATTACTGCTAGCGCCGGGGTTTTACCTGTCACAATTGACAGCGAAGTTAACTGACGTTCGACCATCTTGTTCCTCTATATTCCGTTGGCACTGTTGTTAAACCCAGTATTGTTAATCCCAGTATTGTAAGAACGCGACAGCCTACTGCGGGAATATGACGACAGTATGAAAATTACGTGACGGCGAAGGTCGCCATGAATACGGGAAGGAAATGAAAGGAAATGAAAGGAGAGGAAAGGTAACGAAAGAAAAGGAAAAGAGCGAGCTCTGGACGCAGAGAAATCTTTTTAAAACTCAGAAAAAGAAGAATTAAATCAGGCAGACAATGGCGAGCGGGATTGTTTGCTGCCCCGCCCACCGACAGACATCACTCAGTTAATCGACAGTAATGCCATGACGCACGGCAGTGACCTCAGCCATGATGGCGATGGCAATCTCGGCAGGCGTCTTGCTGTCGATCTGAAAACCGATTGGCGCATGCAGCTCAGCGATCTCGTCTTTGCTCAGGCCGAGTTCCGGCAGACGTTCACGGCGTGCCGCCGAGGTACGCTCCGAACCCATGGCACCGACATAGAAGGCATCGGTCTTTAATGCTTCCATAAGTGCCATGTCGTCCACTCGCGGATCATGGGCCAGGGCGATAATGCCACTGTAAGGATTGCTGAAGCGATCACGCACTACATCGTCGGGCAAGCGCGAAGTGGTCTCCACGCCTTCGACGAACCAGTTGTCGAGATACTTCGGTCGCGGGTCGCACAGGGTGACATCGTACTCAAGCGCCAGCGCCATCTCTGCCACATACTTGGCAACGTCGCCGGCACCCAGTAACAACAGCCGATACATCGGCGACAGACTGTGCGTCATGGTATCACCGTCGATGATGACGGCTTCCTCACTGCTGGCATCGCTAGCAGTGATCGCACCGGTTTCCAGATCGACGACACGGCTGGTGCTGGTGTGATTCTCCAGATCGCTGCGCAGGCGAGTGAAGACGGCACGGTTGGCTTCCGTTGGCTCGATAAATTCCAACAGCACATGCAACTGACCGCCACAGGGCAGACGCAGGCGCGCCTGTTCCTCTTCGGTCATGCCATAGCGCACCTTGAAGGGCTTGTTGCCTTCAGCCATGTACTGTTCTTTCAAGCTGCCATCGCGCAGCTGTTCGAGAAAATCTTCCTCGATACAGCCGCCCGAAATGGAACCCACCAGCTCGCCGTCCAGCGTGCAGGCCATCATGGCCCCTACCGGACGCGGTGATGAGCCCCAGGTCTTGAGAATGGTACACAGCCACACCGATTTATCGGCTTCCAGCCAGGACTGGGTGAAGGTGATAATCTGTTGTTGGCTACTGAGCATAAAACCGCATTAAACCTCGCGTTCTTTCCATTTGCCGCGCATAAAAAAAGCGACGCCTACTATACCAGCGAGCACCTCGGAAACAAACACGGCCCAGAAAACCCCGAGCGGCCCGATCTCCAGCGTCAACGCCAGCAGATAAGCCAGTGGCACCTGTATCAGCCAGAAACAGAAGACATTGATCCAGGTCGGCGCCATGGTGTCTCCGGCGCCGTTGAACGCCTGAATAATGGCCATGCCAAAGCCCCAGAAGACGTAGCCATAGGCGAACACGCTCAGGCTCTGCACGGCATAGCCAAGCGCTGCCTCATCAGCCGTAAAGAACAAGGCAATCCTGTCCGTGTAGAACAGCATGATCAGTGCCGCCAGGCCCATGTAATAGGCATTGTAGCGAGCAATGTGCCAGACGGTGCGCTCGGCTCGGTCCTTCAGGCCGGCACCCAGATTCTGTCCCACCAGCGTCGCCGCGGCATTGGACAGGCCCCAGGCCGGCAGCATGGAGAACATGACGATACGCACGGCAATGGTATAACCGGCCACGGCAGCGCTGCCAAACCCGGCGACGATCTGCATCAGGAACACCCAACTGGCGGTCGCCACCAGAAACTGGGCGATGCCGCCGGCCGATATACGCAACAAGGCCCAGATCAGCCCCAGCTTGATACCCATGTCGTGCCAGTGCAGGCGAATGCGACCGCCGGCACCACACAGGTAATACAATCCATAGAGCACGCCGACACTGCGGCCGATATTGGTCGCCACGGCGGCACCGGTCAGTCCCAACTCCGGAAACGGACCCCAGCCATAGATCAGACAGGGATCAAGGACGATGTTGATGCTGTTGGCGAGAATCAGCGCGCGCATGGCGATGTTGGCATCACCGGCACCACGAAAGATGGAGTTGATCAGGTACAAAAAGAGAATACTGAAACAACCCGCGAACATGATGCGCGTGTAGTTTTCACCAACATCGATAACGGTGGCATCTGCCCCCATTAAAGTCAGCAGTTGCGGTGCGAAAAAGATGCCGATCAAGCCGACGGTGACAGACACCGCCACGCCGATCCAGATGGCCTGCCCGGCCGCCAATGATGCTGCTTGCCGATTCTTTTCACCAATGCGACGCGCCACCATGGCAGTGGTGCCCATGCTGAGACCAATGGCCACGGCATAGAGCAAGGTGATCATTGCCTCGGTCAAGCCAACAGTGGCTACCGCTTCAGTGCCGAGTCCGGCGACGAAGAAAATATCGACGATGGCGAACACCGACTCCATCGCCATTTCCAGAATCATGGGAATGGCCAGCAGAATCGTCACCCGCGCGATGGAACCTTCGGTGTAATTCAGTTCTGTATCACCTGCCAACGCATCCTTGAAGAGTTGCCAGGCGCTTTTGATTTTTATTGCTACTGTCATTTGTCAGTTTTCCAAACACGAGAAATAGTCAGGCACAGCAAAGCGAATGCTGTACGAAGTCATAAAGGGAATGACGGCCTGAGTTCAGTATTCAGACAACAGTTGTCGGGCGGGGTGTTCTAATTACCGCGCGCACAAACAGAGTGATGTGCGTTACGGAAAAAACTTAGAAAGAGATTGCGAAAAGCAGTGCGCGATAACCGCTGCTGGTCAGACCAGAGAACTCGGCAGTCGTAGGCGTTCAAAGACTATCATCGGGCGTGCACTCCTGTGTTGAGGACGCGGCATTATAAAACCAATTCCTGTAGAACTGCCAGTCACAAATGCAAATTACTTTTTGCCGGCTTGATTCGGGCGGGTGCTTCGTAGCGATTGCTTGTCGTCAGTAATACTGCAACGATGCAAAAATACGCAGTGATCAACGTTGTCGATTACGTAGTTGTTGCTGCACCCAGGCATCACCCAGTACCCGTCGCGCCTGCTGCGCGGCGTCGCTGTTGTCCACCATTCGCTCCATGGTTTCCTGTGTGCGATTACCAGTATTACTTTCCAGCGACAGCCGAGCTTCCAGTTCCTGCACCACATAACCCTGCACATCAGCTGGAAGTTCATGTAACTGCAAACGCGAGATCAACGCATCCACTTCCTGCGCCAATACGCGCGTATTACTGCGATCAATCGGTAATGCCTGAGCGGGCAGCAAGGCATTATAGATTTGTTGTCGCAAAGCACTTTGACCGTTCATACCGCTTGCCAGACTTGTTTCATCTGCTCCGTCACCCTGCTCGCAGGCCAGAACCTGTGAACGTTCCTGATAACGATTACAGTCTGTAGTAAAGGCCGACGTCTCTTGCGACAAACGCCATTGTTGC
>CAZQFA010000027.1:9175-13169 GCA_964592245.1 uncultured Pseudohongiella sp. | reverse complement strand
ATTGTTGCGTCGGCGGAGCTGGCACAGGCAATGCCAGTTGCGGCACTGTAACCACGGAACTGCCTGGCGTATTAACAGGCGCGTCTGAATCGGCAGGAACCGGAGGGTCCGACCGTTCATTCGAACCGGCATCATCGGCAAGCGAATCAGGAGGCGATGTCGTGTTAGCGATCGGCGTATCGGCTACCTCCACTTCGCTTGCCGTTGCGGTAGCCGCATTCTCTGTTACGCTTGGCACAGGCGCGTCATTTGCCGATTCGACTGGTGACGCTTGCGGGTTGCCTGGCAGCAAGCCGATGCGGATCGCTGGAGATGGTTGTTCTCTTGCGTTGTTGCGGGTGACATCCTCGTTACCGGCAGCGCGAATCAACCAGGCAATCATCGCCACGTGCAGCAACACACTCAATGCCACAGACACAGCGGTAATATTGTTTTTGGCGGCCAGTGGTAGGGTCATCGGACGTGCGGGCATAACAACTGCGACCCGCAAATCGGCCAGTAGTTCCACAGCTACACCCGAAAGACAAACTCCAGCTGCGGTTCACCGGGAAGCTATTCCAGCGGCAATCCCGGACTGCGTTGCCCTACTTCCAACTGCAACAGAAACTGTTTGGTCGGCAAGCCACCGCCAAAGCCGGTGAGTTTGCCGTTGGCACCGATCACCCGGTGACAGGGAATAATAATGGGGATCGGGTTGACACCATTGGCCGCTCCCACCGCCCGTGAGGCGTTGGGTTTGCCGATGTGCTGCGCCAGTTCGCCATAGCTCCAGGTTTCGGCATAGGGAATCTCCAGTAGTGCCGACCACACCTGCTGCTGAAAGGCGGTGCCCTGGGGCGCCAACGGCAAGTCGAATTGTTGAAGCTCCCCGGCGAAGTAACTGTCCAGCTGCCGGGAGACATCACGAAACGGCGCTGCATCCAGCGTCCACTCCGGTTCATGGGCGCGGGCCATAGAGCCGCTGGGGAAGCCGAGTAATTGCAGAGCATCACCGTCACCGGCCAACAGCAATTTACCGATCGGACTGGATTGATACGTGTAGTAAGTAGTCATGAAGCACCTTGTGATTGTTGATACGCGTAAAGCCGCCACAGCAGGATCACCGCGTAAGCGCGCCAGGGCTGCCACTGTTCTGACAGCGCCAGCAGTTGTTTCGGCGTCAGCGGCTTGCCCGGCGGCGCTGCCGCCCGCAGCAGAATAAGGTCGCTGTAGGGAAAGGCATTGGGGTCATTCAGCGCGCGCATGGCGATGTAATGGGCGGTCCAGTCGCCGATGCCCTTGATCGCGCACACCTGATTGACGAACTGTTGCGTGGGAACCGAGCAATCAATGTGTAGCGACTGTGCAGCCACTTGTCCGGCCAGTGTCTGAATTGCTGCGATACGCTGACCGACGATGCCCAGCCCCTGCATGTCGGCACTGCTTAAAACGCTGGCTTCGGGAAACACATGCGTCAATCCGGGCAAATCGCTGTCATAGCGCTCACCGAATTTGTCGACCAGCCGCGCCACCAGAGTCGATGCTGCCTTGACCGTCACCTGCTGACCGAGAATGGCACGCACCGCCACCTCCAGACCGTCCCAGCAGCCCGGCACCCGGGTTCCGGGGAAGCGTTTCACGGCCGGACCTAACACTTTGTCATTGGCCAGACTGCGATCGATGTGGTCACTGTCCGCACGCAGGTCAAACAGAGTACGAATGCGGTCCACCACCTGGAACAGGTAGCGGCTGTCGGCCAGCCGGATGGAGACTTCGGCTTGCGGCCTGTCGGTCAGGAACTGTACCTTAAAGTCGCCACAGCAATCGCCAATGCGAAACGTGCGCGCATAGTACGTGTCACCGACCACCTCGGCACCGGGAATCGCCCGGTACGCCAGAAATGCCAGCATGGCCTGCCAGTCCAGTGGCGGCCGGTAGTCCAGCGTCAGATTGATGCGCTCGTGGCGACTGGCGCGCTGGCTTTGCTTGCGCAGGCGCAACTCGCGTGGTGAGCGACCGTAGGTGGCCTGAAATACGGCATTGAAGCGGCGGATGCTGCCGAAACCGGCGGCGAAACAGACATCGGCCAGCGGCAGACGCGTCTCATCGATGAGTTTCTTGCCAAAATGCAGGCGCCGGGTCTGCGCCACTTCCACCGGCGAGGCACCCAGATGCTTCTGAAACAGGCGGTGCAACTGCCGGGCGCCAACTTCCAGCTGACTTGCCAACTCCTCCACGCTGGCCGTATCAAGAAAGCCCTGATCGATCAGCTGCAGCGCCCGGGAAACTTTCCATGAGGCGCCGGTCCAGGCCGGCGTGCCCGGCGAGCTCTCGGGACGGCAGCGCAGGCAGGGACGAAATCCGGCCGCGGCTGCTGCCGCCGCCGACTCGTAGAGCTGAATATTCTCTTTTTTGGGAATGCGCACCGGGCAAACCGGCCGACAATAGATACCCGTGGTAAGCACGCCGACGAAAAAGCGACCGTCGAAGCGCGGGTCGCGACACTGGCGTGCCGCTTCATAGTCGTCGGGGTTGAGTAGCATCAGTCGCTCACAGCGTAAAAAACGAATAACAGTGGCTGCCATCATACGCCGATTGCGAAGAAAAACTGGCCGTTTTCGGACGCTATCAGCAAATAAGCGACGGGCCAAAAACTGCCGTCAGAGAAACGTCATGGGACGAGAAAAGATTGCGCCTGCGAGGAATTCAATCAGGCAACGGGGCTGTACTTACTGTGCCCGGACTGTGCCCGGACTGTGCCCGGAAATGCCCGAACAGGCTTGCTAGCCGCATTGCCCGCAACATCTGTTTGCGCGCAATGTGAGCGCTGGAAACCACTTTATAAAGTTTATATTTCAATGGCTTACAGCACTTACTTAATGCTGGATAAGGCGATTTCTCAAGGCAGTTTATAGACGATCATGGCGTTGCCGCCGAGCTGGCCAAACTGCGCGTAGCCGGAATTCACCACCATGTAATCGCCGCTCAGCACTGGCCCGGTGGCATCGATGGCACCGCCCTCCGCTGGCACATTATTGACGGTCTCGTAGCTGGTTTTCGTGTCCAGCTCCCAGACCAACTCGCCGGTGGCCCGATCATGGGCAAACAGGTAGCCGTTGAGGGCGCCGGTGAGCAGCAAATCGTCACTGGCGGTGACGGGTCCTGAATAGGCATTCGAGCACCGCGGCCCTGCTCCAGTACCGGCACAGCGCTCCGGTGCCGGCGCATACCACAGCACCTCGCCGGTTTTCATATCAATGGCATGCAGGCCCGGCTGCGGTTCGCTGTCACCACCGGGAATACGATCGGATATGGGCACATAGACGATGTCACCGACAAAGGTCATGCCCCAGTGCACGCCACCCAGGGCGCTGCCGCGACCGACGCGGGTAGACCAGAGAATCTCACCGTCGTTATGGGGATCGAGCCCGTAAACCATGGCCCCCTTGGTGCCGGCAACAACGATGTCCTGCCCGTTCGACAGCGTGGTCGTCAGGATCGGCGCTCCAATGTCCACATCCGGGCCCGGTTCCGGGCAGTTCGGGTGCTCGGCGGACAATGTGCAGGCCATGGTAAAGGCGTCATTGGCCGTGGTCTGGTTGACCCACATCAGCTCACCAGAGTCGGCATCGAAGGCCAGTACCGCATCTGAGCTCAGGCTGGCCGGGCGCGAATAGTTTTGCCCCGAGCCGGCATAGACGCGCCGGTTTTGTGGATCGACCGTGGCCGATCCCCAGATCGGCCCGCCTGAAGGGGCCAACACCGGGTTGCCGACACTGTTGGTACCCACTTCACTGGCCTCGTCCATGATGTAGGTGTGCCACAGCATCTCGCCAGTGACCAGATCCAGCGCTGCGACATTGCCACGGAAAGTACAGCAGCTGTGATCCGGGTTGCCGGCGCCGGCCACTTCCATGGAAGACACCGGCACGAAAACCTTGTTGTCCCAAACCGCGGGTGCACCGGTGCTCACCGCCCAGGGGTTGCTGTCCACATCGGCGTGCCAGTACTTGAG
>CAZQFA010000027.1:5696-9075 GCA_964592245.1 uncultured Pseudohongiella sp. | reverse complement strand
TCTTTCCTATCCGATCTCTCTGTCCGCTCTTTCTTCGGGCTAATTATTTATCTTTGCGGAGCAGTGTGTGCAGCTTCTCTTTGTACGCAATCGCCAGTCCCTGCCATCGCGCGCCCCCGAATATAGCCCAGATCAGCGACGACGATAAGAGCAATGCGGCGGAGCGCCCAGTGCGTTACATTAGGACTCCCGATCAGCACAAAAATGACACTTCTCACACTTAAAGCAATTTCTTAAGAGATAGCAGAATTATTATGACCGACAAAGACTTACGAAAACATTCCAGGAAGGTCGTTGACGGCGTGGAACATGCACCCAGTCGCGCCATGCTGCGCGCCGTCGGCTTTGAGGATGCGGACTTCAAGAAGCCGCAGATCGGCATTGCCTCCACCTGGTCCATGGTCACCCCCTGCAATATGCACATCAACAAGCTGGCCGAAGACGTCAACAAGGGCGCCGATGCGGCCGGTGGCAAGGGCATTATCTACAACGTGCTGACCATCTCCGACGGCATCTCCATGGGCACCGAGGGCATGAAGTATTCACTGGTCTCGCGGGAAGTGATCGCCGACAGCGTCGAGACCGTGTCCGGCTGCATGGGCCACGACGCCATCATCGCCATCGGCGGTTGTGACAAGAACATGCCGGGGTTGCTCATGGGCATCGCCCGCCTCAATCGCCCGTCCATTTTCATCTATGGCGGTACCATCCAGCCGGGCCCCAACCACACCAATGTGATTTCCGTGTTTGAAGCCGTGGGCGGCCATGCTGCTGGAAAGGTTTCGGATATCGAACTGAAAGAAGTCGAGGAAACCGCCATTCCCGGCCCCGGCTCCTGCGGCGGCATGTACACCGCCAATACCATGGCCTCGGCCATTGAGGCCATGGGCATGAGCCTGCCCAACAGCTCGGCCCAGGACGCCATCTCGGCGGAAAAGGAACAGGACTGCCTCAGCGCCGGCGAGGCCATCATGACGCTGGTGGAACGGGACATTAAGCCGTCCGACATCATGACCCGGGCAGCATTCGAAAATGCCATCAAGGTCACCATTGCTCTGGGCGGTTCCACCAATGCCGTATTACACCTGTTAGCCATGGCCCACAGCATCGGTGTCGAGCTGGCACTGGATGATTTCACCCGCCTCGGCAAAGACGTGCCCATGCTGGCCGACCTCAAGCCCAGCGGCAAATACCTGATGAGCGAGCTGATCAAGATCGGCGGCATCCAGCCGCTGATGAAGCGCATGCTGGATGCCGGCATGCTGGACGGCTCCTGCATGACCGTCACCGGCCAGACCCTGGCGGAGAATCTGGCCTCTGTGACCCCCTACCCCGAGGGCCAGGACATCATTCGCCCCTTCGATAACCCCATCAAAAAAGACAGCCACCTGCGCATTCTGCGCGGCAACCTCGCCCCTACCGGCGCCGTGGCCAAGATCACCGGCAAGGAAGGTCTGGCCTTCACCGGCAATGCCCGCGTCTTCGAATCCGAAGAAGACTGCCTGAAAGGCATCCTCAACGGCACCGTGGTCAAAGACGACGTGCTGGTCATCCGCTACGAGGGCCCGAAAGGTGCACCCGGCATGCGCGAGATGCTCTCGCCCACTGCTGCCATCATGGGTGCCGGACTGGGTGAGAGCGTGGCGCTTATCACCGACGGCCGCTTCTCCGGCGGTTCACACGGCTTCGTGGTGGGTCACGTCACCCCGGAAGCGTTCGACGGCGGCCCCATCGCCATCGTGCAGGACGGCGATCGTATCGCCATCGATGCCGAGGCCAATACCGTGACTCTCGAGCTCAGCGATGAAGAAATCGCCGCCCGCCTGAAAAACTGGCAACAACCCAAACCACGTTATACCCGCGGTGTGCTGGCCAAGTACGCCGCCCAGGTGGCTTCCGCCTCGGAAGGCGCGGTCACCGACAAGGGGTTCTGAGTGTAAAAAAATCCCAAAATCGAGCGATAACCACAGCAGGCTTACGCACCTGGCAAAAGACCAGGCAGGCGCAGCCGGATTCACTTAAGGAGAATGAGTGTGGATAAGCGCTATGTATTGTTGGGATTGGGATTTGCGGTAGTGGGATTATTGCTGGGTCTGTACATGGCCATGACGGAGAATCATGTCCAGTTCGTCACGCATACCCATATCATGCTGGTGGGGTTTGTGGTGTCGACACTGTACGGCATCCTTTACAAGCTCTGGTTACCGGGCGCTGCAGGGGGCATGGTCACCGCCCAGTATTACCTGCATCTGGTCGGTTCTATCATCATGTTTGCCGGTCTGTTCGGGATCTACGGTGGACTGGCTAGTCCGCAAGTGCTGGGCCCAATCACCGGTATCGCCTCGATGCTGATGTTCGCCGGCCTGGTCCTGATGAAAGTCGTGTTCATCAAGGGCACGCGTAGTTAAGGTTTGACGCCGGATGCGTCAACGCATTGCGTGACGCGCGGTCTGGCAAGCTCCATAAAAAAATCCGGCCCGCTTGGTAGCGAGCCGGATTCTTCATCGTCACCATTGCTTCAATCCTTGCGGATTAAACTCTTCACTCAATCATGTTCATGTGAGCAATGGCCTGTTCCATGTGTGTGCCAGAGACTGACGCATGGCCCATGCCGGCATGATCAATAGCCTGCTGCATATGCATGATCGCCTGCCCCATGTGTGCCTTGACGCTTTCTTCTGACTGATCAACAGCCGTGGCATGGGTCATGGCAACATTTGCGTGTTGCAAGGCGACTTCCGCATGGTCCATATCAGCATGGGTTTTGGACATCGTGGCGTGTGACAGGGCTTCAGCCTTGTGGTCCATCTCTTCCTGAGCATAGGCGCCCGAGGCAGCGAGGATCAAAGCGGTGGAAATTCCAAGCAGAGTCTTTTTCATCAGGTGTTCCTCTTTATTAAAAGAATAAGTTATTAACAGAATAAACAGACAGATCAGTAATAATGCGGTTCTATAACCGGTGGGCGTAGAAGCAGTATAGAGAATCGGTAGTATCTGGCAACTGATCCGCCTTTCATTCACCTTGCGGAAACGGTGGCAGAGCTGATCCGGAGGTTTTTTCTGGCAGCGCAGGACCTGCCAATGACGTGTGCGAATTGGCGCCGCGACGCTATCGCCGTGGCGCAGCAATTCCTGAATCGTGCAGATATTGAAACTCGACTACTCAGGGCCTGATTGAGCAAGGGCTATATGGCGATTGTATTTTGCTGTGCCAGTGCTTTCCGGCATACTCTACAAACCCTGACTGCCCGGCGCGATACGCAGCTTGATCGCCACCCGGCAGTACAAATATGCGACGCTGCAGCAGTCCCCGCTGTGAGTTGAAAGTTGCCTGGTGTCACTGCCGATAAACGCTGTAGTTTTTATTATTAGTTTCTAT
>CAZQFA010000027.1:3665-5596 GCA_964592245.1 uncultured Pseudohongiella sp. | reverse complement strand
TGATAACTCTAAAAAATAAAAAGAGGTGGCCATGCAGCCCCTGATTGACCTGCTCAACGACAGTTTCTTGCAACACGGCGCCCTCTGGGCCCTGAACAATATCCCCGGCTTTCCGCCGATTATTCAAACCGTGCACATTCTCGGCATTGCAGTCGTCATGGGGACAGCAGTACTTATCAGCTTGCGCCTGCTGCGATTGGCCCTGCCCTCGCACACGCTGGACATGCTGATCAGCCGTTGCCGACCCTGGTTCTGGTGCGCACTGGCAAGCAATGTGATCTCCGGTTCCTTTTTCGTCTTTGGCCGCCCGGCACGCTACTTCAATAATCCCGTGTTCCTGTGGAAGCTGGCTTTCCTTGTACCCGTCGTACTCATCACCGCCTTTCTGTTTCACCAGCAAAAGCGTCACCCGGGTTACTGGGATGAGCTGGAAAGGCGCACACTGGGCACAGCACTGGCTATCATCTCCCTGCTGCTGTGGATCATGGTCTGCACCGCCGGACGCTGGATTGCCTATCTGGAGTACATCGAATACCCGCTGTGGAGTATGGAAGCGTTTGACGCTGGCCCGCAAGTGACTCTCTGGCTGACCATCGAGAACTGGCCGCTGTCGCAAGTCATTGCTGCCACCAACTGGTTCCCGCTGATCGAGACCGTGCACGTCATTGCCATCTCACTGGTGGTCGGCAGCATCCTCTGGGTCGACCTGCGCCTGCTCGGGCTCACCGCCATGCAGCACTCCGTGCGCGTGCTTAACAAGGAACTGATCCCGTGGACCTGGGGCGCCTTTGCCGTCTCGCTCATCACCGGGCTCGGCATGTTCATCACCCGTGCCTCCTCTCACGTTGGCAATCCGGCCATGCAGTGGAAGATGGGACTCATGGCACTGGCCGGCCTGAACATGGCCTACTTCCACTTCCGCGTGTACCGCAACGTGGATGACTGGGACAGCACTCCCACCACGCCCAGACAGCTAAAAATAATTGGCGCCACCTCACTGCTGTTATGGAGCGGCGTCACCCTCGGTGGCCGCTGGATCGGCCACATCGTCTGAACCGCGCGACTTCCTCTCATAGCTCGTCTTAGCTTGCTGACTCACCACACGGGCGGACTTGCGACCTGTTGCCATCCGGGCACGACCTGTTGCCTTACAAACCGCGGCCAATAACGTAAGGTAGGGCTCGTGTCAGCGACCCCACTGTCTGCGCAGCGGACACCCCGCCGTCACTGGAGCATGTCTGTAGAGAAGTTTAGCAACCAAGGAAGTCACACCCATGTCCAACCGCGTACTACCCCGTTATGTAATCAACACCAGCCATTTATTTCGCGCTGGCGCCGGAACACTCAGCAGCCTTCTGCTTGCAATGTTTGTGCTGCTTGGCGTCGCCGCCACGCCGGCCGCCGCGCAGGTGGACGAAGACCAGGCCGGCGCTTGGTACATGTATTTCTGGAATACGCGCTTTGCCGATAGCCGCTGGGGCTTGCAGGGCGATATACAACACCGTAACTGGGATTTTATTGGCGACCTGGAACAATTACTGATCCGCGGCGGTGTCACTTACCAGCCGGAAAATTTCAACGCCACTCTCACCTTCGGTATCGCCAACATCACCACCGGCGCCTTCGGTGATGACAACGATGACACCAGCAACGAGAACCGCGTCTACCAGGAAGCCCTGATCCCGCAGCGCCTGTTCGACTGGATCAACATTCGCCACCGCTTCCGCACCGAGCAGCGCTGGGTCGACAACCAGGATTTCCGCACGCGCTTCCGCTACGCCCTGTTCGCTGACATTCCGCTCAACGGTACAGAGATTGTTCCCGGCAGCTGGTACGCAGCCATCTATAACGAAGTGTTCCTGAACCTGGAAAAAGACATCGGCAACGGCCGCCGCGTCGACACCATGGATCGTAACCGTTTCTATGTGGGC
>CAZQFA010000027.1:0-3565 GCA_964592245.1 uncultured Pseudohongiella sp. | reverse complement strand
GCAGGCGAACTATGCGCTGATGGAAACTTGCGCGCCTGCGCCGGCGTCATGGAAGGTGCAACCCCCAGGGCGACATCTTGGGCCTGAACGCCTTTCGCCACTTCTATCTGATCCTGCAGCGCGAGCCGCAATTTGCTGCTGAGGAGAGTTTGCCGATCCTTGCGCCCCTTGCCATCGAAGATGGTCAGCGCCAAGCGCTCCAGATCAATGTCCTGAATGCGCAATCCAAGCGCCTCGCTCACGCGCAGCCCACTACCATACATCAGCTGAATAATGAGTTTATTGCGCCCTTCCAGTTGCGCCAGAATGGCTGCCACTTCGTTCTTGCTCAGCACCGTGGGCAAGCTTCGCTGCTTGGAAGCCAGTTTGAAACCCAGATCCCCGACTTCGCGCTTGAGGTGTTTTTCAAATAAAAATACCAGCGCATTCAATGCGACCTTCTGTGTATTGGCTGTGACGTGAAAATCCACCGCCAGATGCGTCAGATAGCGAGCGATTTCTTCCACTGGCACTTCGGAAGGATGACGGCGCCCGGTGAAATAAATAAATCGTTTGATCCACAACAAGTAAGTCTTTTCTGTCTTGAGGCTGTAGCCACGCAGACGCATGGCCCCACTGAGTTCCTTTAGAAACTGGCTCGGCATCGTCATTCCTTGACAGCGTCACAATTTAGGTTCCAATTAAACTCTAGACCAAACTCCCGGAAATGCGCTGTTCGAGCCCGAATCTAACAGTCGACCAGGCTCGGTTTCCCCAAGGTTGATCAGAAAATTAGATGGAAAATCAGGAAGTTCTAACTAAGGAGCGCCGAGATAGGGGGAAACCGCCTATCAATGTTAATGGGACCTCGCACTAACGAGTAGCAGGGATTTCCCGGTTAGGTTTTGGGCAAATTTTGCAGGCAATCCAAAAACGCTTTCATTTCAGATACCTAGCCACTAAACTGACGAGAACCACAAATACAAAGGGGGCTGGCTCCCTATACAAATGTTAGGTAGACAAGTTAAATATCGAGCAATCCCGATTAACAAGGAATCAAACAATGAAACCAAATGTTGCAGTATTCGGAATATTGAGATTTCCTCCTAATCGTGTCGCGGACGTAATGCCACATCTGGAAAATCTTGTGAAAAACACATATAAAAATGATGGATGCATTGCTTACGATATAGCTGAAGATCCGTTTGATCCAGGGCTAATTCGGTTTTCGGAATTATGGCCAGATCATGAAAGCTTGGCCAAGCATCTCGTAGCCCCTCATATTGAGCCATGGCGCGAACAAGCCCGAGCTTGCGGCCTTATGGAAAGAAGCTTCACAGCTTATGACATAACTGGCTCAAAGGCGGTCTAACGGATTCTAAAGGAACGCCATCTCGTGAATTGGCTACCTAACAATCAGTTCAATCAAGGACTCGGCTTACGCCGAGCCCATTAACAAGGGCGTTAGCTGCACTAAGGAGCACCGTGCATCCGTGAAGTATGTAGAAATAGAGTTAACTCAAGGAAATTTGAATAACGATCATCTGTATCTGACTGGAGTTTTAGATTTCTTCCCAAAAGAATCTATCGGTGGCCCCAATATCGATAGTAAGGCTGAACTAGAACTGGAAATTCACAGCGGAATAAACGAGCCCGTCTTCACAGACATAGCTGGTGATAAGAATATATTCAGAAAGCGATCCTGGGTCGGAGAGTTCTTCAAAGCTCACGATCTGGCAGCTGGTGATAAGGTCATAATCCAAAAAACAGATACACATCGCTACCATGTATATCCAATGCGCGGGAATGGCAGCTAACAATCAGTTCAATCATGGACGCTGCTGGCGCAGCGCCCATTAACAAGGGCGTTACGTGTACACGGGAAACTAAGTGGAACCTGAAGGAACGATCAATAGCGGCGATGAACTAACAATTGGAAGTATTTCAATTCTTGTTGTATTGCCCGCTGAGCTCGACCACGACCTGAGCCAGGAAGAACTCACTCATTTAATTAATTTAATCAAAGAACAGTTCGAACTTGGAATTGAACGAAAGAATTTCGCCAGTTTCATTTGTGTAGGAGATATAAGTTCTGAATATAGCTGTTTAATTATAACTATTCCGCTCACGATCAAGATTAGTGCAATCGCCCTTGGCGGCTTCGCTGGATTGAAAGGCGCGGAAGTCCTTAAGAATTTCATCATCGAATATCCTCAAATAAAACAGGGATTAAATGAAATAGCGAAAGACATTAAAAGAGTATCTTTTAGGCTTAGAGGGAAACAGTATGATCAAGGCACATGCATCAGGAAGTCCGAATTGATATCGAAAGATGAAGCGGAAAAGCTATTGCGCGAGAAACTAAGCCAAATTGAAGAAAACGAAGACAAGGACACGTAACAATCACTTCAATTGGGACACGCCACTGCGTGGCGCGTCCCATTAACAGGGGCGTTATGTGTCTAGATATACAACTGTGCGATAGGAGAACCAATGAATAGTTCGATCACATTTGAAGAAAAGAGATATGCACGGGACTTAATAAAGGAATCTGAATCAATGGATTCTTCAGTTACGAAACTGATAGCCGGCTGGGGACTCATATTTGCTGGCGGCGGCATTATAGTTTTTGTAATCCTCAGCGCCCTACTTAGCCCTGTAAGCGCCACCACGCTACCTGTTTCACTGATTGCTGGCACATCTAATGGCCTCATCATGCTCTGCCTTGGTTCGTACCTGCTTCACTTGCATTCAGCGGCTAAACAAAAGCTGGTTATAGCTAGCTTACTCAGCAAACTCCTGGACTAAGGAATGTGCCAATCGACACATCACAATCAGTTCAATCATGGACTCGGCTCACGCCGAGCCCATTAACAAGGGCGTTAAGGAGCGAAGAATGCGACATATTTTGGTATTAGCGATTCTTTCAATCAGCTCCTCCCTTGAGGCAGACATAATAATTCAGAATCTTATAGATTCGATAACTTTGGACGAGCAAGAAAGTTACTCATTTGAAATTTCGCCGTTTTATGAAAATGAATCTCACATCAGCATAAGATTCGACCCCCGTTCATTTTCGGAATGCACTATTGAATTTGCATCGTTACAACTTTTAGATGAGCACAACGAAATGATTGCTGTTGCGGACCTTCGATCTAGAGAAGGCAGGTATATTATTCAGGTAAGCAAATCGTCTTTGCCAAGTTCTAGAGTAATTTTTGTATGTGAGATGGAAGAAGATGGATTTACACAGAATTTTTATGAATTCAATTTACGAGAACTAAGCAGCTCCTATACAAATAGTTCAATCGGCCCTCTCGGGCCTTCAGGACAGGTGGCGCCGCCACCCGGCTATTAACAAGGGCGCTATGCAGCGCTGATTGAGGCCTCCGCATGATTATCGGAGAAAGTAATATGAACGATTACAGATTAGCCAAACAAAATGTTGAAGTATCGGTCGGAGAATCCGTGAAGATCTTGGGGGAACTGCAGGATCTAAGTCAAAACGAACTGGCCCAAATATCCGGAATTCCCCAATCAACTATTTCTGCAATAGAAAACGACAGAGTGCAGCTTGGAGTTGAGC